>JBBQNL010000001.1:0-168894 GCA_038329855.1 Campylobacterales bacterium
CCCACAACCAGAGGGGAGATGCCCATATTTTTAACCACGGACAAATCGGCAATCATCGTTGCCGCTGCCGCAAAAATAGCGACGAAAATAATACCGTTGAATGTTCCGGCACGTTTTTGAGGTGAAAATGGCATAACGCTCTCCTATTATAAAAATAACATTATAGGAGAAACGGGTTAATAGCGTGTATTATTTTACCCTCAATTCTAAACGCGTTGCCACCCCTTCTTTGGGGTCAAACGTACTTTTTTCATTTGCTCCTGCTGATACACGGCCCAGAAGATCAGGATTTTTATGTAGATACTCAACAATAGCCAGAGAGCGTTTGGCTGCCAATTGGGCCAATTCAGGCTGTGCCAATACTTGAAGCGGAATCAGTTTTTCAATCAATGCAGCGCTATAGCGATGGGTGTATTCAGCTTCTTGGGTGTATTTTTCTTTCATAGCATTACGAAGTTCTCTGAGCTCTTTGGAGTCTATTGATTTTTTAGCCGTCTCTTCAAGGGCTTCCAGGCTCATCACTTCCACCGATACAACCCCCTCTTTTGACGGCGTTCCCATAACCTCTTTGATTAGTTTTTGTATACGCAAAGCCCTTTCGTCTTCACTTAGAGCCCATCCGCCATGTACTGTCAAGATGAGTTTAGGGCGTTTTATCAACAATGTGGCGAGTTTATCAAGTTTTTCGCGCTGAGGGGGAAGCAGAGTCTCTTCACCCGCTTCAAACGAAACGTTGGAGAGAGAATCATCATCCGCTTCCAATCCCATCATCGCACCAAGCAGTCTAAAAGGTGCCGTAATGGCTTTGGTCAAAAGATTGCCGATCACCTGCCAGACAACTTTGCCGTATTTAAAATCGGGGTTATTCACATCCCCCTCAATCGGCAAATCAATATCAATCACCCCGTCGCTGTCTTCAAGCAATGCGACCACAAGCCCCATCGGCCATTTCGATCCACCGGCTTGCTCATCACCCAGCTCAATTTTTTTAATGACGATTTGATTTTGACTGTTGAGTTTTCCTTGATCGATTTTGTAACCCAGATTTAAAAACAGTTTTCCGCCTGTAATTTTATACCCCAAAAATTTGAGGGAATAGGGAGTGTACTGCTTCAGTTCCAAATTTTCAAAGGCAACACGCATATTGGTAAAATTCTTAGGGGCGTTCGTATTGATATTTCCATCAATTTTAGCCAATCCATATTGATCGACACCGCCTCGCAGTTTCACAAAGGTTGTTACATCTTTCGTCGTTGAAATTCCCAGCACTTCACCGCTTAAATCATGCGTATAGGTTTTAAACGGCAAGGGAAGGGAAAGATCACTAAATGCTGCACTGCTGTTGAGAAGGGAGAGCTTAACGACATCAATACCAAACGCATTTCCCCCTTTCTTGTTCCCGTTGGCGTCGCTTTTTTTAACTTTGCTGAGGGTTGAGAAATTAAGAGTTTTATTCTGATCGATCAAAACGTTTGTGTACAACCCATCCACAGCAATGTAATTGATTTTAAGTCGGTTATCCGGATAATGATAGACAAACGGAGTCACCCCAATACGATTCCATCCCAATAAAACGGACTTATCTCTGCGATCTTCTACGACCCAGTCTTCTAAAGCAAGCTTTCCATCTATGAACATTTTTTCAGGAGTATACGAATAGCTCCCTTTTAGACCAAGATCACCGCGCCGCAGCGCAGCGTACGTACTGGACTCGATGTAAGGATCGATAAGGGGGAGTGAAAAATGGTTTAGCTCAAAATCTCCCTTGGCTTGCAATGCAACCCGCCGAAGTGCAGACGAAAGGGCCAAGGTTGTTTTTTGGTTCACTCTTGCGGAGAGTTCAATCTCCATTGTTTCCCGCGGGTTGCTTGAAAATCTTCTCACATCCGCATTCAAACGATCCAAATGAATGCCCACAGGACGAACAGGTACCTCATCCAAGAAATTTACTTTGGAATCCTTAAGAGCAAACCGGTCCAGACGATAGCTCCATGGCGATTTGGATTCTTCTGTACTATTCTTTGGCGGGATATATACAAATCCTTGCACATCCAAAGCACCGTTGCGAAGCCGTTTTAACGACGCACTCATTTTTTCGAGGGTCACATTGTTCACCTGTATATTTTTACCCTCTTGCTCCAGTGAAATCTGATCGACTTCCAGCGATTCAAAATCCAGCACTTCCACTTTATCCGAAAGACGTCTAGCCCCAAACTTCCCTGTTTTGAGTTGGAGATTCAACGTTTTTTGAGGGTCACTGCTGACATTTTGAGCGTACGCCGACACCCCTTCCAGTGCAGCGGTATACGGTATTTTGGGAGCACGATCGTCCCAAGTTGCCCCCATATTTTCCAAAGCAACATCACGTACGTTAAAGGTCCAAGGGATTTTCGTCTCATTTTCATCTTCGGGAAATGCTTTTTTGATCTGCTCCATATACTCCAGCCAGTCAATCACCCCATCACGTGATCGTGAAGCGTTCAACGCCAGACCATTGAGCTTCAGCGCATTCGCATCCAATACCTTGCGCATCGGCCACACAGTTGCATCAGAGATTTTAACACTCCCCACATCCAACAACTTTCTCTCTTCCCCCTTGGAAATGAATCGAAGAGAATTCAAATCGATCTGAACATGGGAAAGTTTTGTTGCATTGATATCCTCGGCACTTAACGCATAATCCAACGAAAAAGCAGCCGTTCCATCGGCTACTTCAATGGGAAGTTTCTCTTTAAAATAGCGCCATGCGGTATAAAGTTTGCCTGAGTTAAATGCTACACTCCCATTCAAGGCGAATGGTTTCATCGAAATGATTTTTCCGCGTAGATCAATAAATCCGGAATCATTAATGGTCGCATACAGACGCAATGCCCCTTTGCTCTTCGATGTCTCTTGCAAATTAATATGTTCTACGTGAAATCCGATCCCGTTCACGCTCTCATGATAGTTTTTCCCCTCGCTGATATCGGCATACTCAATCTTTCCATTTTTAAGGGTAAAGTCTTCAATCAATAAAGCCAACGGCTGTGAAGGCTCTTTCGTCTCATTCTCATCGCTGCCAAGCAGCCATCCAAAGTTCATCTCACCATTAACATCTTTCGCGAGAGAAATCTGAGGTTTTTCAATGTGTATGCTCTCAACTACCCACTTCCCTCGCCAGAGATAATCGAGTGGATTGACATTGATACTCAACGATTTAATGGCAACCAAATCACCATTTTTTGGGCTTTTAAAGGTACCATTTTGAAGGGAAAGACGAAAAATAAAAGGATTAAAAGAAGCTGATTCGACCTTAAACTTTCCCCCTTTGGTAACGTCGGCCACGATATCCGGAACACGGTGTTTGATGAGATAAGGAACACCGAAAAACCCTCCAATCGTATAAAGGCTCATAACCGCCAAAAGCGTATAAATCAAATATTGTTTTTTCACCCGAAACCATCCTGTAAATCATCTAAATAATGACCAATTTTAACACACTTAAATCTTTTTTGAGGCACATACGGGCATAATGAGCAACTTATTTTCAACCATTGGATCATCACATGAAACGCAAAAAAATTTATAATCCTTCTTCTAACGAACATGTGAATGATCGGCGTATTTTCGGGGGGAATCCAACGGGTATTTTCGAGCTCAACAACATCAAATACCAGTGGGCATACAACTTATGGGAAATGATGCTCAACAACACGTGGTTTCCCAAAGAGGTCGATATGACTCGGGATGCGATTGACTATAAATACCTCACGGAGATGGAAAAAACGGCTTATGATAAAGCCCTCTCTCAGCTCATCTTTATGGACAGCCTCCAAACCAACAATATTATGGACAACATCAATCCGTATGTCACTGCACCCGAAATCAATCTAATTTTAGTGCGCCAAAGTTTTGAAGAGGCATTGCACTCTCAAAGCTATGCCGTTATGGTGGACTCCATCAGTCAAAACAGTGCCGAAATATACGATCTATGGCGCCGAGACATGATGCTTAAAACCAAAAATGATTCCATTGCAGCTCGCTACGATGAGCTTGCCAATGACCCAAGCGAAAGCGCCTTTGTCAAAGCGTGTTTTGCGAATCAGATTTTGGAAGGGATTTACTTTTACAGTGGATTTACCTACATCTACACTCTTGCACGTTCAGGCAAGATGCTTGGATCGGCACAGATGATCCGTTTCATCCAGCGCGATGAAGTAACCCACCTCGTTTTGTTTCAAAACATTATCAACACACTCAAACGCGAACGCCCTGATTTATTTACCGAAGAGTTGATTGAAGAGGTGTATGACATGTTTCGTAAGGCTGTAGAGCTTGAGACAGCATGGGGCCAATACATTACCCAGGGTCAAATTTTAGGATTAACCAACGAGATTGTTGCTCAATACATTCAATTCCTAGCCGACACGCGTTTACATGCTGTAGGACTCAAACCCCTCTATAATGTTGCCAATCCGATCAAATGGGTCGATGATTTCTCGAAATTTAATGACCAAAAAACCAACTTTTTCGAGGGAACCGTAACGAACTATTCAAAAGGAAGCCTCAGCTTTGATGATTTCTAAGCCCATCGTTTCGCTGTGTCTCTCAACCGAAGAGAATTTTGAAAACAATCTGACAAAGCTCATACTTCTCATCGTTCAATCGCCCGAGGATGCCATCATCGTAGCACCTGAAGTAGTCTTGACCGGATTTGCCTACGAAAAATTCGAGGAAGCAGCAGCGTTTACCCCTTATGCCCTCGATAAGCTTATGGGATTTCTCGGAAATCGGCTCCTCATCTTCACCGCCATTACTAAGCTGGGCAAAGAGTTTCACAATATTTCTTACGCCATTAGCAATGAAAACGTACTTCACGCTCAATCCAAAGCAAAGCTCTTTTTGTTAAGCGGCGAAGTGGAGCACTTTAGCGCTGGAGAAGAGTCAAAGATTCTCCCTTTTAATTTTCAAGGGATCAAGATCGGGATTCTCATTTGTTTTGAGCTTCGATTTAAAGAACTTTGGCAACAGCTTGAGGGGTGTGATATTATCGCCGTTCCGGCACAATGGGGAAAAATTCGCACTGAACATTTCGTCACCCTTACCAATGCCCTTGCCGTGATGAATCAATGTTATGTTATTGCTTCGGATGCGGACAATGAGGATACCAGCGGCATGAGCGGTATCATTAACCCTTTTGGGCATGAACTACGAAATAACGGAGCTCCATCGCTTGCCTCCATGTATGAGCAGCGCACCGTCACGTCGATGCGTCGCTATTTGAATATAGGAATTACCTCCCATGATTGATAAAGTCACCATCATTAAAACCACTCGCATGAGTGACGAGATTATAAAAAAATACCCCCTAAGCCCTGCGGTCAGAAATGCGATCATACACACCAATCGCGAAGTATTTGTCCCCCTTGCATTGCGGCATAATGCCTATCGTCTCGACGCTCTCCCCATCGGCGCCCAGCAGTTTATCTCTTCCCCTCTCACAGTAGCTAAGATGTCGCAGTATTTAAGCCCGGAGGGGTGCGACAGTGTTTTAGAGATCGGATGCGGCAGCGGTTATCAAGCCGCCGTTCTCTCCCATCTCTTTCGCCGTGTCTTTACCATTGAGAGGATCGAATCCCTTCTGCTGGAAGCCAAAGAACGGTTTCGGCATCTGAAGCTGGGAAATATCCATACCCGCACCGATGATGGGCAAAACGGCTGGGAGCAGTATGCACCGTTTGACCGTATCCTTTTCTCGGCTTCGGCACGCGCTATCCCCCAAAAACTCTTCGATCAATTGCGCGAGGGTGGGATTTTGATTGCCCCTATGGAACGAGGACGAGAGCAAGTGATTACCCGATTTACGAAACGTGGCGGTAAGATCATGGAAGATGCCCTTGAGGTATGTGATTTTGTCCCTATCTTGGACGGGGTAGTCCGATGAGTGATCAGCGCGAATTTTGGAATGCTCGCTTTGAGCGAGAGGGATACTTTTATGGCGTCACCCCAAACCTCTATTTAAAATCTCATCTTGATACCCTTACTCCGTCTCAAAATTTGCTGTTTTTAGGTGAGGGTGAAGGGCGCAATGCGGTTTATGCCGCCAAGCTTGGGCACAATGTCACAGCACTCGATGCCTCGGACATCGGCCTCGCCAAAGCTTCCATGCTGGCACATCAGCATAACACCTCTATTTCTCTCATTCACACCGATTTAGAGCAGTGGAAGCCCGATTGTGCGTACGATGCCATCATGTGTTCCTTCCTCCATCTACAGGAGCCTCTTCGCAGTGAAGTTTTTGCAAAGGCCCTTGATCATTTGCATTCCGGCGGAATTTTTGCAGGGGAGTTTTTCTCTCTTGAGCAGCTTCCTCGTACCACAGGCGGTCCCAAAGACGAAAACCTTCTCTATACGGCTGAGGCACTTGAAGCTATTCTCCAGAATCTTCAGTGCACCGTCATTGAACTCGTTGAGCTTGATGTCCAACTGCAAGAGGGGAGCGGACACAACGGCCTGGCATCGGTTGTTCGTCTCGCGGTGACAAAAAAATGAGCCTCCCCGAAGCATTTAAAGAGCGCCTTTCTCAAATTGTTCCGCAAGAGCAGCTCGAAGCAATCCTGAGCACATTCGATGCCCCAAAACAAGTAACCTTTCGGGTCAATACCCTCAAATCAACCCCGCAAGAGCTTGAATCTGAACTCGAAGTTGCCCAAATTCCCTACGAGAAAGTAAGATGGAAAACATCGTTTATGGAAGGGGTCTATCGCATTGCCCCCGAAGACAAACTCCGACTCACACAAACCGATGCGTTTTATGGCGGGCGGCTCTATATCCAAAATCTCTCCTCCATGATCGCCCCTCTCCTCTTGGCTCCAAAACCTGAAGAGACCGTTCTTGATCTAGCCGCTGCCCCGGGAGGCAAAACGCTTATGTTAGCCGGGATGATGGAAAATACGGGTTGGCTCTCTGCCGTAGAACTCTCTCGCGAACGTTTTTTCCGGATGTGTGACAATCTTAAAGCTCAAGGGGTTACCAACGCCCATACTTACATGACCGATGGACGAAGCGTTGGGAAAAAATGCCCCGAGATGTTTGACAAAATACTGCTGGATGCACCGTGTTCGTCCGAAGCGCGTTTTAAGACCCATGAACCCAAATCGATGTCCTTTTGGACCATTCACAAAGTCAAAGAGACCTCCAAGCTCCAACGCCGATTACTCCTCTCTGCCTTCGATGCCCTCAAGCCGGGAGGAAAACTTCTCTATTCAACGTGTTCCTTTTCTCCTGAAGAGAATGAAAGCCCTCTTCATCACCTCTTAGAGCGTCATGGAGAGCACTTAAAGACTTTACCCCTTACTTTGCCTTTCGATAACATTCAAAAGCCTCTAAAGCGTTGGGGGAAAGAAGTATTTGATGAGCGGATTCAAAACGGAGTGAGGATTTTACCCACCGATACGATTGATGGGTTCTTTTTGTGCTTGTTGGAGAAAAAAGGGTGAATTCCATCCTCTTTGTCTGCCTCGGAAATATCTGCCGTTCGCCGATTGCCGAAGGGATAGCACGTAAACTGATAGAAGAGAGTGGTCTTGCCATCACGGTCGATTCTGCGGGAACAGGGCATTGGCATGTTGGTGAGTCACCGTGTACACATTCCGTACAAGTCGCGAGAGATCATAATGTCGATATCTCCCATCTCCGTGCCCGTCAGGTCAAAAAAATAGATTTCTCTACTTTTGATTTAATTGTCGCACTTGATCAAAGTAATTATCATGATCTTAAAACGATGGGGTGTACCAATCTAATCAAACTAGGGGATTACGGATATGAGGGTGCTGATGTCCCCGATCCTTATTTTTTTAAAGGGTTTGAAGGATTTGAGAATGTGTATACAATGATTGAATCGTGCGTGAAAGAACTGCTTAACCGCTAAAAGGCATCTCTTCATACCCCATCGACGTTCCGATAATATACAACGGTGCTTCGTTCACCCGTCCGCTATAACTGCCGATTCCTAATGCGCATGTATTAGCGCTTATCTCTATGGTAATCCCCTCAGACACATCGAGTGATTTCAAAACGTTATCACTCACTAGTTTTGCATCACTCACACCACTAATAACAAACGTTATATCAATCCAATCATACCCGCGAGCAATGTCTTGAACGCTAAAACGAATTTCGATGGAAGTAGGGGAAAGGGGAGTGACGGAACGGACTTCACCGTGTTTTGCATGATCGATGCGCACTAACAATGCCGTTAGCGCTTGAGCGTTTAGGGGCTTTACTGGCACCCGTCACACTCCATCGAGCGGTCTGTCGTATCCTCTTTGGCTTCCGGAGATTGGGATCGGAGATAATAGGTCGATTTAAGTCCCAGCTTCCATGCGAGCATGTAGATGTCGTTGAGATATTTACCGCTTGCCTTATCGAGAGTGATAAAGATATTGAGGCTTTGCCCCTGATCGATCCACTTTTGACGAATGGCCGCCGCTTTGATCAAAATCGTCTGATCCAGATCATAGGCAGGGATGTAATATCCCCATGTTTCAGGAGAAAGTTTCGGAGCGACCACAGGGATTAACCCAGAGAGATTTTCTTCAAACCATTTACGCTTATAGACGGGCTCGATCGTTTGGGTCGTACCGGTGAGGATAGAGATTGAACTCGTCGGAGCAATTGCCATCAAGTATCCGTTACGCATCCCTTGTTTTTTAACGGTTTCACGTAGAACATTCCAGTCATAACTCGAAGCAAACAATCCGCCGCGATCCACAAGATTTTGCACTTCTGCCGTTGCATGATCCATTGGCATGATTCCGCGGCTCCATTTGGAGCCTTGATACTCGGCATACGACCCTTTTTCAACCGCTAAGTCGGAAGAGGCCTTAATCGCGTTATAACTCACCGACTCCATCACTTCATCGATTTTGTCGAAATGTTCTTGCGTTCCCCACATGATCTTGTTTTCCGCGAGCATCTGTGCTTCACCCATAACACCCAAACCGATTGCACGGCTTTTCATGTTAGTCCGTTTTACTTTTTCCAGAGGATAGAAGTTCAAATCAATAACGTTATCCAAAGCACGGATGGCAATAGGGACAATACGATCGATCTCTTCTTTGGTGTTAATGCGTGAGAGGTTAACAGACGCCAGGTTGCACACCGCTGTTGCCCCATCGACTTTTTCTTTTTCCACGATATAAATAAGACGTCCGCCCAATGAATCCAATGCCGTTACTTTGTTAGCCGGTTTTTCGATACCGCTGTCCACTTTGACTAACGCATCTTCTTCGTACGTTACAAACGTCCCGTCTTCAAATTTGATTTTAATCAGATAGTGGTTTGGCTGGGTGTTTTGGAAAATTTCCGTACACAAGTTTGAACTGCGGATAATCCCGTAATGGTCATTGGGGTTAGCACGGTTAGCGCTGTCTTTAAAACACAAGAACGGGCTGCCCGATTCAAAATAACTGGTGAGGATTTTTTTCCACAGATCTTTGGCTTTCGTATGCTCTTTAATCACGCTTGCATCTTGTTCAAGTTCTACATAACGCTTCTCAAACGCATCACCGTACAGTTCACTCAAATCCTTGACATCGTACGGATCAAACATCGTCCAAATACCGTCTTCAACAACACGCTTCATAAACATATCGTTGATCCACAAAGCAGGGAACAAGTCGTGTGCACGACGGCGCTCTTCCCCAGAGTTTTTCTTGATGTCAAGGAAATCTTTGACGTCCATGTGCCACGGCTCGAGATAAACCGCGATAGCTCCCTTGCGAGTACCAAGCTGATCCACCGCGATTGCGATGTCATTGGTTATCTTCAAAAAGGGAACCGTTCCGCCCGCCGCATTTTTATGCCCGTCGATAAAGGATCCCATCGCACGAACTTGCGTCCAGTCCCAACCGATACCGCCGCCGAATTTAGAGAGCAATGCCATCTCTTTGTAGGCATCAAAAATCCCTTCGATATTATCAGGGCTTGAACCGATATAACACGAGCTAAGCTGATGACGTGTTGTACGGGCGTTTGAAAGTGTAGGGGTGGCAAGCATCACTTGGAACTGGCTGATCATGTCGTAAAACTTGATTGCCCACCCTTCACGGTCCGATTCGTTTTGTGCCAAGAACATGGAGATTGCCATAAACATATGCTGAGGCAATTCGATAGGGTCACCTTTGCGGTCTTTGATAAGATAACGGTCATAAAGGGTTTTAACGCCTAAATAGTTAAACTCCAAATCACGCTCAGGGACGATGTGTTTTTCAAGCACTGCAAGATCAAACTTCTCGCGTAATCCTAAAAGAATACGCCCTTCTGCTTCGCCGCGCTCAAAGTAACTTAACAAACTGCCGTATCCCGTAAATCCATTAACACGATGATACAAATCGTACAAGAAAAGGCGTGATGCGACAAACGTCCAGTTAGGTGAGTCGATGTCGATTTTGTCTACCGCTGTTTTAATCAACGTGTGCTGAATCTCATTGCTGGTGATCCCGTCACGAAATTGGATTTGAGCATCCACTTCAAGTTCGCTCTGTGAGACATTGAGCAGCCCATCAACGGCAGCAAAAGTATATTTTTGAATTTTGGTAATATCCAACGGCTCACGACGGCCGTTACGTTTAATAATGGTTAGCATTCAGTACGTTCCTTGTCATTCTTAGAGCGTATATTATACCCTCAAAATTTTAGAAATTCTTATAATTTGTTGATTCTTTTTTGTTCAATAATTTTAAGCAGATAGTGAGCCAATATTCTTTGTCTTTATAACTATCTCTCGAATCACGAAGAGCCACTTTTTTGGCATACATGCCAAAATAAGTGAAGCGTTCATGAGAGCGATGAGCTTCTTTTGTTTCTTTTCTTGCGGTAAAGAAAAGAAATATAAATTACTTAAAAACTCTCGCAAAAATACGGTCAACATTCTTCGTATAATAATCAAAGTTAAAACATTCGCGAATTGCCTCTTCACTCAAACTTTGACGCAACTCTTCATCATCCAATAAATATTGCAAATACAAACTTTCGTTATTTTCGTTAGTCGCACTTTTACCCTGCTGCAAACCTTCCCATACTTTCATCGCATTGCGCTGAACAATACGGTATGCATCTTCACGACTAACACCTTTGAGAGGAAGCTCGAGCAATACACGCTGAGAGAAAACCAAACCGCCTGTTAGGTTTAGATTGCGCATCATGTTCTCTGGATAAACTACGAGTTTTGCGATAACACTATTAAAACGATGCAGCATAAAATCAGAGGTTACAAAACTGTCCGGGAGCCAAAACCGCTCAGTCGAACTATGAGAGATATCACGCTCGTGCCATAACGCCACGTTTTCCATTGCAGGTACTGCGTATGAGCGAACCATGCGAGCGAGCCCTGTAATGTTCTCCGTCAAAATAGGATTACGTTTGTGAGGCATTGCCGATGAACCTTTTTGTCCCACCGCGAAATACTCTTCACACTCATACACTTCCGTACGCTGCCAATGGCGTACTTGTACGGCAAATTTTTCGATGGAGCTTGCTAACAACGCTAACGTAGAAGCAAGACGGGCATAACGGTCACGTTGGATAACTTGATTGGATGCAGGGGCAGGTTTTAATCCTAACGCCTCACACGCATACTCTTCAAGTTCTAACGGTGCGTGAGCAAAGTTACCCATCGCTCCCGATACTTGACCCACCGCGATAACCTCCATCGTTTGTTCCAAGTTAGTAAGATGGCGCGCCATTTCATCGTACCAAACCGCTAACACTAAACCAAACGTGATAGGCTCGCCATGTATCCCATGGGAGCGTCCGACCATCAACGTCATCTTATGCTCCATCGCACGGAGCTTAATCGACTCCATCACCATTTTAACGTCTTCGATGATCAGCGCTAACGAATCTCGCATCTGCAATGCAACCGCAGTATCCACCGTATCCGAAGAAGTCATCCCGTAATGGAACCAACGACTCTCTTCTCCCAGCGTCTCAGAAACCGAGGTAGTAAATGCGATTAAATCATGACGCGTAATCGCTTCGATCTCATCAATACGTTCAACACTGAACCCTGCATTGGCAATAATTTTTTGCGCATCTTCATCGGGAATCAATCCCAGCTTATTCCACGCAACCACGACCGCTTTTTCTACATCGAGCCACGCTTGATATTTTGCCTGAATGCTCCATTTGGATTTCATCTCTTCTCTGCTGTAACGATCTACCATATTTTGACCCCTTATGTATGCTAAAATGCGCATTATATTAATAAATATAGTCTATCCAATCGACCCTAAAAAGGAATTAAATTGCCCTTCGTCACCAAAAAACTGTGTGCCCCTACTCGTCAAAAAGCATTTTTATTTTTAATTAACGAGCTTGGACTTTCACAAGCCGAAGCGCAACGCCTCATCGCAAAAGGACGGCTCACGCAAAACGGTGTCGTGATGAGCAATCAAGCGGGACTTATCGAAGGGGAGTTTGACTTTCTTATGTTTGAGCCCCTATCGCAAGGATTAAAGGCATCGTTTGTTGCTCCAAGTTTTGCTGTTTATGACAAACCAAGCGGTGTGCTCGTTCACCCCCAAAGTCGCAAAACCCCCTATTCTCTGAGCGATGAAATCAAACACGAGTTTGGCAGTGATGCTAACGTCGCGCACCGGATCGATCAAGAGACCAGCGGGCTTGTCCTTGCTTCTCGTAACAAGCAAGCCGAAACTGTTTTAAAATTGTTATTTGAAAACCGTCAAATCACCAAGCGTTATATGGCTATGGTGCACGGTCATTTGGAAAATGATTTAGACATTCAAGAGCCTCTCTTGCGCCGTGAAGACACCGATACTTTGGTAAGAATGGTGGTTAAAGTTCATCCTGAGGGAAAAGCTTCCCGTACCTATATTAAACCCATTCGCTATTTTCCGCAGCATAATATGACGCTCGTAGAGGCCTCTCCTTTTACAGGACGTACCCACCAAATACGGGTCCATTTGTTTCACGTGAAACATCCGATTGTCGGTGATCCCATCTATGGGCAAAACGAAACAGACATACGACGATTTTTAGACAAACTCTTGACCCCGCAAGAGAGGCTGGAGATGGGAGGGGCAACGCGATTGTTATTGCATGCTCACTCCTTGGAGTTTGATCACGAGGGGGAACACTATCATATTGTTTCAAAAGAGGATTTCATTTCGACATGTTTCAAGGCGATGGGGATCGACCAATAAAAAAGAACTTTCGTTCATGGTGAGTTCAAGGAAACATCGCTTCGCGAGCGGTACCCTTGTTTTGTTGAACCATGGATTCACCCTTCGACTAGTTCAGGGCGAACGGAACGGTGTTATACTTCTCTCATATATCTTTGACGTTTTGCCTCTTTTATTTTCCGTATATCGACCATTATATAGCCATCAATACAATTGTTAAAATCAACATCGATACCGAAATCGATAAATTCGACACCCCCCTCTTCGCACAATTCCGTGTATTGTTTATAGAGGGTTGGGACACTCAGATCAAACGACTTCAGATAGTTTTTTAATCGGCGAAAATCTTCATCGTAATCGTCACCTTTAAAAAAATCGGTGAATTCTGCTTGAACAAACTCTGAAAGCTGATACGGCGACTTAGCCCTGAGCATCGTATAGTTGCTTCCAAAATAGTGAGAATAAAAATAAACAAGGGCGTCCTGAGCATTTTTAGGGAAATTACCCGATATGCTTACCGGTCCGATCATGTATTTTATCTGCGGATTATGGCTCAAATAGGCCCCGATTCCCTGCCACAAATAATCCAATGCTCGGCTTCCCCAATATTTTGGCTGAACAAAACTGCGACCCAGTTCAATCGCATCCTCAAGAATCGGATCAAAGTTGTCATGGATATCGCACAGCTCATTGAGATACAGCCCCTCTTTTCCAAGCCATGAGAGTATCCATCCGCACTCCCCGATCCGATAGGCTCCTACAACTTCAAGCTCATCATCATCCCACAAAACAAGATGGTGATAATAGCGATCATACCCGTCAATGTCACATGACTTTCCGCTCCCCTCCCCCACTTTACGAAATGAATATTCTCTCAACCTACCGATTTCATTAATCAGGTTTGGAGCGCTATCATGTTCAATCAAATAGATTTGTTTGTTGTCACTTGTCACTCCCAATCGTTCCCCACTTTTTAATTCCTGACGAATATCTTGGCGTGATACGGGATGAACGATGGAGCGCTCGGTTGGATAGATGCCGATTTTCCCTTTTGACAAACGCAAAACATGTTTGCGAAATAACCTAGCATGATGTTTATCACTCATTCCTGAATCGTTGAATGCACGCGGTGGCACCATTTCCCCTACCTTAAAGTCGAAGATCTGATTTTTCGCAGCAAACATCTCATGACTGAGCAAAAGGGTTCCTAGAGGCTTATAGAGCCATGAGGCGGCATAAAAGAGTGAGCTGTTTCGTGCTTTGATAAATATAGGCAAGATTGGTGTGGAATTACGTTTTGCAAATCGGACAAATCCCCCCTTCCAAATACTCTCTTTAATTCCGAATAATCCGGCTCGTGATACTTCACCGCTTGGGAAAAATATCACAGCCTCTTCTGCTTGGAGCGCCGCATCAATTTGTCGTAATGAATGTTTGGGAATTTTATCATGAATGTTATCAACGCTGATAATAAATTCTTTGAGCTGTGGCAGTGAACTGAGCATTTTGTTGGCTACAATTTTTACTTTCTTATCGGATCGGACGCTGCATACCATTTGGATGAGAGACAGTGCATCCAAAGCACCCAATGGATGGTTGGCAACAATAATAACTTTTCCGATTACGGGAATATTTTCGATTTCATTATGAATGACTTTATACGAAACATTTAGATGTTTTAAAACGGCATGGATAAAATCCAATCCGCTTTTTGTCTCATGAATTTTCATAAAATGATTAATCGAATTTTCACGCACAACCAAACGGGTAAACCCCACAATCGTTTTAGAAAAAATTTCAGGAAATTTAAATAGGGATGGATGTTCTTTTTTAAGAAGCATTTCTACATTGACCATAATCGACACCTTTAAATGGGCTAGAATATGGCATGGTAGAATATGTGAATTTCAATTGTGTTACACAGGTATTACCACTTGATTACAGTGATCAAATCGTTACTAATGTGAATAACTTTTTATAACATTGACTTAATCATAACTGAAATCATTATAATTCATAAAAAGTCTCTTTAAACCCCCTATTTTAGGGCTCTCAAACAAATTTGTCATCTTTTATATTCAGGATAGATTTATCTAAATTATTTCTTAAATAAGTAAAAACTATAGGAATAATAACCTAAAAATTTCTTCCTTTATTCACATCTCGCTCACAGTGTGAATATTACACATTTATCAAAAAAAATAATGATTTTTCTCTATTTCAAATAAATTTAAGCCTTTTATTTTTAAATACACAATTTTTGTTTAATTGTTATTACAACTCAAAAAAATTAAGCCTCTCTAAGACTCTTTCGATACACTTCTAAACAAGCGGTCTCCCTGGTGTGTTGACCGTTTGCTTTACTTTTCTCTGCTTTTTTGATTGATTTCCAACTTTACTCTTTGAGCATGTGTTATTGCTACGGCCATCGCATCGGTTATATCCAGCGGTTTTATCTCTTTGGTTATCCCCAAAATTTGTTTTACCATAAATGCCACTTGCTCTTTTGCTGCTTTAGCTTTTCCCGTAAGAGATTTTTTGACTTGCAGTGCCGTGTATTCTGCAAACATTCCATGCTCCTGTAAAATCTTAAGCATGATCGCTCCTCGAAATTGCGCCAGCTTTAAAACTGTTTTGGGATTATGCGCATAAAATATATCCTCCATCGCGACTTCATCAATGGTATGCGTTTTAAAAAGCTGTTCCAAGGCCTCAACCATTTGTGGTATTTGATATTGCAGTCCCTCGCTCTTCATTTTAATGAGTCCCGCTTCGATAAGGCGAAATTTTTGCCCCTCAATTTTAACCAACGCATATCCGCAATTTCGTGTCCCGGGGTCAATACCTAATATTGTCATTTTATTTCACACCCATTATTTAGTTATTCACATCAGTGAATAAAGATATTCACATTAATTTTATCCCTAATTATAGGCAAATATTGCTATTATTCGAAACACTATTCACATAGATGAGGATATAAATGAATAATATTGGCAGTATGGTATTGCAAATGCTAAAAAATGAAATCAATGAAGTCGATTATCAGCGCTACATCAAACAGCTTCACTACAACGAAGAAGAATCCAAAAGCAATTTAGCCATTTTTATTGCCCCTAATCCATTGATAGCCAACTGGATACGAACCAAATATGCCGATAAAATATCCCATCTGTTTGAAATTAAAACGGGAGTAAAGCCTGCTGTCAGTATCTTAATAAAAGCGGCCGCTTCGCAGGCGCAAGCTGCCACCTCTTCAACCGTCACCGTATTACACAACGATAAAATCCCCCAAGCCCTTTTAAATCCTTCTTATACTTTTCAAAATTTTGTCGTCGGGGGATCCAATAATTTTGCCTTCGTCGCGGCAAAAAATGTGAGTGAAAAACCGGGTATCGTGTACAATCCCCTCTTTATCTACGGTGGGGTCGGATTGGGTAAAACCCACTTGATGCAAGCAGTGGGAAATGTGATGCTCGCGCAAGGCAAAACGGTTATTTATACCTCTGTGGAACAATTTCTGAATGATTTTTCACGCCATCTCAGCAATCGAACAATGGACAGGTTCAAAGATAAATACCGTAAATGTGATCTCTTGCTTATCGATGATATACAATTTTTAAGCGGAAAAAATCAAATCCAAGAAGAATTTTTTCATACCTTTGAAGCGTTACGAAATGAAAATAAGCAAATTATCATCACCTCAGACAAACACCCTAAAAAAATTGGCGGTTTGGAAGAACGTCTCAAAAGCCGTTTTGAATGGGGTTTGGTTGCCGATATACAGCCTCCAGAGCTTGAAACAAAAATCGAGATTATCAAGAAAAAATGTGAAATCAACCGTGTCAAACTCGATCGCGACGTCATCAACTATGTTGCAACGATTATTGAAAACAATACACGCGAAATTGAGGGGATACTCTCGAAACTCAATGCTTATTCCCAGCTTATGGGAGTTGATATCAACATCGAATTTGCACGCAACGTTTTAAAAGAACAAATGGCCGAAAAACGGATCAATATCACCATTGATACCATTGTGGAAATTGTTTCCAAAGAACTCAATGTCAAATCCAGTGAAATTCGCTCAAAAAGCCGAAACAGCGGTATTGTGTATGCAAGACGAATCGCTATATATCTCTCTCGCAATCTAACTCCAAACTCAATGCCGCAACTGGCTCACTATTTTGGAATGAAAGATCATACGGCAGTCAGTCATACCATGAAAAAAATTCAAGAAATTATGAAAAATGATGAAGATTTCAAAATAAAGGTCGATGAACTTTCCAATAAAATTTCTGCAATGACCCAAGAGTAAAATTATTGTTGTAATGGAATTTTAAAAAAGCTATAATTCGTAAAGAGTGAATAAGTGTGAATGAAATAAAAATGTTCATCACATCAATTCAACCCTGTCGTAAGGGCTTAGATGTGCTTTTTCACACATTCACACCCCCTTATTACTACTATTACAATTACTTACTTATAAATAATAAGGAACTCATAATGAAAATGACCATTGAAAAATCGGTATTGGAAAATATCTTGCTCCATCTGCAACCCTTTTTGGAAAAAAAAGATACCTCTCAAATTACCTCGCATATTTGCATCAGTACCGATGGACGAACACTGAGTGCAAAAGCAACCGATTTTGAAATAGGTCTTGCCTTGCAAACCCATGCACATACAGTGGAAGAACCCGGATCTATCACTGCCAATGGAAAAAAATTGCTGGATATTGTTCGTATTTTAAAAGATGAAGAGATAGAACTAGAACTCGTTAAAGAAAATCTGCATATACGTCAAAAACGGTCAAACTTTAAACTTCCAACTTATAAAAGTACCGAATTCCCAGCCTTTCCATCAATTGAAGGCAAACCCAATATTGCTATTAACTCTCAGCTTTTAATCGAATCTCTTAAAAAAATCACCCCATCAGCCGATACCAACAATCCAAAATTCGAACTCAACGGTGCATTGATTGATATTAAAAGCAATCAAATCAATTTTGTTTCAACCGATACTAGACGTCTTGCTTTGGTTCATATCGATAACGTGAACGAAGAAGAACTCTCCATTATCGTTCCTAAAAAAGCAATGATCGAAATACAAAAACTTTTTCCCGATAACATCGAAATTTATTATGACAATACCCATTTGATTATAAAATCCGAAAATTCCCTCTTTTTTACTAAACTCATTAATGGCAAATTTCCAGATTATTCCCGTATTATCCCAAAAGAAGCAGCACGAACCATTGTTTTACCCAAAACACTTATTATCTCGGCCATTAAACAAATTACAACGATCTCCAATGACCTAAAACTGACATTTACGCATGATTCTATTTTATTTGAAAGTTTAAGTGATGACAATATCGAAGCAAAAACAGCCATAGAAATAGAAAATGGATTCGATTCCCCTTTTATTTTAGCCATAAACAGCCGTTATATTTTAGATTTTTTAAGTCAAGTCACGACAAATGAATTCACTCTCGAAGCCAATGAATCCAATCAGCCTTTTGTTCTAAAAAGCGATAATTTTAAAACGATCGTTATGCCGATTGTTATTTAAACGCTAATAGGAACACATCCCTATAAGCTACGTTAACACTGGGTTTTCTTCAGCAGAAAGCTCATGTGCAGTAAACCGCACAGAACGTCCCAGATAAATTTTCCCCCCTATTTTGATAAAATTTCCTTTTTAGTTTATTTGCGATAGAATAAAGCACTTAAACACGCAAATAGCGGGAGAAATTATGGAAAATTACGGTGCCAGCAATATTAAAGTCCTAAAAGGTCTCGAAGCCGTTCGAAAACGTCCAGGGATGTACATCGGGGATACGGGTCATAGAGGACTCCATCACCTCATTTATGAAGTCGTAGACAACTCGATCGATGAAGCGATGGCAGGACACTGTGACACCATTAACGTTACTCTTACCAAAGCAGGCACTGCAATCATCAGTGACAACGGTCGCGGTATTCCGACCGATATTCATCCAGGAGAAGGAATCTCAGCAGCAACCGTTGTATTGACGGTGTTGCACGCAGGGGGGAAATTTGACAAAGATACCTATAAAGTTTCCGGTGGTCTTCACGGGGTAGGGGTATCCGTTGTTAATGCATTGAGTGCGGATCTTAAAATGACGATTTTTCGTGAAGGTCAAATTTTTGAACAAGATTTTAAATGCGGTATTCCACAACAACCTCTTGCTGCAATTGGAACAACGCGTAAAAAAGGGACAACGATTGAGTTTTCTCCCGATCCTTCAATATTTACCGAAACCGTTACCTTCGAATACGATTACCTGGCCAAACGATTTAAAGAACTCGCTTATTTGAATCCTCGCATCACGATCAAGTTTAAAGACGAGCGTACGGGTGCAGATAATACCTATCATTTTGAAGGCGGAATCACTCAGTTTGTAACCGATATGAATAAAAAACCGGTTGTGGCACTTGCGTATGAATTTAATGAAAAAGCGGAAGATATTGAGATGGATATCGCCATCATGTACAACGACAGCTATGATGACAAAACCTATACCTTTGTCAATAATATCAACACCCCTAACGGCGGAACACATGAAGCGGGTTTCCGAGCAGGTTTGACCCGTGTTATTTCTAACTACAACAAACAAAACGGAAATGCCAAAGAAAAAGATGTGCCGCTTACGGGTGAGGATGTATCCGAAGGTCTTATTTGTGTTGTCTCTGTTCGTGTTCCTGAGCCACAATTTGAAGGACAAACTAAAGGAAAGCTTGGTAATACCTATGTTCGTCCTTTGGTTCAAAAAGCAACCTATGACCGTTTAACCAAATATTTTGAAGAAAATCCTCTGCAAGCCAAAGCAATTGTCCAAAAAGCATTGATGGCAGCACGCGGACGCGAAGCAGCTAAAAAAGCACGTGAATTAACAAGACGTAAAGATGCGATGACAGTAGGGACTCTTCCTGGGAAACTCGCCGATTGTCAAAGCAAAGATCCGGCCATCAGCGAAATCTATCTTGTGGAAGGGGATTCAGCGGGCGGTTCTGCCAAACAAGGGCGTGACCGTGTTTTCCAAGCAATTTTGCCGCTCAAAGGTAAAATTCTCAACGTCGAAAAAGCACGTTTGGACAAAATTCTCAAATCTGAAGAAATTACCAATATGATCACGGCATTGGGATGCGGAATTGGGGAAGAGTTTAATGAAGACAAGCTCCGTTATCATAAAGTCATTATTATGACCGATGCTGACGTTGACGGCAGTCATATTCAAACACTGTTATTGACGTTTTTCTTCCGATATCTCCCTAAAATCGTTGAAAACGGCTATCTTTATCTCGCGCAGCCTCCATTGTTCCGATATAAAAAAGGGAAAAAAGAGATCTATTTTAAAGATGACCGCGTAATGAATGCCTTTTTGATTGAAAACGGGATTGAAGCATTGGAGATGGATAATCTCAATATCGGTGTCAATGATTTAGTATCCTTTTTCAAAATGGTCGATCACTATCGCAGTACGCTCGATGCGTTGGAACGCCGCTACGCCTTGGTCGATTTGATCCGTTATTTCATTGAAAATCCGGATTTTATAGCCCTTTCGTTAACTGATCTTTATACCTATGTCGAAACCTTTTTAAACGCTCAAGGATATAATATCTTAAGCAAGAGTGTTAATGACGAAGACATGCACCTCTTTGTTCAAACCAAAGGGGGATTGGAAGAACTTCATGTCAACGACGAGCTGTTTGCTTCCCCGCACTTTGCAGAGGCTAATTTCATTTTCCGTAAAATTCAAGATTGGAATTTACCGTTGGAGGGAGATTTACTCGAATTATTAACAATGGTAACCGACTATGCAAAAAAAGGATCTTATATCCAACGCTACAAAGGTCTAGGGGAGATGAATCCAGAACAGCTTTGGGAAACAACGATGACACCAGAAAACCGTGTATTGCTGCGTATTACCATTGATGACGCTGAATCTGCTAGCGAGTCGTTTAGTCTCTTTATGGGGGATGATGTTGAACCGCGCCGAAATTACATCGAAACCCACGCAAAAGACGTTAAGCACTTGGATATTTAAGCGTTAATGTCTTTTTATACGGAGGAAAAAGAACGCTCTCATCGCTTTGTTTTAGCACTGCGTATGGGTTTGCCCATCTTTTTGCTTAGCGTTGTCAGTTTGATAATCCTTTTTTTAGAACCTGAATCGACCATTTTATCGGTCATTTTTCTCTCATTCATACTATTAGCTACTGCGGTTTATTTTTTATTCTTTTTAATCAATCAAAGTACATATGAAGCCATCACCGATTCAACAACCCATACCTTTACCAATGACTATTTCATGAAATTTTATTACCGTTGGTATAAGCATCAGACCAAAACAGTTGTGATGATCAGTGTAAATAATTTGGCCGGGATTAACGAGAAGTACGGGGTAAAAAACGGTGATATTGTTTTAATAGAGACGTTGAGGCATATTAATGAATTTTTTGCTTCCAAAGGTATTAAAAAGCTCCCCGTCTGCCGCTACAAAGGGGGAGATATTATTTTTCTCATACGCGGTGAAAAAGAAAAAAATAACGCTCTTATTGAACTTTTTTTAGCCAAATATAAAAATAATACCATTAATGAGATGGAAGTAAATCTTTCTTGTGTCTTTTTGGATACGAAATACGTCAAAAAATATGAAGAGGTAATAACCCGTCTCTATGAACTCCAATACGCATATAAAGAAGATGAGAACAGTGTTGACAATGATAATGTTTTCCCTGCACGGCTTGAAGAATCGGTTTTAGAAGCATTTAATGCAAGACGATTTTCAATTGCTCTGCAAGAAATTGTCGGCGACAAAGAGCGAATGTACGAAACCGTCTTCAAGCTTATCGACAACAAAGGGGTACTGATTCACCAAAGCCGATTTATCCCCCTGTTAAACCGTTTGGGCAAAATGCGTGAATATGAAGAACGGCTTTTGGAAATGGTCGTAAAATTAAGCGCCGGGGGAAATGAGAATTATATCGTTAGCCTCTCTCCGGTTACACTGCGTAACGGATTGTTTTTTAATTATGCACTTGAACTGCTGCAGCATTATCCCAACGCAAAAAACAAGATCGTTCTTTTGTTTGAAGAAAAAGAGTATTCGCCGCAAATGAAACGATTTCGCGAACAAATTGCCCAATACCGAGCAGTCGGGTATAAAATTGGGTTGGATAAATACGGCGGAAATACCACGACTATGATGTATCTCAAAGAGTTTCCTGTCGATTTTGCCCGTTTTGATCCCCTGTTTCCCCGTCACATCAGAGAAGAAAAATATCAAAATATTCTACAAGGACTGAATATTGCTGCCCATTTGTGCGGCGCGCTTACGTGGATCAACATGGTAGAAGATGAAGAAAGCGATGAGATAGCACAACAATTGAAAATTAACTATCGACAGGGTAATTTTCTCGGTAAAATTAGAGTCTTAGATCCACAACAAGGAAAAATACTATGAAATACGGAGAACAAATCGTAGCCGATTTTGATACAGAAAAAGATTTTGAGATTTGGCCCAATGCCCATGAGCGTGATTACGTCGTCAAAGTAACTTTGCCGGAGTTCACATGTTTGTGTCCTCGCAGCGGATATCCTGATTTTGCAACGATTTCGATTGAATACACACCAGATAAATGGGTGGCAGAACTTAAGGCTATCAAGTTGTATATTAATTCGTTCAGAAACCGTCATATTTCGCACGAAAACAGTGCAAACGAGATCTATAGCCTTTTTGAGGATAAAATCGCTCCTAAGCGCTTAAAAGTTGTTGCCGATTTTTATCCCAGAGGCAATGTTCATACGGTCATTGAGATTGATAGCGAAGTCAAGGTGAGCAGTAAAGAAGAGAAAAAGAAAGTTACAAAGAAGAAATAAAAGGGAAAAGACCCTTTTATCAACCAAACTTGCCGGTGATGTATTCCTGGGTCAGTTTTTCTTTTGGAGTAACGAAAAGATTTTCAGTAACACCCAGTTCAATCAATTCCCCTAAATACATAAAGCCTGTATAGTCACTTACTCGCGCGGCTTGCTGCATATTATGGGTGACGATGATGATGCTGACGCGCTCTTTGAGCTCGATGACCAGACGCTCAATCCCTTGGGTTGAGATGGGGTCAAGCGCCGAGGTAGGTTCGTCGAAGAGCAATACTTCCGGCTCTACGGCGATGGCGCGAGCGATACACAGGCGCTGTTGCTGACCACCTGAGAGACCATTCGCATCATTTTTAAGACGATCGCTGACCTCTTTCCAGATAGCGGCATCTTGGAGTGCTTTTTCGACACGGTCTTTTAGCTCAGTTTTATTTTTGATCCCCTGAAGACGCAACCCGTACGCAACGTTGTCAAAAATGGACATCGGAAACGCCGTCGGTTTTTGGAAGATCATCCCGATTTTGGTACGAAGGTGGATCAAATCCTCTTTCGGGGTCAAAATATTGCGCCCTTCGAACTCTATCTCGCCTGAATATTTATTTCCAGGATACAAATCATGCATTCGGTTGAATGAGCGAAGGAGGGTTGTTTTGCCGCATCCTGAGGGTCCAATGAGTGCCGTAACCGAGTTTTTTGCGATGGGCATCGTTATTTTTTTCAAGCTAGGTTCCGGTGCACCCTTGTAGGTGAATTCAAAATCTCGAACTTGGAGAGCACACTCTTCTTTGATATCGATAATACTTGGCATAAATTATTTCCTTTTTCCAGCTAATAAAATAAGTCGTCCCACAATATTGAGACCCAAAATGAACATTGAGAGAATAAATGCCGCTGCCCATCCCATCTGCTGCCAATCCTCATAGGGGCTAGTGGCGTAGTTGAACATGGTAACGGTAAGGGAGGGCATCGCTTCGTTAAGATCGGTGGTGAAAAAGTTGTCATTAAACGAAGTAAAGAGCAACGGTGCCGTCTCACCGGCTACGCGGGCAATTCCCAGCAATACGCCGGTCAAAATACCGGCTTTTGCACCACGATAGACCACGCTTAAAATAACTTTGTACTTCGGAGCTCCCAGCGCAAATGCCGCCTCACGAAGTGTTCCGGGTACGAGCTGAAGCATATCGTCGGTGGTCCGTAAAATAATAGGGATCATGATGATGGCCAAGGCAATGGCTCCGGCCCAGGCGCTGAAGTGTCCCATGGGCATAACAATGATGGCATAAACAAACGCTCCGATAACGATCGAAGGCGCCGACATCATAATATCGCTGATATCTCGGATGGTGTGAGCCAGCTTGGAGTTTTTGCCGTATTCACTCAAATAGGTCCCGGCCAAAATACCCAAAGGGACACCGACCGAGGTTGCAAGGCCTACCAAGATCAATTGACCCACAAGGGCGTGTTTGAGACCGCTGTCTTCGTATCCCGGAGGGGCCCCTTCGAAGATAAAGATATTCCAGTTCAAAGCGGATACCCCTTTCATCACCAAAACGCCTAAAATCCAAAATAAAAAGCCTAACGCAATGAGTGCACTCAGCGTTGAAAAGGCCAGCGCAATTTTATTGATAACGATCCGTTTTTGTACCGCGGTCATTAGGCCCTCCTTGAATTACGTAAGAAATAAAATTTGGCAATCGCGATAACCACGAAACTCATAACGAGCAAGGTAAGCGCCAAACCAAAAAGGCTTGAGAAATAAAGCGACGAATCGGCTTCGGTAAACTCGTTGGCCAGAGTAACCGGGATCGAGGTGGTCGGATCAAGGATCGATCCGGGGACATGGTGGACATTTCCCATTACGAAAGTAACGGCCATTGTCTCACCGATGGCACGTCCCAGCGCCAAAATGAGCGAACCGATAATACCTGCTTTGGAGTAGGGGATGATAACGTCTTTGATAACGTCCCATTGCGTGCCGCCCAATGCGTAGGCAGATTCTTTGAGAATATCGGGCGTCGTGTTCATCGCATCACGGGTAACGGCTGCCATAAACGGCAAAATCATAATCGCCAAAACGATCCCTGCCGCCAGCAATCCGATCCCCATACCGCCAAAAATATCGCGCAAGATCGGGACGAAATAAAACAGACCCCACATCCCGTAGATAACCGAAGGGATAGCAGCAAGAAGTTCAACGCTGACTCCGAAAAAACCTTTGATTTTATCGTGGGCAATCTCGCTCAAGAAAATAGCGACCCCAATGGCGATAGGAATAGCGAGAAGCATTGCTAAAAAAGTCGAAGCAACCGAACCAAAAATGGCGGCATAGGCTCCAAATTTGTCAAGATTGGGTGCCCACTCGTCTTTGGTGATAAAATCCAATCCGAAGGTATTCATAGCTTCCAGCGAATGATTGAAGAGAACGACAAAAATCCACGCAACGATCAGGAGGATCAGCAGCGCACTGAGTCTGGTAAAGTGGAAAAATATTCTATCGAGCATGTAAAACCTTGCGTCAATTTATTGTGTTATTGTAGTATAGTTTCGATTACAATGCCATTACTAAGTGGCTTTTTGTCCATTTAATCGCTTCGTCTTTGGTTAAAAACAGTCCGTTAAGCTGTGCTTCATAGGCAGCATCTAAGATGGTTTTAAATGCCGTTGAGGGAATAAGCCCCATAAAAATCAAATCTTTTCCCATAACCAAGGGCTTTAGAGGAGAGGACAAAACCCCCAGTCGTAAGGCTTGTGTTCTTAGCCATTCACCCGCTTCAAAAGGCTCAGAAGGGTCCCTGTTAATTCCTCTTCCATAAAAATCGGCCGCAGCGACGAGAATAAGTTCTCTTAGACAAACGAGCACGCTAAGGTGCAAAATTTCAGAGTCGGATGCTGATATTTTATAGAATTTTTGTACTTTTCCGTGATAGGCTATAAGGGGAAGAACCTCCTCTTTTAAGCGGTGTTCGTTGGTGATTTTTTCTAAAAAGTCTTTAGCGATTACTGCCCCTACTTTGGCATGGTGTGGAGCCTTGATTTTCCCGTTTTCTAGGATGGTCGTGACGGGTTTGGCGCAATCGTGGAGTAGCACGGCAAACATTCGGACCAGATCTTGTTTAGAATCCCCTGTTCGTAAACGAGCCATTTCATCCAAAGCCATAAGAGTATGGATCCACAAGTTTCCCTCAGTATGCTTTATAGGGTCAAGCAGTGTGGTTTCAAATCGGTCAAGGGGGGTAAAAAAAGGCAATCCTCCCATTTGGCGTAACAGGTTCATTCCGATGGAAGGTTTGGGGCTCAGGAGAAAAAGTTTTTTGAGTTCTTCAAAAATTCGTTCTTTGGGGAGTTCTTCAAGGGCACCATTGGCAATCATCGTTGCGCACAGATCCAGCAGTAACGGATCGCATGTCAGATCAAAACGAGCGGCAAACTGCACGGCTCGCAAGGGGCGAAGAGGATCTTCGATAAACGTTGTTTCATTTACACACCTAAGCTGTTTGTTGTGCAAATCGTCTACACCGTGATAAGGATCCAATACCGTTTTGGTATGGGGGTTATACCCTATGGCATTGATCGTGAAGTCGCGTCTGCGGGCGGCGGTTGTGAAGTCGAGCGTAAAATCATACTGGACGTCAAACCCTTTGTGTCCGGCGGTATGTTTGGACTCGGTGCGAGGGGGCGAAAAGTCAATCTCCAGTTCGCCTATTTTGAGTTTGATGACACCGAAGCTTTTTCCCACAAGATTTATTTTGCCAAAGGGTTTGAGTATCTGCTCGATTTCATCCAGCGAGCTTAAATGATACAGTTCGATGTCAATGTCTTTGGAGTGAAGATTCAGCAGCGCATCTCGGACATAGCCTCCTACGATAATGGGGGTGATACCGTGGGCATTGAGTGCGTTTAGAATCGGGTTAAGTTCGGGGGGAAGTGCAATCATTTTTTTGGGAGGAGGGTGTCGATTCCAAAACTAAACGTCGAGCCGATACCCAAGGTGCTTTCAATGCGCAAGGTGGTGTCGTGCAGTTTGAGGATATAGCTGACGATGGCAAGCCCCAGCCCCATCGAGTTGTCCCAGCTGTTTTTTTGGACGCGATAAAACTTGCTGGTGATGAGCTCCAGCTCCTGCGGTGCAATACCGATTCCTTTATCTATGACGTCTATCGCATGATCGGTGAGTCTGAGGGTGACGTCATCTTCGGAATATTTGATGGCATTGTCGATTAAGTTGGTGATGGCCAAGTCGATCATCGTTTTGTCTGCATACACTTCTTTAGATTCCCCCTCATAGATGAGAGTACGATGGGGGTATTTTCCTCGAAGGGTGTAGATGACATCACGGCACAAAGAATCCAGATCAAACAGAGTCGGTTTGATCGAAAAATCATTGTTTTCGAGTTTGACCGAGAGGGCGAGGCGGTCAAGCATCGTACTGATTTTAAGGCCGTTTGCATGTATTTTTTCTAAAAACTTTTCCCGTATGGAGAGGCTGAGATTAGCATCTTCTTGAAGGGTTTCGGCATACCCTACGATCGCGGCAACGGGATTTTTGAACTCATGACTGATGGCGGAGAGAATATCGTTTTGCTGTTTGTTGATCAGGCGGAGTTTGGCCGTATATTTGCGTTTTTGTTTGTCGCGGTTGCGAAGTTTTTTGACAAGATTTTTAAGCAGCAATGTGATTTGTAGAAACTCTCTAAAATATTCAGGTTTTAGCGTGGCGGTATAATTTTTTGCCGATATTTCATTGAGATAGTGGGTGATTTGGGCAATATCGTATCGTGCTTTTTTGGAAATTTTGAACGCAACAATGAGGGCGACGATGATAAACAGCGCAAACGATCCGGCCAGCTTGATCCACAGCTCGTAAAAATATCCCATGACACTGTGAAGCGTTACCCCAAGGCGGAGAATGACAATGTTGCCATGAAATACAATTTGTTTGGCCACAAAAATATAATCTTCATCAAACGTTGCGGAGTGGCGTGTTTCAATGCCATACGGAAGCGTTGTGGCATTCATGACTTCTTCGCGATTGTTTTTTGAATTTACGGAGCGTTTGTCGATGTTGCTTTCGGCCAAAACGTTCCCATCCGTGTCAAATACGGTAGCACGGTAATCGGTTTGATTGTAAACAATCTTGGCATAATGATCCAGCGTGCTGGATTGATTGCTTTTGGTGGCAACAAGCTCGATGGTTCGTTTGAGATGATTGATGTTGTCGTTTACAATCATCTCTTTGAGGGTATAGTAGCCGATAAAGGAAGCAATAGTGAGAGTCCCCACAAAAAGGGCAAGGGTGTTGAGGAAAAAGAGTTGATGGATTTTTAGCACAGCGTGTACCCGACTCCCCGTACTGTCTTGATGTAGTCTTTGCTCTTATGGGGATCGATTTTTTCTTTGAGACGATTGATGGCGACATTGACTGTTCGGTCTTGATACACCTCATCGCCGCCCCATACATGCTCTAAGAGATAATCACGGTCCAGTACGATGTTTTGGTTGCTGATGAGGGCATGCAGCAGATCAAATTCGAGTTTGGTCAGTTCGATGGGATTGTTTTCTATCATAAGGGTACGCGATCCAAGATTGAGGGTCATATCTCGGTAGGTAGTACTTCCTTGGTTGGAAAGCTTTTGGGTGCGACGGAGAATCGCTTTGACCCGTAAAATCAGCTCTTTCATGCTAAAAGGTTTGGTGAGATAATCATCACCGCCTCGTTCAAACCCTTGTTCTATGTCCGAATCTTTGTCTTTGGCGCTGATAAAGATAACCGGAGTATCGATTCCGCGAGTACGCAACGAAGCGACAAACTCACTCCCCTCGGCCCCGGGGAGATTTCGATCCATCAAGATCAGATCGACCTTCTCCTCCTCGAGTGCTTCGACCACACGCTTGGTATTTCGAAACCCCATCGTCTCAAACCCTTCGCGTGAGAGGTTGAACTCCATTAGCTCTAAAATATCCTCTTCATCTTCGACGATCAGTATGAGCGCACTCAAGCTGGGCTCCTTAGGCGTGAAAGTTTAATTCGCCGCCTTGCTGGGCGTACAAGAGCAAGGATGCGATGTTAACGGTACGATCTCCAGTTCTCTCGAGTTTACGCAGTGTTGAGAGCACTTTGACGTAATCGGCAGAGAGTTCATGCGATTCGGAGATGAGATTGAGAAGATCTTTCTCGACAACGGAGAAAAGATCATCATTTTTGGACTCTTCGACCGATACTTTGCGAAAGAGTTCTGCCGCGTCGGAAGAGCTCATATTTTCCAGGTATTCGCGAATATAAGACAAGGCATTAAGGGTTGTTTTTTGGAGCTGAATAATGGAAGGGGCCATTACCTTAATGTCGCATTCGCCATGGCAAAGTTCTTGCAGACGGACGTTGTACTTTTTCATATTTTCACTGATACGATCAAGCTCGTTGGTCATTTTCAAAAATGAGACCAAAAGGCGAAGCTCTTCCCCTTCAGGGCCGTACAGTGCAAGGGTTTTGATCACTTCGCTGTCGATCGTGTTGGCATCGATCTGGGTATTTTTCAGACATTTTTTAGCGCTTTCGTAGAGATTTTCTTGATCACTTTCAAATGCGATGAGGGTATCTTTGTTGGCACAGATGATCGAATCGACCAAACGGGAGAGCTGTGTGCGAATTTCGTTGAGTTTGTTTTCATAGCGTGGGAGCATACGTAAGCCTTTAATACTAAATAATGGATTTGAGATAGTAATATATTATCGTCACCATTTGATTACAATAGTTTACCATACTCTGTAATCTTTTCGTTACCAAGTACTTGTTAAAATGCGCTCATTAAAAAAACACCCAAAGGATTGAGCAATGCTTAAAAACATTACCAAAGGTTTAGTGATCGCGGCAGTTGCGGCGACATCAATGATCGCAGCAGAGAAAATCAACGGCGCGGGTGCAACATTCCCAGCCCCTTGTTACTATGACTGGGCATACAACTACCAAAAAGCGACCAAGACTCGTGTTAACTACCAGTCAATCGGTTCAGGCGGCGGTATCAAGCAGATTTCTGAGCGTATCGTTGATTTCGGTGCAACCGATGCTCCATTGACACCAAAAGAACTTGAAAAAGCAAATTTGACTCAATTTCCTGCGGTTATCGGTTCGATCGTCGTTGCACACAATATTCCGGGTGTTGCGGATGAAAAATTAAAATTGAAAAACAGTGTTGTAGCGGATATCTTCGCCGGTAAGATCACCATGTGGAATGACGCTGCAATCGCTGCTGACAATGCGGGTGTTAAGCTTCCCGCTGAAAAAATCATCGTGGCTCACCGTTCTGATGGATCAGGTACGACGTATGTATTTACCGACTATTTGAGCGAAGCGTCTAAAACATGGAAAAGTAAATTTGGTGTCGGTAAAGCCATCGGATGGGCAACGGGTGTTGGCGGAAAAGGAAATGAGGGGGTAACTAACCTTATCAAACAAACTCCGTATTCTATCGGCTACATTGAAAACGCCTATAAAGAAAAGAACAACCTTTCAGCAGCAACCTTGCAAACGGCTAGCGGCAAATGGATCACTGCTCGTACGTCAAACTTCCAAAATGCTGTCAAGCAAGCAAAATGGTCTAAAAAAGATCACTTTTACAGCTCTCTTGTCATGCAAGACGGCGATGCTTACCCGATCGTAGCGGCAACGTTTATCTTGATGCCAAAAGACAAAGCAGAAACCAATGCTGAAGTTATCAAATTTTTCGACTACTCATTCCGTAACGGGGATAAAGCAGCTGAGAAATTGGGCTACATCGCACTTCCGGTTGAAACAACAAACCTAGTACGTCAATACTGGGCAGAAACTAAATAAGTTTTACTACTAACCATCCCCGTCATACCGTACCTGATACGGTATCCAGTTTATATTGTGGATTCCGTGTCGTAGCACGGAATGACGATACCTCTAAGAGCATTTGTGAATGGTTTTAGAGGTGTCTTTTTCGTCAAAGACCCATGTTTCCTATTCTCCATTCTCTTTCTCCCTAAATAAGACTTGATAACCCGTTTTAGCGTATGCACTCGGGTTATGCTTCCTATCCATTCTCCTTATCGTAACGCTTTCGTAATGTAACATTGTCGTAATCTTCTTTTTCTACAATGTCACCATATTAATCAGGAGTGATAACCAATGAAAAAAGTAACCTTATCTGCCCTTGCTGCGGTAATGATGTCGGGTGTAGTGTATGCTGATGCTATGACCCTTTACAGTGATCCTAAAACAGGTCAAGTATTTACAACACCAGCTGAGGGTCGTGTGGAGATGGGCGATTTCGTGGATGCGAAAACCGTTGATATGGGAGATCGCGAACAAGCTTCGATCCTTGCAGAATATCAAGATGCAGAGAAAGGTTCTGTGTCAGTCATTAACTCAAAATCTCCAACGTTCATTTTGGGTAAAGAAACGGGTCCAAACATGAAGATCAAAGCCAAAGACAACAAAGATATGTATTTGAAATTGGGTGTTCGTCTTCAATCAACCTTTGAGCGTCGTGAAAAAGATTATGTGGATAATGTAAAATATACAGATATCGAAACAAACGATGCCTATATGCGTCGTACTCGTTTGGAAGTGGAAGCAGGTTTTGATAAACATACATCATTTGTTATGGATATTCGTAATGACAACGTCAACAGTGAAGATAAAGGTGAACAAACTTTTAATGTTGGGGATGCATACTTGAATGTTAGCAAACCGTTTGATACGTCATTGGTTAACTTCAAATTTTTCCGTGGGAAAATCGACGTATCACGAAGTGAAACAGCGAAATCAGCATACAACGTTCACTACGACCGTGCACACGTAGCGGATGAAGCAGCACAATACATCACTCACAACCGTCGTGGTACGAATGCACAGATGTACGGGGATTGGGATAAAAAAGTTCATTACCAAGTTGCAATGGGGGACGGTGTTTATTCTGGTGCGATGAAAGATGCTAAAGGAAAAACACTTAACGATAGCAAAAATACATTGCTTATTGGCGAAACTAATACTAGTAAAACAGCAGCTGGAGAAATTAAGTCTCAAGATTTCTTCTACGGTGGAAAAATCAAATTCTCTCCATTTGACGGCTGGGAAGAGCAAGCAGTTACCGAAACTTATTTCGGTCACGGAAAACACTTTACCGTGGGTGCGGCCTACTGGAAAACAGGTAATATCGTGACAACAGCGACTGCTCCAATCAATCATGAGCTGATCAACCTTGAAGCATCAGCACACTATAACGGTGCTTCTATCACGGCAGAGTATTTTGATTTTGATGGTGTGGTTAAAGATTGGAAAGCAGTAACAAAAACTATTGGTAAATCAACTGGTTGGTATGGACAAGCAGAATATGTATTTACTGACTTCGGTTACGTTGCACCGTTCTACCGCTACGAGTCATGGGACAAGTTCAAAGATGCGGATGGTTACGACCTAACCTCCAAAATCGCTGGGGTTAACTGGTACCTACGCGGTAACACGACCAAAGTTGGATTTGCGGTTCAAAATGATACCTATGGAAAATCTTTGGGTGATTACACCGATACTCGTTATAAAATTACTACACAGTTCCACTTCTAAAAATTACATTTCTCTCACTCCCAAGCTCCCGCTTGGGAATGCACACTTACAGCCTACTTCCCCAATTTTCTGCTACAATTTCCCAACCTTTAACCTTAAGTGATTTTTATGGACCCTTTTGCTCTTTTTATTGCAATGATCAGTTTATTGTTTGCATTGATACTGTTGGTATTAGTCTATGTGTGGCTGGGTAGGACGAAGAGCGCTGATGCGGAAAAAGTCCCTGAGACGTTTGAATCGCTTCAAGAGCTTATCAATCATACGGACTCAAACAATAAGCAGATTAATCATGCCGTAACCGTTTTGATTGAGAAGTTTATTCACATTGGTTCAGGGGCGCGCGATTATGCGCATTACGAAGCAATGCTTGAGAGATTGTGTTTTCATCCCAATACCGATTCCAAAGTAATTTTGCGTTTTGAAAAAGCGCTGCGAGAAGCGAATCCAAAGTTTAAAGAGAAGATCGAAAAGGCGCTGAAGCAAGGGCTCTCAAAGCGAGACAAGAAGTAACTTTCGTCATAGCCGCAAAGGCGGGAGAAGTACCCTTGTGGTATATCCAGCTAGATTCCCGTCTTCACGGGAATGACGAAATGTATTATTACAGTTTTACTTCTACCTTGGAAGCGGCACGAAGGGTTTCGGTTTTTTTGGTCATTTGTGCTTTGAATTTTTCCATTTTGATAAACTGCGTAATCTCAAATTTTGCTTTTTCGTACGGAACGACTTTGTCCCCTTGTTTCATTTTTTCTTTGTTGGCATCGTAAAACGTTTTGGTCTCTTTCTCGCCGACGGTGATTTTGGCCATTTGCTGTTTCATCCACATATCAACTGCAAGATCATCACGCAACGCTGCATAGGCCAATTTAAAGCCAGGGGTATTTTGGATACCGCTTTTTGCCACCTCATCCTTAATAAGCTGTTGATTGACGAGCTGATCGACGACTTGACGTTTCATTTTAGGATCCAGCTTGTCAAAGGTCATCCCAGGGATGGCTTTTGCCATAAAAGTGCTTGCATCCGAAGAGGTTATAGCATGACCGTTTACGACGGCAAGCGTTGTTGGGGCAGCTATGGCCACGGTAGCGGTGATGAGAAGTGCCGAGACGATGGTAGAAAATTTCATACAATTCCTTTTGAATAAATAATTGGGGATATTATAGTTGATATTGGTTATGAAAGTGTTAATGGAATTAAGAAAGTGAAGTTGGTGGACCCTAGCGGGATCGAACCGCTGACCTCGTCGCTGCCAGCGACGCGCTCTCCCAGCTGAGCTAAGGGCCCAAAAGAATTTTTTTGGAAAGGCATTATAGACACTGACTCCTTAATGTTTGTTTGAAATTCGGTTTAAAGTTCTAGAGGATTAATGTCGATATAGGAGATATGAATTAATGGTGAAGGTATAGGTATGATAAAAAGCTTAGCAATTTTAATAACATTTGGGCTGGTTGGGGCCGTGTGGGCGTCTGAGCCGGTGACGGTTCAGGTGATTAGCGCTGTATATGAAAAATCAATAACGCAAGAATTTGATGCAAGGCTGAAAAAAACAGGGTTGGATATTCATAAAAAAGTTGAGAATGGACGTTATATTGTTACCCTTGGGACGTTTAAAGATGCACAAAGTGCTCAAAATGCTCTAAAAAAAGCACAAGCTTTGGTTGTCAAAGATGCCTTTGTTCGTCCAGTTAATCGTCATTTGGTTGTTGAACGTGCTAAAGTTGAACCTGTTAAAAAAGTTGAGACCGACGTTCATCACGCCAAGGCAACAGCGGAACACAATGTGACCGTTCAGGTGACGGCTGTGGCTGGGACGACTTCTGCTGTGGCCGCTCCGACTGTGAGAACTCCTACCGTCATTGTAGCAGCACCGGTTACGCCAACAGCACTTACAGTCGCGGTGGTACCAACAACTGCAAGTGCTCCATCCAAGACATTGGCTGTATCCGATTGCGACCGAAGAGAGATGCACAAAGATGAGATGGCAGAAGCCATCCAATATTATAGAAATTCACCGTATCACCGGTTTGAACCGGTTTTATTGCAGCGATAATCAAAACTTTTGGTTGAGTACATCGTAAAGGCAGTCCAGATCAATGCGGTGCATTTTTTTTACCTCTGCGTGAAGTGACTCAAAAAGTTCCGCGCTGTTCTCACCGTTGACCGGATAACAAACGGCCGATGAGTGGATCGTCGTTGCAAATACCTCATCGAACATCCGTTTAACAATTCCCGTCCCGTATCGATCCGTATAGGGCATAACGAAAAAGTAGTATTGCTCATAATGGACAATCGAATCGGACGTTCGCAGAAGTGTTGTGAGATTGTCATCTATCACATTTTTTGCCATACCGGTAAAATCACAAAAAAGAATCGTAAAACTTTCTGACCGATTTTCATCCAATCTGCTTGCAATCCCGATATTCAGATCAATCAACGCCGTGAAGTTATCAAATGAAAATGTAACGCCTGCCATTACCGCCCCTTATAAATCATTGCCAAGTAGTATAGCATAAACTCTCAAGATCATTTTTACGTTTCCTACAAGGGGAGGGCTATAAAATAGGCTAATCCATAGTAAATGCTATAGAGCCCATAGATTGCAATGGCAATGGCTGCGAGTCGGTTCATGCTCTGACGAAAAGCGATTTCGCGCATAAAACTCACCGATTGCCCAAGGGCCAGAAGAGTGGGGACGGTTGCAAGACCAAATGCCGCCATGATCAGTCCCCCCTCAAAAATGGAAGCAGAAGAGGCCGCTTTGGCCGCAAAGAAAAAGACAAAACCGCAAGGAAAAAAACCGTTCATCATCCCAAGGGCAAAAAAGCTTTTGATGCTTTTGCTTTTGATAAGACGTGAAAAAAGCAGTTTAAAGAGTTTGAAGTTTGCAAAAGAGTGTTCGAGCAGATGCAACAGTTTTGAAAGCCCCAGCATGCTTAACGCAGTGACAATCATCAGTGTTCCTGCCAATATAAACAATGCTCCGCGCATTTCCATCGTTACACTAAAAAGGGCCCCGATACCGCCGAAAATCATCCCCAGCATAATATAAGAACTGACGCGCCCGATATTGTAGGCACTGTGACGGATGAGTTGAGCGGGACGGCTCATAGAGGCATCTATTTTTGTCGAACTGTAGGCTACGATAAACCCGCCGCACATTCCGATGCAGTGACCGAAGCTTCCGGCAAAAGCGATCGATATGATAACCCACCAATCCATACTGCTCATTACAAATCCTTTTAAAAGTTATTAGTATGATAAATAATATTTGTTACAAATGTGTTAAGTCTTAACACTTTATTAACACTACTGTGCAACAATAGCACAAAATAACCAAAAGGTAAAAAATGAAAAAAGTCCTCCTTTCCATATTGGCTATGATATCCATTGCAAGCGCAGACCAGTTGGTCAATCTAAAAATCGACGGAATGACGTGTTCTATGTGCATTAATGATATAAAAGGTTCCCTTGGTCAAGTCAAAGGGGTGACGCAAAGCAGCGTCTATCTCAAAGAAGGACGTGCTGAGGTTAAAGCGCAAAATGATGCAAAACCGGAAGCGATGTGTGATGCGGTAAAAAAGTTGGGTTATGGATGTACGGTAACGAAAACGAAGTAAATGGGCTTACTGCCGAAGTAAACCTACTATTAACGTAGCCAATCGGGACTTGTTGCGATGGCGTTTATATGAAATATTTCGTTGCATGCTGGCGACTTAGATCAGAAACCGTAGTAATCGTCTCGTTCCCAACATCAAGTACTTGTTCTCCGCTAAAGTCTGGTTTGCAATACGCTAAAACGAGTTTAGCCGCCAATAGCTTATCCTCTTGGGTTGCATTCTTGGAAAGCAGCGAGTGAGGTCCGAACAGTTCGGTATTGATATGAATAAATTTTGGATTTTCGATCTCTTCGAGTTTGGTATTTTCATCTTGATCGCGTCCGATAATCAGTTTGGCTCCATCGGGAAGACGCAGTTGACGGCCATATTTCAGCGTTGGGATATCGGCTTTGATAAAGGCTTCGTCGTGCGCTAAAACATCACGAATCTTTCGTGAAAAATGCTCATCGGTAAGTAAGCACCCGCCGCCAGGTCTCTCAAAATCGACAAGCCCAAACTCTTGAACGAGTTCCATTTGGCGATCACGTGATCGTCCCACGATCTCCTCAAGTTTTTCACGGTCTACCCAGCCATTGATCTCAGGGATTGTGGGCTCGAGCAGTTTTGCGCTCATGGGACGCAACAATAGTCCCTCGCAATCGCTAAGCTGAAGTACCTTTTGGAGTGATTCTCCATTTTGACTCATGGGGCGTTGACCCAGTACTTCACCGCTTATGAGAAAACTCGCCCCCTCTTCTTCCATAAGGCGTTTTGCTACCTCGAACATTTTGGCATGGCAGTCGATACACGGGTTAAAATGTTTGCCATAGCCGTGTTTTGGGGTAAACAGTACTTTTTCCAAATATTCATCTTGGATGTCGACAATTCGAAGTTTCGCCCCTACTTGGTCGCACATATTTTGCATGTGAGCCCGGCGGTCTTTAACCGAACCAAATCCGGTGCTGATGTTGCAGGCGACGACTTCGATCCCTTGGTTGATGATGAGTTTCATGGCGAGAGTCGAATCCAAACCGCCGCTAAATAAAGCAATTGCTTTCATTATTTTAAATTCCTTCGTAATTTTAATACACCCTCAGAATGCATTCCGAGGCTTACGCTAACGCTTGGTTTACTTTAGCAGTAGGCTCAAAATCGCTTGCGATTTTTCCATTCACTCGAAATATTATCCCAGCGGTACTAATTCCCCACGCTTGAGCCGTGTAATTTTATCCCGAATCTGACGGATTAAATAGGACTTTTGATCGAATGATATCGAATTTTCACTGGCAATTTTTTTGAGTTCACGATTGTAGTAGTGTGTTAAGAAAGTGATAAGTTCCGCTCGGATTCCCTCATCCCCTTCAAAAATACGAATCCGATCGTCCATTAAAATGGCACTCAACCGCGGATCGTCATCTTTATTGATAGCTGCATGAAGTTCATTCCCGTGATATTGCAAGAGAGAAGGATCGATAAAGTCCAGCAGCGAGTCGATGAGGTTAGGGCGTTCAAGGAGCGTTTTGACAAAGCTTAACTCCCAAATATCGTGATGGGAAAAATTCAACGGGGCCGTCGCAGTCGACGAGGGTTGACTTAGCCGTACGAGTGCGGGGGAGATTCCCAAGCGTGAGGCGGTAAAGGCGCGGTACTCTTCTTGCATCAACGGCGAAAGAGTTTTGAGGTAGCCTATGCTTTCGTTGAGCGCCCCTTCCTTGGCTTTTGGATCCCCTAGATTATAGGCCGAGATCATTTCGGTGAGGACAAATTCGATAAAGGGTATAGGTCGGTGCAGCAGGGCATTAAGCTCTTCGATACGCCCATTTCGTACCATGTCCGCAGGATCAAGCCCTCCCTCAAACAACACAACCCCGCCGTTAAAGCCGCCGGAACTTAGAAGTTTGGAGGCTTTGAGGGCGGCAGCACGTCCTGCTTTGTCTCCATCGTACGCCACGAGAACTTTGGGTTCTCCTTTACGAAGTGTAGGGAGATGTTCTGCTGTGAGCGCAGTTCCCAGCGTTGCAACGGCGTGGGTAAATCCCGCTTGGTGAAGCATGACAACGTCCAAATATCCTTCGGTGACGATAATCTCACCTCTTTTGTAAATACTGTCACGTGCAAGATGATACGCGTAGAGAAGGCGTGATTTGTTGAAAATGGCACTTTGGGAGGAGTTGACGTATTTGGCTTGATGCCCTGTGATGGTACGCCCTCCAAAACCGACGATGGCACCGCTGTGGGAATGGATCGGAAAAATAATACGTTCGATAAATCGGGCAAAAAGTTTCCCTTCCTCTCCCCGTCCGATCGCCCCTTGTTCAATGGACTCTTGGGGATTAAAGTGATGCTGTTCTAAAAAGCGAAGCGTTTGAGAAGAGGGCGGTGCGTATCCGATACCGAATTTTTCGATACTCGATGCAAATACCCCCCGATCGTGAAGATACGAAGATGCAGGAGAATTATCGCCCAAAAGCTTTTGATACCATCCGCTGAGCGTTTCAAGCAAATTTGATCGTTCTTTTCTCTCATTGTTATCGGTGTAGTGAAGGGTGAAGTTGGCGGAAGAGGCGAGTTTTTCGATGGCTTCGGGGTAGCTTAGTTTTTCATATTCCATCGTAAACGAGATGGCATCCCCGTCAACGCCGCATCCAAAACAGTGGTAGCGCTGACGTTGGGCATTCACCATAAAGCTCGCCGATTTTTCATCGTGAAAGGGACAGGGCGCTTTGAAATTGGCGCCTGAACGTTTGAGCTCCACATACGACCCTACTATATCAACAATGTCAAGACGGGCCTTAAGAGCCTCGATGGAATCAGCGGTTATCATAACGCTATTTTAGCTAAAAGAGATAAGGATTAAGATCTCTTTTGTGGATTAAAACGAGTCTCGCGAGAATGAAAAACCAAACAATACTTTTGTCACCGAGCGATCATAATCGATCAAGCTTTCTCCGTATCCGCTAAAGAGTTTCACATACCAGAATGTATTTTCTGAATTTAAAAAGGGATAAGACCAGTGGGCATCAATAGCGCCTCTGTTTCTCCCCCCTGACCCAAAGTTATAACGAAAAAGCGAACCAATCTCATGGTCTCCGTACAGATATTTGAACTTGATATCACCGTATCCAAGATAGTTTTGGATGTCAGGATTGTCATCTCCTGCATGATCTGGCTCATAATTCCCCGTAGATGGATTCACTAAGCCATCATAATAGCCGTCGTATTTTTTCTTTTCGGGAACTTTGAGCCACGCCCTCGTGGAAAGGAAAAGATTGTCCCACTGCCATAAACCGGCTAAATAAAGACGATTCCAAGAGCGGGAACGGTAACCGTCTTGAGAATTTGATTCATGGATAAAACCAAATTTTGCTAATTTTAGACCGAATGTTTCAGGGATAGATCCAGGGAGAGGAACACCCATAAAGAGTTCCGGTGAGAAGTTTGTTTCACGAAATGGAGCTGAATCGCTATAGATCTGCCACCACACTTTTTGGGTGTACGCAAAATTGATATATTCATTCCATCCGAAAAGATTATAGGTGAGCATCTTAGTTAAACTGATTTGGAACTCTGCTTCGATGTTTTGATCATAATAGCTTTGTTGCTCAGGCGTAATATAAGTGCTTGACGATCTTCGGGTATATTTATGGGTCGAATACCCAAACGGTAAAATATAGTTGGTTTCATAGGGACTGAGCCCGAAGGAGTCATCACTGCCTAAAATAGAACCCAATAGTTTATTGGTTTCGGGTGTGTTGGTATCCATTTTTCGCAAAATAAAGGCATTACCCTCTTTATTGGTCTCCGGATTCATCTGATCACCCAGACTCTCAACAAACGATTTTTTTGCTTTTACCGTTTCATTTTCCATTACCAGCGTATAACTGTATTCCGAGGCGGCCTGTTGAAACCAAAAGGCCGCTTTTTGGTAATCTGTCTTGACTCCGAGCCCATTTTTATACATATGCGCCAGCCGATAGATAGAGGGCTTGAGCCCTTTTATCGCTTCCTCTTCCAAGAGAGGAAGTGCTTTTTCATACTGCTTTTCGTTGAAATATTTTTCACTGCTGACATTATTATCTACCTCATGATCGTTCGCCATCACCAATGAGGGGCTGGAGATACAGATGAGGAGCAGTATGAAACTGTTAAGGCAACCAGTTATGCTGTTTTTTTGCATTTGCGATCACCATCCATGTGCCAAGCCTTTTTGTATTCTGATTCATCATACACTACTCTCCCCTCCGATGGGGTTAAAAATCCTCTTTATCGAAACACTAACGGCACGATTAGTAAAATAAGTATATCTGCGCTATAATGGCAGTTCGAAAATTTTAAATAGAAAGTAGGTGATGTGAATGCCTGGTATTATCTTACGCCAAGATGATAATTTTGACGCTGCTTACCGACGTTTCAAGAAACAAACAGATCGTAATCTTGTTGTTACTGAAGCTCGTGCGCGCCGTAACCATATAACGGAAACGGAAAAACGCAAACAGTTCAAAATCAGCGCTCGCAAGAAGATGTTAAAACGTCTCTATATGATGCGACGTTACGAATCTCGCCTGTAATTTCAGAGTGCTTCGGCACTTTGGTTACCCCTTCAAATTTCCTCCACAATTTCTCCTCTGTAACAAAACCTTTACTAACCCTATGCTAAACTTACTGTAAACATTTCTGCACAAGGCTATACTTATGCTCTTTAGCGCTCCTCTTAAAAATAATTCCAAAAAAATCATGCTGTTGGGTTCAGGCGAACTCGGAAAAGAAGTGGCGATTGAAGCGCAGCGGCTAGGGATCGAAGTGGTTGCCGTGGATCGTTATGAACATGCTCCCGCACATCTCGTGGCAAACCGCTCCTACGTCATTGATATGCAAGATCGCCAAAAAGTACTGGAAATTATCCGCCTTGAAAAACCGGATTATATTTTGCCTGAAATCGAAGCAATCAGCATTGACGCCCTTTTCGATGCCGAAGCAGAAGGTTTTTGCGTTATTCCCAATGCCGAAGCGGTCAATAAAACGATGAATCGCAAAAACATCCGTCGCTTCGCAGCCGAGGAGTTAGGGCTTAAAACAAGCGGTTATCATTTTGTGAGTACCTATGAGGATATGTGCGCCGCAGCTGAAGACGTAGGGTTCCCCTGTGTTATCAAGCCTGTTATGAGCAGTTCAGGTCATGGGCAAAGTATCGCTCGAAGCCCTTTTGATCTGGAAAGCTCGTGGGAAATTGCCAAAGAGGCACGAGGAGATGCAAGCGAGCTGATCGTCGAAGAGTTCATCCGTTTTGATTATGAGATTACCTTGTTGACCGCTCGCAATGGAACCGAAACGGTATTTTGTGAGCCAATCGGGCACATCCAAAAAGACGGCGATTACATCTACAGCTGGCAGCCGATGGAAATGTCCAAGAAAGCGCTGAAACGATCCAAAGAAATTGCACAAAGCATCACCGACGGATTGGGCGGACGCGGATTGTTTGGGGTTGAACTGTTTGTAAAGGGGGATGACGTCTATTTTAGTGAAGTAAGCCCCCGTCCACATGATACCGGGCTGGTCACCTTGATCACTCAAAGCCAAAGCGAATTCGCTTTACACGTTCGAGCAGTCCTTGGATTACCGTTAGGATTTACCTTCTACGGTGAGGGGGCCAGTGCCGCGTTCAAATCGACCGTTGAATCACACGAGCCTGTTATTGATGTGGATGATTCACTCTTTGACACTAACAGTTTTGTGCGCGTGTTTGGCAAGCCTGAATCTCATGTAGGACGACGCATGGCGGTCGTATTGGTATTTGATAAAGTAAAAAAAGCGCTTACAAAAGTCGAAAAATTGATTGGAAAGATCAAAGACGCATGAGAATAGTATTACTCGATACGTTAACCTATGGTGATACCTCGTTAGAAGCTTTTGAAACGATGGGTGAGGTTACGGCATATTTGACTACATCTGCTGAAGAGACGGCTGGCCGTGTTCAGGATGCTGACATTATCGTGACGAATAAAGTGGTTATCAATGATGCTATTATGGGAGAAGCTTTGAATCTCAAACTCATCTGTGTCGCCGCGACAGGGATGAATAACATCGATCATGCAGCAGCAGAGCGTCGTGGAATCACTGTCAAAAATGTCGCAGGATATTCAACCGATGCCGTGGTACAGCATACGTTTTCAATGCTTTTCTATTTGATGGGACATTCCCGTTATTACGATGAATACGTCAAAAGCGGCCAATGGCAAAAAGAAGCAGTATTTACCCATATCGGCCCTTCATTTAGCGAATTGCGCGGGAAAACGTGGGGGATTATCGGTTTGGGCGAGATCGGGCGCAGCGTGGCGAACATCGCAAAAGCCTTTGGTGCTGACGTCTGTTATTACTCCACTTCGGGGAAAAATGAGAACAGCGAATTTGAAAAAATAACCCTCAGCCGTTTGATCGAAAACAGCGATATTATTTCCATTCACGCACCGCTGAATGTCTCGACCGAAAACCTTATCTCCCATTCCGAACTGTTGCAGATGAAAGACGGTGCCGTATTGCTCAATCTTGGCCGTGGCGGAATCGTCGATGAGGATGCATTATCTGTTATCATTGACGTCAAACCCATTTATGTCGGTTTGGATGTGTTAGTCAAAGAACCGATGAAAACACCTCATCCCCTTTTGTCCGTCAAATATCCTGAACGACTCTATATCACTCCTCATATCGCGTGGACATCCGTGGAAGCACGCCAACGGCTTATTACGGCAACCGTTGAGAATATTAAAACATTCGTAACAGCGTAGGCAATACTAACGCTATTCCTAAAAACAGCACCGACGTCACGAATACCTGTACCGTGACGGTACGAGGTGAACAATTATAAAGCGAAGAAAGATTGACATTTGCCACCGCCAGCGGAACAATCAGTTCCAAAAATAAAATCCCTTTCACCGCAGGTTCCATCTCTACCATCCCTAACACGACAAATGCAATTGCGGGTATCAAAATAAATTTCGTTCCATTGACCCATGCAGTAAGACGTAGATTAATTTCTCCAAGCTTAATCCCGTAGAGATAAATTCCAAACAGTACCAATTGCATCGTCATAGACGCATACGCTCCCATCATCAGCGTTTTATCAATCGCAGGGCTTGGGTGATACCCGATCAGATTTAGTAAAATAGCTACCATTGCCGCCCACAAAACCGGAAGTTTGAGGATATTGAGAAGGGATTCACGGATGCTAAACTCTCCGCGTGAATAATAAAAGACCCCGATGGTATAGACGACAAAGACATTGACAAGGTTAATAAGCGTCGTATATGGGATGCTCTCTTCCCCAAAGAGGGCAATACCCAGAGGAATTCCTAAATTGCCCGTATTACCGATGAGGGCTGCGACCGTAGCGATGGAACGTTCTTTTGGTTCGCTAAATAGCAATCGGGCTAACGGTATCATCAGTAACAGTGAAATAAGAGTGATCGCGAAATAAAGGGAGGGGGCGAAAAGTAACTCTGTATCGATGGGACGCTTGAGAAGACCCCAAAAAGTGAGAAAAATCTGCAAAAAATAGACACTGAGAAGGGTGATGGTCCGGTCATCAATTTTTTCTTTAAACGTCCATTTGGCACCAAAACCGACGGCGATAAAGAGGTAAATACCAAATAGAGATAAGAGGGTTTCTGTGGTCATACAAATTCTTGTTTTGATAAGATTAGACGTGATTATAATGGTTGATGTCTCAATATCATATTTTTCTCATACTGTTTTGTCAAAATTCTTATCTATCTTATGCAAAGAGGTGATAAACATGAAAAAGATTGCATTGGCAGTAATGCTGGCAAGCGGTGTGATGGCGGCTGAAAACGGGTTTTATGTGGGTGCAGATGCTGGAAATACAAAGTATGATATGAAGGCCTCTGTTCTTGGGGTTAGTGTAGAAGAGAAAGATGATGGAGGGTCTCAAACGTTAAAAGTGGGCTACTATCTTGATAAAAACAATCGGACATCCGCTTTTTATCAAAACGTTAACGTTGATAATGGTGATGGAGCAATGTATGGAGTGGGTTATGACTATCTCATTGGAGATAATGCTTTTAAGCCATTCATCGGTGCTCTTGCAGGATATGGTTCTGCAAAAGATGATATTGGCGAAATTAAAATGAACGGTATTGTTTACGGAGCACAAGCCGGGGTTAACTATGCCTTTAATGAAAATTTTTCGGTAGAAGCAGGGTATCGTTATCTAAAAGCAAATATGGATGATACTGTTATAGAGTCTGGACTGGAGGTAAAAGTAGAGATTGAAACTATCAGAAATTGGTTTGCCGGGGTCAACTACAAATTCTAATTTTATTTTTTGATTCTCCTTTCATCATTCCCGCGTAGGCGGGAATTCAGCTTAAACTTTTCACCCCCATTTTCCCTTTGAGCAACTCCTAAAACCCATTTCGCTACAATCACTTAATTCAAGGAGTCTTTATTATGGCTAAAGTATTAATTATCGGCGGCGGCGGGGCAGGTTTGGTGAGTGCATTATCGGCACATGAAGCAGGTTCCGAGGTGATCGTCGTCTCTAAAGCCCTCCCGACCCGCTCTCAAACCTCGATGGCGCAGGGGGGGATGAATGCGGTATTGGGCGAGGATGATACCATCGCACAGCATATCGAGGATACTCTACGCTCATCGGCAGGGCTGGGAGATGAGGCGCGAATCGCATTTATGTGTGAAAATGCCCCCGAAGCGGTACGCTGGTGCAATTCGATGGGACTACCGTTTAGCCGTGATGCATCGGGTGAAATTGCCCGTAGACGTTTGGGCGGGGCAAGTGCACCAAGAGCGTGTCATGCGCAAGATTATACGGGGCTAAAGCTTCTTCACACGCTGTATGACCAATGTTTGAAGGCAGGGATAACATTTGTCAATGAGCGGTTTTTACTCAACTTGATCGTTGACGAAGAGACGAATCGTGTGTTGGGAGCGACGTTTTTAGATATCGCTACGGGCGAGGTCGAAGAGATTCGTGCCGATGCGGTGATACTGGCTACGGGGGGATATGGTGCGCTGTATGGCAAACACTCGACGAACTCTGTGGGCAGCAGCGGGGATGGAATAGCAGCAGCAATACGAGCGGGTGCAAGGCTCGCTGACTTGGAATTTATCCAGTTTCACCCTACGGCATTGAAAAGTTCCTCGATATTGATCTCGGAAAGTGCCCGCGGAGCAGGAGGTTATTTGGTCGATGCGCAAGGGGATCGTTTTACCGATGAACTTGCACCCCGCGATGTCGTCGCACGGGCTATCCACGATGAAATAGCCAAAAGCGGCGGAGTCTATCTCGATATTCGCCATTTAGGGGAAGAGTTTATTAATCATGAGCTTCCCCAAGAGCGTAAGCTTGCCCAGATTTATGAGGGGATTGACCCTGTGCATAATTTGATCCCCATTAAACCCGCAGCACATTACAGCATGGGGGGAATCGAGGTCAATGACGACTGCATGACCAGTGTCAACGGCTTGTTTGCCGTAGGAGAGTGTGCCAATCATAAAACCCATGGGGCAAACCGTTTGGGAGGCAACTCACTGTTAGAGCTGGTCGTGTTTGGTCGCCATTGCGGAAAGAATGCGGCGGAATTTGGGCTAAAAAATCCTGTTCCTGCCCTCGATAATCCTCAAGCAGCCAAAGATACCAATTTCGTTCGAGGGGTGATGTATTTTACCAATCAGATCGACTTCTACCAAAAACAAGAGATGCTCGCGAATATTTTCTATAACAACGTCGGTTTGGTGCGTGAGGATATGGGTCTTAAAGCGGTGCTTGGGGCAATCCGTCAAATGCAAAAAGAGCTGCCGTTTATGGGACCGAAGGACAAGTCTAAGATATGCAATACGAATTTGGTGGATTTTATTGAGTTTGGAAATAAAATCGAGCTGGCAGAGATCATCGTCGTGTGTGCGATCAGCCGCGGTGAGAGTCGCGGAGCGCACTATCGTGCCGATATCCCGGCGCGAAACGATGTGATGTTTGGTGCTCATACAATTACATGGAGAGAAGGGGGAGTATTATGCGCGGATTTTTTGAATTAAACACCGTCATTGCGAGTGAAACGAAGCAATCCATAGAAGAGATGGATCGCCGCACTGCGTTCGCGATGACAGACGAAGACGATGATGATTTTTACGACGATGATGAAGAAGATGAAAAAGAGTGGTGTGATTGATGAAGGAAATAGGTAATAGTGCGGTCTGCTGCACGTTGGCTTCCTGCCGAGGGAAACACAGCGTTAGCGTAGTCAATCGGGATTTTATTCCGATGACGTATAAAACAAATAGTTGGTGTGACTGATGGAAATTTTAGTAAAACGTTCAGAAAGTGATGAGCCACAAAGCTATAACGTCGAGTTAGAGGGTGTGACACTTCTCACTTGCCTTAATCATATCAAAACTAAGATGGATTCGACACTTACCTATTCGTCAGGGTGTCGAAGCGGCGTGTGCGGAAGTTGTGCAGTACGAGTCAATGGCCGTGAACAGCTGATGTGTGAATACAAACCCAATGATGGCGATTTCGTAGAACCGATTCGCAATGCAACGGTGATTCGCGATTTAGTGGTAAGTTCCTCATCTATTGAACGTTTGAATCGTGCAGGCTTAGCATGGAGCGAAGGCTCATGTGAGAGAAAGGTTAGCGAAGAGGAAATGGCGGCCATTCAGACCCAAAGTGACTGTATCTTATGCAGTTCTTGTTACAGTGCCTGCCCTGTGTATGCGGTCAATCCTGATTTTATCGGTCCATTTGCCCTCACGCGTGTTTGGCGGTATGTGAGCGATGCTCGCGAAGTTTCAAGCGATGCCAAAATGGCAGCGGTTCAAATCAACGGTATTTGGGACTGTACGTTGTGTGGGGAGTGTGTCCCTGTTTGTCCCCAAAACATAGCTCCGGCACAAGATATACGAATGCTGCGTTCCAAAAGCGGAATGATGGGGTACACCGATCCTAATATGGCCTCTATGTTTGGTGGTGGTTTGGATTTTGGCTCACCAATATTTTAAAACATTAAGGTTTTAGTGTGTTATACTAATGTTATAAAAACAAAACAGGAATTTTTATGGCATCAGAACACTCACTCGACATCTCTGCAAAAATCGATCTTCAAGCCTTCAAAGACGCGATTGCCCAATCGGAAAAAGAGGCGATTGGACGGTATGATTTTAAAGGTATCACCTACGAAATCAATTACCGTGAAAAAGAAAAACAACTCGTTCTTACCGCGTCCAGCGATAATAAACTCGATGCCCTGAAAGACATCGTCATCGGAAAACTCATCAAGCGAGGCCTCTCTTCTAAAGCACTTGAAGAGCTTAAAACCGAAGATGCAAGCGGAGGGAGTCGTAAGGCAACTTATAAGATTGTCGATACGATTGACGCTAAAGAGGCAAAAAAAATCATTGCCGAGATTAAAAATCTTAAAACCAAAGCATCTGCCCTTATCGAAGGCGAGTATATCCGCGTCAAATCCAAACAAATCGACGAACTACAAAAAATTATGGCGCACATCAAAGCTATGGAGTGGGAAGCTCCTCTTGTGTTTGAAAATTTTAGATAAAGTTAAATCAAATGGACGGTAAAACAAAGAGATATAAATCGATCGACAAGCGGGTTCTCACCGAGGGTGAGACAATTGATTTTGAACTTTATTTGCCCAATGAAACGAAAACCCAAATGAGTCTGTTTCTCCAAAGCGATACCGTAATAGATGGGAATAGCAAAGTGCGTTTGCGAGAGATAGAGAAAGTCTACATCAGCGACGAAGACAGTACTCGGTATGAAGCTTATATTCAGCAGCATATACAAACCATTGCCCGCTGCAAAGATATCCCGTTGGACGATAAAGCGATTATTGTCTACGAAAAAGCAAGTTCGGTTATCGATGAGATGTTTCGTAATCCTGAATCGTTAGAAATGGCAAAAAATGTCAAGCCGGTTGTGGACAGTTTTGTTGATATTATTCTACATGATCCTAAAGCAGTTGAGTCCCTGTTAAAAATTACGGCACATGACTTTTATACCCATACCCATTCGATCAATGTGAGTATTTACACTCTTAGCCTAGGGTCATTTTTAGGCATTAGCGGTGAGGATTTAAAAATACTTGGAATGGCGGCGGTACTCCATGATATTGGTAAAAGCAAAGTGAATTATGACATTATCAATAAAAACGGCAAGCTCACCGATATGGAGTTTGACGAGATGAAAACCCATCCGGCTCAGGGGCATGCTATCGCACTCAAACTTGGGATGACCGATGAACGGGTGCTGAGCGGGATTCGCCATCATCATGAAAAAATAGAAGGTGGCGGTTATCCCGATGGGATCAAAGGGGATGCAATCAGTTTATTTGCCCGTATTATCGGGGTGTGCGATGTGTTTGATGCCCTCTCCACGAAACGATCCTACAAAGATCCTATGTCGTCGTTTGAGTCGCTTGGGCTTATGAAGCAGGAGATGCGTGGTCATTTGGATATGAGCTTGGTCGATTCGTTTATTAAAATGTTACGTAAATAAGGATTAGGATGAAAAAATTAACGATCGCGGCCGCTGCAGAACATTTTGGCGTTTCCAAAGAGGCTATTCATAACCGTATACGTCGCGGATCACTGGAGTGCATTGTCGAAAATGGGGTGAAATATGTTGCGGTTACTTCGTTGGAAAAAGGCAATCCAGCTGCTAACAGCGTGAGTGACAATCGTTATACCCAATACATCGAGTCTGAAAATATCCGGCTTCGGGACAAAGTGGAGGTGCTTGAAAAAGAGACGATGCGGCTGCGGGATCAGCGTGAGCTCATGTTAATCGATCAGCGTATCAGTGTGGAGCAAATCTATAAAGAGCGTGACGCACAGCTTCGAAATATTTTAAACGTGGTTGCGACCAAATTTCTCTCGCACGTGAATCCTGAAATGGTCATGCAAGAAGCTTTGAACGAAGAGATAGTAGAGCAAGAAGATGCCATCAATGCAGATATCGTCCCTGATATTGAGTTGGGAGAGGAGTGGATTTCGCTCAAAGAGTTTTTAAAACTCAAGCGTTATGGCGATTCCCTCAAGAAAAACATCAAGCGCCGTTTTAAAGCAGCCTGCGAAGAGGGTGATGAGCGCTTTGTTTTACGAAATGAGAAGGTTTATTTGAGTCCCTCGATGTTTGACTATTCGAATCTTTTGATGGGTAAGTCCAAGGATTGAGTCCCCAAAAGGCCAGAATTACTGACGATGGCTTCTCTTTGGTGGGATTCCTGTCCGTAAGGGGGGACGTTTCGGATTCTCTCTAAGTCCTTGTTTGGCACGATTTAGATTATTAAAACAACTCTGGCAAATACTAAATTCTGACCCAAGCGCAAGCGGTTTTCCGCACGTTTTGCATCGCGGTACAAAATGGCTTTGCTTGAGAGAGTTTTCGATAAAACGATTCAGTTCTCCACGGTATGAACGTGCTTTTTCACTGTCCACAAAAAATTCTCCGAGGCGATACGAGAGCCATAAATACAGACTGATTTCTTTAATCTGATCTTCCGCCTCTTGGAGTTCTTCGGTGGTTTGGGCGTATGAGCCGCCATGGCGTGGAGGGATGTAGGCAATGGGTTTCGCCTGTGCCAATGCACGGACATAGCGTTCGTATGCTCCCATTACAATCGGAGATTTCGTTGAAAGCGGTGCAGTAGCTAAGATATATTTGGTTTTCATATCCAAATCATAGCGATCCACGATGACCGATGCTTCCGCCATCGATTCGAGATTTATAGCGCGAAACGGTCCTTCAAATTTCATATTTTCGACAAAAAATTCGATAATCGCTGCAAGTGATTTCTCTTCTAAGATAGTGGAAACAAGCTGTATGTGATCAAAGTTGGCCATCACGTTAAACGGGATTTTAATGGCTTCGGCTTCACGGGTAAACAGGGGGGTTATTTTTTTGAGAACATCGCTACTGAGTGCTCCCACATACCCTTTTTCACTCAGTCCATAGCGACCTGCGCGCCCGGCAATTTGCTGGATTTCACTCACACTCAAATCCCGCTGGTTTTGTCCGTCAAATTTATCGGCTTTGGAAAACAGCAATGTTTTAATCGGGAGATTCAGCCCCATGGCAATGGCATCGGTTGCGACGAGAATTTGGGTTTCCCCTTCTCGAAAACGGCGAGCTTCTTCACGCCGTACTTCGGGTCCCAGATTTCCGTAAATAATACTCGTGCGATAGGTTGCGGAAAGCTGCTGCTTGATCCGAAGAGCATTGGCTCGGGTAAAGGCGATTATCGCGCTTTGAGGCTCAATCGCATCGATGGGGGTGGGTTGTGCAAGGAGCTCAAGAGGATTTTTGCGCTCAAAATGGACAATCTCAAGCGGTTCTCCCAGATACTGCGCCAACGCTTCGATGGCTTCAAGGGCATTGGGAGAACCGGTCATAATGACGGTTTTTGCGGGAGCGCCTATAATGGCATTTGCCCATGCCCAGCCCCGATCGCGATCACCGATCATCTGTACCTCATCGATGACACACGTGTCGACTTCGGATTCGAAGCTAAGCATCTCGATTGTGGAACTGATATGAGTCGCATCTTCATCGACAATCTGCTCTTCCCCTGTGATAAGAGAGGCATTAATCCCGTGTTCCCGTAAATCCTCATACCCTTCCAGTGCTAACAAACGCAACGGTGCAAGATAGTATCCCGTCCCTTTAGCGCGTAATTGTTCCATGGCAGTGTAAGTCTTGCCGCTGTTGGTGGGTCCGATGTGCAAGATAAGTTTACGACGTAATGATCGTGCGAGAGGAAAAAGATTTTTAAAATCCCGTACCGTTCGTGCTAACAATTCTTGACGCTGTTTTTTGAGCAGTTCACCCGCAATACGACGATCAAAGGCAAAAAGGACGCGACGCACGACTTTGGCACTGATATGAAGGGAATCACTTAGATTGGGGATGAGACTTTCATAAAGTATCTCATACAAGGTCGGATCATCTAGATGCAACAACTTTGCGTGCTCACGACACTGGGCCGCGAGTGCTTCGAGTTCGGCCAAAAATACGGTACGCAGTTCACTGCTTTGGGCTTCAAATTGAGCATCAAATACTAAATCTTCTTCAGCCCAAATCAGGCGTGTTATGTCGGCGTGAGAAAGCTGCAGGTGGGTCGTGTGAAGAAGTGGCTCGTTTCGATAGGGTAAAGCAATCGCCTGAGGATATTCGATCAGCAGCTCCTCCCCGACAAACTCGATCCCGATCGCCTGTGAGGGCAATACCCGCTTGAGAGTCTCCATCGTGAGGGGATAAAAGGTGTTGGTGTTCGAAGGAGGTGCTCCTTTGAGGGCAGAGACAATCTCTTCATGGGTGAGATAGCGGTGATTGTCGAGTTTTAAGGTACCTAAAAAGGCATCGATTTGGGTTTGTTTTTGAGCAACAAACTCCTCTTTAAGGGCTATAACCTCCGGGATCAGGATATCAATACTCTCTTCGTGAAGCCGCTTGGAATCAAGTGGCGAGGTTTTAAGAACATGGATTTTCGTAAAACGTTCATCCCCGATGTTATAGACAATAGAGGCATAAAATTCAAGCCGATCATTGTAGTCAAACTTTCCCTCCAGCGCTTTTTCAAGAAGTTCCCTTTTGTGGGTATATCGGATATGCTCGAGTTTGGAGGCTATTTTATCGGGGGTGATTTTACGGGTACGAATATCACTGAAAGAGGCATGCAAAGAAACTCTCTCATCTCGGGTCAACTCGAAAGCTTCGAGCAATTCATCGATTTTTTCTTCCCGTTCATGCGGTTTTTCACGCGGTTTTGGATTGGGGTAGACTTTGCCGTTATGGGTAAAAAAGTCGACAATAAGACTTCTGTTATCCCCTTCACCTTCCGACCAGAGTCTGCGAAACGATTTAACCAATACTTCTTTGGAAGTGGTTCCGTCAAACATCCCCAATGTGTGCGCCAGCGCAACCAGTGTCTCCGTAGGAACACGTTCAATCCCCTCGTCCAATCCCTCATCGCCAAAAAAGTGGCGGATGGATTGGTTGAGTTTTATCATTTTTTTCTTTTTCTTAGCCATAGTGTAAGTGTAGCTAAAAATCCTAAGGGGTATCTTTTTGTACTTTTGATAAACTCTGATCAAATATAGAATTATGGACAATGAAATGGTTGATTTAGGTGTCGATGAGTGGACGCAAGCACAGTATTTGACGAACAAACAGAGTTTGGAAGCGCAAGGAGTCCAAGTTGTGCTGGTGGATACGATTTTAAACCCCATAGAGGGTGCCCAAGCCATCACCTATAATCCGCCGTTATTGCGTGAACTGCCAAGCGGAAGCGTGTTTGTCTTTTACTGTGACAGCGGAAAGGGGACTCATTCGCGGCTTGCAGAATTTCGTGCAAAATTTCCCAATCATGTATGTATCAGTTTACGAGGAGGAAGAGGGTATTGGAGACGGAATATGAGCGTATAACGCAAGCGTGTGAGGCGTTTGTCATCTCGATCGAGAGTGAGCGTTATTACGATGCCCATGAGGACCTAGAAGCGATTTGGTTTCCATGCCGATTTGAGGGGAATGATGAGGTAAAACTTTGGAAGGGATTTATCAATGCGGCGGTGTGTTTTGAGCTAATACAAAAAGGTCGCCCCAAACCATCGGAAGTAGCATGGAAAACGTATCTCAAATATCGCGCTCTTTTGGGAACATTTGAAACAGACCATTATGAAATCTACGTTAGAATAGTGCAACTAATAGAAAAAAAACGAGGTGATTTATGTCCCAATTCTTAGATGCAATGAAATTTCGTCATGCGTGCAAACGTTTTGATACGACTAAAGCGATACCGGCTGAGCAGTTTGAAGCTATTTTAGAGGTGTGCCGAACATCCCCCTCTTCATTTGGAATGGAACCGTGGAGAGTTATCGTTGTGCGCAATGAAAAACTGCGAAAAGCACTCAAATCTTCCTGCTGGAATCAAAACCAAATCACTGAGTGCTCAGAGCTGGTGATTTTGACGACGGATAATGACCTTGTTCGAAGCGACTCACCTTATGTACGTAAAATGTTTGAACGCCGAGGGATGACAAGCGAAATGGTCGATATGTATCTTGGGGTATATAAAAATTTCCTTGAGCCTATCGAGTGTGATGAGGTGTTATTGGAAAATTGGACGGCAAAACAGTGCTATATTGCCCTTGGTAACATGATGACGTATGCGGCTACCCTTGAAATTGACACGTGTCCGATCGAAGGGTTCGATAAAGAAGAAGTGGAAGCCATTCTCGATTTGGAGTACGGTCACAGCGTGGCCGTTATGTGTGCCTTTGGGTATCGTGTTGATCCTCAAAGTCCTCAGATGAGACTTCCTCTCTCTACCATTGTGGAATATAAATAAATGCTGCAAAAAGTGGAACATAAACTGGAGCATTACAGTACAGCGGCGGAACACTATGGTGATTTAGCCCTCAATTTTGCAACGGAGTATGGGCTAAAAGTGCTGGGGGCACTTGCTATCTTTTTGATCGGCAAATGGATTGCAAGACAGATTGTAAAGCTAATGCAAGGCGGAATGGCCCGAGCAAAGGTGGATGCAACACTCATCTCTTTTTCAAGCAATGTTGTCTACGTGGGACTGATTATTATGATCGTGGTCGCGGCTGCGAGCAATTTGGGGATTAATACCTCCTCATTTCTTGCCATATTTGGAGCGGCGGGCCTGGCGATCGGGCTTGCCCTTAAAGACACCCTCGCGAACGTCGGTGCGGCTGTTCTTATCATCTTTTTTCGCCCTTTTAAAGTGGGTGATTATATTGAAGCGTCTGGGGTTCAGGGGACAGTGCATGTTATGAATCTTTTTTCGACGACCTTAACGACGGCTGATAATCATTCGATCATTATTCCAAACGGAACGCTGATCGCTGGGAATATTATCAACTATACCGGTAATGAAATTCGCCGGATTGATATGGTTTTTGATATTGACTATAAAGACGACTTAAAGCTTGCCAAGGAAGTGATTATGCAAGCGCTTCTTGATAATTCAAAAGTTCTCCAAGAGCCTGCTGCAATTGTCGTTGTAGGGGCATTGGGGGATAATTCCGTCCAATTGTATGCGAGACCTTGGGTTCCTGCCGATGCGTACTGGGATGCAAAATTTGAAATCACTGAAGCGGTTAAACTCTCATTTGACAAACACAAAATATCCAGACCATTTCCTCAAATGGATTTGCATATACGAAAAGAGGAACTTGTATAAAGTTTGATTAGGTATCCGTATGAATCCGATGTGCCTGAATATAAAAGGCCCACGCGGACCCCATCGCCGCAATGGCTCCGCCGATAAATAAATACGTCGGAGTATACTGATACAGCACGCCTGCTCCCAATGCCCCCACAAAACCACCCAGACCATAAGAGATACCAAAGAAAAATTGCTGTGAAAGACGACGTGCACTGTAGAGGGCGAACAGGGTACTGATTGCCGCCGTATGAAATAAGGCGAAGCTAAAGGCATGCAGACTTTGAGACAGCGCCAGGAGCGGCAGTGAGCTGGGGAAAAGGGCCACCATCAGCCATCGAATAGCGGTGATCAATGCGGTGATCCATAGGATTACATAGAGATTACGGCGAAGCAGAGCCCCTTGAAAATAAAACATCACGATTTCAGCAATAACCCCAAAACTCCACAGCCATACCGTTGTATTCAGCGAAAGACCGTGATCGGTGATGTAGATGGTGAAAAAATTGTAAAAAGGGCCAAAGCTCACCTGCATCAAGAAAAAACCGATCCACAAATAAACATGAGATAGCGGGTTAAAGAGACTCTCCCTTTCATTCGACTCAAAGCTCTTGCTTTTGGTATGTTCCTTTCCGATCGTGGCCCCTAATATCAACGTCCCTAGAGCCATGGCAATCAAAAAGCCTATACCGATTTGAGGGGATGTGAGCCATTCCACCAGTACCAACGCCACCGCAATAAATCCGAGGGAGCCAAAGAGGCGGATCTTTCCGTATTTCTCTTGCCCGATACGTTCAAGGGCGATCACTTCGACATAGGGGAGTATGAGGGCAATGCCGATACCAAAGAGGATATTGACTCCAAGCAGCGCCCAAAAATGTTCCAGTGCAGGATAAAATCCAATCGCACCTAAAGACATTAGGGCAAGAGAGGCATAAAAAGTCCGCTGATTGAGCTGAAATCCTCGTAAAAACATAAACGGGACGGCAAAACGGACCAATGGAGCGCTTGCGAAGATAATGCCTATCTCCATCGCATTCATTCCGCTCATGGAGAGAATTTTGGGAACAAAAATAATGTGTACCCCAATGAGGGCAAAATAGAAAAAATAAAAAAGGGCGACGAGAATGGTCATGTTATGAAGCTTGAACGACGCACGTGCCGCTGAGAAGATCGTGCAGGGTCCGATGGTCTTTACGAACCAGTCCGATAAAAAAACCGATGAGGGTGAGAAGGGAGAAAAAATAACCGATAAAACGCAGTATCAGTTTCCAATAGGGGGCCCTTTGGAGCGTTTTTGCGTCGACGACTCGTACGCGTGCCAGTTTTTTTCCCGGTGTTTGTCCGCTGTGATGCCATAACACAACGGTTATGATCATAAATAAGGAAAGCTGCACGATGGAAACGAGAGGATTGGGAGGATTTTTAAGGGCCTCTTTGTTTTGCATAATCACATCTATTCCCCCTGCAACATGGGTTTGATCGTAGCCAAAGAGGAGAATAATAATGAGGGAGATGGGCAAACCGATCATAAAAATATCCGTGATAAATGCAAGGGTTCTCGACCAAAAGGAGGCATAAGCAATTCTAACAGAAGGGGAAAGGGTTAGTTTTTGATTTTTTTTAAGAGTTTTGCGTCGCATAACGCAATTATAACGCGTTATTACCGTTTGTTTACCAACTTGTTTCATAATACTGATATCCCAATTGATGGCAGCACGTCAAAAGGGAGTTTTCATTCTTTCGATACTCCTTAAAATTCAAAGCGCTCAGGCCTCTCCTCCTGAGCCACTTTTACCTTCTATTAACGTTTAATTCCCAGCAATGTTTCCAATAGCGTATCCGATGTCGTAATCGTTTTACCATTGGCTTGATAACCGCGTTGGATAATGATGAGGTTTGTCAATGATTTGGACAAATCGACGTTGGACGCTTCGAGTGCTGACGATTGCATAAATCCTCGTCCTGCCGTTGCCGCAACACCGATGATCGGGTCGCCAGAGTTGGCAGATTGAAGGTAAACGTTTCCACCATCCGTCATTAATCCCTCATTATTAGTAAATTTAGCCATACCGATTTGTGCCAAACCGAACGATCGGCCATTGGAAAATGATCCGATTAATGTACCGCTTTGGTCGATTCGAATCCCTACTAAGTCACCGCCAGGGAAACCGTCTTGAGAGATACCGCTCGTACCGGAAGTCGCATCAAAGCTGGTCATCCCATCAAATGCATTGGAAGTACCGAGCTTAATATTGACATTTTGGTTAGGTGTAGAACCATTTCCAGCGGTAAAGTTGACGTTGGTCGGTGAATAGGAGGAGAGTGCTCCATCGGCCGTAAAGCGCACTTGTCCATCAATTTCGTTGTATGGAGCGACAGTACTGATAGCACCTGGTTCTGGGACGGAAAGTTTCATGCTCCATGTGGCTCCGGTAGCCGCGTCGACATTAACCTTTCGAAAATCCATTCTCATGGTATGTTTGCTTCCCAGTGAGTCAAAGATATCAATACTGGTCGAGTGAGTTGCAGCATCAAGCCCTTGGGAGATTCGGATTCCCGTACTCCCCTCGACTAAAGTGCCGTTGAGTGACTGCATTACATCGGTGAGCTTTTGGTTTTTGCTAACATTATTTGCGCTGTCTTTAAATGCGGTAATTTGTAGTTTAAGATTTTCTTCAATATTATCTCCATCAAGATCATTGACTACTTCAAACTGCCCTCGTGAATTGATAGTCACTTTGATGCCGTCTGCAAAACCGGTAGTCCCCGCTACGACGGGTGTTACTGTAGCGGCTACAGCAGCATTATCCGTAGCTGTAAGAGTAAAGGGTGTTCCGTTTGGCAGACCTGTTATATCAATGTTGGCACCGTTAACAGTAGCGACAGCTCCAGCACCTAAAGCAGCTTGAATATCGGCCGCTAAAGCTGCTTGACTAGCTGATGATGCTAATACTACACCATTGACAGTTGCTGTGACAGGATACGTTAACCCACCTACAGCGGTTAGTGTTGTGGATTGAACAGAAACTGCTCCGCCTACAACATCTTTGGCGTGAGTTTCCATGATTAAACGAAGCTGTTCTGTTGTTCGAAAGGATGCATTTGCTGCTGTGGGGCTAGAAATATCTACCGGATTGGTAGCGTATGCATATTGGTATGCAGTTATATTGCTGGTATCACCGGTGTTGTTAACAACACCTCCAAGTGTACCTGTGATCAAAATATTTTTGGTTACAGCTGCATCGCTTTCTCTAGAGTTATCATTGACAAGTTGTAATCCGCCTGTCCCGCCACCTGTGGCTATGGCAACAACACCTGTTACTGATGTTTTTGCATTGATCTGTTGGGCGATGTAGGCCGCATTACCATCTCGATCTACATCTGGAGCCGTACCGCTGATTGCGGTGCCATTAATAGTAAAGCTAAATGCCCCAGTATAGCCTGACCCTAGAGGAAGAGCAGTCGGATCAGGGATGCTTCTTGTAGCTGTCGCATCTTTATAGCTAACCCATATCCCTTGAGAAGGCTGCATGGTCAGTGATTGCCCCTGATCATTGAACATAACATTCATATCTTCAGCTGCAATAGTATTTGCGGTACGTGTATCATAGGCCGCTGTCCACAGTGCTTGTATTGCAGGAGTTGCAGGTGCAGGAGCTCCACTCCCTACTGCGGGAGCGGGAGTGATTGCTTGCCATGCGGTATAGCTTTGATAATCCGTAAGAGAGTAGCTTTTCATTGGATTGGTGACGCTAAATGTCTCGACTGTTTGTCCTGAATCGAGATTGGCTTTTAGCACAACATCGGTTGTGGCATTAGCGGGTGTTGTAAGCCCAGGAGCGATTTTGATGTTTTTGATTGGACTGCTGGAATCGACTTTATTGGTATCCGGATCGCGAAGCCACCCTTGGACGATGTTTCCGCCATTATCAACAAAATTTCCACCCGCATCAAATTTAAAATCTCCGGAACGGCTGTATTTATACGTATTTCCGCCATCGGCACTGACGATGAAAAAACCATCTCCTTGGATTGCGACATCGGTATTTTTATCGGTATTTTGGATGGAGCCTTGAGTCATGATTTTAGTAATGGAACCAATAGAGGAACCCAAGCCGACTTGTACCGCATTTTTACCACCCAATGCCCCCTGTGGAGCTGTGGCGATTTGATTCGTTTGCGCGAGCAAATCGGAAAAATTGGCTCGAGAGTATTTATATCCGATAGTGTTGACGTTGGCAATATTGTTTGATTCGACGTCCATGGCAACTTGATGGGCTTGTAATCCAGTAACACCTGCAAAGAGTGATCGTAACATGATTAATCCTTTTAAATTTAACACGCTTCAGGAGACAACCCCTAAATCTACACTAGCCGATTAGGCCACTTAATCTAGCCTCTAATGAGGTAGAAATCTATTTTCAATATTAAAGATATAAGCAAAATATGTTCCAAAAATTAGCGACGCATTTGCAGTGCTTTTTGGATCATCTCATCCACCGTCGTCATGGTTTTAGCATTGGCTTGATAGGCGCGCTGCATGATAATCATATCGGTAAGTCCCACTTCCATACGGACATTGGATGCTTCGAGCATACCGCTTCGAACGTTTGCTCCAGTAATTGTATTACCTGCAGCATCAGTGAAAAATAGTGGTGCCCCACTGTTACTGCTCTCTTGGAAATAGCTACCGCCTTCTCGATTGAGCCCCTGGTCGTTTTGAAAATGGTATACAGCAACACGACCGATAGCACTTTGGCGTCCATTGGAGAAATCCGCAAAAATGACTCCGTCGGCATTAATGGCATATTTTGTCAGTAGGCCTCCGAGTGTCCCATCGTTTTGAGCTCCGCCGCTAACAGGGAGATTATTGATTGATGTCACATTTGCAGCACTAAGGGTAACGGGTGATCCGTCATTATTGATAGAAGGGATTGTAAAACTGCTCATTGCTCCTGCTCCATCAAAAATGGCTTGCCCATTTTGGGTATCATAAACAATACTCCCGTCTTTGGATTCGGCAGTCGCAACGACATCCCAAGAGATGCCGACTGCAGGCTGTATGGTGCTCTTTGTAAAAGAAAGACGAATCTGATTGGTGTCATTATTGGCACTTATGGCCTGGCTGTACATTGATCGAAGAACATCGTCTGTTCCTAGATTGCCCATAAACGCTACTTGTGTGGTAGGCTCAACCGGATAACTCAGGAGTGTTGGAAATTCAAGTATCCCTTGGCTATTGACATTGCCTAACGCTGCAGTATCGGATGGTGTATGGATCTCATAGGTCCCGGCAGCTGCATTGTAGGTAAAATTGGAGAGCCTGGTCCCTGAGACAAACATCCCATCCGCGGTGACAAGTCGAGCAGAGGAAGAGTTGACATCCCCGTTTACTTTTTGATACGTATCAAACGAAAAATGGCCATCGCGGGTATAAAGATTTTGATTTTTAGAAATGACGCCAAACCATCCATTCCCTTCGAGTGCAAGATCGTTAAACCGATCGGAGGGCATCATCTCTCCTTGTTGTAATTGGAAACTGGTGGTTTGCAGTTGAACACCAAGACCGATATCGTTTGTGGTAGGGGTATTCGCTCCGCTGCTGGATAAAGCTTGCGTAAAAATATCGGAAAATTCGGCTAATGAGCCTTTATAGCCCGTCGTCGATATATTGGCAAGGTTGTCCGACACAACATCAAGTCCATATTGATGAGTCTGAATACCTGATAATCCTGAATAAAATCCTTGCGTCATGATCAGCCTCCTACGATCTCTTTGATTGATTCAAATGGAACATAGCTTGATCCCATTTTTACCAAGGTTTTACCATTATCAAAACGGACCGATTCGATGGGGTATGTTCCGACACGGGAAGTGCGGTTTTGTCCCGTAGTATCGGTATAGGCTGATTCGACATAATAGGTTCCTGCTTTGACCGTATTCCCGCTATCGTCAGATCCATTCCAGCTATAAGAGTGGATGCCTGCTGACATCGTTTCCAGCGGTAAGGTTTTGATGGTATTACCGTTAACATCCATCACTTTGACCGAGCCACTTTTGATATCTTTTGGAAAATAGAGTTCAAAATCACTACTTTTTCCTTGATCAAAGACAACGGCATTACTTCCCGTATCGGCTATTTTACCAATGGCTGAAACGGTTGAGTATTGCATTGATGCAGTGAGAGATGCTGCCAATGCTGCAAGAGATTTATTGGTATTTTCAGTGGACTCAAGCGTTGCTAATTGCGAGGTTTGAGCAAGAATTTTTTCACTGTCCATAGGAGAAGTTGGGTCTTGGTATTTAAGTTCCAAGAGCAACAGTTTTAAAAAGTCATCTTTCCCCAAAATACTGTTAGGATTAGACGTGGTTGTTGCCGTAGCGGTAGCCGCATTTTGACCTACTGAATTGATTGCCATAATAGTTCCTTTAATTACGCGTAATGCGGTAAGATGATTTCAAGAGCGCTTAAGGGCTCTTCTTTGGATTCAAGCTCTAAAAGCGATTGATACGACTGAAAACGGTTTTGTTGTTGTTGAGGATTGGGATTTTGGGATTGATTTTCTCCGCCTGACATAAAATTCATCGTCGCATTGGTTATCCCTTGTCCGGCCAATTGCGCTTTTAGCTCTGTGGCATTATGAGCGAGAAATGCGACACTGTTTGCGTTATTCGACTGGATATTGACATGGACATTATTTCCCCGTTGTACCAATGTCACTTCTATTTCCCCTAGTTTTTCAGGATTGAGCTTCATAGTGACTCGAGTAAAAGGGGGTTTGTAGCTTTCTGCCGCTTCTTTAAGATCAATAGCAAAATGGCGTAAGCTTTGCACAGCTTCTTTGGATTTTATTTCGACTGACCCTTCTTTATGGGTCTGAAGAAGTTTTGAGGAGTCCTCTGCGGATGAATTGATCTCTTTATTCTCTGCTTTATTTGTTTCATGAGTTGCACGTAGCAATGCTCCTAGGGTATCTACGGAGGCACTTATAGAAATTTTTGGTGATTCTTTTAAAACTTCAGGTGCAGCAGGAATAAAAGTAGAAGGTTCACCTGATGGTTTGAGTTCTTTTAATAATGATTGGAGAGGTTGAGGTGCAACTTTTTCACTCTCTTTAACCGCTTTGATCTCAGGCTGTAGAGTTTTAACCTCTGCTTGGGGAGCTTTGGTCTCATTTAAAGCTTGAGCGAGAAGTTCAGGTGCTTTTGCCGTTAGCGGAATATCACCTTTTGGCATCTCTTTAACTGTTTTAATCACAGGCTGTACGGTTTTAACTTCTGCTTGCGTTTCTTTGGTCTCATTTAAAAGTGCCGCGAGGGATTCAGGTGCTTTTACCGTTAAAGTAGCATCTGCTTTTGGCATCTCTTTAACCGCTTTGATCTCAGGCTGCAGGGTTTTAACCTCTGTTTGTGGCCCTTTGGTCTCATTTAAAGCTTGAGCGAGAAGATCAGGTGTTTTTACCGTTATAGGAGCATCTACTTTTGGAATTTCTTTAACCGCTTTGATCTCAGGCTGCAGGGTTTTAACCTCTGTTTGTGGCCCTTTGGTCTCATTTAAAGCTTGAGCGAGAAGTTCGGGTACTTTTGCCGTTAGCGGAATATCACCTTTTGGCATCTCTTTAACCGCTTTAATCTCAGGTTGTACGGGTTTGACTTCTGCTTGCGTTTCTTTGGTCTCATTTAAAAGTGCCGTGAGGGTTTCAGGTGCTTTTGCCGTTAAAGTAGCATCTGCTTTTGGTGATTTTTTTGACTCCAAAACACTTTTAAAGAGCAGTGAATCACCCAATCCCTTAAAGAGCGGTTTTTCATTCTCATCCAAGGTTGAAAGGGTGATTTCGCTCATATTAATCCCAAGCGTATCCGCGAGTTCTACGAGTCCCATAAGAGTTTTTGGGATCATCGCAGGGTCTGCTCTGTACTCAGGAGATTTTTGCTGAATACTGTTTTTGAGATATTCTTTGGCTTTGTGAATGAGTGAATGAACCTGATCGTTGCTCAAAACATTGATAAGCTCTTTAGGGAGGGCTTTTGTCTCTTCGCTGCTAAGTAAATTTTCTAAGACTTTTGTATTGATTTTTGGAGCATCGGAAAAGGTGCTTGTTTTAGGATCGATAATTATCCCAAAACTTTTCTCACTTTTCTCGCTCTTTACAGGAGCATTGAGGGAAGATAAAATTTGGGCAAAAGCATCATCGGCTTTACTGTTTTTACCCTTTGCTGAGCCTCCAAGCAACTCAATGAGAGAGGATTGCTTTGCGGTCTCTTTGCTTTGAACAACCATAATGGAATCCTTTTGCAAAATATATATTAATGTTGTAAAGCAAAAAATATTCCACTTACTATAAAATTCACTTAATCCTTCCTTAACTTTATTTTAGATAGAATTCGCGAAAATATTTGCTCCCCACACGGACATTCATTGCAAAAAATTCGTAACATCGCCGTCATCGCACACGTTGACCATGGTAACACGACTCTAGTTGACGGATTGCTCAAGCAATCTGGAACGTATGGCAGCCACGAGCAGGTCAATGAAAGAGCAATGGACTCTAACGCACTTGAGAAAGAACGCGGGATCACGATTCTTTCTAAAAATACAGCAATTCGTTACGGTGATCACAAAATCAACGTTATCGATACTCCGGGCCACGCCGATTTTGGTGGAGAAGTTGAGCGCGTATTGAAAATGGTTGACGGAGCGTTAATCCTTGTTGACGCGTATGAAGGGGTTATGCCTCAGACTAAGTTTGTTGTTAAGAAAATGTTGGCGCTTGGACTCAAGCCAATCGTTGTTATTAACAAAATTGACAAACCTTCCGCTGATCCTGAGCGTGTAGTAGACGAAGTATTTGACCTTTTCGTAGCAATGGATGCAACCGAAGATCAACTCGATTTCCCAATCATCTATGCAGCAGCTCGTGATGGTATGGCGAAACTAAACATGTCTGATCCTGATGGCGATTTCACATGTTTGTTTAACACAATCCTTGAAAAAGTGCCTGAGCCTACGGGTGATGCTGAAAACCCAACACAGTTGCAAGTCTTTACTCTTGACTATGACAACTATGTTGGTAAAATCGGTATTGCTCGTATTTTCAACGGACGCATTTCAAAAGGGGATAATATCCTCCTTGCAAAAGCAGACGGTGAAATGGTTAAAGGTAAAATCTCTAAACTCATCGGGTTTATGGGTCTTAACCGTACAGAAATCCAAACGGCAGAAGCGGGTGATATCGTGGCCCTTGCAGGTATCGAAACCGTAGACGTTGGGGATACCATCTGTGATCCTAACAATCCAATGCCATTGGATCCTATGCACGTTGAAGAGCCTACGTTGAACGTATTCTTCTCGGTTAATGATTCTCCACTTGCGGGTCAAGAAGGAAAGCATATTACTTCAAACAAAATTCGTGAGCGTCTAGAAGCGGAAATGAATACCAACGTTGCAATGCGTTGTGAAGTGATCGGTGAGGGTAAATTCCAAGTTTCAGGACGTGGAGAACTTCAAATCACTATTCTTGCAGAAAATATGCGTCGCGAGGGCTTCGAGTTCGGTATTGGACGTCCGGAAGTTATCATACGTGAAATCGAAGGGGTCAAATGTGAGCCATTCGAGCACCTCGTAGTTGACCTTCCTCAAGAATTTGCAGGAAGTATCATCGAGCGTCTTGGCCGTCGTAAAGCGGAAATGACAGCGATGGTTCCAATGGGTGAGGGCTTTACGCGTGTTGAGTTCGTTATCCCTGCACGTGGACTGATCGGTTTCCGTGGACAATTCTTGACAGAAACCAAAGGAGAGGGTGTTATGAACCACTCTTTCTTGGAGTTCCGCCCATACACGGCAAGTGGCGTTGAGAGCCGTCAGTACGGAGCATTGACTTCTATGGAAGACGGTGTTACGTTGGCATTCTCACTTGCAAACTTGCAAGAGCGTGGTGTATTGTTTGTTAATCCTCAAACAAAAGTTTACAAAGGGATGATCGTTGGAGAACACAGTCGTACCAACGACCTTGATGTTAATCCGATCAAAGGAAAAGCACAATCAAACGTCCGTTCATCCGGCGCTGATGAAGCAATTAAGCTTATTCCACCTCGTGATATGAACCTTGAGCGTGCCTTAGAGTGGATTGAAGACGATGAGCTTCTTGAAGTAACTCCTCTTACTATCCGTATCCGTAAAAAATGGTTGGATCCAACTGACCGTAAACGTTACGCAACTAAAAAGTAACTACCTCTCCGTCATCCTCGGGCTTGACCCGGGGATCCATCCCAAAAAATAAACTTTATAACTAAGCTGGATTTCCGCCTTCGCGGGAATGACGATTGTAAATTACTTCACCATCTCTTTTCCCGCAATCATTCCGCTAGCCCATGCAAAGTTAAAATTATAGCCACCGCGCCGTCCGACAATATCGAGAACTTCTCCCGCAAAATACAAACCGCTTACCAGTTTTGATTCCATCGTTTTATCGTTTATTGCAGCTGTAGCCACACCTCCACCGCTGACTTCTGCATGTTTGAAGCCGTGGGTATCATTGATCTCAAATTGCCAGTTTTGGAGGAGATGAGACAGTTTTTGAATCTCTTTTGTGCTTAGTTTCGACACAGGAGCTGAAGGGAAAATAGATACTGATTCGAGCAGGTAAGGGATTGTTTTAGCAGGGAGGAGAGTAGAGAGTGCTGTCTCAATGGTATGATTGGGTACTGAGGTAAAAAGTTTTTCTAGTGTACATATTAGTTCGTTCGTATCAAATCGAGGAAGAAGATTAATACCCAGAGAGACTTTTTGATTAGACATAAGGGCATAAGACGCCTTTTGACTGATATCCAAAATTGCCAATCCCGAAATTCCGTAGCTGGCAAAAAGAATATCTCCTTGAACCTTTGTTATTGTTTTGTTAGCAATGGTTAGTGTGACTTCGGCAAATGTTTTTACCCCTGCCATCTTGTGATGGATTTTAGAGTTTAGATGAAGCTGGACAAGACATGGGTAGGCAGGAAGTATCTCATGGCCAAAATGTTTGGCGAAATGATATCCGTCCGCTGTGGCTCCAAGTTGAGGTGCAGCTTCTGACCCGGTTGAAATAAGAACTTTATCGTAAGCCATCGCTCCTTGATGGGTTTCAACAAAAAAGCGATTTTTGTTTTTGGTAATGGAGGTTACTTTGGTCTCGGTAAGAAGGGTTACCCCTGCATCACTGACGGCAGCCTTGAGGGCAATTAAAACCGATTTTGCTTCATTGGAGAGGGGATAACAGCGCCCATCTTCTTTGATATCCAGCAACATACCCATAGAGAGGCAAAGAGTTTGAAAATCTTCAAAGGGGAGCTGTTTTAATGCGTATTGGGCAAAAAAGGGGTCAGCCCCTGCGTAATCGTCAGAAGAAACGGTCATATTGATAATATTACATCGACCGTTGCCTGAAGCCAAAATCTTTTTTCCGACACTGGAGTTGTGCTCATAAATCGTGACATTGCCACCGGAACGTGCGGCGGTAAGCGCTGCCATTAGTCCTGCTGCACCGCCACCGATAATTGCTATTGTATTCATAGTCGAATTATAGCATTTATCCCTCTCTCCCATACAGTTCACTGTAAAGCTTCATAGCTGCTCTGTCGGACAAGCTGGCGATGTAGTCCGCGATGACGCGATGGGTATTTCGAAGATTGAGTTGATTTAGATAATACGGCGGCAACATTTTTGGCTCTTCCATTAGGGCATTGAACAGCCCGATGACGGCTTGTCGTCCTGAAAACATTTTTCGCATAATATCTTTGTGCTGATAGAGATTTTGGAAGAGTATTTTTTTGAGCTTTTTGATCTGCGTTTCAAGCTCTGGGGTAAATCCGATGGGAATCTCTTCCGTGGAAGAAATGACGGAGGCTAACACACGGGTGTTATCGATGTTATCGCGGGAGTATTCCAGCAGTGAGTAGACCAGATGATTGATAAGATGTGAGCTGAAGCGATAACGGAACATCTCGTCTTCGTCTTCATGGATCCCTTCATCGTAGACTTTTTGCAAAATGGTTTGGATCAGTTCGCTGGATTTCAAGGTGTCAAAGCTGATCAGTCCTGAGGCTACGCCATCATCAATGTCGTGGCTGATATAGGCGATCTCATCGGCACGATCGACGATCATCGCTTCGATACTTGGGTGAGTATCCAGGGCAAAAGACTCACGTACGTTATCGGGCAAAAACGATTTGTTATACGGATATGAGTGCTTTAAGATCCCTTCAAGCGTGGCATACGTGAGATTGAGACCCAAAAATGCTTTATAACGCTGTTCTAACAAGGTTACAACCCGAAAGCTTTGATAATTATGCTCAAATCCGTTTTTGAACCCCTTATTTTTCAAGCACTCATCCAGCGTATCTCCTCCGATATGTCCGAAGGGGGTATGTCCCATATCGTGAGCCAAAGCGATGGATTCGGCAAGGGATTCTTGGAGCCCTAAATGGGAACAAACTGAGCGGGCGATTTGACTCACTTCGATACTGTGGGTGAGACGGGTACGAAAAAAATCCCCTTGAGAGTTTAGAAAGACTTGGGTTTTGTATTCAAGCCGGCGAAAACTTCCCGAATGGATGATGCGATCACGGTCACGTGCATAGGGGGAACGAAAATCGCAGCTTATGTCAAAAAAGCGGTGTTCAGGATGCATAAGAACCTTTTTTTGAGTCATTATATCAAAAGCAATGATCAATCATAGTAATTTCTAATACGGATTTGAAATAAAATAGGAGCAAAATAATAGTTTTTCTTATAAATAAGCTACAATAATAAAATTATACAAAATGAAATGAAGGCAGTGCTGATGGAACTTAAATCAAATCAGGATCCAAAACCATTTTTATCTAACGACTATCGAAGCAGTGGAAAGCAGTTTTCACAGGAGAGTATACAGCGACGCAGAGGGCAAGAAGAGGACTTTTTAAGCCAAGAATTTAATTATCGAAAATATATGTTTGTGCCGGAGGGATACGAGGGTCTGATGATATTTTTACACCTTCTAATCCTACCTTATCTTGTTGGGTTTAGTTTTTTATTTTTGTTTATTGCGAAAGCGAGTTATGAGTCTTTTTTAGCGTTTAATCTACTGTCCTATTTTGTGATTTGGGCTATCGGGTACGAAGTGGCGGCAGTATTGATCATAGTTATTATTATTTTGGCGTGGCTGAATCATCGCAAAAATCGTTTTTATAGAGAAAAGTTATACAAAAAAAATAAGTCCCAAAAAAAATACTAAGACCTTTTAAGCTATATTCGATACAATTGCACTCTCTCAAAAACTGGACAGCTGGCCGAGTGGTCGAAGGCGCACGCCTGGAACGCGTGTATAGGGCAACCTATCTAGGGTTCGAACCCCTAGCTGTCCGCCATATCCCTATAGAACCCCCTGTACACGGACTCCCTAAAGATAAATTATCCTACTGTGCCCAAACTGTGCCCAAAGCATGTTAGTTAAGCAGATAAAAAAGTTGCTCTTTTTCGATGCTGTTCATCATTGGCAGCGTTTTAGTCTGGTAAATTATTTTTTGACAAATGTTCCATATAAAAATTATTGACCCAATTGTAACTTTCGGTAATAATATTTGCTAGCGTATCTTCATCAAGATTCAAATCAATAAGATATTGTGAAACATGTAAAAAACTTTCTTCATCAATCGCAATGGTTAATTTAAGCATTTTACCAAGCACGCCTTCTTTTTTTAGTAGCGCATCTTTTACATCCGCATGAAAGTCAATATCTTTCAAAATCTCTTCTATCGGCGATCCGAACAATACATCAAATAGAGAGAACATCCCGATCATAAACGCTTGATTTTTACCATCAATCGAACAGTGAGCTTTACATGAAAGTAATTGCAGTAGATGTCCTCGAAAAAGTGCAGACAGTAAGATCGGTTCAGAAAAAGCAGGCCCTGTAGCATCTGCATAAAAAAAGAGCAATATCCATTGTTTTAGTGAATGTCTTCCTATTAGTGTAATAGCATGACGCAATGAACTGATAGGTTGACGAAGCCCTATTTCTCCAGAATTGATATATTTGAGAAGATTTACAATCAAATGAGGGCAACTGGCGAGTTTTGATTCAAGCTGAGTAATATCAGCATCACTATCTAGAAGAGTACTGAATTCAAGAAGCGTTTTATGTGTAGGATCGAATTTTTTTCCACTGAATACCGTTGGCTTTTCATAAAAATAACCTTGAAAATAGGAAAATCCCTTCTTTTTATAATATTCAAAATCTTCTATTGTTTCAACTTTTTCTGCAAGAAGCTTAATTTGATCAAATTGTTTAAAGATTTCAATTTTTTCATTTATTTTTTCTTTTGTAGCTGTAAATAAATCAATTTTAACGTAAGACAAATAGGGAAAAATTGGTTCAAATTGGGCAATCATCTCTTCACTTAGATCCATATCATCCAATGCGAAGGTAAATCCTTCTTTTTTTAATTCTGCGATTTTTGTGATGAAAGGCTCAGTTACGATAGTATTTTCAAGTATTTCAATGATAAATTTTTTGGCAGGTATCGCATTATAAAGTGCAGTGTCTATAAAAGAGTGGTCTACGTTGATAAAACCGAAATGATTACCCAAGAGAGTTTTTGTCCCAAAATTATTGAGTGCATTTACTAAAACCCGACTCGTAGCAGTAGTATTGCAAGCGATAGGTGCCGCATTGCTTTGAAAATTATGGCGAAATAAAAGTTCATAGCCATGAAGACGTCCATACGCATCAATAATTGGTTGACGTGCAATAAAAATCTCTTTCAATACATTTCCTTCTTGTAAAATCAAATTTATAAGAATAAGATAACATAAAAAAGTAAAAATGTTACTTTTTGCTATATGTCTGCACGGTGGTCAATAACAGAAAAATGAATATTACATCAATACTAAACTGTGTCCCCAGACTGTGCCCAAAGATGACTAAAAAGAAGAAATGAAGAGATTTGACAGAGTAACGAAAGTCCTGTTTTGTGGTCTTTTGTAGTTTTGTTTAAGCTAAATTTTAGCCCCACTAGCTGTCCGCCATCAAATCCCCATAAACTCCGTAATACTTTTTATTTCACCCTCCAAAAGTTCAAACTCAAAAATAGCCAAGTCCTCATCCATATGCTGTTGTGATGTGGTTCCAATCAGAGGAATGATTCCGACATGATTGAGATAACGATAGAGTATTTGTGCGGCTGTTTTATCGTATTTTTTGGCCAGAATGGCTACGGTATTGCTTGCCAAGATGTGAGGATTGGCGCTTAAACTCCAGAAGCTTTGATAGATAATCCCATGGGTATTGCACCAAAGCCGTAGCTCCTTATCGTAACCGCTCTCGGAATAAAAGCGATTTTGAACAACAGACGGTTTGACAGTTGCATCCCTGTAAAGCTGCTGTAAGAGCTTTAGATCGTAACAGTTGCTGATACCGATTTGACCCGCTTCTCCACGGTGATAAATTTCTTCCATTGCGCCCCATACTTTTGTGAGATTGGCATAGGGGAAAAGGGGTGAATGCAAGACGAGGGAATCGACATAATGGGTTTGGAGATTGCGTTGGGAGGTTTCAAATGAGCGGGAAACTTGGAGCTCGAGCGGTGCGTTGGGGTCATAGGGGATACGCTTGGGGTCTTGGCCTGCGAGGGGGGTGAATTTGGTTTGGATAAACAGCTCGTCACGAGAGATGCCATGATCCTCTTTTAATCGTGCAATCGCTTCACCGACCAGCGGCTCTTCGTAATGTTTGGGCTGGCATGCGGTATCGATACCGCGAAATCCGCTTACCACCGCTTGAACGACCAAATCGGCAGTACGTTCTTTTTTCCATGCGGTGCCGTAGATCACTTTGGGCATTTTGACTTTTTCATTGGTTGTTGGGCTAGGATAATTCATCATAGTAAATCCTGAGATAAATTTTGATGCAGTATATAGAGAGTATCTTAAAAGTATATTTTTTTCTCATTCTTCTTCTTTGGTGTGCTATAATCAAATTAAATAAGTTAAAGGGTTTCAATGTTTTATAAAAAAAGATATGAAAAAGCAGCCAATGAACATGCATCACTCAGTGTGCGAATGGAAGAACTCCAGCGTCAAAATGAACAATTAGTACAAGAGAATGAGAAATTCAAGGTTCAAGCCAGTGAAGCCCGACACCAAAAGATTATGTTTGATTTAATTCACGAACTCACGGAGAATTTGGTTCATGGGGCAGATCACGACTTATCCATGCTTCAAAATGATTTGGGTGGAAATGTGAATGAGCTCAAAGACATTGCGGAACTCAACCGACTCAATCGAGCCTCTTCGGTTGAAATCAATGATGAGATACAAGATCTTCTTGGGACGCAGCAAGAGCTGGCGGAAAATATTACCAGCAATTACACTTCGGTTTCTCAGCTCAGCGGAAGCGTAGAAGCAATCGGCTCTGTTATCGATTTGATCAAAGATATATCGGATCAAACCAATCTTCTTGCTCTCAATGCCGCGATTGAAGCGGCGCGTGCGGGGGAACACGGGAGAGGGTTTGCCGTAGTTGCGGATGAGGTGCGAAAACTAGCCGAACGTACGCAAAAAGCAACTCAAGAGGTCGCGATGAGCATTCAAAGCCTCAAACAAAACGCGACGGAAATTGACGAACGCTCAAGCTCAATGGAGACTATCTCCTCTAAATCCAGCGCAAAACTCAATCGTTTCCAAGAATCCCTCTCCGGATTGCAAGATCGCACGATCGCTATTGATAACGATTCAACCGATGTGTTGTATTCGGTTTTCATTGTTTTGGTAAAACTTGATCACCTTTTGTTTAAATCCAGAGGGTACAAGACCGTCTTCTTGAACCGTGTGGATGATGAGTTTGTGGATCACCACGGATGTCGATTGGGCAAATGGTACGATACCGGATTAGGAAAAGAGATTTTTGGCTCGGTTGCCAGTTATCCTAAGATTGAAGCGCCTCACAAGGTGGTCCACGATCGTATACATGACGCTATCCATTGTGTTCAATCGGGAACGTGCGGCGAAAAAGCCAATAGTGTTATGAGTTACTTCAAAGATGCCGAATCGGCAAGCCGTGACGTATTTAGCCTCTTGTCTGCCATGTTGGGAGAAGAGCGTCAAAAAAGAAAAGCGAAATAAGGGTGAAAGTTTGTCGAATAGGATAGTCGCATGAATACGAATACTCGATTTTGGGAAACAAAACAGCTGGAAGAACTTTCTTTTGAGGAATGGGAAGCGCTGTGTGACGGATGCGGATTGTGCTGCATGCACAAGCTGCAAGATGAAGAGGCGGAGGATGCTCCTGTTTTGATGACACGGGTTGTGTGCCGATGTTATGATTTAGAGGCAACACAGTGCAGTGATTATGTCAACCGCCATAGTAAAGTTCCGGAATGTACCGCCCTTACGCTGAGTAAAGCGGCGGAGTTTGAATGGCTGCCGGAAACTTGCGCGTATCGTCTGCGCTATCACAATCTCCCCCTTCCCGTGTGGCATCCTCTGATTAGCGGATCAAGGGAGAGTGTCCGGCCGTACAGCCTTCATGCGTTAAATCCCGTATTGGAGACACAAGAGATGGATTTGGAAGATTATCTGATCGATCAACACGACCATTAATAGAGATTAAAAATACGCAAAACGGAGAGATGAGATGGACGATTCGATAATGATGCTGGGAACAATGTGGCTGCTGTTTGCCCTTGTGATCAGCGTGGCTGTTTTTGCGGCATGGATATGGGCACTGGTGGACATTATACGCTCTGAGTTTAGTAACGTTGTCGTGAAAATTGTATGGTTCTTGTTGGTCTTTTGTATCCCTTTATTGGGATTTATTTTGTATGTTATTTTGGGTAAATCGACGAAAATTTCTCAAGATGCAACGGACTTACATCAAAAATACGATGCCCTTGAGCGAATCAAACAGCTTTATGACAGCGGTGCCCTCACCGAAGCTGAATTTGAGGCCGAAAAACAAAAAATTATGGGCCAAAACTAAGTCTCAAAGCTAAATTTTGTCCCGGTTTTGAGAATATAGCGATAGAGTTTTACCGCCGTGATGAGGTTGAAAAATACCATGGCAAACAATACGGCACTGCTAACACCCGCGAGGCTTAAAAGGGGCGGATACAGCGCAGAGGTGAGCGTCAAAAGGGAAGTGGAAACAAAAAGCCAAAACGTTTGTTTGAGTCTCTTTTGGGGGAGGATGTTGGACATAATCGGTGTTTCCATAAACCCCGAGGCATTCAAATGAAACCAAACGAGAAAAGGGACGATTTTCCCCATCATCCCCAAAATAATCGAGAGGGCAAACAACGCAAACGCCATGAGGCCCACCATCTCCAGTGGCGCATAGCCTTGCAGGAGATAAATGGTGTACGCTCCAATCGCAATCCCCAGTAACCCCATCCCTCCAAACCAAAACCAAATACTCACATCACTAACACGGCGTTTGCGCTCTCGCAAGCGTTTGATTGTCGTTACCATAAAACCCACAAGCAGCAATAGAATGAGTGCATCAATGACCCAGGCAAAAGGGAGAAGCAAAAACAGCCAAAGAATTTTGAGAATTAATGCGGAGGCGATAATGTGTTTGACATTGCGTTTGCACCAAGAGCCATAGGGGGTAGTGACATAAAACATCTCGATAACTTGAAACGCAACATAAATGATCAGGGAGCTTATCCATCCGATGAGCCCAAGGGAGTAGTGTGCGGTACGCATAAGGGTATGGTGGTCACTAAAGGAGGATGAGGCATAGGAGGTGGCCATAACGATCCCCAGTGATGCTGTGGCAAGCAAGGCGATAATCGACAAGCGCATCCCTTTGAGAGTGTCGTGAGAAAGCGACCCAAACAGCAGCGGTAGAAGAATTTGGGAGAAATACAAAAGTGCAGACCCCAGCAATACAGCGGCAATGATAAAGAGTTCACCCAATCCAAGGATAAAAGCACCTGCAAGAGAGAGGATACCTGCGGTGAAAAGGGTATGGATGATGAGCGAATTTCCAAGGGGAGAGGGGATCGGTTTTCCGCCTAAAACACTTTGCATCTGAAACAGTGCGCCGATCATCCCCATCGATATCACTCCTAAAAACAGCAGGTGAAGTGCGGCGAGGGAGAGAGGATGGCCAAGGGTGAGTACCTCACTGGGAGAAAAAATCATCAGAGCACTCAAGAGAAGTCCAAACAGCGGAAGGGTTAAAAAGAAACGAAGAACGACGGTGATAGGGGGAGCTTGTTCCAGAGAGAGACCGTTATACATCATACCGCTTTAGATCGACATTTGGGTCGCGCGTGATGGTGATGTGCCATATCCCATCAGGACTTTGACGAGAGCGATAAAAACCGCCATTGTTAGCAATTATTTCGAAAAGGGGGACGGGTTCGCGCCTGTGGATCATGTGGATGATCTCAGAATTTGAGAGCTTTTTGAATGCATTGATCGCCATCTCCAAAGGAAGAGGATGATCCAGCTCCCGAACATCCAGTTCTATCATCGGGGCATATCTCGTAATGTGTCAATCATCCATTGGGCATCACCCGCCAGTGTGCGATCGATCATCGGGTAGAGCATTTGCTCCTCTTTCATGTTGTGCTGCTGCAGCATGATCATAAAGGACTCTCCGATACCAAAAAAATCGTCGTATTGATCGGATTCAATGGCGCGCAGCATCGACTCCAGCTGTGTACGCAACTGTTGATGTTCATAGCGCATCATTTGCGTCGGCCCTCCACTCATTCCTGTCCGTTTTTCGAACGTAACAAACAATTCGCGCTCTTCCATGTCAAAATGGTGATGGGTGGCGTGATAAAATTCCCCGTATAGGCGCTTGGCTTCCGCTGTTTTTTTATCGGCAAGGGCATTTTCCGCTTCCGTAAAAAGGTGATCGCAGGCGCGGTGATCGTCCCTCATAAACTCTAAAATCATAGATATCCTCCATTTTTATTCAAAGTATACCATTGGGTGGGGCAAAAAAAATTGATCCGTATCAAGGTTTCGTTTTTGGTATGAGCTCATTATGGGGGAGGAAATCACGGAAATCTTTGACGTAGATGGCATTAATCCCTTGGCCTAATTCGTGAATATCGGCATCAAGACGCAGCCAGCGATTGAGTTGATATTGGAGCAAAACACTCGATACGGTGTCGTTTTTATAAATAACACGGAGATCTTTGTTGAGGCGGGCTCCCACTTCAAATCCCATCCCCCCCTCTCTCGTGGTAAGGATATTCATCGTATCAATTTGCAGTTTTGTGGCTCCTCCGATAAGGCCTTTGAGTCCGGCTCCCAGCATAAAATTAGTTGCATCGGCACGAGCGGTGACGTTACTGCCGCCGCTTGCGTTAAAAGTTTTATCGGAAGCGGAACCAAAAAGGATATAGCTCATGATGTCATTTTGGCTCATAACAGGATCGGAACTGAATAAAAAGATGGGCGAATCGAGTCGATGGGTGATATAGATTTGGATTTTTTTGTACTCCACTTCATGATCGACCGTAATGTCGAGATAGGGGTTAATAGGGATTTCTCCCCCAAAATAGAGGTAACTTGGGCGTAGAGTGAATTTTTTTCCGCTTGTGGTGACGGTGCCGTCGGTGACGGTCACCATACCCAGAATCTGCATTGTATTTTTGGGATCTTTCCAGATCGTGAGATCGGGGATAAAATGGATATCGAGCTCTTTGGTGAGGTAATGCAGCGGCTTGATTGCATCCACTTTTACTTCGATTTCCAGCGTGCTGTCACTTGGTGCGACGACGTCTTGGACGATAATGACATCGTCGTCCATGACTTTAAATTGCTGCAGGGGCAAATAGGTGATTTTCCCATCGAGGAAGGTGACGTTGCCGGTGAGTTTTTGGGTGGCGTTATCATCACGGTTAAACTGTAAATCCAACGCTATCTGTGCTTCCCCCTCCGGTCCGTTGTAGGTAAATTTAGAGGATGCGAGATTGAGGGTTGCGGCCAACGTGCTCATATTCACTGTTCCATTAAGCAGGAGCGTATCAAACAGCCACACCTCATCGATGATGAGATTGCCCTGAGGGTCGAGGTGCAAATAGGAGGGGCGGTTGGATTTTACCAGATGATCGGCAATGTCAATGCGATATTGGTCAATGAGTATCTTGCTTGCATCGTAGTGGATTGAAAAGCTGCTGTTGACCCCGCTGTAGTTATGTTTGGAGTCCATAACGACTGCGTACCACGGTATTTCAACCACGGTATCAATGTGTAGCTGCGTGTCATAAAGTATATGGGTTTTGGTACGCACTTCGGCATCGTAATAACCGTTGGAGGGGAGGGTGACCGAGGGGATCAGGCTGAGCGTTTTATGCAGCGATGGGGTGAGTGAGCTGAGGGTAATATCGCTTTGGCTCTCCCCTTTTGTCCCGTTCATATCGAAAAATATCCCTAAATAGTTTCCGGAACCTTGGATGCGGTTGTCAATCACCTCTCCCCAAAGCGATATGGCGTCACCATTGAGAGAAAGATGCGTTTTATTAAGCTCATGCGAAAGGGAAAAATCGAGCTTAGGGGGTGGTTTCATACTCGAATTTTCCCAAGAGGGTGCATTGGGCGGGAAGATGATTTCTCCGTTTACACGCACTTTTTCTCCGCTTGCATGCAGCGTTGCATTGATATCGGCATGATTGTGATGGAGGGTGATCTGTCCATCGACGGTGCTGTCTTTGAGCCGGTACTCTCCCCGGGCCGATCCTGTGAGGGGAGAATTTCGAAGGACTTCGGGAAGAAAAGGGAGAAAATTGAGATTTTTATGGATCGTACTGCTGTTCCAGAAAAAAACATTATAGTCGCTGCTTTGTAGCTGTATCGAGGTTTGTTCCATCGAGAGTTTCCCTGCAATCCCCTCAGAGTCATTTCGGAAATTCCCGGTGATGATATTAGAGGGGAGTGGAAGGGCAGATTCGATAATGGTTCCTGTGAATGAGGTGGTGGTGATTCCGTTTAGCTGGTAACGAAGCTGCTGGCGTGTTTGCACACGATTTTCTTCCCGAGCAGCGGTGTAGAGGGCCGTAAAATCAAGATAGTGATTTTTGTATCGGTAGTCCATTTCTACTGTCGTTGAGTGAAGCGATATCCTGGGATCGAAGTTGGCCTTTAGAGTGTCAAACTGGGTCGATAAGCGCACAGTCGTGTCGGAGAGTTCGAGAATGTTTACCGACTGGGATGCCGGAAGGGTGACGTATTCCGTAACATAGGGGTCAAGCTGTGACGCATTGGGGTAAACAACTCCACGGCCGGTAAGGATGTTGTTTTTGAGTACCCCGCGCAATGCACCGCTGGCATATTGCGTTCGTGCGGAGGCGGTAAGGGTTTTGAAATTGAGATTCTCTCCATCAAAAGAACCATTTTTTCCATGAATATCAAGTTCGATCGGATAGGAGCTTATGAGCTGAAGATTGGTGAGAATGACCTCTTTGAAGGTAAAGTTCGGCAGAGGAAGAGAGGGGGAATCATCGCTGTTGATAAAATCATCCAGATGAATCCGCAATCCGTCGATACGCACCGAATCCACCACGTGTTTCCCCTTTAGAATGGCGGTGAGATTGTAGTCGAGGGTAAGGGTTTTAACGTCGATGCTTTGGGAATGGAGACCGTGCAGGGAAAACCCTTCGGACAATGAGCCATTCGCATCTTTGGTATGTATCCCTAAGGGTTCAAGAAAAAAAGTGCGGGTCAGAGCAAGACCATCGGGGCGAAAAGCGAGATAAAGAGCTCCAGCACCCACGATGATGGCGAGTACTGTGAGGGTATGTATAACCAGATAAAGGTTTTTGACGAAACGTATAGTCAGGTTTACTTTGCGCCCAGGAGTCAAATCTTCTTCAGGTGGTGTTTGCATGGTGTTATTATGCCGAAACTTGCCCTTAATTTACCCTCTTGGCGCAATGAGGAGAATCATCGGCTAAGGGGGGGCATCAGCTGCCGAAGATATCGCGCATCATCCCATTGTACCATTCGTGCGTGGTTTTGCCTAGAGCGGTTGAACGGGTATTGTTCTCCGTCATTTTCGGTTTGATGACTTTGATGTCATTGCCGTTTAGATCTTTGTCGTCCATAAGAGAGAAAGTGACTCCGATGGAAATAGCTTCTTCGCCGTTGACCATAGAATAACAGATATTTTGCGGCAAGATGATATTGCCTGCTTGTGGTCGATTTTGGATCATGCTGGCGATATGAGACGCGACAATATGTCCTTGGCCATTCGCGATGGCACCGCTTTTTGGATACGGATATCCACCTACTGCATCGCCGATGACAAAAACGCGTTCATCGGCTTTGGTTTGGAAGGTTGGAGAATTCATCATTCCCCAGCCTGCTTTACCTTGTGATACTCCCGCCATCGCGATGATTTCAGAAGCTTTGTTGACAGGCATAAGATTGGCCGCAGCATAAGGGATGCGTACCTCCTCGGTACGCTCATCGGCTAATGTCACCGTGACCACGACCTCTTTTTTATCCAAATCGACGGTTTTTACCAATGAATTGGGACGATAGTCGACGATATCAGGATAGAGCTCTTTGTACGCCGCCAAGAAACCAGGCCCTTTTGGTGCCGGTTTGGCTTTTGGATCGAGGATGATCACTTTTCCTTTGATCCCGTTTTTCTTCATGAAGTGTGCCATCATCGCGGCACGCTCATACGGTGCAGGAGGACAACGGTAGGCTCCATCTGGAATGGAGATGATAAAGTTGCCTCCCTCAAAATCTTCGAGCATCTTTTTGAGTGCCACATGTTCACTGCCATGTATTAAGGCAGGTGGGCACTCTTGACGGCAGCGCTCTGCGGCTTGAGTATCGTTACCGAACCATTTGGAATAGTCATACGCAATCCCGGGTGAAAGTACGAGATAGTCATAGATGATTGAACCTGTGGTTGTTTTCACCGTTTTGGTGTCGCGATTGATGTCGGTTACGGTAGTTTGGACCATTTTGTAGCCGAATTCTTTTGCCGCAGTGAAATAGTCGCGGGTTAGAAAATCCATTGGCACTTCGCCTGCAAGCCATTCGTTGCTGATTGGGCAGGACGCGAAGGTATCGCGTTTTTCCAAAACGACGACTTCGCTCTCAGGAGCCTCTTTTTTGATGTATCGGGCAGCGGTGAGACCACCCCATCCGCCACCGATGATGACTACCCGTTTTCCGGCAGGTTTGGGCATAAGTTCCGTAGCCGCCGCCGGATTTTCAGATGCACTTGCTGAGGTTGCAGCAGTGCCGCTAAGGGCAAGTGCCGCAGCACCGAGTCCTGAAGCTTTAAGTAGATCGCGTCGTGATAAATTCATACTTACTCCTTAGAAGTTTAGGTTCGCGATAAGACGCGTGTGTTCTTGCTCGTAGTTACGGGTATCATTATCGCGTTGGACATGGAACAGACGGAACCATAGCCCTTTGACAGATGGGACAGTGTAGTGGAGGATATAATCTTGAACTTCAGTGGTCTCATTGACAACTGGCCCAATAACTCCAACACCTGTTCCTGTCCATGTTTGCACATCGGTATCATAGGCTGCATGATTGACGATAAATTTGAGTCCCGGTACACCAAGATCTTTAAAGCTGTATTCCGCACCCAGTTTATAAGCAGTTGTATCGGCACGGTATTCATTACGTGCAAAAATCATACTTGTGTAAAGAGGATCCCCACCCCAGGCACTGATAATATGGCCATCATTGTTTTGATTGTAAGCAGCTGACAATGTAAAGTTGCCAATATCAGCTTTGGCTTGTGCCCCCCATGCCATTGCATCGATTTGACCATCCGCACTGATTTTTGTTTTATACAAAGTTGTTCCGCTTGGTGTGGTTACGCCTCTTAGTTTTTTAAGCTCTGTTGACGCTCCGGTTGACGTTGCAAAATCACCGACATCCTTTTGAGAGAGAATTTGCGCTCCGAGAGTTATTTTTGCAGGACCCGCATCCATTTTGTACTCAAGATCCCCATAAATGGTGTTGTACATTTCATGAGCATAGTAATCCCATACACGTGCTTTAAGATTTCCTTTAGCATAATCTATCCCTATGGAAGTTACCCCGGCAGTATCCATATTAGCTGCTCTTCCCATCGTTGCAATCGACATGTCCTGAAATGCTTCTTTCCCCCATCCTGGTGTGACCACACCCGTGGTTCCGTTGATGTCAGGAGTTTTCAATCCATAGCCTGCTCCAGCAGTAATTCCATATACACCATCCCCAATCAATGCAGCATCCGTTGCAGCACGAGTACCATATTGCATTTTGATGATATGGGCTGCGGTAACGGTGAAATCTGGCATCTCTTTGATAGTGGCGACGGTTCCTTCAAAGAGATTTGGGATGATCGTGACCGCATTTTCGGTCATTGGTGTTTTAAACTCTTGACGTCCGTAGGTAATGTCCGTATTGGAGAGATGATAACTCGCATATGCTTCCCCGAGGGTTGAGTAATTCCCTAAATCATCACCACCAAGTCCCATTGCTACTTGGCTGTAACCATCACGAGTTTTATAATCCCATTTGGTCAGACCTGTATCGTGCGTCGTATAGAGTGCCGCACCAAAGCGCAAACCATGTAATGCACCTGTTTGGTATTTGAGTTTACCTCCGATAACACTACCCGTGGCAGCCACTGTTTCTGAAAATGCCGGTTCGATATGGTGTATACGGATGTAACCGCCCGCTTTCCCCTCTTTTATCATCTCGCTTAGATCTTCTGCTCCCATTAGCTGTGAAGCCAATACAGCCGAGAGGGTCAGGATCGCTGTTTTTTTCATCATAAATTCTCCTTAAGTCTTTTATCACCCCAATCCTACTTGTCCTAGATGAAAAAATCATGAAAAAGTCATTTCCTGAGCTTTTAAAGGGAAAAAGAATGGGAATACATTACAATATGTGTATGAGAATATTAATTATTGAAGATGATTTAAAACTACGATCTATGTTAAAGAATGCGTTGGAAGTTTTTCATACGATTGATACTGCGGGTTCTTTGGAAGAGGGAATTGAGCTTGTTGAGAGCTATGCTTATGATGCGCTGTTGTTGGACCGTAATCTTTCAGGTGCGGATAACGGGATGAAGATTATCCCTAAACTCAAAAAACTTCAGCCCGCATGTGCAGTGATCATTGCCAGTGCGTATGGCGGCGTCGAGGAGCGTATTTCTGGATTGAGTGCGGGGGCAGATGATTATCTGGAAAAACCTTATGATCTGCGAGAACTCAAAATGCGGCTTGATGGACTGATACGACGCTATACCCCGGATATGATTAACATGGGAGTTTTGCAAATCGATATGAAAAATGAGACCTTAAGCGCGCAAGGGGAGATGATATTGCTGTCCAAAAAAGAGCATGATTTGTTCTTTTTTCTTGCATCAAGACCGGATAAAGTTTTTACTCGTGAAGATATTGCCAATGCGATTTATGAGGACCCCAGTGCGACGACTTCCAATACAATCGACGTGGTCATCAGTAATATCCGTAAAAAATTGCCTATTAACCCTATCGAGACTCTCAAAGGGAGGGGTTATGCTTTTAAAAACGTTTAAAGGGAGAATTCTGGCGGTTTCATTGGGGATGACGATCATTTCCGTTACGATCTTTGGGTATGGACTGGCTCATATTTATTATCATCATATGGAAAAATGTTTGACGCGAAGTCTCTCGTTTTTAACCAATATCGTGACGCAAGAGTATGACTTGTCGCAATGGGATCCGGAAATGGTGATAGAAATCCGAAAAAATGAGCAGTTGCAGAATATTTTGAAGGGTGGATTACTACATGATTTGCATATTGAAGTCCTCTCTATGTTACCTGCTCCAAGCGAGGAACGTCTTTTTCGTTCGGCTTTTTTGAGTGATGGGCGTTATTTGGTAATCAGTTCTTCTACGGCTAAAATCGATGATGAACTGATTAAGATGATGGCCGATAAATGGTTTTTCTTTTTACTGGGACTATTTTTTACGAGCGGAATCATTTATCTTCTGATTCGTCATCTTTTTGCTCCGTTTAATGAGCTGGTAAATCACTGCTTGACATGCCGAGATCCTGAGAAAAAGCCTAATATGGTAAGAGGAGGAACAGAAATTATCGCTTTGCGCGATGCGATTGCTACACTGCAAGAGCGTATCAGCAGCCTTCAAAATGCACAGCGTGATTCGATGAAAGCGCTCACCCATGAACTCAAAACCCCATTAGCGCAACTGCGGCTTCGGATCGACATTGCTGATCTAAAAGGGGAATGGAACGGTGATGATATTACGCAAGCACGAGAAGAGATTGATTCGGTCTCTGCAAAGATAACGGATATTTTGCATTCCACGCAGGATACTGAGGAGATGGAAACCATTTATTTAAGAAAATCAGTTGAAGGATGGATTGAGGAAGTGAAACCGCTTTGGCAACATCGCGAGCTTCATTTTGAGCTTAATATTCCGGAAACTTCGGCGGCACTGCTTCCAAAGGCTCCATTTGAGCGAGTTGCCCGTATTTTGATTGAAAACGCGTTGAATCATGCCTGTTCAGGGAGTACGATTTATTTAAGCTGCGATAACGGGACGTTTGAGATAGAAAATCCGGTGTGTGATAAGAGCACTCCGATCATCCAGCAAGCAGGAGTTGGTCTTGAAATTGCTCAAACACTGTGCGATTATTATGGATGGAATCTTAATGATATACAAGATGAAAAACATTACAGCGTGACCTTGTCGCTTAAGTCATAGTTGTTGGCAGAAAGATAAATCTTAAAACAATTCCCCTATCCGAAAGTGAAAGGAATATTGCCCAAAATCGTTAGGATCAACTCCTGCATCGATCGCGATGGGCCCTATGGGAGTTGTGTATCGAATTCCCGCCCCTACGCCCCAATAGGGAAGGGTGTAATCGGGAAGGTAGTTGTCAGAGCCATAGGTGAGATCGGTAAAAAGAACTCCTCTGAATGCCTCATAAACGGGAAAGCGATATTCCAAAGTCCCCTCAAGGAGAGAATTGAATCCAAGCGGATTGCCATTGATGTCTTTGGGGCCCAGTTCTCGGTAGCCGTACGCACGGTTGGAGTTCATCCCCCCTGCATAAAAACGATAAGCACTGGGGACGTCTCCCTCGTAAGTGCGCAGTGCCCCCCATCGTCCCCGTATTGCAATGATATGTTCCCCAAAGCTTTGTATGTGAGCTCCCGAAAGGTTTGTTTTAAAATAGGTGGCATCGGAGATAGTTGAGTAGAGGGAACCTTGCGCTTTGACGTTGATCCAATTTCCCTTGGTTGGCTCCAAGAGCTTGTTTCGGGTGTCGATATTGATTTCCACGATGGGGGAAGGGATAAAGAGATTGGAGTTTGGAAAGGCTTCCGTGTTGGCACTCTCATACGTTTTGGCTTGATCAAACAGCATTGCGATGAGGATAGAAGTGGGGGTGTCTTGGTGTTTTAAGGTCAATTTTTCAAAAACACTTTGGGATCGATATCCGTCGAACAGCTCGTCGGAATATCCCACTTCACCATACCCGAAAAAACGGTTATAGAGAGGGATAGAGAGGATCGCTGCCGCTTCTTGTTTGATTTGAGTAAATTTCCCCTCCAAAGAGAGTGTTTTAAGATCCCCGAAAAAATTGCGGTGTTTGATTCCCATTTGTCCACCGAATCCCTGGTCGCTGCTAACTCCCAGACCCACGCTGAATCGGATCGGTTTTTCGATCTCTTCAATGTCCAAAGTAATGGGGACAATACTCCCATTTCGGTCGGTATCGTTGATGGAGACCCTAGAAATAGCCTCTTGGGCATAGAGGGCTTCATAACTGTTTTGTATGGCCTCAAGGCTGTACGGATCTCCCTCTTTAAATCGCAGCATTGAAGCGGTGAGATTTCCATTGATGTTGGGAGTCGATTCGACGATGATGGGTCCGAAGGTGCACTGGTCGTTCGGGGTTGCTTCGAACAATACGTGCGCTTCGTGCGCTTCGAGATCGACCCATGTTTTTGAGTTAAAAGTGGCGTTGCAGTACCCTTGGTCATGATACCGTTTTTTGATTTGAATTTTTGAATCGGTAAATTTATCTTGGTCAAACAATGCCAATGTAGAGAGTTTGATAGCACGATCGACGTCGAGAGTGCTGTTGATTTGAATGTCTTTGACGACGATGGGTTTATTTTCTTGAATGGCGAATGTGATACTTGTGTCGGTGAGAGTGGGGATGATTTTGGTTTCGAAATACCCTTTTGCACGGTAATAGCTTGTGAGAGCCGTGATGCTTTGTGAGACGATAGCCGGTTCTATAACAGGTTTATCTTCCCATACTTCGATGGCATAGGGGAGGTCAAGGCCTAGCGTCGTGTAAAGATCTCGTGAGGCTATTTTGTCATTTCCCGAAAAAAGCAATGGGAGAGGTTGGGCAAGGAGTAAAAATGGCAAGGCGAACAGCAGTAAAACGATGCGCATGGATACCCTTTCGAAATAGTATTGCCTATTTTACCCTATTTGCAGGGTGCTTTTTCCATGGTACTGCGCCAATTGCGATTAAACTCTTTTTTTAGAATGTTTTCGCCATGCGGGATGAGGCAGTTGGTACAATCTTGATGGATACTATTTTTGCTGATAAACTGCGCTCCTTCTTTGCTCTCAATCGAACATGTGCTGTACAGCGTTTGTTCATTTTCCGTTGAAAAACCGGCATCGTTAAACCGAAAATAGGGGCAGGCGCACCAATAACAGTTGAGATGTTCCACTTCGTGACATTTTTTGTTTTGGGCATAGAGAAGACAAAACTCCGGTTCATGCACCATCATGTTTTCAAAGCGAAAATATGCAATCACCTCTGCATCATTGAGATGGAACAGCTTTTCCATGATACGTGCGTGTTTGGAAGCGTGAGTTTCAAACCACTCTTGGTAGGTCATTTTTTAAATGCCCGCATCAATAACACCATGATAGCCAGTTCAAGCGGCAGCAAAAACAGATGAAGCCAGTATACTTGCGTGATAGCCTCCGTCACACCGTAAAACTCAAGACCCTTATAAAATCCATATGACAGCAAGAGCCCTGCGAGGTAGCCTTGCTGTTTGGCGATATCGATCCACCCCATGATACGGGCATGACGAGCAAAGTGAGTTTCAGCTCGCACCAAATAGCCTCCGAAGATAAACGAGAACTGATAAGCGCTGTAGACGATCAAGGCAGTGAGTATTTTGGAGGAAAAAAGGAGATAATACCCAAGCATTACAAGCATAATAATCTCCGCGAAAAGGGAAAAGCGAAAAAAATGGTTCAAGGTCATCAAACGATGATACAAATACGCCATCCCCATAAGCCCCAGCGCCAAAACAATCCCTCCTGCCGAAAACGTGCTGGGACTCAGTGAGCTGTAAACCGTAAATACCGATCCCCCAACGGCTCCCGTAAAGAGGGAGTTGAGGAATTTATAACGGAGGTAGGGGCGGAAGAGGAGTTTCATAGTATCCTAAAAGATAAATTTTAATCCGGCCATAACTGTCGTAGTGAAATCGACTGGATAGATCTCGTTGTTGTTGATCCATATACCATTGGACTGATCAAAGAGATTGTTGATTTTAGCGAACATTTCATAATTATCTTTTGCATACGTTATGGAAATGTTAGTGGATTGATACGCATCTTGTTTTTGGGTAAAGCTATTGGAAAAGTCTTCTTGAGCATAGGCTTTTGAGCGATAAAGTTGTGTAAGGGCTAACGTTGTGTTTGTATTGGGGAGATATGAAAAAGTCGCTTTGATATTATGATTGGAAACACCGGGAAGTTTGTTTGTATCATACACTTCTCCATGTTGGTGTTCGGTGTCTATGATGGCTTGGACGTAATTGTAGTTCGCCGTTAGATTAAATTGATCGTTGATAATCCATTGGTCATAAAGATCAAGACCATACTTATGAGATTGGTCGATATTGGTATTTGTCCATGTGTTTGAGTAATAGTAAATCTCATTTTTTAAATCCGCGTAAAAAATAGATCCCTTGAATTTGTTTTTTGGTGTGATGAGGTTGTATCCGATGGTATAAGTATCGGTTTTCATTGGCTCTATAAATCCATTAAAAGCTCCTCCCCAATTAAAAAAGCGATCAATGTCTGGAGCCTGAAAGGAATGAGAATAGTTGGCAAAAAGTGAAGAATTTTGCGTAAGGCTAAAATTATATCCCAGTTCAGCACCGTAGAGCGTATCGTCTTGAGATGTTGAAGCCGTTGCTGATTGATAATTGTATGCCACTTCTTCAATCCGACCTCCTGCCATAAAAGTATGGTTATTTAAATGATACTCAGATGAAAGATAAAGGGCTATATTGTCTTTAGTCGTCGTATTTCCATATCCTTCGCGCTTACCCCATGTTCCAGAAGCTCCCAGTGTTGCTTTTAGGCTATCTGAGGTGTAGTTTATTTGCGCTCTAAGTTCGTTATAACGATAGTTGGCAATACTGTTATAGGTGACATAATTGCTTTGTTTTACTTCGCGTGACCCGTCGATTTCAAATGAGTAGGTATTGTTAAGGGTATAGATCAATCCACCGCCCAAAACATTTGAATTGAACGTTTGTTGCGTACTTCCAAATCCTGCCGAACCTTCTTGCGCCGGATTTTCGTTATATTCTAAAAGGGTCATAGGACGACCGTAAAAGGAGTCATTTTGTGTAAATCCGGTATTTCCGTGAACTTCGAGTGTGTCGGTTAGTTTGTAGGAGAGTTCAATTCCGCCATTGGTGCTTTTTTGAGTGTCGCGATTTCCTTCGTTATCAATAACACGGGATCCATCGCTATCAAAATGGTCTAAATGAAGCGCATACGAATAACGATCTTTGGCCGACGAAAAATAGAGTGATTCGCCCATAGTGTGGTAGTTTCCTGCATAAAAACCAAGTTCGTTATGGTTCCCTTGCTTTGTTATTATATTGATAACAGCAGCGTTAGCACCATCACCGTACATCACAGCGCCGGCCCCTTTTAAAATCTCGATTTTCTCAATGGTGTTTACGGGGATAGAACCCAACAGTTGAGACGTCATATCGATGTTGTTTAAGCGACGACCGTTCAGCGTGATAACGATATTTTGGTAACCATCCCCTATTCCATAGCCATGAATGTCGAGTTTTTGAGCAAAAGGGTTGCCATAACCTGCTGAGGTGATGAGGGAAGTATGCTGATTAAAAAACTCATAAATATTGATGGAATGAGAGGATTGAATGTCTTTTGAGGTGTATATTTCACTTGCATAAGGAGCTTGTAATTCATTGGTGTTGATTGCGTTGGACGTGATTGTAATCGGTTCCAGTGAAAGTATATCAGCCCCTAATGAGGCAACTAGTGTCGCCGATGCGACGAGTGATAGGGTGTGTTTGAACATAGGTATCCTTAACGATTGTAATAATTTTTAGAGTAGTGATGGTATGTTTTAAAAATTAATCGTTATCGGGCGGGGAAACAGTAGAGTAGGTGTGGATAGGGTGAGTGGGGCAAATCCAATCGATACGGGTGATATTTTGCATCAGACGTACTTCGGATGCATATGCTTGGATGGCTGCTAGAGAAAAATAATTCTTACCAAACCCGCGAGGTGCGTGCATAATCTGCCTTTAAAAAATGTGGCGAATTATAGCGGTTTAACTTTTAAACTGCCCAAGCTTGGAATTAAGATCGGTCGCTGCAGAGAAAAGTTCACCAGCAATTTCGGAGATTTTTTTGATGTCATCTTGATTTCTTTGAGAGAGGCTGGACATTTCAGAGACTTTTTCGATGATATCGTTGACTTTGAGTGCCATTGTTTCCGAATCTTGCACGCTTCGGTGGCTGGTATCGATATTGGCGTGAAGCACCTGAGAGGTAGCATCAATTTTTTTATCGATCTCCGAACTTCGTACCGCGAGACGTCCAATGTTTTTGGAATTTGTGTTCATCATGTCGGATGAATCAGAGATCGATTGGATGACAACCGAGATAATAGAGTTGATTTCCGTGAGGCTTTTTTGAGTTCGTTCGGCGAGTTTTCGTACTTCATCGGCGACCACTGCAAATCCGCGTCCATGCTCTCCCGCGCGCGCTGCTTCGATGGCTGCATTCAGGGCAAGGAGATTGGTTTGATCTGCGATGTCGGAGATGATGCTCAATACACCGTTGACGCTTGAGGCTTCTTGTGTAAGCTGTGCAAAACGCTCTTCCAAATCATTGTTCATTTGGGTGGTGTTGTGTACTTCGTGCGTGATTGAATGGGCGATAGAGCGCACCTCTTCGAGCTCATGCGCACTGTTGCGATTACTTTCCAGAGTATTGCGGGCGGTAGAAACACCCTGCTCAATGGAGCGATGGATTTCAGCTGCCGTTGCATTGGTGGTTTGGGCAATCGTGTTGGTTTTTTCCGATTGGTGTGCCAGATTCGAAGCCGCTGTGTTAAGAGTCGCTGTGGAATCAACGGCTGCCGAGGTGATGAGTTTGGTATCATTGATGGTAAATTGAATTTTATTGATAAATGTATTGACATGAGAACTGGCAATCCCGATTTCATCATTGGGGTTGAGGATAGGAAGACGTTTCGTTAAGTCGCCATTTCCATGCGCTAAATCGGAGGAGACAAGATCGAGCTCTTCGATGGGACGGATGATACTTTTTCCCGAAAGATAGTTGATGAGGACAAGCAGCGCTGTTAGAACTGTCCCCAAAAAGGCAAACCATTTTAAAAAGCTCATTTGCAATGCATCAAAATAATCCGCTTTATTGATTCCTGGGATGACCCACATATCCCATGCTTTGATGTATCGGTATGCCGCGATTTTATCCTGTCCGGTAGTCGCAGAAACGTATTCGTAAATTCCTCCGTTTTTGTCGGCACGGATATGGTCAACGTAATCGTGGCCCGCTTTATTTTTCCCTTCATCTTTGGGATGTATCGTCATGGTGCCCTGGGCATCTATAAAATAGACATAACCGCTTTGACCGACTTTGATGCTTTTGATGGCTTTTTTGAATTCATCTTCTTGATAAGCATTAGGTTCAATGCTGGCGATGTAGTTAACATTGGCTTCCAACGTTTCTGCAACCGTCGTGAGGTCACCAACCATGATCTCTTTGATAGAAGAGGTGGCGATAAAGTATGCTACAATGACACTAAATAGGACCGCGCTCACAGCGGCAATAAGATTGAAAATAAATTTTGATTTAATGGTCGTAAGGAGGTTCATTCAAAAGTGCCTTGCTTGATTTTGTAAACGATTATCATATCTTTTTGATAAAGATCTTCTGAAATAAGGAAATAATATTTTTATGAAACACTCCCATCTCGCGCAAATCATTGACCATATGCAGCGTTTTGAACAAATCACGAAAGCCTATCGGCAAAGCGATACCCAAATTACGATCGAATTTGACCGAGACAACATTTGGACCTTCGATATGCGCCGTGACAATGCTCAGATTTTTATTTCTCCAAAAATCGAACGGACAAAAGTCTATCAAGCCCCGTTTGATGTACTCTTGGCAAAACGACTCAATCGTTCGACGATCCAATCGATCACGTTGCATAACGATGACAAGATTGTGCGACTGGTTGTGACCCAAAGCGGCTCTTATAAAAGCGAAACCACGATTTTTCAGCTGGAATTTACTGGCAAATACACCAATGCGATCTTATTGGACAAAGACGAGATCGTACTAGAAGCACTACGGCACATTGACGAGGAGACCTCTTCTAGGAGCGTACGAGTAGGACAGGTCTTAGAAAATCCGCCTCGTCCAGCGTTTACTCCGATCTTTTATCCACTTGAATCGGTGGAAGATTTTTTGCGTGCTACGTATGATGAATACGCCATGCAGGGACTGAAGCGCCTAAAAAAAGAGAAGATGGCGTTGATTTCAAAGCGGCTTGACCAATACCAGCGTCACTTAGAAGCGCTCGTGGATGAAGAGGAACTGTTTTCTCAAGCGGCGTACGCTCAGCACGTCGGGCACGTAATTTTGGCAAATCTTCATGAAATTAAAGGGTATGAAACGACTCTGGAACTGAATGATTTCGATGGAATATCAATTCAAATCACCCCTCCTGAAAAATGCCGTGATGGCGCCAGCATGGCAGAAACATTTTTCAAAAAAGGGAAAAAAACTAAACAAAAAGCATTGGGGCAATTTCGCGAGCGTCAAAACCTGAATGAAAAAATTCACCATTTAAAGCTGTTCTTGCATACGATCGAGGAAGCACGTTCTCCCGATGAAATTTCCCTCCTTTTTCCGCCCAAAACAGCACGAAACAAAGCAAAAGCGAAAACAACGGACGGAATCGAAGAATTTTGGGTCGACGGTGTCAAGATATCGTTGGGAAAAAGCGAACGTGGGAACATTGAACTGTTACGCAATGCCCGTGCCCGCGATATCTGGTTTCATCTCAAAGACCGCCCCTCGGCTCATGTGATAGTGACGACTGACAAGCAAGAACTTCCAAGGCATATCCTCGAAGCTGCGGCAAAACTGTGCGTTGATTTCTCGGTATTTGAAAAAGGGTCGTATTTGGTCGATTATACTCCCAGACGTGAAGTGCGGGTGCAAGAGGGGGCAAATGTCCTCTATAACAACTATAACACCCTTGTTATCGATAAAAACTAAAGGATAGGCTATGTCAATCACTCCTGTTGGTGGTGTTATTTACGCAAATCAGCAAATGGCGGGAATAGCAGCGGAAGTGGGTGCGGTTCAAAACCGTTTTGAGCTTCAATCGCTCGCAGCAGCAGCGGTTGCAGGTGAGCAAAAAAAAGAGGTTCAAGAGGTACGACCCGCAGAAGAGGTCCAAAGGATTGACCCCAATCGTGAACATGCCAAAGAGCAAGCCGAGCAAGAAGAACGCCGTCCAAGCGAGGAAGAGCATCCTGAAAAAGAAGAGGCTCCGCGAAAATCACTTCATCTTTTGGATGTTAAGGTTTAGGGTTCATTACCGCTCATGAAATGATTCGGTAAACGTTTTTGCGATCGGTTTGATGAGATAATTCAGGGCACTTCTTTCCCCTGTGATGATATCTACTTGAGTTGTCATCCCAGGCGTCATCACAATTTTTTTACCCGATTTTGAGATCATCTCGTCGGGTTTGAGAGAGATCAAAACCCGAAAATAAAACTTATCCCCTTGAGGTGTTTTTTCGGAGAGTGTATCGGGACTGATGTAGGCAACTTTCCCATGAAAAATTCCATAGATGGAGTAGTCGTAAGCGTCCAGTTTGACGGCGGCCAATTGACCTTTTTTTACAAACGATAAATCAGCAGGGGCGAGTTTCGCCTCAACAATCAGCTCATCGTTGGAAGGGACCAGCTCCATGATGACATCTCCAGGACGAACACGTGCCCCCTGTGTCGTGAGAAGGATATTTTTGACCACGGCATCCATAGGGGAGGTGACGCTTGTTCTTTCCAGCGTTACTTCCCGATCTGCGAGCTCTTGCTCTTTGGTGGAGAGCTCTTCTTCGGCTTTGGTCATCTCCGCTTGGGAATCTTGAAAATATTTATTCTTTTTATTGGAAATTTGTCCCTTGAGATCGGCGATTTGCCGTTTGAGACGGATAATTTCGGTCGCTCCGATATCGCCTGTTTCCAGAAGCGGGAGATTGAGATTGAGTTCATCTTGTGCTAGCTTGAGTGATTCTCCCAGTGCCGATACTTCATCGTTCATCGCTTGTTGGCGGCGATGAAACAATGCCGTTTGATTGGCCATAAAATCGGGGTAGCGATGCACGAGTGCAGGAAATACAAGCGGATGTCCGAAAACTTCCGCTTTGAGGCGTACAAGCGTAGCTTGGAGAGCAGCAACTTTGGCAATGCTGTCATCATGGGCTGCTTGCGCTTGGGATTTTTCCAGTGTTGCGAGGATTTCCCCTTTTTTGACACTTTGCCCCTCTTTGACGTAAACTTCTTGGATAACACCGTCATTTGCGGCTTGTATCTGTTGGGTTTTAGCGGCGGCGATCACTTGTCCGGGGGCATGGGAAATTTGATCGAGTGACGTAAACGATGCCCAAAGTAAAAAAGGGACGATCACTAAAAGAAGCGTTCCGAAGATGATGCTCAACGGATGGAGTCGTGAGAGAAAAGGGAGGTTACTAGAAGTCACGATGGCGTTCCTTGTTGTGGCGGTTGTGGAGTTGAGAGCTTTTGCAGCACGGCATCCCGCGGCCCATCGATGGCAATTCCTTGCGGAGTCATCACGATGAGGCGATTAACCAGACGAAGAAGCGCCGGCTTATGGGTAACGAGAATGAGTGTATCCGTAGGCCGTATCAGGGTTGCCAGCAGTTCAATGAGCCGTTTTTCGCTCCCCTCATCCATACTCGCAGTCGGTTCGTCCAATAGCCAGACCGTCGGCTGGGAGAGGACGAGACGTGTGAGTGCAATGAGCTGTTTTTGTCCCCCCGAAACACTTTCGCCACTTTCGGGAACAGCACTGTCGAGCCCATGTGGCAAGCTGCTTACCAGCTGTATGAGTCCTGTTTTTTTACATGCATCGGTGATTTGCTCGTCGGATATTCCCACGATTCCCAGTGTAAGGTTGTCACGGAGGGTCCCCGAGAAGAGCTTGGTCGATTGGGAGAGATACCCGATCGTTTTGGAAAGCCATTCACGCGAGAGGTGCTGCATATCCAGCCCGTCTAGGAGAATTTTCCCATCTTTTGGGGCATATAACCCCGCCAAGAGTTTCAGAAGGGTCGATTTGCCCGAACCGATTACTCCTAAAATCCCCACTTTTTCCCCTGCATGAATCACCAAAGAATTCAAAGCGATTGTCGGGGTATTTTCTTGGTATTCGAACGTGATGTTTTTGAGGGTATACGACGGATTGACCACGTTTGGAGAGAGTGGACGTTCGATGTTGTGGTTATCGCTTCGCAGGGCAAAAATATTTTCCAAATCTTTGGTCGAAATTTTGGCTCTTCCCCATTGGACGAAGAGATTGGGGATCATAGCAATCGGCGAGAGAACACGTCCTGAGAGGATGGTGATGGCGATCAATCCCCCCATTGTAAGATCGGAACTGGTGCTTACGATATAAGCTCCCATTGCAACGAGGGCAATATAGCTGAGTTGCTGAAAAAAGGCCGAAAGATAGCTGGAGAGTTCGCTGTAATGGCGAATAGCGATATCATCATCGATTGCTTCCTTGGTCAGCGCGTTCCATCGGTTAAGGGCGCTCCATCCTGATCCTGAGGATTTGATGCTCTCAGAACCTTCCACAGTTTCGACGAGCAGCCCCAGTTTTTTATGGGATGCCATAGAGGAGGAGGCAGAGAGGGTATCGATCTTAGAGCGAAACATACTCCCAACAAGAATCGAGATGATCAAAAAGCCCACCACTATCATTCCCATGTTCATCCCGCCGACCATAATAATGACCGCTAAAAATACGAGTGAAAACGGAAAATCGATGAGGACGTACATTGCAGCCGAAGAGATAAACGTCCGCACGGCACTGTAGCTTTGCAGTTGTCCGGAGAGGGTTCCGATACTGCGGGGCATACTGTCAAGGCGTATTTTGAGAAGCCGCTGGAAGATGGTATGCGAGTAGACTATGTCCATGTTTTTGCTCGCATGATCCAATATCAACGAACGCGATACTTTGACGAGCATCTCGAGAAAAATAGCGACAAACACCCCGACACTCAGTGCGATCAAGGTAGACGTCCCCTGAGTAGGGATAACACGGTCATACACCTGCATACTGTAAAACGAGGTTCCAAGGGCGAGAAGATTGATCGTAAACGAGGCAATAGCAGCATAGATAAGCGAACTTTTTTGCTCCAGTGCGACCGTTTTGAACATCTCTTTGGCTGTTGCAAATCTTCCTGCTTGTTTGGCGGGGCGCAGAGGTCGAAAGAGGGTCCCGTTCGGAAACCTTTCCCGTCCATCCACGATACCCGCACTCTCCGTCGTCCATTTCCCATCCGATTCATGGGCAAAAAGTATCCCTAGTTCTCCATCAGGAGAGAGGGAGAGCATCGGAAGGGTCACGGCGGAAGGGTTCTTTTGCCACACAGAGATTTCAAGCCCAAACGCGTGGAGCAGATCATCGCAATATTTTTTGTTTGGTGTTCTTTCTTGGAGTGAGGCTTTGGTGTGAGGGGGGAGCTGGCGTCCTGAAATTTTTACCAGCAGACTCTCTTCTAAGAGCCAGTGAATATTGTCGGGGCTCATTGGATTTTTCCTAGCGGTGCGATGAGTTCACCTGTTTTGAGTTTGAGACGATACGATGAGATATAGGCTGTAGCAAGCAAATCTGCCAAAGTAATCTTGTTTTGGGTTACCTCTTTGGACGAATTGACCAGATCGAGCCATTGCCGTTTTCCCGCGAGGAACAGACGCGAATACGATTCTAGTACCTTTTGCGATGCATCGATGGAGAGATTGGTCCCCTGTACACGATCCAGCGCCGAACGGTGATCGTCATAATCGCGCAGCATTCCCTCGGTCAATTCCTGTTCCAGTCCCAGTTTGGCAAAACGAAGCTGTTGTATTTTGGCTTCGGATGCTTCGATAGAGGAGAGAGAGGAGAGCCCTGCCCCTGGGGTCATTTGCATGGAGAGGTAGAGCGTCGTTGATTCATTGGCAAAATCGGTATAGACAGACCCTTTTTGGTACTCAGCCCGCAGCGCAACCGTCGGCCACAGTTTGGATTGCTCTTTGGTTTTCTCATACTCGGCGGTTTGGATTTGTATCTCTGTTTTTAGGAGACTCGGATGGGATTGGACCATTTTTTGGATCATTGGTTCGATGGTTTCATGCGAGAGGGGATCAGGGTTGGCCGGGGCATCGAGTTCGCATGAAAGATCAGGCTGTGCAGTGATAAGCCGTAGCTGGGAACATGCAGTGATCTCAGAGGTTTTAGCGATGGTGAGGTCAGTATTGATTTGCGCGATACGTGATTTGAGAAGCTCCCGATCCGCAGTCGAAGAAACCCCCGCTTCGATACGACGATCGAGCATGCGGTTAAACTCTTGAAGCTGTTGAGCCCCATCGTTGAGCGCGACGATACGTCCACGGGCTTGCGTGAGGTTTTGGATCGTTCTCAGCAGAGAATCGATGAGAGTGTACGCGTTTTCATCCAGTGCAATTTCTGATTCGCGCTGTTTGGAGACGCTGATATCATACGTCGCATCGATCCGCCCTCCTGCCCATAGAGGCTGTTCAAGCCGTGCGAGAGTGCTGCTGTTTTTTCCGCTGCCCAAATCGAGTGAGGGGGTAGGATAGTATCCCCATTTGGCTCCCTCAACCCCGCTTTTGGATGCTTTGATCTGCATACGCGATGCCCCGAGCTTCGGATGGGTTTCAAGGACGCGTTCGATGAGAGAGTCGAGAGGGGTGAGTTTGGCATCGTTAGATGTGCACCACAGAGGGGAGGCAAAAACAAATAAAAGAGTCATTAATAGCTTCAAAAAATCAACTTTCATAAAAAATGTAATCGATGATTTTACAGATAACTAGATTAAAAAGCAATGCTGGCTTAAAAAAACGAAAAATAGTATTTTTTAAGTAAGGTAGCGCAATAATAGCAAAATTCAAAATTCTTGATGAAATTTTGATATATAACTAATTCTAAAAAGAAGGTGGTTGCCAATGTTAAAAGTCATGGTAAATGGAAAAGTGGTTCAGGGGACAAAAGTTGTGGTTCAAAATGGGGACAAAATTGTTCTCACTGACACTCGTACGGGGCAATCACCGATAAAAATGGTTACGAAAAAAGTGGGCAAAAGCCTTCATATTTTTGAAGAGGGTGCGCAGGAACCATCATTAGTCTTGGAAGATTATTATGCCCAAGGGATTCCGGCACAAGTTTCAGGAATCGATGCGAGCGGCGGATATGTCAACTACGCGGTTGCCGATTCGGGTTCGATGGAGCTTATGAGCGGTCCGTTGGAAGATACCGCAGCAGGTGAAGCCGCTGCTGCAGCGACAACAACCGCAGCAGGGACCGGATTATCCACTGCCGCGATGGTCGGTTTGGGTGCCCTTGGTGTGGGTGCCGTTGCCCTTGCTGCAGGCGGCGGGGGCAGCAGTAATTCTGCACCAGCTCCGACCGCTCCAGCTCCAGATACGACTGCTCCTGCGGCTCCGACAATCGTTCTTGCCACCGATGCGGGAGCGAGCTCTACGGATGGTGTTACCAATGTTGGAACAATAAATGTGACACTGGCATCTGATGCGGTAAGTTGGCAATATCAAATCGATGGCGGCACATGGACGGCAGGAACGGGAACAAGCTTTACAGCATCTGCTGGTGTTCACACGTATGCCGTACGACAAAGCGATGCAGCGGGGAATGTAAGTACTGCTAGTACTGCATTAAGCGTTACTCTTGATACGACCGTCCCTACGCCACTATCGATGAGTGCTTCGGGAACGACAGTGGCTGTAACATTCAGTGAAGCGATGGATACGGCGCATCTTCCTACGAATGCTTTTTCGGTTTTAGTCAACAATGCAGCTACTACAGTTTCAAATGTATCGGTTAGTGGCACTGTCGTAACATTAACTATTGATATGACTTTAACAACTGGAACCAGTGTTCAAGTGGGCTATGCAGACCCAACCGCCAATACGGATGACACGAATGCTATCCAAGATACCGCCGGCAATGACGCTGCTTCATTCCTTTCAGGGGTTGTAGCTGATGGATATGTACGTGGTGCCGAGGTATGGATCGATGTTGATGGCAGTGGAACGGTTGATCCGGGTGTTGATTATTTTGTAGGAACGACTGACAGCGTGGGGAATTTTTTTATTCCCGATTCTGCACCATCGGGTTCTATTATCGCCACGGGTGGGGTTAATATCGACACGGGTGTCCCCAACACGATGCCCCTACGCGCACCGGAAGGGTCAACCGTTATCAATCCATTGACGACATTGGTCCAAGCGGTTATTGAGAGCGACACAACAGGCGGTACAACAGTTGCAGAAGCATCCGCCTCGGTTGTCGCCGCTTTAGGGCTTACCTCTGGGACAGATCTCACGACGTATGATCCGATTTCCGAAGGGGATGTGGCGGCTCAACAAGCGGCCGCTACAGTTGCAACGATCATATCACTGGCAACCGCCGGCACAACCGATACGGTAGCTACCATAACCACCAATACCATCATCTCAAATCTAGTCACTGAGATTCAAACTTCGACTACGACAACAACAGTAATGGATCTTGCAGATTCGACTACTCTTTCAAATCTTATAACAGGGGTAGTTCTTACCGATACTGTTCAAAGTTCAATTGCTGATGCATCTGCAGCTATCCAAACAGCGGCAACCCTCAGTGATATCACAACAGCACAATCGGTTGCTCTTGATACCGTTGGAGTTGGGGCATCGACCCTTACGGTGGCCGCGACGACAAATGACACTACCCCAACGGTCCATGTCAATCTCAGCACCACCGCAACGGATGGAACCGCTGCTATCGAAGGTGATACGGTGATTCTAAAAGCTGATGGTATCCAAGTCGGTACTGCAACGCTCAGTGCAGCTAATATTTTAGCAGGATATGTCAACATCACTACAGCAGATCTTTCAGAAGGAGCGCACAGTCTCAGTGCCGTCGTCATCGACCAAGCAGGAAACATGGGAGTCTCATATCCGGTCAAAACCGTTACTGTAGACACGATTCCCCCCGCTCCATCCGCGATCAATGTGGTAGCTGCCGATGACATTATCAACGCACTTGAAGCTGCTTCGGGTGTCACCATCACCGGAGTAATTTCTGCCGGCTCGACGGTCACCGTAAATGGAAACCCTGCTGTTGTTTCAGGGACAACATGGAGTTATGTGCTCGATGCTGCAGCAATCACAGCAATGGGAGAAGGCTCTGAAACGATTACCGTTATTGCAACAGATCTTGCCAATAACAGCGTGACTACCACGAAAACTATCTCTATTGACACCCTTGCACCAACAGGGCAAACGATTGGTATGATAGCAGGTGACAATGCAATCAATGCAGCAGAAAAAGCCGCTGGCGTAGCCATCACAGGCACGGCAGAAGCAGGTGCAATTGTTACCCTCAGCATTGGCGGCAATCTGTATAAAATCACAGCAGACACTACTTCAGGCACTTGGAGTCATACTCTCGCTGCCGTCGATTACACAGCCATGGGTGCGGGATCAGAAACAATCACTGCAACCGCGACAGATGCAGCAGGAAATACATCAAGCCTTACGCATACTATCACCATTGACACCACTGCTCCGCTTCTCGCCTCGTTTGTATTGGAAACAGCTAGTGACAGTGGAATAAAGTTAGATGGAAAATCCAATATTACAGCTCCTCAGTTCAAATTGACCGCAGAATTGGGTTCAACATTAGAGATGAAAATCGGTACAGGTAGTTTTGCAAATGTCGGTACAGGGACCGGAAGTACACAAACGATCACCGCACCGGCAATGGTAGAGGGATCAAATGTTGTCGTTCTCCGAGCCACTGATGCAGCGGGTAATGTCACTGAGCGGACCTTGAACTATACTCTCGATACGACAGCACCGGCTGCACCGATAATGCTAAATATTTCTCCGGATTCAGGTGCGGCTGATGGCATTACTAATGTTAAAGATGGAGTAGCAACCGGTACAGCCGAAGCGAACAGCACAGTAAACATTACAATCAATGGCACGCCAATGGCTGCAGTTACTACAGATGCTTTGGGCAACTGGAGTATGCCTTACACCAATCTTCCTGATGGTACCTACACCGCTATCGCCACTGTCACCGATGCAGCGGGCAATATTAGTGGATTATCTGTTCCTGTTACAATGATCGTGGATACGACAATTGCTACCCCGATAGTTTCATTGGCAAACGATACGGCTGGTACAACCGATCACATTACCAGCGATGCATCATTGACACTTAGTACAGCTGCAATCGATGTGACACGTACTTTCACTGTCGATGGTGCAACGGCGGTAAGTACTTATACTGCTCCAACGGCTGACGGTTCACATACCGTTCTCGTCACCGATACCGATACGGCGGGCAACGTCGCAACGGCCTCATTGGCGTTTACACTCGATACTGTATTGCCGACCGCTACCATCTCTCTTTCGGATTTAACGATCACCAAAGGGGAAACAGCAAATGTGACCATTACGTTTAGTGAAGTGCCGTCAGGTTTTGATCCGGCAGTTGACTTGGCTGTTTATGGAGGGAGCCTCAGTGCTGGAAGTTTTGATTTATCCGGAAAAGTGTGGACGGCGATATTTACTCCGACCGATGATCTACAAGTATCAGGATCTCCTATCGGGCTTGCTGGATCGGCATGGACAGATACGGCGGGAAATGCTTCTGTTAGTAACGCTTGGTCGCAAGATGCTTCCATCGATACGCACGCACCGACTGCAACGATCACAATGGCAGATGGTGCACTTAAAATCGGTGAGACAAGTTTGGTCACTATCACATTTAACGAACCAATTACAAACTTTGCCAATGACGATGTAACTGTTGCCAACGGAACGCTCAGCACGCTTATAAGTAGTAACGCCGGTATGACATGGACAGCAATGTTTACACCAACTGCCGAGGTTACGAATACTTCAAATGTGATTACTCTTGCCAATACATATACAGATATAGCAGGTAACACCGGAACAGCCGCAACGTCTGCCAACTACACCATCGATACGGCAATCGCGACTCCGGCAGTTGCATTGGCAACCAACAGCGGATCAACAGCGGATACGATTACCAACGATGCATCACTAACTCTCAGCCCCCTTGCAATCGATGTGACCCGTACCTTCACCGTTGATGGCGGAACTGCTTCGGGTAGCTATGTTGCTCCAACAACTGACGGATCACATACGGTACTTGTCACCGATACCGATACGGCAGGGAATATCGCAACGGCCTCGTTGACATTTACTCTTGATAAAACGGTTTCAGCGGCTCTGGTCACGATCACAGGCGCCGACGATAACGTACCATCCACGTCTACAGTCAATATCGGGCTTGATGCAACGACCAACGACAATACACCGGTTCTGAAAGGAACGATCGGCGCAACCCTTGTAGGTGATGAAGTTTTAGCAATCTATGAAGGATCAACACGTCTAGGCGAAGCAACCCTCATCGGAACGGACTGGAGTTTTGCAACGGCCAGCCTTGTGAATGGCACACACAGTTTCACCGCCCGTGTAGAAGATCTCGCCGGAAATACAGGGACATCGAGCACAGCATACGGATTTACCGTAGATGCAACGGTTCCAACAGCCCTTGCAACGATCACGTCAACTGTGACGGTAACGAAGGATACGACACCGACGATTAGCGGTGCTCTTTCGGCCCCTCTTATTACGGGTGAAGTGGTCAAAGTGTACGAAGGAACCACGTATTTGGGTAATGCAACGGTTACGAATCTGACATGGAGCTTTACGACGATTGCACTTTCAGAATCGACACATACCTTTACCGCCACCGTAGAAAATGCGGGCGGCAACCAAAGCCAGATGAGTACAGCGTATTCTCTTGCGATTGATATTACTGCTCCTGCTGCACCAAGCTTTGCATTGGCAACCGATTCAAATATTACGGCTGATGGTATTACCAATATTGGTACAGTAAACGTAACAGGCATTGAAACAGGTGCAACATGGCAGTACAGCACAGATGGTGGTCTAAATTGGAGTGCAGCACAAGCGTCAACCGTAACCAGCTTTACATTGGCGGAAGCGGCTTATGCGATAGACGCTGTTCAAGTCAAACAAACAGACGTTGCGGGTAATACGACAGTAACTCCTTCTTCTAATGCTGCAGCAATTACTGTAGATGCTCTTGCGCCATCTATCACCATGAATCCTGCAACGGCGGATAATATTCTTAATGCAGTAGAAAATTCAAATCCAACCAAAACGATCACAGGGACAACAACAGCTGAAGACGGTCAAGTAGTTACCTATAAAGTGGATGGAATTGCAAAAGGGACAGGAGTCGTCAGCGCCGGAGCCTGGACGGTTACATTCGCGGCTACTGCTCCTTATTTGAGCGACGGGACGCATGTTCGCAGCGCAGAAGTATCGGATATAGCTGGAAATATTGTAACCGTGAGCAGCAACTTTACTGTAGACGCAACAGCACCGATAATCACCATAAGTGCTATCGCATCCGATGATGTTCTAAATGCTGCTGAAGTTGCCGCAGGTGGAACGATCACCGGGACAACGTCAGCTGAGGATGGACGTATCGTTACGGTCAAAGTGGATGGATTTACTGTTGGAACGGCAACAGTAACAAGTGGAGCATGGAGTTTGCCAGTGAGCGCTTCAGCTTTAGGAACGCTTGCTCAAGGGTCTCACTTGGTTACTGCAGATGTCTCTGATACAGCAGGAAATCCTGCTGTCCAAGCAACGCATGCCTTTAGTGTCGATACGGTAGTGCCAACAAGTACGATCAGTAATGCGACATCAGACAATATTCTCAATGCGGCTGAAAATATTGCCGGAACTAAAACTATCACCGGAATCAGTGACGCCGAAAACGGTTCAACGGTAATCGTAAAAATCGACGGAAATATAAAAGGAACAACAACAGTCATTAATGGAGCATGGAGCTTAACCTATACTACATCCGGAGTATTGAGTGAAGGAAGCCACATCCGATCTGCCGAAATCACCGATACGGCGGGAAATATCGGTATCGTGAGCAAAACATTCAGTGTTGATACTATCGCTCCTTCGATAGCCGCTACAAATCCGATAGTGACAAATGATAACGATGTTTCAGGAACCTATTCTACAGGCGACACCCTCACTCTCCGTTTTTCAGAATCGGTGAATACGAGCACATTGACCCTTTCTAATTTAGTTCTCTCAACCGGTACATGGGGGACATCGACTATACAGAGTTTTGATAACACCTCTGTGACGATACAGCTAGCTTCTGATGCTGTAGTGGCGCAGGGAGCTACTGTTACGATTTCTCAAACCAGTATTGTCGATAGCGCTCTTAACCCAGCTCTTGCTGATTTGGTTTATACGATTCCGGTTCCGGCAGACACAACCCCTCCATCCGCTCCGAATTTTTACTTCAACGAGATGACCAATCAGGTTTATCTCGATATGTATAGCATTGAAACCGGTGCGACATGGGAATACCAAATCAACGGAGGCACATGGACAGCAGGCGAGGGGAACTCCTTTATCGTCTCAGAAATTAACGGAGACTACACGGTAGCGGTGCGTCAGACGGATGCAGCATTAAATGTAAGTGCAACTTCGACGGACATGGTCACGGTGGGAGACAACTACTCCTTTAGCACTGCGGCTCTTATTGCGCCTGAAAGTACTATTACGACATTCCCAGCTGGAGCAACGTTTACCGATGGATATGTCACTATCCTCTTTAATATGGATGGTACGACAGGGACGATTACTGAGCCCAATGGAGCTGTCCATGTGCTCTCTATCGTCAACGGTGCGGCTTCCGCAACCGTCGATGGGACAACCTACACGTACAAAATGCTCGCCTCCGATGGGGACATGATGGTACTGGGGCAAACTGATACCGATCTCATGACCGAGATGAACGGCGAAGTACAGGGGCCTCCACCGGTATGGACCCTCATCAACACCGCGGCGACGGCAGATGCTCTCCCTACGAGCGGAACAACCACTTTCTATACCACGGATACCGATAATTTCGGAGACCGTAACGGAAACGACTGGACCAAAATAGCATTTGATTTCAGTGCTAAAACGCTCCAAGGATTTGCTCTCGATAGCACGGCTTTCACTCCAGAGATATTTACCGTTACTAATAACCAAATCATCATCCATGAGCCAAGCGGCAACTACGACGCTACGATCACGCAAATCGGAGCGGCTAACGGATTTTATGCATTTAGTGAAGAGTACGTTGACACACGGACATGGGGAAGCTATTCAGCGTATGGAGTCAGTGATATGAGCGGCTATCTTTCCAACCATTCTGACTACCTCTGGCAGGAAAATGGCACGGATTACAATAAAAACGGGACGACGGATGATTACGGCAAAGTGATCCGTGATATCGATGGAAACGTTATCGCTTTCGAAGAGAGATACGGCGGTATGATCGATACCATGAGCGCGACATTGGACACCAATGCTCTAGCAATCAACTGGGGGGGCAGTACGGAGACCTATTCGATCGATGATAATGTAATGCTCAATGATACGAGTGATAATGAGATCAAAGTGGTCGAAGTAGGGACCAATGTCTTTAGCCTCGCCACGGCCAATCCGTTCAGCTACAGCTACACAGTGGATGGAGATACAACCCTTCCGACGATTACGAGTGCGAGCGTGAATGGCAGTCAGCTGTTCCTCACCTTTAGCGAACCCTTGGATTATAATTCTCAGCTACCGCTTAGTATGATAACGGTTATGGTTAACGGGATAACCCCGGTAGCGACTTTTGGTGGCTATCCTTACGGCAATAATTCGGTGCAGATTTATCTTGGGTCTTCTGTGTTAGCAACGGACACCGTCACAATCAGTTACGCCGATCCTATGGGAAATAATGCCAATGTAGCCCAAGATACCTCCGGAAACGATTTGGCAACGGTGATAAACATGGCAGTTGCGAATGTTACTGGGCTCCCTACTATCTATATTAGCCAAATGAGTGGTGGCGTAGAAGGGACAGGGATAGATTCTGCCATTACGTTTCAAGTATCTCGCAGTGGCAGTGATCTCACTGCGTCATCAAGCGTAGCGTGGGCCGTGAGTGCCGGAACTGCCGATGCAGCCGATTTTGTAGGGGGAATCCTTCCAAGCGGAACGGTGACATTTGCAGCAAATGAGACGATGCAAACGATCACTATCCCTGTTGCGGGCGACTGGATACCCGAAGAGAATGAAACCTTTTCTCTGACCCTCTCCAATCCGATCAATATATATCTCAACGGTTCTTATCCAGTTTCTGGGACAATTACCAACGATGACCAAATACCCAATGCCCTCATTCTCGGTTCTGCTCTCACAGCGACCGAAACGGATATCACGGCGTTCACAGCGGGAACAACATTTACCGATGGGTACGTGACGATGGCATTTGATACGACGACTACAGGAACCGTCACAGAACCAAATAGTACGGTACAACATGCAATTTCTCTTTCAGGCGGGATCGCAACCGCCACTGTCACCGTGTCAACCAATCCATTGGTGACAGTGAATTATACGTACAAAATGCTCACCAGTTCCACCGACGTCCTCGTCCTCGCCCAGACCGATCTCGATCTTATGGTTGAGATGAACGGATACGTGGATGGACCTATGCCGATCTGGACTCTCATCAACACTGCAGCCATCGTCGATGCGATTCCGACAACGGGAATATTGACCCTTTTCGATACTGATACCGACAACTATGGCGATCTAAACGGCAGTAGCGATGTTAAAATCACGTTTGATTTCGACAACCAGACCGCACAGCACTATGCAATCGACGGGACACCGACGTTCCTCGAGCACTTCAGCGTGTTCAACAATACGATGATTTTCGATGATGGAGCAATGAAAAGCTATGTAACCTTGATGGCAAATTCCGCTGGCTACTATACATTCAAAGAAAATTACATCGAAAAGCAAAACTGGGGCACCGGGTCAGCACAAAATTCAGTTGATATAAGTGCTTATCTGAGTGCTACAAGCGATATCCTCTGGAGTGAAAACGGTATGGACTACAACGGTAACGGCACGATCTACGATTACGGCATGGTGACAAGATCTGGTGGTACGATCATAGACGGATATACGCAATATACCAGCAATGCCATAGATCATACCGGTGCAACCATCGATTACACTGCCGTAGCGACATTGGGGGCAAACGCACTGGTAATCGATGAGGGTGACAGAATCAGCACCTATTCGGTGACAAGTACCAATCTTGATCCTGCAGTCCTTACGGATAACGCAATCAGTGTGGTCACAACAGGGACGGAGGTATTCACCTTCGCAGAGACCAATCCGTTTAGCATCAGTTACGCGTATGAGATGGATATGGGCAGCGGAACGGTCGGCGTCGGATTGCACGATGGGATGGCGTTAAATGTCGCGACCGATCTGGGTTACACCAACAACACCCTGTTCTGCATCAATTCGGTCACCGACACGGCCGCCAATACGATTACGATCAGCATTGCAGACGTATTGGCCCAGGGTGTTCTGACAGATCTTACTCCGCAGAATACGATGGACAATGTTTTCGTCAATGCGGTTGGGATCAACGCCGGAGCTAACGATATCATTAATGCAACCGGCGGATGGACCGATACAACTCAAACTGTCACCATCAAAGGCATTGACTACAGCGTCTATGCGGATGCTAATATGACGGCACAGCTCTATGTGAGCAACAGCATTACACCTAGCACTCAGGTTATCTAAATATCTTCCCCCCTGGGGGATCTCTTTCCTCCCCCCCCAATCTTTAATATATTATCTCCCCTTATAGTAACGTCGTATCTGACCTTCACCATATTTTTTGTTTAATTAGTAAATCTTAAGTTGAAAATTTGTCGATATGTTAGCGCAGTAGAAAATAGTGCTAATGAGTCTATCGTATTAGTATATAGTGAATTGTTGGAAATGGTCAGTATGTCTAATCCTTCGAGTTTCACGGTGACAGTAGATGGAGCTGGGGTAGGAGTTGCCGTTGCCAGTACAGTTCATTCAGTCGGGATGCTTAATGACCAAGTACCATTAACATTAGCAACAGCTTTTGATGCAGGGGCGATAGTTGCTGTAACATATACTGATGTTACAGGTGATGTTACGCCTGCTATCCAAGATTTAGCAGGTAATGATGCAACATCACTTCCGTGGTAGTGCATGACTGCCGCCGTTATCTAGTCCATTCTTATCTTCTCGTTCCCACATTCTAGGTGGGAATGCAGACAGCCTTCGTGTGGCTTAACTAAATAAGGCTTAAGACCCCAATAATGCTTTGATTTTTCTTCATCTCCTCACTTTTTTTTCTTGTGCAGGAAGGAGAATTTCTTTCCATTACATATCTTATAATAAAATGGTATAATCGCAATATTTAAACAACTCCATCAGGAAATCCGATGCAACCATCCTCGAATGCGTTACAAACTCGCATTATTACCGCTGTTTTTTTAGGATTAGGTGTTTTGGCGATTGGGCTGATTGACAACTATTGGTTGACTTGGATGACATTGGGTGTCGTCTATATGCTGGCATTTCATGAATCGACCCGACTTTATGGACTCAATAACAACGCTTTGTATGCCTATGCGGCTATTTTGTGGATTATGGTGGCAATTTACCCTTACAGTGAAGATTTGCTGGTGATATCGGGATTGATCTTTGTGGGGGCGATAGCGTATACCCAAAACATCCCTGCTCGAAATTTTCTCCCCTTTTTATATCCGACGGGAGGGATGCTTTATCTCTTTAGTTTGTATGGCGAACGGGGGATGGGTGCGTTGTTGTGGCTTTTAGTGGTTGTGGCATCGGCGGATATCGGGGCCTATTTTGTGGGAAAAACCATCGGACGTACCCCCTTTAGCATCTCCAGCCCCTCCAAAACACGCGAAGGGGTATACGGCGGAATCGTTGTTGCCACCATTGCCGGATTTTTTATCGGTATTGGTATTGTCGAAGATATGACTCAAGCGATTTTGATCTCGATGGCGGTTGCCATTTCCGCGGTATTTGGAGATTTATTCGAGAGCTATCTAAAGCGCACTGCCGGAGTCAAAGACAGCGGGAATATCCTTCCGGGTCATGGCGGTGTTTTAGACCGTATTGACGGCTATCTTTTTGGTGCCATTGTTATGCACATCCTTTTGCGAGGTCTTGCATGATCCTTTTGGGGTCTACGGGCTCCATTGGTGTGAATGCGCTGCTGATTGCCGAGCGTTTTAATCTCAACGTCGATATCCTCGTTGCCGGCCGAAATATTTCTCTTCTTAATACTCAAATTCAGAAATTTTCCCCTACACGTGTGGTTGTTTTAAATCAAGAGGATATTGCCAGTGTCAATCATCCTTATGTTACGGCAGGTGAAAATGCCATTTTGGAGGCCATTGAGCAATCTCAATCAACCGTCGTGGTCAACGCTCTCGTCGGATTCGCAGGTTTTCGTCCGACGCTTAAAGCACTGGAGTGTGGCAAGAAGGTCGCCTTGGCCAATAAAGAGTCTTTAGTTGTCGGAGGGGCATTTGTCGATACGTCGCGTATCATCCCTATCGATTCAGAGCATTTTGGACTATGGTATCTCAATCAAACGTCCCGCCCGGTTTCACGGATGATGATTACGGCAAGCGGCGGTGCTTTTCGGGACTGGGAAATCGACAAAATCCCAAAGGCAACACTCAGCGATGCCCTTAAGCACCCCAACTGGTCGATGGGGCAAAAAATTACCATTGACAGTGCATCGATGACCAACAAGTTGTTTGAACTCTTGGAAGCACGATGGTTATTTGGTGAGGGGGAGTATGATGCGATTATTGAACCACGCTCCCTTATTCATGCCCTGATTGATTACAAGGACGGTTCGACAACGGCTCATTTTGCCCATGCCGATATGAAGCTCCCCATTGCCTATGCCCTCATGGGAGAGGTGAATGAGCCGATACTAGATAGGGTTGATCTGATTCGGGCAGGGGCTCTTGAGTTTCGAGAAATTCAGGCCGAGCGATACCCGATCTGGACGATTAAAGAAGATCTGCTTTGCAATCCGCTTCGCGGAGTGATTGTCAATGCGTCGAATGAAGTGGCAATAGGGCGTTTTATGAGCGGTGAGATCGCGTTTGGAACCCTTACTCGTCTGGTGTTGGATGCGTATGAGCATTTTTCGCAAATACCCAAATCGCTGGAGGATGTGTTTGCGTTGGATGAAGAAGTGCGTCACTATACGCAGGGACTAGCATGAGACCAAAAACCCTTATCTTGCACGGTTGGGGCGGGTCTGATGATCCTCATTGGCAAGCATGGCTCGCAGGAGAGATTGCCAAAGACTACGGTACAGTCTCCTTCCCACTGCTGAACAATCCCCATTTCCCCACCAAAAATCGATGGATGAAGCAAGTGAAAGATCTTTTGAGTGAATTTAAACCCGAAACGGTGATTTGCCACTCTCTTGGCTGCACCCTTTGGCTTCATTTATGCCTTGAGGGTGAAATCTCTTTCGTAGAGCGCCTGTTATTGGTAGCACCTCCGCGTTTGTCATGTGACCTTGAAACCCTCAAAACCTTTTTTCCGCTAGAGGCCCCTTCGTCGGTGTTTGCCCATGAAGCGATGCTGGTCACATCCGATAATGACCCCTATATGAACCAAGAAGAAGCGGCGAATCTTCAAAAGGCACTTGGAATAGAGATGAAAGTGCTTGAGAATGCGGGACACATCAATGCCGACTCCGGATACGGAGAGTGGACATGGGTCAAAGAGTGGGTGTTTAGATGATCCTTAGTATTGAAAGTTCATGCGATGACAGTTCGATTGCTATTACTGAGATAGCAACCAAAAAGCTTATCTATCACAAAAAAATATCTCAGGAGCTCGAGCACTCTCAATACGGCGGTGTCGTGCCGGAACTTGCGAGCAGGCTTCACGCCATTGCCCTTCCTGCTATTTTAAGTGAATGTAAGCCATGGTTTGGCGCTTTAAAAGCGATTGCGGTGACAAGCGAACCTGGTCTTGGGGTAACCTTGATAGAGGGGGTAACGATGGCGAAGGCACTCTCAATCGCCCTTAATATTCCTATATTACCGATTAACCATCTTAAAGGTCATATTTATTCCCTTTTTATTGGGAAAGAGGCTGTTTTGCCTTTGACGGTGCTGCTGGTTTCCGGGGGACATACGCAGCTCATCGAGGTAAAAAGTTATCATGAAATGACGACGGTCGCTACGACAATGGATGACAGCTATGGAGAGAGTTTTGATAAATCGGCAAAAATGATGGGACTGGGGTATCCGGGAGGACCTTTGATTGAACAATTGGCTCGTCAAGGAGATTCTTCAAAATTTTCATTTACCGTCCCTTTATCCCAATCTCCCCTTATTGCTTTTAGCTATTCAGGTCTTAAAAACCAAGTCCGTCTTGCTGTAGCATCATCGACGGCCGATTTATATCCGGATATCGCCTGCGCATTTCAAAAAGCCGCTACCGAGCATTTGATCCAAAAGCTCAAAAAATATTTTAAAACCAAACCGCCCAAATCCTTTGCCATTGTTGGGGGTGCGAGCGCCAACTTATATTTACGATCCAAGGTTGAGGAGCTCCTTTTGCCCTATAAGGCACAGCTGCTTTTAGCCCCTTTAGAATTTTGTTCAGACAATGCGGCCATGATTGGGCGCTGTGCGCTTGAGGGATACGAATGCAATGATTTTACCGATTATAATGAGATTGTTATTAACCCCCGTTGTAAACTGTGATTTAGCTTAAAACAAAAATTCTCTTTTAGAATTCAAAAGTTAAATTATCCTATTTTTGTACAATACCACCATATTAAAACAGGAGCCCATAATGGCAACAACAAAATTCAAAGGTACTGACGTAGAACTTTTAGGAAACTCTGTAAATGTTGGCGATAAAGCACCAGCAATTACAGTTGTAAATTCAGCTGGTCTTGGTGATATCACAGTAGGTGGAGCACAAGGCAAAAAACAACTTATCATCGTTGTTCCTTCATTGGACACAGGTGTTTGTGCTACTGAAACTCGTAACTTCAACGCAAAAGCTGCTGGTCTTAAAGATGTTATCACTACGATCGTATCTCTTGACCTTCCATTTGCTGCTGGCCGTTTTTGCCAAGCTGAAGGTATCGATAACCTAACTGTATGTTCTGACTTCCGTAACAAAGAATTTGCAAACGCATACGGCGTATTGCTTGGCGGTTCAGTGCTTGCTGGTGTTACTTGCCGCGCAATCTTCGCAGTAAACGAAGAGGGTGTTGTAACGTATAAAGAAATCGTTCCTGAAATCACTGAAGAGCCTAACTACGACGCTGCTTTGGCTGCTGTAGCGTAATCTCTCTATCTGTCATCCTCGGGCTTTGCCCGAAGGGTCCAGCTTTTTTGTTTCTTCTTTTGATATCTTCTAGCCAAGCCTCTGACTAACTCTTAATTTTATAGATATTTTTTTACTATTTAGCGATTATTTACAAATCACCATTGCCCCTTGTGCTGCTTTCGTTACATTGCACGTATGAGAACCGTCAAGAGTGATAGTGGCACGGGCAAACATTCCGTGGTTGCTTACCTTTACATGGGTAAACGGAGCCGAATAGAGCTTTTTCTGAGACATTTCAAAGGCTCCTTCGTGCTTGAAATCAACCACAATAGAACTTGGATCGCTCAAGGAGAAGTTTCGTATCATCGGATCTTTCGTGACAATGGAGAGATGATTTTTAGTGCTGCTAAAGCGGATGAATCCAAGTTCGGAAGAGGGTGTCATTTCGGGAGCACTCTTGGTTAGAGCCTTGCCTTGTTGCGAAAGGATAAGAGGAATACGCCAATCGATGCTTTGATCGATTTCCAGCTTGCGTGTTTCGGTGCTTCCGTCTAGATTTTGAATGGTAAACGTGAGCTCTTTAAGGACACGTGAGTGATTGGGAAAATTATACGTCATGGTAGTCAGGGGTGGCTTGTGAAGGTCATCTTGAGAGGTTGTGGTATGGATCTGATTCTCTGTCGTTGAAAAAAAAGGGTTATCTCTGGAAAAAAGGATGCTTACCAAGAGGGAGGAAAGGAGAAGGGCTTTGTTCATAGCTGCTCGCTTTGTTGGGTTAATTGCGTATCCGCATCCAATTCTTTTAGCTCAAAATACTGTTTTTGCAATGCGGCATTTTCATTTTTTAGATGCTCTATATCTTCGGAGAGAAAGTTTTGGTGCTCTTCAAGATCGATGAGGACCAACAGAGAGTTGTTGCCAAAAATTAACACCCAAAGATAGAATAGGGCAGCAAAAGATATTCCAAGAATAAGAATGAATTTTGAAGAGGAGAGGCCAAATCGTCGCTCGCTAAAGCTGCGATAAGGCTGCTTTCCGGCTAAAATATCCTCATGCTCATCGTAGTTCATTAAAGCCCTTGCTTGCCTGCTTTACAGAAGCAGACATTTTTATTGTGCTCAAAACAATGCTTTACCGAGGTATTCACCGTACATGACTTCATTTTCGATTTCTAATAATCGGTTGTATTTAGCCGTACGCTCACCGCGTGCGGTTGAACCGGTTTTGATCTCACCGCAGTTAAGGGCAACGGCAAAATCGGCGATAAAGGCATCTTCGCTCTCTCCTGAACGGTGAGACATTACACATTTGTATCCATTGCGTTGTGCAAGGCGAACCGTGAGCATGGTTTCGGACACCGAACCGATTTGGTTGGGCTTGATGAGGATGGAGTTTGCAATCCCTTTTTCAATTCCCTCGGCTAAGATATTTGCATTAGTGACAAATAAATCATCTCCGACGAGTTGAATTTTTGATCCCAATTTTTCAGTGAGGATTTTCCATCCTGCCCAGTCGTCTTCGCTTAATCCGTCTTCGATAGAGACGATAGGGTATTTTGAACAAAGATCAACATAATAGTCAACCAATTGAGCCGAGCTAACCGTTCTGTTTTCAGAATCAAGCTTATATCCACCCTCGGTAACGAGTTCTGAAGCCGCGACATCCAATGCTATGGCAATTTGTTCACCGGCTTTGTAGCCTGCTTTTTCGATTGCTTCCATAAGGACTTGAATCGGCTCTTCGTTTGAGCTTAAATCCGGTGCAAATCCGCCTTCATCGCCCAGTGCGGTATTGGCGCCGCGATCTTTGAGGATTTTTTTGAGGGTATGATACACTTCAGCCGAAGCGCGAAGCCCTTCGCTGAAATCCTCGAAACCAATCGGCATAATCATGTATTCTTGAAAATCGACGCTGTTGTCTGCATGGGAGCCGCCATTGATGATATTAAGCATCGGGACGGGGATGACCATAGCATTTGCTCCGCCGAGATAGCGATACAATGGGATATTCAGACTTTTAGCCGCCGCACGAGCCACGGCCATAGAGACGCCCAATACGGCATTGGCGCCAAGATTGGCATAATTCTCGGTCCCGTCAATTTCTTTCATGACAGCATCAACCATCGCTTGATTGAACGGACTTAACCCCATAATCGCATCGGCAATTTCGTTGTTGACATGACCGACCGCTTTAAGGACCCCTTTGCCCATATAACGGCTGTCTCCGTCACGAAGCTCTAGCGCTTCACGTTTGCCCGTGCTCGCACCGCTTGGGACGATTGCACTTTCACGTGTTCCATCGCTCAACTGTACTGTTGCTTTTACCGTAGGATTTCCGCGAGAATCCATTACTTCGATCGCACTTACTTCATCAATAAAAATCATTCATCCACCTCATTCATTTCAGATTCATCCATCGCCATGATATTATTCACACCCATAGCGGCTTTAATTTTTTCTTCGATTATATGAGCCAACTCAGGCTCGTCTTTAAACTTTTGCTTGACGTTTTCGCGACCTTGCCCCAGTTTCGTATCTTCGAAACTAAACCAAGCACCGCTTTTGTCAATGATGTCGAGTTTTACGCCGTAATCGACGAGCTCACCCTCTTTGGATATCCCCTCACCGAACATAATGTCAAACTCTGCTTGACGAAACGGTGGTGCCACTTTGTTTTTGATAACTTTGGCTTTTACGCGGTTTCCGATTTGGCTTTCCCCTTGTTTGAGGGTCGCTATTTTACGGATATCAATACGAACCGATGCGTAGAATTTTAGCGCATTTCCACCCGTTGTTGTCTCAGGGGAACCGTATCCCATAGTACCGATTTTCATACGGATTTGATTGATGAAAATAACGGTACAGTTCATTTTGTGCATTACTGCCGTAAGTTTTCGCAATGCTTTGGACATTAGCCGCGCCTGAACACCTACTTGCTGATCTCCCATCTCTCCTTCGATTTCTACTTTAGGGGTGAGGGCAGCAACGGAGTCTATCACGATCAAATCAACTGCACCGCTACGGGCAATGGTTTCCACGATATCGAGGGCTTGTTCGCCGTAATCGGGCTGGGATACGAGTAGATTTTCAACATCGACGCCCAAATTTTTAGCATAACCAACATCCAAGGCATGTTCGGCATCAATAAAGGCGCAAATACTCCCTTTTCGCTGTGCTTCAGCAATAATATGCAAGGTAAGTGTCGTTTTACCTGAGCTTTCAGGCCCGTAAATTTCAACGACACGCCCCTCAGGTACTCCGCCGATGCCCAGTGCCAAATCAAGACCAAGCGAACCCGTACTAATCGATCCTATTGGTTCAATCACTTTGTCTCCCAGGCGCATAAGCGTCCCTTTTCCAAAGGTTTTATCGATTTGTTTCATTGCCAGTTCGAGCGATTTTAGTTTGTTTGGATCTATCATAATGTGTATTCTCCCGTGTAGAATTAAAATTAACCAAATAATATGACAAAAAGAAATATTTTATCATTTATATGACAAATTGCAATATTATAAAATCATTCGAACATTTATGAAGATATTTTAGCGTTATTTCGTTAAAATTTACATTGATTACAGCGTTAGAGGATACATATAGTGAAAAAAATGGTGATAGCACACTCCCCCGATGCCGATGATATTTTTATGTATTACGCGATTAAGTTTGGATGGGTGGGGCGTGAAAATACTGTTTTTGACAATATTGCCCTCGATATCGAAACGCTTAACACCGAAGCGCTCAAAGGGACATACGATATCAGTGCTATCAGTTTTGGACTTTATCCTCATATCCGAGACGATTATGCGCTTCTTCGCACAGCCGTAAGTTTCGGCAGCGGTTATGGCCCTAAGCTTATTCGTAAAAAAGAGACCGTCCTCAAAAAGAAATTCAAAGTTGCGCTCAGTGGAAAATATACGACGAATGCCCTTCTTTTCCGAGTGGCTTATCCTGATGCTAAAATAATTTATATGAATTTTTTAGAGATTGAACAGGCAGTTTTAGACGGCATTGTCGATGCTGGGGTACTAATACATGAGAGTATTTTGGGGTATGATCCGTCGCTTGTTGTTGAGCGGGAATTGTGGGATATTTGGTGCGAACTCAGCGGAGGGTCGCTGCCGCTTCCTTTGGGAGGGATGGCGATTCGGCGTTCTCTTCCATTGACTGCAGCGATAGGTTATGAAAATCTTCTAACCAAAGCGGTGCAAGTCGCGCGGGATCACAAAGAGATGCTTTCAAAAATGCTGATTGAGCGTTCTCTGGTTCGCATTGATGCCCAAACGCTTGAAAAATATCTTGAATTGTATGCGAATGACGAGTCGATTTCTTTGAGTGAACTACAGTTTGAAGCGATCAATAAGCTGTTTGAAATCGGACATCAACATAACTTTTTTGATGTGCATATTGACGCAAAAGATTTTTGTATTCCACAAGAATATACGCAATTGAGGAATTCATAACATGTTACAAGAAGAACTTATTGGTTTGGGGATCGAAACATTTAAAATCGCTTTGATTTTGTCATTGCCTGCATTGCTGGTTGGGATGTTTTTGGGTCTTGCCGTGAGTATTTTTCAAGCGACAACTCAAATCAACGAAATGACGCTCAGCTTTATCCCTAAAATCATCGGAATTGTCATTATTATTATTTTAACGATGCCGTGGATGATGAATGAGATGCAGGATTTTACGATTCGGATGTTCAATATGATTCCGACCTTTATGCAATGAAAACTAAGTCGATTGATTTTTCCAAATTCAGCTCCATTCGTATCGGTCCGATCGTAGAAGTTGCCTTGATTGAAAATGATATTGTTCCGCAAGGCCGTATAATTGTGGGAAGTGCCAATAATCTTCTTGTTTCACCTACCCCTCCACCGCTTATGATCCTTTCCAAGCAATATGATTTTATCCGTATTGAAAACACTCATCTCATTATCGGGGCAGCGACTCCCGGCGGCCGTGTCGTCTCTTTTTGCAAAAAAAACAATATTGCCCATTTTGAGTATCTTTCCAAACTTCCCGGAACGTTAGGCGGAATGCTGAAGATGAATGCGGGGCTGAAAGAGTATGAGATTTTTAATCATCTTATTTCCATTCGTACACCAAGCGGATGGATATCCAAAGAACAAATTCAATACGGCTATCGGACAACATCTATAAAGGAAGTAGTTTTTGAAGCGGCTTTTAAGTGCGAAGCGGGATTTTCGTTGGAGCGTCTCGAGATGTTCGCACAAATGCGCTCCAATCAGCCAAATGTTCCTAGCGCCGGAAGCTGTTTTAAAAATCCCCCTAATGATTATGCGGGACGACTGATCGAAGCCGTTGGACTTAAGGGACAGCGTGTAGGCGGTATGGCGTTTAGTGATGTTCATGCGAATTTCCTTGTCAATTATGGTGAGGGAACCTATGAAGAGGCAATCTATTTAATCAAAGAGGCTCAAAAGCGGGTACTGGAGCAGTTTCGCATCCAGCTGCAATGCGAAGTTGTCATTTTAGGTGATACGATTGTGACGAAATAAGTAGTTCTTGTATTGACTTAAACCGTCGATATAAGCTATTATGACGGCTAAATTCACATGCATGAAGGAATTTAACCGCTATGACCGTCAGTTACATCCGTGCCGATAAAGATTTTGACAATATATACGAACAGTTAAAATTAATCAATGCCTACAGCGAACAAATGTCACTCCCTATCGATAAAGAGATGATCGATCACCTTTCACAAAGCAAACGAATATCTGACCGTACCGATGTCGTAGAATTGTTTCGTTCATTGAAAAATGCCACCTTGCTGATGTATGACGTGTGGGTGATGAGTACGAACATAGAAGATTTGGTACAAATGTTCAGCTGTCTTCTCAAAAATAATCTTGAAATCCATTTTATAAAACAAGGGATAAAAATCAATATCCAAAGTGATATAATGGTCGTATTAGGGTTGATTGATCAGTTGCGGCAGTTAGTCCAAAATGAGGATAAAAAAGGGATTGGACGTCCCCGCGGTTCAAAATCGGTATCGAAATTTGATACCCATCTCGAAGAAATTGTGGGGTTGCTGAAACAAGGTCAAAGTGTGAGCGAGATAGCGCGCCATTTAGGGGTAAGCCGAAGTTCGCTCAAAGATTACGTGGAATCACGGGAGTTAAAAACACTGCTGATGAATCCTATCTATTCAAGCAACAGTACCGATGCCCGCGCATTGATGATCGAGACGATTCAATGCCCTGCACTTAATACCGCTAAGGAGAATCAATTATGAGTGAAACTGTAAGCCCAAAAGGAAAAGAGTATTTAAAAGGGTGGATCCCTTATCGCATTAAACGCTATTGGTTTTTTGCATTTGTGACCGCTTTCACGTTGGCAGTGCCCTGGATACGTATTGATGGCAACCATCTTTTCTTGCTTAGTTTTGATAAGCTGAAACTTCACTTGATGTTTGTCCAGTTTGATATGCAAGAACTTTATTTGATGCCATTTTTACTGATGTTCCTTTTTATCGGGGTCTTTGGGATTACCGCATTGGGGGGTCGCTTTTTTTGTGGATGGATGTGTCCTCAGACCATTTTTCGGGTCGCATATCGTGATTTTCTTGAGACAAAAATATTCGGTCTGAGAAAACGGATTAAAAATAAACAGCAAGAACCCGATTACTCTACCACCAAAAATAAGATCAAGCGTGTGGCTCTTATTTTGATCTCCATTGGATTGGCTCTTCTTGCCGCAACGGATTTGATGTGGTTTTTTGTTCCGCCAGAAGATTTTTTAGCGTACATGCAAAATCCGGGGGAGCACCTGGCCTTGATAGGAATTATCATCGGGACGGCTGCTTTTTTAGTCTACGATATCGTATTTTTGAAAGAAAATTTTTGTGTTTATGTCTGCCCTTATTCACGCATTCAATCGGTTTTGTACGATGATGATACGATTATGGCAATCTATAATCCCAATCGAGGCGGTGAGATCTACACAGAACAGCACGTCAAAAATTTTACTACTCAAAAAGATTTGTTAAGCATTAATCCAAATGCAGAGTGTACGACGTGTGAAAGCTGTGTGACCGTATGCCCGACTCATATTGATATCCGTAAAGGGTTTCAGCTGGAGTGTATCAACTGTTTGGAGTGTGTTGATGCCTGTACCGAAGTTATGGGCAAGCTTGGCAAACCTTCATTGGTAGAGTGGTCAAGCGAAAAAGAGACCTTGTTTATGAAGGGTAAAACGCATTATTTACGTCCAAAAATTATCGGCTATGCACTGATATTGCTTATTACGGCTGCTATCATGGTTGTAATGGGGAGCGAAAAAGAGTATATGCTTCTCAATATTAACAAAGAAAATCGCCTCTATTCGATCAATCATACCGATGAGGGGAAGGTACGTGTCGAGAATGCTTATACGTTCTTATTGCAAAACACTCTGAGTGAGGACCATAATTATTATTTTGATGTTATAGCGCCCAAGGGGATGGAAGGGAAGATTAAAATAGGAACTCCAGCCCAACCATTTAAAGTGAAGCCGGGTGTTGTCAAGAAAAAAGTGATTGTTCTGTATACCGATGAAATGCTTGTTAAGCACTACCGAAGTGATACGGTTATACCTATCACGATCAAAGCGTATGCAATGGATGACAAAGCGAAAATTACGGTATTGCGTCAATCAACCTTTACTTTTCCACGCGCAGACTTACTTAAATAAGAACGCCGAAGGAATAAAATCCCTTCGGCTACGCTAGCCGCTAAGGCACTAAAGCTAGCCTCTTAGGAGGCAGAATAATAAAACTGGTCGATTACTGTTCTTCTTTTTCTTCAGGGTCTTCTTTTCCGAATGTTTTTTCTAAGCCGTTTGCGAGTTCTTGTGTTTCGCTGTCGCTGAGTTTGGCTTCAGGATGGGTTGGGAGATAGAACCATAGCGGCATTTCCCCCTCGCGAACCTCTTTTGCAGCCTCTTTGCCTTCATTTTTTTTCTGAGAACCCCATGTAGAGATATTGAAGTGTTCACGTCCTTCCTCTACATCGCGCTGAAGAAGCCATGAGACGGGAGCAATATTGCTGTACCAAGGATAAACGGTTTGATGAGAGTGACAGTCGGCACAAGCATTGTTGAAAAGTTCTTTGGTTCGAGGTGAATCCCATTGGGGCTCACTGATAATGGGAGGATTGGTGTGGTTTTTACCGTAGGGGATAAACTGTATTGCTACAGCTGCCACCGCTACGCCTGCGAGAATTTTACCGATCATGAATACATCCTTTTAAAATGGAGTTAGCATGATGATTATACCAGTATTGCTTCTTTGGTGCCAGCTTCTAAATGTCCGATGAGATAGCCGTCGGTTGCGCTCAAGATATCTGCCACGTTTTCTGGTTTAGCCACGAGAATCATCCCGACTCCCATGTTGAAGGCGCGAAACATTTCACTACGTTCGACGTGTTGACCGATAAGCTCAAAAATCGGTAAGACACGAATAGAAGACTCGTTGATTACAGCACGCATTCCATCAGGCAATACACGTGGAAGGTTTTCAACAATCCCGCCGCCTGTTATATGAGCCAGTGCCTGGATTTTGTCTTTGAGTGCTTTAAACGTTTTGACGTAGATTCGCGTTGGGGTCAGAAGAGTATCGATGAGAGGCTTGCCGTTGAAATCATCTTCAAAATTCATCCCCATTTTTTCAAACAATACTTTACGAGCAAGTGAGAAACCGTTGGAGTGAAGACCCGAGCTTGGAAGGGCGATTAAAACATCACCTGCATTGACATGGGGGGTTCGATCAAGTTCGCTTTTTTCTCCGACACCGACGGCAAATCCTGCGAGGTCGTAATCATCACTATGATACATCCCTGGCATTTCGGCTGTTTCGCCACCGATGAGAGCACATTCGGCTTGGATACACCCTTGCGCGATTCCTGCTACAACGGCTGTGGCTGCTTTTACATCGAGCTTGCCCGTTGCGTAATAATCGAGGAAAAAAGAGGGGGTTCCGAAGTTACAGATGAGGTCATTGACACACATGGCTACAAGATCGATACCGACGGTGCTGTGGATACCCGAATCGATAGCCAGTTTCAGTTTGGTCCCTACGCCGTCGGTTGCCGCGAGCATAACGGGTTCGCGGTATCCGCTAGGGAGTTCGAATGCCCCTGCAAATGAGCCGATTCCGCCCAGTACCCCTGGAATTTTGGTCGATTTGACGAGAGGTTTGATGTTTTCGACGAAACTGTTGCCCGCGTCAATATCGACACCGGCATCTTTGTAGCTGATACTGCTCATTGGGTTACCTTATCTGGTTTTATGACGCAATTATAACTAATCTTTTTTTTAGAACAGTTTACTTCGCGGGGCAGTTTCCAAAGAGTTTTGAAAATACCCATAAAGATGGGCAAAAATCTTTGATTGCCCAGACTAAAATCATTAGAATGACAAATCCTTGAAGGATCATACCGTAAAGCATGAAGCCTTGAGAAAAAAGGGTCAAAGAGATGGTTAGGACGATGGCCATTAGAAGGCGTTGAATTTTTTCTGCACACATTTTCTTTTCCAACTTATAATAAAAATATTTTGTGATTATAATGTATTGAGTTTCATTTAGTCTTAAGTCGTATCATGTTGCCTTTGACTTTCAATGCGGTTTAATCTGCACGTGTTACAATCGCTTCCAAATTAACCAGAAGAAGAGTTTTGCCCAATGAAAACATTTATTTACCCTGAAATGATGGTCCATGTGGCCTTGTGTACCCATAAACTGCCCTCATCGGTATTGCTCGCAAGTGATAATAGTGATCTTTTAATGGGGGAGCTTTCTCGTTATCGTGATTCTGCTGTGATAACTGTGGGAGCAACTGATCTTATTGAGTCGTTTCGTAACACGGAAGATAAAAGTGCCGATGTTGTTTTATTGGATGCACTAACAGCTGACGCAGCGGTACTTGCTCACATCAATCGTACGTTAAAAGAGGATGGCTTGGTCGTCATGCAGCACCCCAATTTGGATGAGGTAGAAGCGAATACGGCATTGATGCAGATTTTAGGAAATTATTTTAAAATCATTATGCCGTATCATCTTGAAGACGGGACAACATTATTATTGTGTTCAAAAGAGTATCATCCGACAGCGGATATCATTTTACAGCGTAGCGATTTGCTCGAAGGGCATCAGTATTACAACTGTGATGTGCACACGGCAGCATTTGCAATGCCACAATATATCCGAAAAAATTACCTCGGCACTATTCGTAACTAATGGCGTACAAGTACGCTATTGCATTAACAGGAGGGATAGCTACGGGCAAAAGTACCGTGGCCTCGCTTCTTGGGCTCAATGGTTTGCGTATTATTGATGCGGATGCTATTTCTCATCGCCTTTTAGATGAAAACGCTTCTTGGATAGGGGAGCATTTTGGCGAAAAGTATGTAAAAGGTAACAAAGTAGATCGTCCCCTTTTGGGAGCAGTGATCTTTTCCGATCCGGAAGCCAAAAAAGAGCTTGAAGCCTTTTTACACCCAAAAATTCGTGCCGCGATCGAAGAGGCCAGTGAAAAACAAGATCTCTTAAAATATCCCTATCTTATTGATATTCCCCTCTTTTTTGAAACATCGTCGTATCCGATAAAAAATTCGGTGGTTGTCTACACCCCAAAAGAACTTCAATTGGAACGATTTATGAAGCGAAACGGTTTCTCTCTTGAAGAATCTTTGCGTCGGATCGAGAGTCAGATGGATATTGAGGAAAAACGCTCCCGTGCCACGTGGGTCATCGATAATTCTCAGAATCTGAAACATCTTCAAGCACAATGCGAAGCGTTTGTCGAAACCATTAAAGAACTCTACCCCGCCCCTAAGGTATAATTACGACAATTATTAATCCAAAGGATTATCCCATGCTCCAAATCGCCAAATACTGCGCCAGCGGTAATGATTTTGTACTTTTTCACAGCCTTAACGGGGCTGACCGTTCCGGGCTTGCGCGGATTCTTTGTGACCGTCAAAACGGAATTGGGGCTGATGGATTGATCGTCTTGCTTTCTCATGAAACGTATGATTTCGAGTGGGAGTTTTACAACGCGGATGGCTCGACTGCATCGATGTGCGGGAATGGAAGCCGTGCGTGCGCCCACTATGCCCACCGTTTTGGATTGGCCGAAGCTGAGATGATATTCTTAACCGGTGCCGGGGTGATCAAGGCAAGTGTGGAGGGAGATATGGTTCAAAGCGACTTAACGCCCCCTCTTGTTATTAACGATGAGATTATGGAATATGAGATGAGATGGTGGCTTATTGACACGGGGGTTCCTCATTTGGTCACGTTCGATGCAGATATGGAAAATTTTGATATCGATATGGCACGTACTCTTCGCCATAAATACAATGCGAATGTTAATATTGCCCACGTTCAAAGCAATGGGTCGATTAATGTTCGGACGTATGAACGCGGTGTTGAAGACGAAACATTAGCGTGCGGAACGGGGATGGCTGCGTGTTTTTATCGTGCTTCGATCGAAGATTCGGTTGCAGATAATGCCCGTGTTTATCCCAAAAGCGGAGAAACGCTGTATCTTGGATTGGACGAGGGGACGATAACATTTAAGGGTGAAGTTAAAGGGGTGTTTGAGACGATTTGGAGAGAGTAGGTTTTATAACCCGTTTCTCTCCATCAGTTTCGACTGCATATCAGCGATCAAAGGCTCGATAATATCATCCATCAATCCTCCTTGCATAATCTCTTCGAGTCGATAAAGAGTCAATGTGATACGGTGATCGGAGATACGGTTTTGAGGGTAGTTGTAGGTACGGATACGTCCAGATCGATCACCCGTTCCCACTTGATCTTTACGCTCATTCATCTCTTTTTCTTTTGCCTCTTGCATTTGCATATCATAAATACGGGCTTTGAGAATTTGCATTGCCTTTTCTTTATTTTTGTGTTGTGATTTTTGATCTTGATTGTTGACGACGATACCTGTAGGGAGGTGGGTGATTCGTACCGCTGAGTCCGTGGTATTAACACTTTGTCCGCCACAGCCAGAGGAACGCATAACGTCAATTTTCAGATCGTTTTCGTTGATAACGACTTCGACATCATCCACTTCGGGCATCACGGCAACGGTAATGGCCGACGTATGAACACGTCCCTGAGACTCTGTAGCAGGGACACGCTGTACACGGTGAACGCCTGCTTCGTGTTTGAGGCGTGAGTAAACTTGATCCCCTTTAATAAGGGCAATGACTTCTTTGAATCCGCCCGCATCCGAGGGACTTGTGCTCATGAGTTCGATTTTCCATCCGCGTACATCCGCATATCGAACGTAGGCATTAAACAAATCCCCTACAAAAATCGCCGCTTCATCTCCTCCTGTTCCCGCACGCAATTCAATAAAGATATTGCGTTTATCATTAGGATCGGTCGGAATCAGAAGTTTTTTGATCTCATCTTCCAATTCTCCTACGCGAGGTTCTAATAGTTTGAGCTCTTCTTTGGCGAGTTCGCCCAGTTCTGCATCAAAAGCGAGGGCTTTGTTCTCTTCAATATCATCAAGCACTTTTTTATATTCCGTTGCTTTGGTAAAAATGGATGCAATAGAGGACTGCTCTTTGGAAAGATCTGTCATTCGTTTGATGTCGTTTCCGATGTCAGGCGAGCTAAGAAGGGTCGTGAGTTCATTGTAACGATTGATAAAAGGGGTAAGCTTGTCGGCTAACATAAGTGGTTCCTGTGAAAGAGGCGTTAAAAACTGAAAAAAGAGGGTATGAGTTGCCCCGAAGGGGAAAACTTATGCTGCGATTGCGTTAACAGCGAGGTGAAGACGACTTACTTTACGTGCAGCAGTTTCTTTTTTCAAGACACCTTTGCTAACATATTTGTGTAAGTTTGCATTTGCGATAACGAGTGCCGCTTTTGCATCTTCTTTGTTCCCTGCATCAACAGCAGTACGAACGGCCTTAACGATATTTTTAATACGTGTGCGGTAGAATCGGTTACGCTCAGTGCGTTTTTCCGTCTGACGGATACGTTTCAATGCTGACTTATGGTTTGCCATGACATTTATCCTTGTCGAATTTTTTTTAGGGTAGAATATTACCTTAAAGATAATTAAATTTAAGTTAAAATTTATAGGTTTTGACATAAAAAAGTTTTATTAATTAAAAATAGGAAGAAAATTTTATGAAATTATTTGGAACAGATGGGGTACGAGGGGAAGCAGGTTCATTTTTGAGTGCAGAATTGGCGATGCGCGTTGCCATGGCAGCTGGTATTTATTTCAAAGATCATGCTAAAACCAAGAAAATCCTAGTAGGAAAAGATACCCGTAAGAGCGGTTATATGATTGAAAATGCAATCGTGAGCGGTCTGACAGCAGTAGGCTACGATGTGATTCAAATTGGTCCGATGCCAACTCCTGCTATTGCTTTTTTGACGGTAAACATGCGCTGTGATGCGGGGATTATGATTTCGGCAAGCCACAACCCTTTTGAAGATAATGGGATTAAATTCTTTGATGCGCGCGGAAATAAACTCTCCGAAGAGATAGAAGCCCAAATTGAAGAAATAGCACAAGATACAGAGAAGATAAATCATGCCCAAGCAACGGGGAAGCAAATCGGTTCCGCAAAACGGATCGATGACGTCATCGGTCGTTATATCGTAAGGCTGAAAAATTCTTTTTCTACGGATTTAACACTTCAGGGGATTCGTATCGTTTTGGATACCGCCAATGGTGCGGGGTATAAAGTGGGGCCAACGGTGCTCGAAGAATTGGGTGCCGAAGTCATTGTATTGCACGATAAGCCCAATGGTTTTAATATCAATGAAGGGTGTGGAGCGATGCACACGAAAGATTTGCGAGAAGCAGTAAAGCAGTACCGAGCAGATATCGGACTGGCACTTGATGGTGATGCAGACAGATTGATTGTTGTTGATGAAAAGGGAGAGGAAGTCGACGGTGATCAGATTTTGGGAGCACTTGCTTTGTTTTTGAAACGCACAGGCGGGCTCAAGGGGGATGGAATCGTTGCAACCGTGATGAGCAATCAGGCACTTGATGATGCCATGAGAGAAAATGGGTTAGTGCTTCATCGCTCAAACGTTGGAGATAAATACGTTTTAGAGATGATGAGAGAACACGGTATTAATTTTGGAGGGGAGCAAAGCGGTCACATCGTAATGCATGATTATGCTATGACGGGTGATGGTTTGGTCAGTGCATTGCAGATTTTGGCACTTTTATTAACTACGGGAGAAAAAGCGAGCAAAGCATTGCGTCCTTTTAAATTGTACCCTCAAAAGCTGGTCAATATTAAGGTCAAAATTAAAAAGCCACTGGATCAAATTGAAGGGCTTGCGGAGGAGCTTAAAAAGACTGATGCCCTTCATGTCCGTCATCTCATCCGCTACTCTGGAACGGAAAACAAGTTGCGAATCCTAATGGAAGGCAAAGATGCCAAAGTGATGGAAAAAGAGATGGAGCGTTTGGTTGAATTTTTTGAAAAGGCACTCAATGCTTAAGTCTCTTGCCTTGATGCTCTTTTTTGCCTTTGGAATCCTTATTGCCGATCAGGCACTTAAAATGGTTTTTGTGGAAGGGTTTCGTTACTATACCGAGTGTATTGATTTGATTTTGGTATACAATAAAGGGGTCGCTTTTTCAATGTTTGCCTTTTTGGCAGAATCTCTGAAATGGATACAGCTGGCACTTTTGGTGGGAGTGATCGGCTACACCCTTTGGCTGAAGCAAAAATGCTATCTTATTCCTGTTGGAATCATGGTGGGGGCAGGCTTGTCCAATGTTGCGGACCGTTTTATCCACGGTGGCGTCGTTGATTACGTCTATTGGCATTGCGGATTTAATTTTGCGGTGTTTAATGCGGCGGATGTAATCATCGATATTGCAGTGCTTTGGCTACTGATTTTAAACTTTAAACCGAAAATGTGTAAGAGTTAAGTCGTATTTAACTTCTTATCCATTATACTTTCGACCTTAATTACTACAATGGTCTCATAGCTCAGTTGGTAGAGCACTACCTCGACAAGGTAGTGGTCACAAGTTCGAATCTTGTTGGGACCACCATTCAAAACTCCTTGTTTCAGGGCTTTCGTCAAATCAAATTCCTACTTTTAATCCTATTGTTTGTCCAGTGTCACCCAAAATGTCACCCAATCCAAAAATATCAATTGAACGACTTACTTTTAAATGTGACGTCCCCAAATGTTTTCCATAGTGATGAAATAACATCGATAAAGATGTATGTCCTAGAATTGAAGCGATTTCTTGTAAAGAAAACTCTCCTGATTTGATAGCATTTACAGCGAATGTGTGACGTGTCTGCATCAACTTTCGATATGGAACCTTAGCATCTTTCATTAATGATACCCAATTGCCATCACGATTCTTTTTTCCTCTGATTTCTGCAATATCAAGTAGAGGGCTTCCATCTTCACGACTGAATAGAAATAAACTCTTTTTCCGTTTCGCCTCTTTGATTTGCTCTTCAAAATAAGGACGAGCCTGAAGCGGAAGAGGAATCGAACGTCGTGAACCTTTTGTCTTGGGTGCTTTAATTTGACCCTTGGTGATTGCTCTTTCAATTCGAACGATATTTTGGTCAAAGTTTATGTCTTTGATTTGTAGTCCGATAGTTTCTTCACCACGAGTCCCAAGATAGAGAGATAGAACAAGAAAATTATGAAGAACCGTCCCTTTTGAATGTGTCAAAAGACGTTTTATTTCATCGGGTTCAAATGGCATAATCGCATTTTCATCGGTATTGGAAGGTTCCAACGGAAGTTTAAACTGGCTAACGACGTTTTTATCTAACGCTTTACCTTTTCGTGCTTTTTCAAAGATAGCACGTAAGACTAATAGCCAGTCTAGTTTAGTTGTTCGCTTACATTTGAGTTTTTGAAAGAACTCTTCGATTTCTAGTTCACTAACATCTGCCATAACAGTGTTAGCACCAAAGTGTTTTATTAGAGCCTGAATTCTATATTTGTGACCTATTAACTTCGAATGAGATATATCAATCAACTGATGATGATATTTATCTGCATAGAACCCAAAATTCAAAGGTATTTTTATTTTGGTCGCTTCCTCCGCTTGTTTTCGAAGAGTGTCTTCAAATGCAGGGACGATTTCTTTCCAAACTCTGTTTCGATTGGATTTTGTAGCAGACAGACGAAGGGACTTCTGTTTTAGTAATCCTGTATTGTCAAAGAACCTAACGACAAGCTTGCCGTTTCTTTCTACGATACACTTAACGGTATTTTTTTTCATGTTTATGTCCTTTATTAATAGGTCACAACCACAATCAGTAGATTGTGATTATAGCAGTTAAGCCAGTAATTGGCTGAGTATCAGGTTGTTTTCGTTAGATAAAGAGGGGGAACTTCCTCTCATCCATTCTTCTAGGGCTTTCAAGTCCCAACGAACCATTCGACAGTTCGCAGGTCTAAAAAAGTGGATACCCTCAATAAAGTCCTCATCCATTCGTTTTTTCAAGAATGTAGGGTCGCAGTCGATAAATTCTGCGGCTGTTTCTGTTTTTGCGTACCGGGTTGTCATCGTTGTATCGTTGGACATGATTTCCCCTTCCATCAAGCCGAAACAACGATTGAAGGTTGAACTGATGGTTGGAAGTGGACGTTGTTATTTGGAATAGGAGAGGTTGTTTGAATGTTCCCATACCGTTTTTTCTTTTTGTCGGTCGTGAAATAAATTACCTCTACGCATCGAGCTTTTTTTGTGTCAGATTCGGATTTATGGTTGTTGATGACTTTTTCGTGTTCAACGTGTTTGAATCGTGGATTTTGTTCAAACATCATAGATTGAATAGGGTGTCTATAATTATGGTAGATTACCGAAGCTCTAAGATTTTTCACTTTGGTAATACACTCGTGATGAGGGAAATCAGGATTTCCATAGGTGACCGCCGTTGAAACAAGAACATCTGCATCTTGTTTCAAATACGGAGGGTCAATTAAGAAAAGAGTGGTCGAACTATCGTATTTTTTCAAAATAACCGAATAGTCTTCATTCTCTATGATGACCACGTATTTATCCATGTAGAATGAATACATCTCGATTTTTTCAATTGATTTAGAATACTTTTGGAACTTTCTGATGTCAGTGGCAACCCCTACATGACTTCTTCCATTTTTCCATTCGTAGTTTCCACCGAAAGTGGTGTTCATGCAAATCATGAATAGTGCAGCCCGTCTAATATCCATGATATTCTTCAGTTCAAGGTTGTTCAGTTCTTCACGTAACATCTTGTGGAACAGTTGATAATCCGATAATGTTGGATTTGACCCAACCAAAGAGTTTTGTCCATCGATTATGGTTTCGATTTCACGAATCAAACTTTCTTTGTCATCACGAATTGTTCTGAATAGATTGACGATAGAAGGGTTTAAATCGTTCAGTACAACTGTCCGTTTTTCCTTACAAATCATTTTGGGTGCAACATTCAAGAAGTCACTTCCAGAACCCGTGAATGGGACTACGATGGTTTTGATTTTTTCAGACTCGATACGTTCTTTTAACAGAGTTTGCGTCCGTTTGTAAAAAGAGCGTTTATTCCCAACGTATTCGAACAGTACCGCCGATTTAATTGTCTTTCCGTCAGGGTTGTTTCGATTGTAATAATCAGTCGGGCTGATGGTGTGTTGTTGATAATATTCTTCTTCACGTACAATATAGTCACGAATGTAAATCATTTTTCCATTGTTTAACATACGGTTGTACCCTCTTCGATAGTGAGGTTTCATTACTCTTTTTGTTAGGATTTCTGTGGTTGAATTTGTCATGCTGTTTTCCTTGTGTTTTATTTTTTGAACAGCGACAGTATGAAATTTAAGTTAGGAACATTTACCTATAAATAAGTGCTTTGTGTGATATACTCTTTTTATAAATCCCTTGTTTATGGACTTTTAAAAATGAAGAAAAATTTAGAAGAAAAAAATGGGGTGAAAAAAATCACCTATGAAGATGTGTGTGAAGAGGCACTTTTGTCGTTGATGGACGAAAAAATGTCGAAGGTGGCACTGTCTTTATCCAAAGAAGAGCTTATTAAAGAGTTCAATAAACTCAAAAATATGATTTTGAAAGATTTTGGTGATTTTGAAGTCAAGCGTGACCAATTGATTAAAGAGTATAGAAGCAAGGAAATTTATGATGAATCCACAGATATAAAAAGGATTGCCCAACGCAACCTAATGAATGTGAAATCCAAGTTAAATACTAAAAGTTCTGTCGATGACGGAGACTTGAATTTTGGATAATAAAGGATAAGCAATCATGCAGACTGAAAAATTACTCAAGCAACTTTTTAAAACGATAGCTCCAATCTATCACATCTATGGGACGAACTCCCAAAAATCACTTTGTGAGCGGTTTTTTAAATCCGAAGAAAAAATCACCCATAAAATGTCAGTGGCACTGCTTAATCATATAATTTTGCGTAATAAGGTCAGTTTCACGAGAGAAGATTTGATAAGTGGAGATGAAACAAGGGTCGATGATGAATCCTTTGTCATGAGTATCAAAGATTATGCAAAAAAGATGAATAAAGCTATTCAAAAAGACAAGGGCGTATCCACTAAAAATTTGTCGAAAGAAGAGCGAAAGAGAGAATTTCACAAAGCAAAAGAGCAATTCAGGGCGATGCGCATTACCGAAGCATTGAAAATTTTGAGATGCAACCGCCTTATTAAAAAAGTAGATAACCAGTACAGGATTAATGAAGAGTTATGGTCAAAAGATGTTGTGTATCGGATTAAGCATCATCCTACCCTTGCTAGTCTTTCAAATTTGATATTTTCCTACATTAAAAACGAAGCATATTTAGGAGCGAATGACTTTTTTAAAGAAACTGATAAGTTGATTAGTGCGGTAATCAAACCATCAATTACGCACAATCAAACTTTTCAGCAAGAGTTTTATGTCGCCAAACGGATAGAGCAAATGGAAACGGTATATATTCAGCAGGGAAATTTCAAAGTGGAAGTATTCCCTCGTGCAGTTGAAATTGGTGAAGCGGGTAAATATTTTACATATGAAGAACTAGAGTCACCAAAAATGGGTGAGGCTCCACTGAATTTAGTGATACTGCCAAGCAGATAAGGAGGGAAAGTGTTCAAATACGATTTTGATGAAGAGACAACGGTCATCCTTGCAGTAAATAATTTTTTATATGAATATTTTACCAATTGGAATGTATTTGTTAATATGGAGCTTATCACCGACTCAAATATAGTCCGTGGATGGGCAAGTGAGTATGGATTATCTTCTTCACAGCTTTTTTTAACTGTGGATTCGGTTAATCCATCGTCAGGTTTTTTTATTGTCAAGGCAACTGACACGAGAGAAATGGTGCTCAAAGTGATTCAAGAAAATTTGCATTTTATAAAAATCCTCAAATCACCCGAAGGATTAAAGGATGAATTGAAAAAGCGTATTGACCTGTATTTAAAAAATGAAGGATTGTAAGAAGCTCACATCGACGGTGAGTAATCCTCCTCCCGTTTTTTATGAACCTCTTTTAGCTTCCCAAATATCACGATAAAGTCTTCAAGTGATTGGGTCTGCTCCAGTGAGGGTTTAAACTGTGGAAATTGGGAATAAACGCTCTCTTTGACCACCTTGAACAAGTTTTTGGTTTTTAGGCTGTTAAGAATTGAACTCTCTGACATTTGGGTGATTTTCATAATACCTCGCAGAAGGTGAGCAAACGCACCGTCCTTTTTAGGTTTTTGGATGTGTATGGCTTTTTCTTTTTCGTCAATGGAGTCGGGATTTGCTCCCCCTTTGGTAATCTTCACCGAGTATTTTTTCTCCATCCCTTGCGTTAAAGCTTCAAATCCCTTAGCTCCTACGGCAGCATCAAACTTCAATATTTTTTCAATTTGTGATTGTTTTAGGTGTTGTTTTTGGGTTTTGGCTTGAACCAATGCAACCTTTTTAGATTTCAGCCTTTCAACTTCTTTTTGAATTTGCTCAATGCGTTTATTGAATACTTCATAATGGGACTGGTAATGTTCCCCAATATCCTCGTATTTGGATAATTTCCCTTCTAGTTTTGTTTTGTCCATTGTAGCAATGGAGACGACCGATAAACGGTCTCTTTGAATATTACGGATGATATCCGACATCTCAAACAGCTTCTTTTTAAAATCTGCTTTACGTTGTCGCAATATCATTTCGTGACGTTTCTTCTCATCCGACTTCACCCATTTCCAATAAGAGGCGTTCTGTGCCACTTGGGAAAGAAACTCTGAGGTCGTAATCTCTTTATTGTTTAATCGGTCTTTGGCTATCTTTTTGAACCATCTGTGTTGTCCATCTGCCCAATAGGAGAACCCTATCATCTCTTTTTGATAAAAGCGTTTTAACTCGATGAACTCATCGTTGAAAAGTTTTTGAGTATCGGTCATTTTTTCATTTTCACCCTTGATGAATTTATCGATGAATTTCATTTCATTACGTCTGCCCTTAATCTCTTTTTGCAGTGAGCCGATTTCACTCTTTAACTCATTCTTTTTACCAAGGATGTTGTAGCGTTCGTGCTTGTTCATGGTCATAAGGTCATTTTTTAGTGCGTGTTTCACTCCTAATGTGGTGAATACTTGGGACAGCTCACCGTTTAACTCTTTAATCGCTTTATCGTTCTCCATAAATTCAGGGTCGTTGCGTAGGTTTTCAAGGGCATTTTTCTTTTGGGTTCTCGATATCCCTTCTCTGCGGAACTGTTCCGTTTCCTCTTTATTTTTGACTCCTAGAACGGTTCTCATATCCCCATCTATGGAATTGGATAGGTGATTTGCCAATGACTCACGCAAGGATAATAAATCAGCCGTTCCCCTGATTTTATACCTTTCACTCACGCATAAGTGCAGATGGAAGCCTTCTTTGACGTTTTTGAAGCCGTTGGAGTATTCTTTATCCGATTTGTCGGAGTTGTATTCCAATGCGCCGATGAAGCCAAATTTCTCAAAAGAGTTTTTGCTCCATTGGATGCTCTCATTCTCCATTATCTTTTTTTGCTCGGGGGTTAATTTCTCATACGATTCAGGCGATAGAGGGGAGATAATGTAATGATGAACGCCACCATCCCCAAGTTCCTTGTCACTCTCAAATACATTGTGCTGTTTTTGAACATAAGAGATAAGTGCCGTCTTTTGTTTCCCCTCGTATATTTTTTGGGTGTCTTTAAATACGGTCTTTAATTGTTTCAGGTTCTTGGACTCGGAGTATCTCATGCGAACACCTCCTTGTTGTCAAACACGATGCGAAAGATGGTTTTTAACTTCTCTAAAGCGGCTTCTTTGGTTTTGATTTCAAGGAACTGGTCGGGGTTGATTTCTTTTAGGATTTGATTCCAAAAGCTTTTAAATTGACCCCTTTTCACTTCTCTACGCTCCATTAAAATATTTCGTTTAATCGGGTCGATTTTGATACTCTCGTCGATGGCTTCTTTGATGGAGGGGAATTTTTGCTCGGAGGTCAATAATATCAATATCAAGTTCTCAATATCACGGGCGATGTGTTGGGATAATCGGTTGTCTTTTTTAATCAGCTTGTCGTACAGCAACTGGTTTAAATAATCGTGCTTGGTGATGTTTTGGTTTTTGCTTTGCTCTTCTATCAATTCCAATAGCTCTGTTTGGATATTGAAACGGGTCAATAATCGTTTTTTGCTCATCTGTAATCCTTTAACTCATATATTATTGATTATAAAAAATAATATGAATAAATCCAAAAATTGATTTTATTTGCCTATATTTTGAGAGAAGAATTTTGAATAGCCACCTTATTGACACCATATTATGGAGACGATACTTTTCCTGCTCATAACGCCTTTCATCTTTTGCTCACTATTTGCCATTTAAAAATCCAAAAAAATCCCATCGCCAGTGATTTAAAAGAGAGACATGAAAAATTCAATCACAATGAAACAGAAAACTCTACGAGTTTTAATAATTTATATAGATTAGCAATCTATTATTTAGGAGTTTAGGCTTACGAATACACCTTAATATAGGATGTTATCAGGCTATTCGATAGACAAAATTTCCATTACAGGTGACATTGATTTGGCAATCCATTGCTTTATGGAGGGGTTTAAACGACGTTTTTCCCCTATCGGCGGCAGTGGTTGAAAACTTTGTCGTAAATAGAATGGCAAATCTTTGACACAATTTTTTTATTTTTTAAACTACGAGTCAATTTAACAATAAAGGACTCTTAATGAATTTAACATTTACCAAACACTCGGCAATTATTCAAATCTCAAGCACCATGACTGCTTCGGCTCGAAAGGTCTACAACGTCTTGTTGTTCGAAGCAAAAAAGGAACAGAGAAAAAATAAAGATAAATTACTTGATTTCTATTCAGTCGATATCGACCATATTAAACGCTACACGGCAATTCAAAAGACTTCTCAGGTTATTGAGTGCATTGAAGCTCTGAGTGGTTTAAATGTGACGTACAATGTGTTGAACAAGGACAAAAACAAAGTTTGGGGAACATTCTGTCTTATTAGCCATGCAGAGATTGAAAACGATGTGGTGATGTTTTCCTTACCAAATACAGTGGTAGAAACATTCAATCGACCTGAGATTTATGCTTCTATCGATATTGCTATTATCAAGGGGTTAAAAAGCAAATACGCCATCAACTTGTATGAGATGTTGGAGGACTATAAAAATATAAAAAAAATCACTATAAAACTACCCGAATTCCGAAAATTGATGGGGATTGAAGATGAGGAATACAAACGATTTAGTGATTTTAACAAACGGGTGTTGACTACGGCTATTGAGGAAGTCAAAGATAAAACCCCTTTTAATGTCAAAGTCACTCCAATTATCAAAAAACGCAAGGCCGTAGCATTGGAATTCTCATTCTTCTACCGAAACGAACCGACTGCCGAAAAAGAGAATTTGAACAAAACGAAAGTGTTTAACGATTTTAGAAATTACGTCTATCGGTTTGGAAAAGACCGTCCAATATTCGTCTATAATAATCAGGATGTCTATGCGGGATTCCATGAGACAAGAGAGATGATTATGCTGTACCGCCAGTCGAGTAGCCGTATCAAATACTACACCAATGAAGAGGCGATGGTGATTTGGAATTTGATGTTGGCAAGTAAGAAAGAAATTTATGAAACGATTAGTCGGTTAGAGGAAAAGGAATTGCCTTTTTGAAAGACGCATAGCCCGAAATTATGGGAAAATTAACAAAGCAAGCTATAATACAAGTAATTAATATATATGGAAATAGGTTAGCATGGGCGAAGAGCAAAAGAAACTATTAGAACAACAACTTTGGAATATTGCTAACACCCTCCGAGGCAAGATGGATGCGGATGAGTTCCGTGATTACATCCTCGGATTTATCTTCTACAAATACCTCTCCGAAAAGATTGAAGACTACGCTGATGACATTCTCAAAGAGGATGAAATCACTTATCTCTCTATCGATGAAAACTCTGTTGAAGGTCAAGAATATCTCGAAGCTATCCGTGAAGAAGCCATCGAAAAATTGGGGTATTTCCTCAAACCCTCTGAACTGTTTACACAGGTTGCTAAACGGGGGAATGGAGATACAAACAACTTCATTCTCGAAGACCTCACAAAAATACTCCGTAGTATCGAACAATCAACGATGGGGCATGAGAGTGAAGACGACTTTGTTCATCTCTTCGAAGATTTGGATTTAACCTCTACGAAGCTCGGTAAAACCGAAGAGGCTAAAAATACCCTTATCGCCAAAGTCCTATTCCACCTCGACCAAATCAACTTTGAGCTTAAAAATCACGACCGTGATGTTCTCGGTGATGCGTATGAGTATTTGATTTCTCAATTCGCAGCAGGGGCAGGGAAAAAAGCAGGTGAGTTTTATACCCCTCAACAAGTTTCCAAAGTCCTCGCAAAAATCGTCACGAACGGTAAAAGCAAACTAAAATCAGTCTATGACCCGACGTGTGGTTCAGGGTCTTTACTTCTTCGTGTAGCCAAAGAGGTTCAGGACGTGAGCAACTTCTACGGTCAGGAACTCAATCGCACCACCTACAACCTCGCCCGTATGAATATGATTATGCACGATGTCCATTATCGTAAATTCGATATTAAGCAAGAAGATACACTCGAACACCCTCAACACGATGGGATGAAGTTTGAGGCAATTATTGCTAATCCTCCATTTTCCGCTAACTGGTCGGCAAATCCTCTACATATGAGTGATGACCGTTTTAGCCAATACGGTGTTCTTGCTCCTGCATCCAAAGCTGATTTTGCCTTTGTCCAACACATGATTCACCATCTCGACGAAAGTGGGACGATGGCGATTGTATTGCCTCACGGGGTATTGTTTCGTGGCGGTGGTGAGGGAACTATCCGTAGATACCTAATCGAGAACAAAAATTACCTTGATGCGGTTATAGGGCTACCTGCTAATATTTTTTATGGAACTGGTATACCGACGTGTATTTTAGTGTTCAAAAAATGCCGTGAAGATAGTGAGCACGTCCTCTTTATCGATGCATCCAACGATTACGAAAAAGTTAAAAATCAAAATATTCTAACAGAGGAAAATGTCGATAAGATTATTGATACTTACAAAAAGAGAGATATTATCGAAAGATACTCGCATCTTGCACCGCTTTTAGAGATAAAAGAGAACGATTATAACCTCAATATCCCCCGTTATGTCGATACCGTCCAGGAAGAAGAAGATATTGATTTGGATGAGGTGTCTCGTGAACTTCGTGACATTGATACACAAATGAAAACGACCGATGTCACTATTGCGGCATTTTGTGCTGAACTCGGCATCAGTGTACCGTTTTAAGGGATGAGCATGAGTAAAATTCCAAAACTGCGATTTAAAGAGTTTAGTGGGGAATGGATAGAGGAACAGCTTGGTGATATCGTGACTAATAAGTCACAAAAATACAATTCCGAGAAAGATAAAACAGCTTATAAGTGTATTGAATTAGAACACTTGGCACCTGAAATAGGTAAATTACTTGGTTTTTCAGAAAGCATTGATGCTGGAAGTATTAAAAACAAATTTTCTGCAGGGGATGTTCTCTTTGGTAAATTACGTCCTTACCTCAAAAAATATTTGCAACCTTCATTTGATGGAGTTTGCTCATCAGAAATTTGGGTTCTAAAAGGGACAGGTATTTCAAACAACTTTTTATTTAGTTTGATTCAAACAAAACAATTTATAGACTTAGCCAATCAATCAAGCGGTTCAAAAATGCCAAGAGCTGATTGGAGTGTTGTTTCAAATGGTGATTTTTATATTCCGCAATCAGAAGATGAACAACAAAAAATCGCCACATTCCTCTCCGCTGTCGATACCAAAATCAACCAATTGGCCCGTAAAAATGAACTTTTAGAACAGTATAGAAAAGGGGTGATGCAGAAGATTTTTTCGCAAGAGCTACGTTTCAAAGACGATGATGGAAGTAAGTTTCCTGACTGGGAAAAGAAGCGTGGAGATAAGTTGTTTAAGAGTATTTCAAATAGAAATCACAATTCAGATTTACCAGTTTTGGCTATTTCACAAGAGCACGGAGCTATTCCAAGAGAATTGATAAACTACCAAATTTCCGTAACAGATAAAAGTATTGATAGCTATAAGATTGTTGATATTGGCGACTTTATAATTAGTCTAAGGTCATTTCAAGGTGGAATCGAATATTCAAACTATAAAGGAATTTGTAGCCCTGCATATATAGTTTTACAAAATTCTGCACCAATCAATAACTTATTTTACAAATCTTATTTCAAAACAGAGTATTATATTCAAAGACTTTGTGAAAAATTGGAAGGGATAAGAGATGGTAAAATGATTAGCTATAAATATTTTTCTGAAATAGAGATACCTTATCCATCCCTTCCCGAACAAACCAAAATCGCCAATTTTCTTTCTGCTATCGATACCAAAATTGACGCAGTAGTTCAACAACTGAATAAAGCCAAAAATTTCAAAAAAGCATTATTACAGCAAATGCTACTATAAGGAATATACATGAGAATATCACTTTTACATCTTTCTGATTTACATTTTAGAGATAATAATAACTTCATGTTTGATAAGCAGGTGCAATTTTTTAATGCAATAAAAAATAATGTTAATATGAGTTCGCATTTATATATTGTTGTAACAGGAGATATAGCAAATACTGGTAGAAATACAGAGTACAAAGAGTTTGAGAAATTTATAAAAACATTTGAGCATGATTTAAAAAACTATTGTTCGAATATAAATATAGAGTATATCTTTACTCCTGGAAATCATGATTGTGATTTTTCTATTCCTCAACAAGTGAGAGATGCGATAATATCAAATACTATACTCGCAAATCCGAATAACGTGTCTATGGAATATATAAATTTGTGTACTCAAGTTCAAGATAATTATTTTACCTTGGTAGATTCTTTTCATAATCATTCTAAATTAAATAAAGAGTTATCAAATAAACTTTTATATCGATATGAATTTTCACTAGATAACGGGTTGAATATATCATTTAATTCGTATAATTTTTCATTCATGTCCAAAAAACAAGAAAAACAATCTGAGTTAATTTTCCCTATGAATTTGATAGATAGTAAGAAAATATTAGCATGTAAAAATAATTATAGGTTAAATATTTCTCTTTTTCATCATCCATTGCATTGGTTGAAACATACTTCAATAAGAGGCTTTACTGAATTCATTAATGAGTCTTCAGACATTGTATTTTCTGGACATGAACATATGCATAGCAGCAAAGAAACTAAAGATATTTATACACAGGAATATATAGAATATATTGAAAGTGGTTCTTTGCAAGATATCCAGAATGAAAATAACAGTAAGTTTAATTTGATTAATATAGAGTTGGAAGAAAACAATCAAGAAATAATAACATTTTATTGGGAAAATAATGGATATTCGAGCAAAATTGCAGAACATAAAACTGTACCAAGTAATAATAAAAACTGCTTCACTTTAAATTCTGAATATAAAGAGCGCATAAGTAAACTCAATATAAAAATAACACATCCAAGAAAAGACAATGTGGTTTTGGAAGATTTATTTGTATACCCAGATTTAAAAAGTTTGGATAACAACAAAATAAAAGACAAAAATCTATATTCAGAATTTACTTCTAAAAAATTTGTGCCAAATAAACCGGAATACATAATTTTATATGGTTCTGATAATGCTGGAAAAACTTGTTTGGCTAGACAATTCCAAACTTCCTATAAAAAAGTCGGACTAATCCCTATTTATATTGATGGTAAAGATATTCAAAGTAATCGTTTTGATGTTGATAGTATAAAAAAGCATATTTTAAAATCTTTTAAAAATCAATATATTTCTGATGATATACAAATAGTTAGAACTTTTGAACAATCTAATATTGATGAAAGAATATTGATTATCGATGATTTTGATTTAATGAAAGTTAATAATGAAAACAAAGGTATTTATGTTGAGAATTTAAAAAATATTGGGTATAAAAATATTATTCTTTTCGCTAATGAAACGTTAATTTTTGAAGCAACCTCTGAGAGTATTTTAGCAAAGAAATTAGCTGGTTTTAACCATTGCATCATTTTGAAATTTGGTTACAAATTAAGAGATCAACTTATAACCAAATGGATTAAGTTGGGTCAAGAAAACGAAATAAGTGATAAAGATTTAATACTAGAAAGAAAAGAAAAAGCTGAATCTATTAAAAATACAATAGGATTAAATTTAGTTCCATCAAGACCATTTTATATTTCAACACTTCTTCAAGCTATGAATATGCATGAAACACATCAATTAGATAAAAGTTCATACGGGAATTATTATCACTATTTGATCATGAAAAATATAAGTACTCCGCAGCCTATGCAGCCAAATGATATTAATACTTTATTTGCTTATATTTCATTATTAGCATTTGAAATGTTTAAGAAAAAAATATATTACTATTCAGCGAATGAAATAAATGACTTTGATGGAAGGTATAGAGCAAGCAGAAAAGGTTTTACTCCTAGTTTTAAAATTCTTGATAAGCTAACAGATTCTTCAATTTTAAAAATAGATGATGGAAACTATTCATTTACGCATAAATATTTGTACTATTATTTTGTAGCGTATCATTTTTCAAAAAATATTGACAAAGTTGAATATACAGATGAACTTCAAAAAATGGCTAGATTAATTTATAGAAATGAATCGGCTAATATCTTGATGTTTGTTCTTCATTTTGTTCCGCCTGATTCTGTTATTCAAATTCTTCTAGATGAAGCGATAAATACTTTTAATAACATTGCTGAATTTGGATTTTATAATGATGAGATTAACAAAATAAACCAATTGATTGAAATCGATACGTCACATAAACTTGAAAATCGGTCTATGGAAGAGTCTCTTAGCTTAGAAATTGAAAAACAAGAAAATATTGAAAAACATTCATTGGAAAAAAGTGAAGAGTATGCTCTTGATTGTGAAGATGATGTTCGAGAATTAGATTTTTTTGATAAATTAAATTTGGCAGTAAAATTGATGGAAATAATAGGTGAAATTACCAAAAATTATGCAGGTTCTTTAGATGGTGACATAACATATGGTTTAGTTAAAAATACATATGGATTAGGATTAAGAAGTCTAAAAAATATTGTTGATATGTTTGAAGAGCATCATGATTTATTAATAGAGCATCTTTGTGAACAAATAAGTAAAAAGGGAATAGTTAATGATGCAAATATAAAAACTACTGTTTCAAGATCTGTATTTCAGTTGTTTTCGAATGTTTCTACAGATTTTATCAAAAAAATTGCTAAAGCTATTGGCACTAAGGATTTAAAACAAGTTTATCTTGATATATCAGAAAAAGAGCCAAATAACAAAGCGTATGAAATAATTAAAGTAGCCATTGATCTAAATTTTATTGGTGGATTAAATGAAGCTAAGCTCATAGCTTTTCATAAAAAATTAGAGCATGATAAAAATTTATTAACAGATTCTATTTTAAAACATTTAGTACTAGAGCATTTGTACATGTATGAAAATGATCAAAGTAAAAAAACATCGGTATGTAAAAGATTAGGTATTGAAACACATTCTAGTAAAAAAGCCTTAATAGAATTAAATAAATAAAATGATGTATCAATGAGCACTCAATCCGAAGCAATCCTCGAAGAAAATCTCCTCAAACAGCTCGTCTTTTTGGGGTATGAAAAAATGTTGAAATGTCGAATAGTTGATTAAAGGAGAAAGCAATATGGAAGAAGAAAGTAATATTATCATTTACAACACCGCAGATGGGAAAGCATCTGTTTCACTCCTTACAAAAGACGGCACTGCATGGCTCAATCAAAACCAACTCGCCGAACTCTTTGCCACCTCCAAACAAAATATTAGTCTGCATATCAATAATATATTTGAAGAAGAAGAACTCGATGCGAATTCAGTTGTCAAGGATTACTTGACAACTGCCGCAGATGGCAAAAATTATTCCGTATCTCATTATTCTCTTGCAATGATTTTGGCTATCGGATTTAGGGTGAGAAGCAAACGGGGAACACAATTTCGGCAATGGGCAGGGAAAAACCTAAGTGAGTATATGGTCAAGGGCTTCGTGATGGATGATGAACGGCTCAAAAATCCCGATGGAAAACCAGACTATTTCGATGAACTTTTGGCACGTATCCGTGACATACGAGCTTCCGAAAAACGGTTTTATCAAAAAGTTAGAGACCTATTTATGCTTAGTCGTGATTATGATGCTAGTGACAAAGCAACGCAACTGTTTTACGCTGACGCTCAAAATAAACTCTTATTTGCCATTACGGGGCAAACTGCCGCCGAAATCATCGTCAGCCGTGCTAGTGCGTCTGAACCAAATATGGCACTCACCAGTTTCAAAGGTTCCATTGTTCGTAAACAAGACATTTATACCGCAAAAAATTATCTCACAGCGGATGAAATTGATAGCCTTAACCGTTTTGTCGTGGTCTTTCTTGAAACCGCAGAACTCCGAGCAAAAAACCGTCAAGATGTGACGATGGACTTTTGGAGAGAGAATATCGACCGTATTATTGAGTTTAATGACAAGGAAGTGCTTAAAGGGTATGGAAGTGTTGGACATGAACAGATGAAAAAAATGGTTGTAAAAGTCTATGAGACGTTCGATGCAAAACGCAAAGCTATTGAGGCTATTGAAGCTGATGCAGAGGATTTAAAAGAATTACAGCAGATTGAAGAGAAAGTAAAATCACGATGAGTACACAGTCCGAAGCAATCCTCGAAGAAAACCTCCTCAAACAACTCGTCTCTTTGGGGTATGAAAAAGTAATCATACGTGAGGAAGCCGAACTTTTAGCGAACCTTAAAAAACAACTCGAAAAGCATAATAAAACGACCCTCAATGATGTCGAATTTGCCCGTATCCTCAACCACTTGAACAAGGGGAACGTCTTCGAAAAAGCAAAAATCCTCCGTGATAAATATGCCCTTACTCGTGAAGACGGAACCACCAAATACATTGAATTTATAGACTCCGAACACTGGTGCCAAAACCTTTTTCAAGTGACCCATCAAGTCACCATAGAGGGGAGCTATAAAAACCGATACGACGTGAGTATTCTCATCAATGGTATTCCCCTTGTTCAAATCGAACTCAAGCGCCGTGGATTAGAACTCAAAGAGGCATTTAATCAAACATTACGTTATAAACGACACTCTTACGGTGCTAATAGTGCCTTGTTTAACTATATTCAAGTATTTGTCATTTCCAACGGTGTCAATACCAAATATTATGCTAACACCAAACTAGAAGCGATGAATTTTAAGCAGGTATTTTTTTGGGCAGATAAAGAGAACAAAAATATCACGAACCTAAACGAGTTCACCGATGTATTTTTAGAACCGTGTCATATCTCTAAAATGGTCTGTAAATATATCGTATTAGCAGAAGTGACCAAATCATTGATGATACTTCGCCCGTATCAATACCATGCGACCGAAGCGATAATTGAACGGGTGGTGAATACCAATAAAAACGGCTATATTTGGCATACGACGGGGAGCGGTAAAACTCTCACATCATTCAAGACCGCTCAAATTCTGATGAAACTTCCCAATGTTCACAAGGTCGTCTTTGTGGTTGATAGAAAAGACCTCGATTACCAAACGACCAAGGAGTTCAACAGTTTCAGTGCAGGAAGTGTGGATGGAACCGATAGCACAAACGCACTGGTCAAACAGTTCAATGATGACACCCGTCTTATCGTCACCACGATTCAAAAACTCAACACAGCAATTAATAAGCAACGCTATCTCTCGGCAATGGAAAATCTACGGGATAAACACATCGTCTTTATTTTTGATGAGTGCCATCGTAGCCAGTTTGGTGATACCCATCGTAGCATCACGAAGTTTTTCACCAATCATCAGATGATTGGATTCACGGGAACACCGATTTTTGCGGACAATGCTACTGGGAATAAATTTGGCAAACGAACGACCAAAGAGCTGTTCGATGAGCCTCTGCATAAATACGTCATCACCGATGCTATCAGTGATGATAATGTCCTCAAATTCTCCGTCGAGTATGTAGGGCGGTATAAAGAAAAAGTAGGCAGTCATAACAATCTCGATATCGAAGTCGAAGACATTGACACCAAAGAGCTTCTCGAATCCCCTGAACGGTTAGAGAAGATTACGGACTACATCATCGACAATCACGGACGTAAAACCCATTCCAAAGAGTTCACGGCGATGATGTGTGTGGGCAGTGTTGATATTCTCACCCGATACTATGACCTCTTTAAGTCAAAGCAACACGGTTTGAAAATTGCTACGATATTTTCATACAGTACCAATGAAAATGATAAAGATGCCAACGGTCTTGACTCTCTCGATGAAAGCGATGGAGCGCACGTCGATGAAGAACACATCAACAAGCATAGCCGTGATAAGCTCGAAGAGTATATCGGTCATTACAACACGATGTTCGGAACAAATTTCACGACCAAAGACACTCAAAGCTATTACAACTATTACAATGATATTTCCAAACGGGTGAAACTCAAAGAGATTGATATTCTCCTCGTCGTCAATATGTTTTTAACGGGCTTCGATAGCAAAACACTCAATACTCTCTATGTGGATAAAAACCTCAAATATCACGGTCTTATTCAAGCGTTCTCACGAACTAATCGAATCCTCAACGAACAAAAATCCCAAGGGAACATCGTCTGCTTTCGAAATCTCAAAAAAGCGACCGATGAAGCAATAGCACTGTTCTCAAATAAAAATGCCAAAGACATTATTTTAATGAAGTCATATGAGGAATATGTTGAGAAGTTTGTCGAAGCACTCAAAAATCTCAAATCGATTGTTCCCGATGTCGATAGTGTTAATGATTTAATCGATGAAGAAGCAAAACTTGCATTTGTTAAAGCATTTCGAGAACTGATGCGTGTTAAAAACATCCTCGGAAGCTTTGCTGATTTTAGTTTCGAAGATTTGGGAATTGTTGAACAAGAGTTTGAAGACTATAAGAGTAAGTATCTCGATATTCACGATGGTATAAAGCAAGTCAAAGAAAAAGTCTCTATCCTCGAAGATGTGGATTTTGAACTTGAACTTATCCACAAAGATGAAATCAACGTCACCTATATTTTGAAGCTGTTGGCACAGTTCAAAGACAGTAATGAGCAAGAGCAACAAACACAGCGCCAAAATATCGTCAATATTATCAACGGTAATGCACAGCTGCGTAGTAAACGAGAACTCATTGAACGGTTTATCGATGAGCACCTAATGAGCCTCGAAGATGTGGACGCTGTCGATGATATGTTTGAGAAGTTTTGGGATGAAGAAAAAATCAAAGCATTTGATGAACTGTGTGAAGAAGAAAACCTAAATAAAGAAGAAGTTAAAAAGGTCGTAGATACTTATCTCTATGACGAACGACTACCTCTAACTGATGACATCGCTAATACACTCAACGTTAAACTAAAATTGTTTGAGCGTAAAAAAGTGGCGAAGAGGGTGCTTGATAAGATTATGACGTTTGTGGATAGGTTTTATAATTTATAAATAAAGCCGTTGAGTGAATATTGAATTAGAGTTAAAAAAGATAATCTTTAAATCAATGAAGGGTTGAAAATTATGTTAAAATTAAATTTGCAAACCTATCAAAACAATGAATCTCGATTGAGAGTAAAAGTATGTGATATAAGAAAGGGCTTTTTGTGGAAGAACTAATTGAAGAAATATGTGACGCAATCAATGTATATGAAAATGATGATTATATAGTAGAAGTTATTATCCCTGCCAGCATTGAATTGGACAATTATGATTATTATGAAGTAAATCAAATATTAGGATACATGGAGGACCATAATATTAGTGATTTATTCGAAGCAGAAAAAGCATATAGGGACTCATTGTAAAGTTTCCAGTGGGAGGAGGGCAATATTGACACATCGTGTTTAACGATAAGGTTCTTTTCTTTGGCAAATATTAGGGATTTCTCTCCTGCTTTTTTTTAAATGATTTAATGGGGCGAAATCACCCCCAATACGCATAAATATCTCCATCTTCCTCAAGATAGCAACTCTAAAAAGTTTGACACCCACAATATTTTTATTAAACTTGTGAAACGGTATGATTAGTGACATAAAATAATAAGGAAAAAAATGGAATCCATTTCAATGACAGTCGATTTTATAGAACTTATGGATTACACGGTAGAAATTACGGATAGAGTTCTCAAGGTTGCTCATAATGTTGTTAGGCTAGAAGAAAGCGACGATATATTCATGCTCTCTGAAACCGATGATTTTGATATTTCAGAAAGTGATAGTTTTGATGTTTCTGAGGATGATGATGTCGTAATTTTTAAAAATATACTCGACAAATATTCAATTATGCGCGATATTGACTATTTTCAGGAACAAATCATTATGACAGATGACGAAGAGAGAATTATTGGGTATTTAATTCCTAGACTAGAAGAAGCAAAAGAAGCACTGGAAGAAATCGGGGATTTAAAAATTGAAAAATACAAACTAGTCATCAATAGCCAAATTTATGACGCTGAGTACAAAGGAAGAGCCTCTGATTATTAATCAATAGGATACTCCAATACCCCAAAAGCCATTTTGCCATCACTGGTTCTAAAATTCTGCACTTCGTGTTCGACAATTGAGTTTTTCTCTTTTGCAAATTTTAGAGATTTGTCTTTTTCGTGCATGAAAAACCAACAGGTAAAAGAACGGTAGCCCTCTTTATAATCAACTTTCAGCCGTTCGTTAAATCCTGATGAGCCGATGGTTCCGTCTCGTCTTTTAAGCGTCTCATTGGATGGTGTAAAGTTCATTTTTTGCTCCTGATTTTTAAATTATTTAATGGGGAGACATCACCCCAAATACTCGTAAATATCTCCATCCACCTCAAAATAGCTGCCCTCTATTTCCATATCACGTGCAATACTTTTATAGTCGATATTGTTAGATATAATTGAGGGTAAAGAATCCAAATCGTAGCACTCATTAACATACTCATAGGCGATATCCTCCATTGTTGCGTTCTCATGGATAATGACGTTCTCAACTTCTTCAATAGCCTCATTTAAGTTGCTAACCAGATTATTAGATAATAAAAACTTCGTCATCTTTTTAAAATGGTCGTTCATTCTTTCCATTTTTGCCGCAATCTCATTGAGGTGATAAATATTGCCATATTCTCCAATTTCCATATAATCACACTCATTGTCAGTGAAAAAGATTTCTTCGTGTTCTGTGTCGCCACAGACCTCTGCACCGAGTGATAAAATCTCTGCAACTTTAAAATTTAAGTCATCCTCGTCCATTGGTAGTGATACCCATTCACCGATAAGGTGTCCATTGTTGTATGCCGCTAAGTCTGTGATGTAAATTTCCATTGTATTTCCTTCTTTTAAAAAAACGATTTTCTTTGTTTGAAGGTGGATTCGGTATCTTAATGGTTTTCTTTTTTTCGAAAACATCAACACCCTTATCCTTCAAACAAAGTTTTCTCCGTCCGTTAGGCTTATCGTTTATCTTGAATGAAAAAGTTTCAAAGATGACTTGAACAAAAATTACACACTTTTAATTGGCTGTTTCAGTCTCTTTGAGAAAAAACTTGTAATGATGATAAAGGATAAGTCTAAGGGGTATAGGAGTTATGTTTGAGGGGGTGAGGGTTGATGGTTTCAGGGTGAAAAAAAGGAGTATAAAATGCAGTGTGACAGCACTTTGAACAGCTAATTATTTATTACTACCGTGCTTTTTTTTAGTATGGTAGTGCAGAGAATCTTTTAGAGCGAAAAATATAGGCATTTTTATAAAAATTACTTATCAAAGCAGAAGATTTTGGTGTCACCCAAAACGTCCCCTAATATCCCCAAATATCTACTAATTGTGGGTGACCAAAGCCCGTAAACACCGTATTTTAGGGCTTTATTTTAGCTTCGACAAGGTAGTGGTCACAAGTTCGAATCTTGTTGGGACCACCATTTAAAATCTCGTGTTTCAGGTCTTTAATCAAGACAAACTCTCCTTTTTCATTCTCTTTTTTTGTTCAAAGACACCCAAAAAATCACCCAATCTTTATGATAACATCATGTTTATTCAACTCTCGCCAATTCAAGTACAGCAACGACTTTTTTAATGTCACATAAATCTCACATAAATTTGATAGAATATATGAAACTTTAACCATGAACCCTAATCCATACAGAAAGATTGATTTTATATGACAAAATTCCCACATATTGGACAGTACAGCGAGCAGCTGGATATAGCAAAATATGATTTGCTTAATCTATGGATGTCTCAGGATTCCGTACAGACCACCCTTAAAACCTATAAAATTCCTCCGGAGTTTTTCAGCCGTTATTTTGGCATCCGAATCATCGAATATGCTTTTGGTGTTTTACGCGGAGAGTATCCGTTGGGTAATTGCCCGATTATCGGGGTTATGCTCGTTTATTTTGAAAAAAAGAATTTTGCCCTTGAAGATATTTTTGAACTTTGTAGCAATCTTAAAAACTGCATGCTTGAATGCGCGCTCAACCATGAAATCCTGACCAATGCGACGATTCAAGAAATTTCATTGATGATGGACAAAAATTTAAAAGGGGTGATCCGTGAATACATGGAGATTTATTTCAATAAAGAGCCTCAGCAGCTAACGTGTTCGGTTGATCCTTCTTCCATGCAAAAAATCTTTACGGATAATATCAACGTCCCTGAAAAAGCGATTATCACCTCTGCTTTGGCGTATCTTCAAGAAATTGCGGTTGATTTTGATCTGCTTGAGGAACTTAATGAAATAGAGGAAGAGACCTTTTCTTCGATAGACCTTTCAGGAACGATGACACAAAGCGCCTACAATGAAGTGATCGTCCTCTTTAGCAATTACACGAAGGTTTTAAACCAGCTGGTGGAGTTTAGCGAGATCACCTATGCTTTGCAGATGCTTATTGATCTGTTGCAAAGTACGACACCCGATACGATTGGGGAAGAACAAATCGGTGTGATTGCCATTTACATCAAAGCAATCATCAGTGATCTTTCTTTGTGGCGAAAAAGTGTTTTTATCGATAAAAGTGCCGAAGATATTCATTATTTGGACAAAACATTGCTAAGCTCGATTGCCCAGCTGCAGATTATGCTTTCGGAGCAAGACGATACATTTAGCCATGAAATTGATTTTTTCTAAAATTAATTTCAATGGTATGACTGAATGATTTCGGTGAATTTTATCTGTCATAACGAATTCTTTATGTATTATTATCTATAATAGTTGCACGAGTAATATTGAAAAAGATTGAAGGATGTTGGTGGCTATTAATGATTAGTATCACGAGATTGGTCGTCAACGCCTCTATCAGAGAGTACAATGAGCAATAATACAGCTTCAAATGAGCAATCCAAGATAACAGTACCCGAGAAGTCTATGTTGACGAATGAAGCCAACAATTCTGGCAATCTCTGGCGGGGGATATTGGGCCCCCTTTTGGTGCTGGTTTCGATACCGGGAAGTTTTTTTATTCGGCGTGAGGGCAAAAGAAATCTTTCTTCAGCGTATTCACTCATACCTACGGATGATACCCGCTCGGACAATGACGATATTTTTACCAAAGAGACCCACAAAGCTTCCATTGCAAAGATTCAAAATCGGGAAAAAGAGGATCTTAATGCCTCAAAATTTTGGAGTTATGCGGAAGCATTAAAGCGCACCGGCGAAAATGCAGAGCTTCTTGAGACACGTATTCAATCGTTTATTGCGGATACACCCCTCATGATTCACAACCTCAAAGAGTCCGTTGAGCAGGGGGACTTTTTCAATGCACGACTGTATGCCCAATTGTTGAAAAGTTCATCCGCCAATATTGCAGCCTCGACACTTCGGATGATGAGTAAAAAATTGGAATTCGCTGCCAGGGAACAAAATAAGCCGTCTCTAAAAGCTAATATTTTTGAGTGTGAACGTATTGCGAAAGAGACCCTTGCGAGTCTCAAAAAGAGGGGATTGCATGATAATGCAGCGACTCAAAAGCAATTTGGCCATGATGTGCAAGATGTGTCGATAAAGCTAGGGAATTTGCGTCAAAATATTGAGAAAAGCATATTTGTGGATACCGATACCGTGAAGCTGTTTGGTGAATATTCCGATAGTGCTACGGCTGACTTGATGCATGAGCTAAAGAGAAGTGTTGAAAAACTTGAATATGAAAAGGCGTTAGTGTTAATACAGCGCCTTGAAAAGATTTTAAAATGAATCAAAAACCTGTCGTTCTCATTATTGATGACACCCGTCTTAATATCCAAGCCTTGGCCCATATACTTAAAAACGATTATACGATTAAAATGGCGCATGGAGGAGCTAAAGCTTTGGAACTGGTAACGCAAGAACCCACTCCGGATTTAATTTTGCTGGATGTCGAAATGCCCGAAGTGAGCGGATATGATGTCTGCCGCAGTCTTCGTGAAAATAACGACACGTTTAATATCCCTATTATTTTTGTGACCGGAAAAGATTCGATCAAAGAGGAAGAATATGGATTATCGTTGGGAGCAGTGGATTATATTACCAAGCCCATTCACCCCTCTATCGTCAAGGCACGGGTGAAGACCCACGTTACTTTAAAGCGCCAATACGATCTTCTCAAAAAAGTAGCCGTGCGCGATCAATTAACAAGGCTTTACAATCGACACTACCTTGCCGATGCGCTGATTAGTAAAGTGGCCCATGCCGCGCGTCACCAAGAGCCGTTGTCGATAATATTGATCGACATTGATCATTTTAAAAGTATTAATGATACTTACGGCCATCTGATTGGCGATGATGTCTTGAGAGAAATAGCAGGGTTGGTTGGTAAAAATGCTCGCAAAGAAGATATTGCAGCACGATTCGGAGGGGAAGAATTTGTCCTTGTTTTGGACAGATGCACCCTCGAAGATGCCCGAATTAAAGCGGAAATACTACGGGAAGAAATTGAAGCCTACTACCCGGTAGGGATTGATGTTACGGCAAGTTTTGGCGTGATTCAGCTGGATGAAACCATGGATTCCTGTACCCGTTTTTTGGACCTCGCAGACCAAGCACTGTACAGGGCCAAAAAAGAGGGACGTAATAGAGTGGTTCTGCATCAGTGATCACAATGGGGCAAAGATTAAAGAAGTGCCGTGCTTTTGGTGCGAAACAACGGCTTTAAACTCAAACCAATCAAGAACACCGTATAATTCGCATTATTTTTACAGAATTTAGGAACACTTTATTATGGACAGCATTGCAATCAAATATAATGATCAAGTAATCGATTTACAAACCGCTGCCGCACGGGGAATCAGTGGAGAGGCAATCGTGTATGACAACTCCGCAGAAGCGCTTGAAGTGATCCGTCACTCCTGCGCCCATTTGATGGCGGAAGCGATCAAGTCACTCTATACGGATGCCAAATTTTTCGTAGGACCCGTCGTTAAAGAGGGGTTTTATTATGATTTCAAAGTCAATGAAACCATCAGCGAAGAAGATTTAAAAACCATCGAGAAAAAAATGCTCGATATTGCAAAATCCAAAGCGGTGATAGAGCGCTACGAAATCACCAAAGATGAAGCGCGACTCAAGTTCGCAAACGATCCCTTAAAGCAGATGGTTATGGATCGTATTCCGGATGAGGTGATCTCTATTTACAAGCAGGGTGAATTTGAAGATCTTTGCCGTGGGCCACATTTGCCTAACGTTGGATTACTTCGTTATTTCAAGCTCACGAAAATATCCGGTGCCTACCTCGGCGGTGACAGTAAAAATGAGATGTTGACTCGTATCTACGGTATCGCATTTGCGGATAAAGAATCACTCAAAGCCCATCTTGAACAAGTAGCAGAAGCGGAAAAGCGCGATCATCGTAAAATCGGTGCTGAGATGAAGCTCTTTACCTTCCGTGAAGAAGTGGGGGCCGGTTTTCCGATTTGGCTTCCTGCGGGTGCTCGTATGCGTTCACGTTTAGAGCAGCTTCTCTTTAAAGCTCATCGCAAGCGCGGATACGAGCCGGTACGCGGACCTGAGATGCTTCGAAGTGATCTATGGAAAGTGAGTGGTCACTACCAAAATTACGGCGAGAATATGTATTTCACCAACATCGATGAGATAGAGTTCGGGGTTAAGCCCATGAACTGTGTCGGCCATATCAAAGTGTATGAGCACGATTTACGTTCGTATCGCGATCTTCCCCTCAAATATTTTGAGTATGGGATTGTTCACCGTCATGAGATGACAGGAGCGCTTCACGGGTTGTTCCGTGTTCGCGAATTCACTCAAGACGATGCTCATATCTTTTGTACGGCTGATCAAATCGAAGAACAGATCATCGAAGTGGTCGATTTTGTTGATAAGATTATGAGCACGTTTGAATTTAACTACAAGATGATGATCTCTACCAAGCCTGAAAAAGCGGTGGGCGATGATGCGGTATGGGAAATTTCTACGAATGCGTTGAAAAATGCAATGGATAAAAATAACCTCGCATATGAAATCGACGAAGGGGGCGGAGCATTTTACGGCCCTAAGATCGACATCAAGATTACCGATGCCATCGGACGCGAATGGCAGTGTGGAACTATCCAGCTTGACTTCAACCTTCCGGAGCGTTTTGAGCTTGAATACAATGGCGAAGAGAACGCAAAAATTCAACCTGTAATGATTCATCGTGCAATTTTAGGTTCTTTTGAGCGTTTTATTGGTATATTGACGGAGCATTACGCTGGGGAATTCCCAATGTTTATCGCTCCAACGCAAGTTGCGATCGTTCCGATTGCGGAAACGCACGTTGCGTATGCGAAAGAATTGGGTGATAAACTAATCGATATGGGTGCGGATTACGAGATTTTCGACAAAAACGACAGTCTCAATAAGCGTATCCGAACGGCGGAAAAAGGGCGTGTTCCGATGATTATCGTTTTGGGCGATGAAGAGGTAAGCTCGAAAAGTGTCGCGGTGCGTGATAGACGCTCGCGAGAACAATACAATTTAAGTGAAGAGCAATTTTTGAACTTAATAAAAGAAAAAATTAATGAGGTGCATTTTTGATTAAAAAACAAGACCGAGTCCAAATGAACGAAGAGATCCGAGTTCCCGAGGTACGTTGTGTAGTAGATGGTGGTGAAGCACTAGGAGTTGTAACGATTCAAGAAGCGATGGCTAAAGCCAATGAATTGGGGCTTGACCTCGTATTGATCTCTCCGGATGCAAAACCTCCGGTTGCGAAGATTATGGACTACGGTAAGTTTCATTATCAAGAAGAGAAAAAGAAAAAAGAAGCGCGCAAAAAGCAAACCAAAGTGGAAGTTAAAGAGATTAAACTTTCGGTTAAAATTGCAGACAATGATGTGAGTTACAAAGTCAAGCATGCGCGTGAGTTTTTAGAAGAAGGGAAGCACGTTCACTTCCGTGTATTTTTGCGCGGACGTGAAATGGCCCATCCTGAAGCCGCAGTTGCCGTTTTAAACCGCGTTTGGCCTATGGTTGAAGATGTCGGTATGATGTACAAAACTCCTGCTATGGAAGGGCGTTATTGTAATATGATGGTCCATCCGAAAAAAGAAGATAAAAAATAACTGCTTGATTCGAACGCCAAAGGAATGTATCCCTTTGGCTACGCTCGCCGCTAAGGCACTAAAGCTTGCCTCTTTCGAGGCAGATTTCCTATTTATGAATATCATTCTACGTATCCAAATGTTTTTTATGGTATAATCCGCGTCTCGTTCAGAGAATTTTTGCAAAAGGATCAAGTCGATGCCAAAAATGAAATCAGTCAAAGGGGCGGTAAAACGCTTCAAAGTGAAGAAAAACGGCACGCTCAAACGTGGGACAGCATTTCGCAGTCACATTTTGACCAAACAAGATGCAGGGACTCGTCGCGGGCAGAAAACACCAAAAGTGGTTGCTGCTGTCGATGCGAAAAACATCAAAAAGATGATCGTACGCTAATTTTAGCTTCCATCATTCAATTCTCCAGTAAAAGCTGGGCAAGTCCGCAACGCGGCACCTATTCATTAAATTTTAAAATGAATCGGGTAAAGAAAGGAAAAATATGCCAAGAGTAAAAACAGGTGTTGTAAGACGCCGACGTCATAAGAAAGTCTTGAAACTTGCACGTGGTTTCTATAGCGGAAGACATAAGCATTTCCGTAAAGCGAAAGAGCAATTAGAGCGTAGTATGTACTACTCGTTCCGCGATCGTAAACAGAAAAAACGTGAATTTCGTAAATTGTGGATTATTCGTATCAATGCGGCATGTCGCTTGAACGGTATGAACTACTCAAATTTCATGAATGGCCTTAAACGTGCTAACATCGAACTTGATCGCAAAATTCTTGCTGATATGGCTATGAATGATGCAGCGGCATTTACTGCCCTCACTGCTCTTTCTAGCGCAGCGCTATAAAGATTAAGTCTCCCTTTTGGGAGAGTTAAACCTTCTCCTTACTTCTCGATCGTATATCCCTTTTTCTCCAAACACTCTTTACATTCAACCGGTATTGTGCCTTTGACCGCTTTTTCTGCATCATCCAAATTGTAATATCGGCATGTACTAAAATCTGCCTTTACCCGCTCTTCACTGTGCCCTTCCGGACAAATCATTCCATTAATTGTAAGCTGTTTTTGTGCACATCCTGCATTGCTTAATGCGAGCAGAGTGAAGAGCGCGATGGTGAGAGTTTTTTTCATGAGTGATCCTCTTTGAGTGAATTTTCGAATAAATATTGATGTTCTTCGGGTAGAGTATTATAGACCATATTGGCTAGATCGCGAATCTCCCATAGAGCGGCTTTATCGCTTCTAAGGGAGATGAAATTTTGCAAACTGCGTGCATTGATTGTCCATGTGAGTTCGGTTTTGTAGCTTTCTGGGAGGCAGTATTTCGCCCGATCGTTGCTGATCCCCTGCACTAATACGATACGTAAATTTTCAAGCGCACGAATGCTCATTTCATCGACAAGCGGTACATCGGTCATAACGAGGTATTTTGATGCCCGCTCTTGGTGATCGATGGAGAAAGGTTCTTCGTCTTTGAGCTCTTTGAGGGTATAGCGGGTACTTTTGACGCTTAACGATGCCATACGGTGGCGTGCGAGCTCTTGGAGTAGGGCACGGCTGATTCCTGCGACGTAGAAGTTGTAGACGATATGCTCAAGCGTAGAGGCGTGTTTGAACTTATTACCGACACGGTCTATCAAGGCTCGGTCTACTTCACCGCCGTTGTCACTTTTGTCAAAACTTTGCCAACAGGTACGGATTGCATCGGAGCAGATAACGAGAGGTGTATGATGATGGAGGGTTACTTGCATAGGATAATCTTTAAGAAGTAATTTTGAAAGAGTATATCCATACTTTTCTTTTTAAAAAAGAAAAGTATCAAAAGAAAAGCGTCCCAAAAACAAAACGCTACTAACCTTTTGACGCGACTGCCATCGGTTAGGCTTTTTGTGTGTTTTTAGGACAATATTGTGAATAATTTATCTCTCAAGTATTTTTGTTTCTTTTCTTTGTGTGAAAGAAAAGAAACAGTGTATTACATTACAAAAACGTGAGGTACGATAAGTGGGTATTTTTTCATTTTGCGATAGATATGTTTGCGCACTACTTGGCGTAAATCATTTTCCAGCGCTTTTGGATTTTCGATGAGACCGTGCTTGAGATTGAGGAGGAAGTGCTCGAGGACATCTTCCATCTCTGCTGCAAAGGCTTTGTCGTTACGATCGGCAACAAGCCCAAAGCTTGTCACTAACGGCTTAGATAGGAGGCGTGAATCGGCGGCACTCACTTGTGCGACTAGTATCACCATCCCCTCGCTTGCCATTTTCTGACGGTCGATGACGATATCGTCTTCGATTTGGTGATTGCTTTGGTTGTCGATGTATGTTTTGCCCGTTTTAACCGTTTTGGCTTTGCGCATAAACTTTGATCCCACTTCGATGCTGTCTCCATCGCTCATCAACAAGATGTTACGCTCAGGAACGCCGCAAGAAATTGCCGTATCACGGTGTTTCATGATATGGTTATATTCACCGTGTACCGGGAGGAAGTATTTAGGATTGGTAAGACGAAGCATGAGCTTTTGCTCTTCCATACTTCCGTGACCTGATACGTGAATATCACGGTCATTAGCCACTTTTGCCCCTGCACGCTGGAGATAGTTCAGCATTCCTGAAATGGATCCCTCGTTCCCTGGAATAGCACGAGCGGAGAGGACGATCAAATCGGTCGGCTTGATCTTGATATGACGGTGCTCACCGATGGACATACGGAAAAGGGCTGAGCTTGGCTCTCCTTGGCTTCCAGTCGTCACGATAAGAACGTCTTTATCACTCATACGGTTTGCTTCTTCGGCATCGATGAAGATGTTTTTAGGGAGCTTTATGTAATCGTACTGCATACATACTTCAAGGTTACGCTCCATGGAGCGGCCGATAACACATACTTTACGGTTGTATTTAAGTCCGTATTGGATTGCTTGATAGACGCGGTGGATGTTTGAGCTAAAGGTTGACATAATGATACGTCCCTCAGCCTTCGAAAAAATACGGTCAAATCCGCTTGCGACGGTAAGCTCACTTGGCGTCCACTCTTTGTTGTACGAGTTGGTCGAGTCGCTTAGAAGACACAAAACCCCTTTTTCGCCGTAATGGGCAAGGCGGTGAATATCCGCAGTGTAGCCATCAATCGGAGTGAAATCGATTTTGAAGTCACCCGTATGGATAATCGTTCCCGCTTTGGTCGTGATTGCCAATGACGAAGAATCAATGATCGAGTGGGTCATGTGCATCCATTCGATTTCAAATTCGTTACCGATTTTGTAAACTTTACGCTTGACGATCGGATTGAAATAACGACGGTATTCACGCATGTGGTGCTCGTCAAATTTATTCCCGATCATCGCAAGAGGAAGAGGTGTTCCGTAGATCGGAAATTGCATCTCTTTGAAAAAATAGGGAACGGCACCGATGTGGTCTTCGTGTGCGTGGGTGATGATAACGGCTACGATTTTTTTACGAATTTCACGTAAGTAAGTGAAATCTGGAACCAAAATATCTACCCCGTGCATCTCTTCGCTTGGGAAACTCATTCCGATGTCGATGATGATCGCTTCGTGTTCCGTTTCGATAACGGTGATGTTTCCACCGATTTCACCCAATCCGCCCAACGGAGTAATACGAACTTTTTCATTATTTTCAAGATCAAGCTTGAAATGAGGGTTGAGACGGTTTTTGTGTGCTTCTTGATTTTGGAGTACAAAATCACGTAAGTTGGTATCGATCGGAGTAGCCGGTGAGCCACGGCGACCGCCACGGCTTCCGCCGCTTCGAGGGGCGCGGTTGTTTTCGCTTTCAGTGGCCAGATTGGTTGCACTTTCCCCTTCGTTACGAATCAAATGATTGGTGCGTGGAGGACGATTATCATCGCGAGGCGGTCTGTTATCCGTACGAGGCGGACGATTGTCCGTGCGTGGGGGACGGTTGTCTTGACGTGGAGGGCGATTTTCATCACGCGGACGCTCTGGTCTATCTCCTATATTTTCGCCTTCTACACGATTGTCGTTGCGAGGGCGAAAAGGACGTCGATTGTTATTGGGTCGTCGTTCACGATTTTCAGTTTGGGGTTGTACTTCAGTTGTTTCATCAGCCATTTGGGCATCCTTAATGGAGTAATATTTTTAGTTTTATATACGTCGGTGCTTACGCAGTTTTGAGCTTTTGAAAGCTATTTTAAAAGGGCGTAGAGCCGGTGAAAGTCAGAGGTGCACAGCTGATGAGGTCGGATGGTTCTCTCTAGCTCGAGCGTACTAAACGCATGAACCAAAGAATCTCCATCATAGCATGCCGTGAGATTTTTGTGGAGGGTTTTCCGTGGCTGTGTAAAGGCAACACGTAAAAAAGCTTCAAACCCTTCATCGTTACGATTCGTCCGTTTTGAAATAAGCAGTACGGCAGAATCGACTTTTGGGGCAGGTTCAAACGCGGTAGGGGGAACATGAAGGACGATTTCTACGTCCGCCACACTCTGGGTTATCACGCTGAGTGCTCCAAAAGCTTTCTCATTGGGTGCAGCGGAAAACTTATCCGCTACTTCACGCTGTATCATGACAAGCAAATTGCGGCACGCCGGATCAGCGAGGGCTTTTAGGATGATATTCGTCGCAATGTAATAGGGCAAATTTGCCACTAGATCGTACGGTTCATCCAAAAGCTCACTCTTCCAATGCTCCAATACATCTCCACATCGAAGAGTAAGGGCTTTGGTAGCGATGGCATCGGCAAAATGGTGCTGTAAATGCTTGCACAAGTCGGTATCAACCTCAAAAGCGGTAACACTTTTGACATCAACTAAATATTTAGTTAAATCACCTAATCCAGGCCCAATTTCCGCAATACGGTGAGGGGTATTGGGCATCGATTGGATGATTTGCGCTAAAACAGTCTCATCACGTAAAAAATTCTGACCAAATTTCTTTTTGGCGATAGTGGCACGGTTTTGCATTCTTTGGAGTATACATTACAAAGTGTTAATTTGTGATTAAAATACACAGCTAAGTGCTCATGGGTTATAATAACGGCAATTATGCGATGGAGCGTGGCCTTTGGAATACTTTGCAAAACGGATTATCCCTTGTTTGGATGTGAAAGACGGTCGTGTCGTCAAAGGGGTTAATTTTGTCGGTCTCAAAGATGCGGGAGATCCCGTTGAGGTAGCCAAGCGCTACAATGATGAAGGGGCAGACGAGCTGACATTTTTGGATATTACCGCGTCGCATGAAGAGCGGGATACGATCGTTCATATCGTGGAACAAGTCGCTCGTGAAGTTTTTATTCCTCTGACCGTGGGTGGCGGAATACGTGAGCTCAATGATATATATCGTCTGCTAAACGTCGGATGTGACAAGGTCAGTATTAACTCTGCAGCGATCAAGCGCCCTGATTTTATCGATGAGGGGGCGAAGCGGTTTGGTTCTCAGTGTATCGTTGTCGCGATTGACGTCAAAGGTACGGGGGATCAATGGAACGTTTATCTCAACGGCGGTCGTATCGATACAGGAATAAATGCACTCGAGTGGGCCAAAGAGGTCGTCGATCGAGGAGCCGGTGAAATCCTTCTTACGTCCATGGATGCCGATGGGACGAAGGCTGGATTTGACCTTTCGATCACCGAACAAATCAGCCGTGCGGTGAACGTTCCGGTGATTGCAAGCGGAGGAGCGGGGACAATGAAGCATATTAAAGAGGCGTTTGAACATGGCGCGGATGCAGCATTGGCCGCGAGTATTTTTCACTACAAAGAGATCGATATTATGGATCTTAAGCGCTATCTTCGTGATAACGGCATTGCGGTGCGGTTATGATACTGTGTGCTGGGAATAATGAGACGTTTGATTTTGCTTTGCCTATTGGGGTTGGACTGGTTGAGAGCGCTATGAGTCTGACGCGGTTGTGTTTGATGGAGAAGCCTGATTTCTTGCTCTTTGTCGGGAGTGCGGGAAGCTATGGCGAGCATCAGATTTTTGATGTTCTTGAATCTAAAACAGCGGCTAACATCGAGTTAGGATTTTTGGATCAAAGAGCTTATACACCGATCGATAACGTTGTTTCGGCACAAACAAACGGTGAGCTTGATGTTATGGTCAATTCCTCCAATTACATCACTACAAGTGAAAAAGCAATGGAACAGTTCCGTGCGTTAGGGCTGGGATTGGAAAACATGGAGTTTTTCAGCGTGATGCGTGTGGCACAGGCGTTTGGGATTCCTGCGGGCGGTGTGTTTTGTGTGACGAATTTTTGCGATACGAATGCCCATCGCGATTTTATTGCTAATCACGGGTTTGCCAAAGTTCTTTTGAGAGAACATCTTGAGAAAAAAGGGTTGATACGTGGATAAACTTTCACTTTTGGATTACACCAAAGCCGAACTGACACAGATGGTCAAGCCCTCTTTTCGTGCCAAACAAATCTGGAATTGGGTTTATCATCAGTATGCCACCACGTTTGAGGAGATGCAAAATCTCCCTAAGGCGATGCGGGAAGAGCTTGATAAAGCGTACACCATTATACCGCTCAAAATAGCACGTAAAGAGTGCTCAACGGATGGAACAATCAAGTATCTTTTTGAGCTTACCGATGGGAAAACAATAGAGACGGTGTGGCTTAAGATGAAAGATGAGTCCATCGATGAAGATGGGAAGATTGAAAATGAGGCCCGCTATACGGTGTGTGTCTCAACGCAAGTCGGGTGCAAGGTGGGATGCTCGTTTTGTCTCACGGCTAAGGGCGGATTTACGAGAGATTTGAGTGCGGGAGAGATCGTAGCGCAAGTGCTCGCCGTCAAAGCGGACAATGGTCTGGCTGCAAGCAAACGGCTCAATATTGTCTACATGGGGATGGGTGAGCCGCTGGATAATTTGGAAAATTTGGCCAAAGCGATCACGATTTTCAAAGATGAAGACGGTCTTTCAATTTCGGGTAAACGTCAAACGGTTTCGACAAGCGGATTGAGTTCCAAAATCGATAAACTGGGCGAGATGGATTTGGGCGTACACATCGCCATATCACTTCATGCGGTCGATGATGAACTGCGCACTGAGCTTATCCCGATGAACAAAGCGTACAATATCGCCTCGATCATCGATGCAGTGAAGCGGTTTCCTATCGATACGCGTAAGCGGGTGATGTTTGAATACCTCGTGATTAAAAATAAAAATGATGATTTGGTTTCGGCGAAAAAACTGGTCAAACTGCTACATGGGATCAAAGCCAAAGTCAATCTGATCTTTTTTAATCCGTATCCAGGGAGCGATTATGAACGACCGACGAGAGCCGATATGGTGAAGTTTCAAGAGTACCTTGTTGCTCATGGCGTATTATGTACGATACGGGATTCCAAGGGGTTGGATATCAGTGCGGCGTGCGGACAGCTCAAAGAAAAAGATTTGAATGAGGTTGCACAATGACGATAATGGATTGGTTTCAAGTAGGGTTTTTAGTCATTGTCGTGGCTATTGGACTGGGCGGTTTTGTCTGGGCCGTGATGAAAAAAGATTAAAACCTCTAAAAAGTGTATTTAATCATAGCCTGAAACACATCGTTATCGGTTTTAAAACGATTTTCATGATAGTAGTGCCACTCGGTTCCTGCTTCCAATTTCCCCTGTGTAACCCTTGCAACGTGAGAAAGATCGAATAACAGCTGGTTTTGAGTCATAAAATCAACGGTTGTCCAATCGCTAAATCCTTCAAAATGCCACCGGTCTCCTAATGGGAGATAATAGTTTGAGGAGAGCTGATAGGTGTTATTTCCGATGTTTTGAATTTTTCGATACAGGTTGAGTCCGAATACGGAAAATCCAGGGAGTGCAAGGTCGGTTCCGATTCCATACAAATTTGCACGATATTCATCCCCTCGATTGTGCTGATAGGCAAGATACCACTCTTTGACTCCCTGATCGGAGGTTGGAATATTTGCCATTTTATTGAGGCTTAGCCGGGGTGCGAATTCTCCGTAAAGATCGTTTTTAAGACCCGAGAACCGCAAACCGTTTTTGGCGTAGGTGTAATCGGCAAACATGAACAGATCACCGTATTCCCAGGTACGATAGTGTTCGGCCGTGATGGTATGTTTGGCTCCATCTTGGGTATCGAGAAATGTCGGTCCTTCAAAATTTCCGTATAAGTATTGGATATCGGTAGCGCTGAAAGCAAACACATGTGAGGCACATAAGAGTGAGAATGCAATAATACGATTCATTAGACTTCTTTCGTTTGGTACAAGGTGGTTTGATTGCGACCGTGTTCTTTACTGTAATAAAGGGCATCATCGGCGAATTTCAATAGATGGTCTTGCGTGATACCGTCTTGAGGAAACGCGGATATTCCTGCTGAAATGGTCACTCTTATGGCTTGATCGTTATAGATCGTTACTGTGTTCTCAACCATAAGGCGACATTTTTCTACGCGCTCTATGGCTTGATTCGCAGGCATTCCGGGCATGACGATGATAAACTCTTCTCCCCCGTAGCGGCAGGTAAAATCGTTTTGCCGGATGGACGAGATAAAGCACCCAGCGACATTTTTGAGCACTTCGTCTCCTGCTGCATGTCCGTAGGTGTCGTTGATCATTTTAAAGTGATCCAGGTCAATCATGACAAAAGATATCGGATACGATTCACGTTGCGCACGTGCCATCTCCCTGGGGAGCGTTTCGTCGAGGTAGTGACGATTGTACAGACCGGTTAACGGATCGTGAATGGCTTGTTTTTTGATCTTGCAGTTTAAGCGATAAATATACCAGGTGACAGACCCGATGATCACGATGAGAGCGCACGCTGTGGCAAGCAGGTAATACAGCCAAAGGTTATTTTCTTGTTTATTAGGGTCGTAAATGAATCCATCTGGAACCGTGTCGGTAGGTGAAAATCCAAGCTCGTGATAGGTTTTAGCGATGTAAGCCCAGCGTGAGGGATTCATGTGGCCGACCTCGATGAGCTCAGGTTCCATAAGCTGATGAATCGCATCGGCTTCAAATCGGAGATGTTCACGCGTTTTTGCTTTTGAATAGTGTTTTAAAATAAGATCGATGGCCTCTTCGGGATTGTTCATCGCATCAACCCATCCTCTTAGGCTCGCTTCTCTAAATGCTTTTACCCGCTGCGGATGTTGCGATAGCTCGGTGTCGCTTGTGAACAAACAGTCGCTGTAAAAATCGATCCCGTATTTGCGAGGACCGATGGTGACGTACTCGATCCCTTTTTCTTTGAGATAATAGGGCTCATTGGTCGAATAGCCGTTAAACGCATCTACTTTACCCTTAATAAGGTCGTTGATATCAAAGGTGCTGTCAATAATATTCAGCTTGTTGTGATCGATTCCTTCGTTGTGAAAGAGCGCCATCATTTCGGCATTTTCGATATTTTTGGTCATCATAAGCCGTTTGTGGACCAAATCGACAACGGTTGATATTCCTGAGTCTTTGCGTAATATCCAGACATTAGGGGAGGATTGAAAGATCGATGCCATCACAACAACTGGTTTGCCGTTGGAGCGTTCGTTGACCAATCCGGAATTGCCGATACCGTATTGGGCGCGTCCTGAAACCACTTCTTCGACGGGATACGGATGTTTATTGTCGGCCTCTAGGATGGTGACATCCAGTCCTGCCTCCTTATAGTACCCTTTCTCTTTTGCCATATAATATCCGGCGAATTGAAATTGGTGAAGCCATCTCAGCTGAAGGGTGACCTCTTCAAGAGGTTGTCCAAATAAAAATACGGGAAGGACTAAGATTCCTAGCAGTGCAAGGAAAATGTGTCTTTTTTGGTGCATAGAGACCTACTATATTTATTAAATTTGTTGATTATAACGAAATATAGTGAGATTTGTTGCACTATTCTATCTATCTATCTATCTATCTATCTGATAGTTTTTGAGCGTTTTGAGCCATGAGAAGCGGTTGGGTGAAAAGGGTTTCAATATGTGCCATAAAATCGATCGGATCGCTTTGAACGCCGTGTATCATCACCCCAAAATGCAAATGGGGACCTGTGATGCGCCCGGTTGCACCGCTTAAACCGATGGTTTGCCCTTGGATTACTTTATCTCCCACTTTAACATCCAGTTGACTGAAATGAAAATAGCAGGTATAAATCCCATCTCCATGATCGATAATAACGGTTCCTCCTGCGTAATAACGATCTTTTGCCAGCACGACAACTCCATCGTTGGATGCCATGATCGGTAAAGGGGTTTGAGCTCTAAAATCTACCCCACCGTGATAACTTTTTAAAACACCGTTATAGGTACGGGCAGAGCCGTATTCGCTCGTGGTGATCGACTCTATAGGGCGGATAAACGGTTTGTTCCAATAACGGATCGGGTTTGTTGTCGCATAGATTTTTTCAGCTTCGGCTTTTTCGTATGCGATGCGCTCGAGTGCTTCGGGAGGCGGGGTTACTTTTGCCCCATCCACGCTGAGTATTTCGGTGGGATAGGTGCCTTTTAGGATATCCAGATCCATCGTGAGATTCTCATCTGCCGTGAGCCACTGAATTTTCATCGTTTGCGGCGGAGTGTGATAGTCAACGGGAAGAATGGCAAACCCTAGATTGGGATCCAGGGGATGGGCTAGGACGGTGATGTTTTGATCTCCGAATCGGACAATCCCGCTGGGATGATTCAAGGGTAAAAGGAGTGACTTACCGTTTGTCGCTTCGTATGCCATGAGAGAATAGGCAATAAAGCCAAATAAAAATAAAAATTTCATAGTAAAACGCTTTTTTTTGATGTCACGAATTATGACAGAGCGAACTTTAATTTTCTTGTTATACACGGCTCAAAGTTAAAATTAATAATATTAACTTATCATAAAATCATTAATTTCACACTATTTCAGTTTCTATTTAGAACTCTAACGTTAAGCTATCCGCTATATAAGGTTCACGTATGGAGGGATTATACAATGGCAAAAGCAGATGATGCGGCTTTGATTGAAGGGCTAACATTTTTAGATGACGGTGAGGTTTTGTACAGCGATTTGTATTTGCTGTCAGAAACAGACGAAAAAGGGATCGTGACGTACGCAAACGACGCCTTTTTAAAAATTGCCGGCTGGAAACGGGAAGATTTGATTGGTCAGCCGCATAACGTCGTCCGCCATCCGGATATGCCCCGTGCCGCGTTTAAATCACTTTGGGATGATGCGCAATCAAAAGGTTTTTGGACAGGTTTTGTTAAAAATAACCGTAAAGGGGGCGGATTTTACTGGGTATACGCCACTGTTTTGCGCTCCACCGATAAAAATGGAAATATTAAATATGTTTCTATCCGCACCAAACCTTCACGTGATGACATCAAAAAATCAGAAGCGCTTTACGCGACACTGGATTAAGGAAAAAACATGGCATTAATAAGACGAGCAGAGAGTTCACCCGTAGCAGCAAGTGGGAACGTAGGTCCAGACAAACGGCGTCAGCGTACGCTGGCAAAACAACAGCAAATTTCGGAGAGTATCGCAGGGGTTGCAACGACTATCTTGGATAATGCCCAAGAGAGCGTCAGTGCCATCGAACAGCTAAAAAGCTCGATGGAGCAAATTGCGACCGCGGCAGAAGAGAACAGCGGTGCGAGCGAGCAGGCTCTCAAAAACGTTCGCTCTATCAGTTCTAACATTGGACGTATGACCACCAGTATCGATACGGTGATCAGTTCGACATTGGCTGCAGGCGAAAACATTATGGGTTCAGTCGGGACGATCAATACATCGGTTGAGCGTATGGCCAAAGCAGTTAATGTCGCCAAAACCTCTTCCAAGAAATCCGAAGAGTTAAAGCTTTCGTCTGAAAACATCGGGGAAGCGGTCGGATTTATCGCGAAAATTGCTGATCAAACGAATTTGCTCGCACTCAATGCCGCCATCGAAGCAAGCCGTGCAAAAGAGCATGGAAAAGGGTTTGCCGTAGTTGCTGATGAGACACGTGCCCTTGCGGGTGAATCGGAAAAAAATGCCGACTTTATCTCTCGCCTTGTTAACAAAATCCAAGAGAGTATCGATGGGATCATCAAAAGCATCAATACCACGACCAATATCATCGAGCAAACCGGCGGACGCGGTTCGGCACTGAGCTTTAAAATGGAAGAACTGACCAAGATCGCCGTTTACTCGGTTGAAGCGGCACGCTCTATGAGCGGTTATACTCAAAGTCTCAGCCACTCGATTACACTCATCAATGATGGTTCAAAAGACATCGCCGATGCATCGAGTGAAATCGCCCGATCGGTCGAAAAAACCCTCAACAGTATTGAAATGCAAAGTAACTCTCTGATGCAAACCGAAGAGGATATCAAAGAGCTCAATAACCTCTCCGAAGAGTTGAAATACTCGACCGATACGATGAAGTCAGCCGAAGAGATTGCGGCATCAGCCGATGCGATCAGCTCATCCATGGAAGATATTCAAAACTCTCTCAAAGAGGTAACGACAGGGCTCAATCAAATCGAGTCAGCATCTCAATCGACCAATCAAAGCGCCATTGCGAACAAAGAGTTGTTTGAAAGCGGCGTCAGTGCCTCAAAAGATATCTCCAAGCTTATTGAAATTGCACGTCGAAATTTTGATCTTCTAAAAGTTTCTTTTGCCGATGTCAAAGTTCAGATGACGGGGATCAGCAATGATTTCACCGCCTCTATGACCGAAGGGGGAAGCGCCAGCAGCGAACTCGATGTGATCGTTAAAGAGACGCGTAACGTCGATAAAACGGTAGGAAGTATCTCTAACAGTATTATCCAGCTCAACATGTTGGCGATCAGCGGTTCTATCGAAGCGGCGCGTGCGGGTGATTTTGGTAAAGGGTTTGCGGTGGTCAGCAGTGATATCCGCAATCTGGCCAAAGACTCTGAATCCAATACAGAAAAGATCAATGATACGATCGAGTCGATGAACGCTGAAATCGATACCGTACGCACCGAGTGGTTAAAGCTTCTGGTTAATCAAGAGGGTGAAAAAGAGCAGATTACGGCATTGATACATGAGATCGATAAGATTACTACGATGTTGATTGATTTGCTGGATCGCTTTACAGGTCTTAAATCGATTAACGATCAAAACATCGAGGGGCTCAATCAGGGACTTATCGGGATCAGTGAGATTCAAAAAGCGGTTGAACTTTCAGCGCGCAATGCACAAGAGTCACGAAAAGCGAGTGAGCTGATTATCGAAACAGTGAGCCATATTTCTGAGGGAGTTGAAGAACTTGCTGTTATGGCTGATGAGCTTCAGCAAGGATAAATGATGCAAATCGAAGAAATTTTGATAGTTTTGCAAGGTGAGGTTGCATTTGGATTGCCCACCGCTTTTATCGGTCAAATTCTTCGTGTTCCCGATATTACTCCTTTAACACTGAGCCCTGTTCAAGTGCGGGGATTGAGTGCTGTGGGAGGCAATATTGCTACGGTATTGGATTTTAATTTACTCCTTGGGCTTCCAAAATGCAGTGGAGAAGATCAAAAAAATCGTGTAATTACGTTGAATGCTCCTTTTCATGCTCTTTGTTTGCTCGTGGATGAGGTGAGTGTTTCCATCGCGGTGGAGCCATCAAACGTAGAGTATCTTAGTGAGAAAAAAGATGTCATTATGGCGATTGTCCATTATGGCGATGAGCTGATTCAGGTGGTAGACCTGGAGTATGCCATGGGGCTGGTTCAAAAAGTGACTGCCCAGACTCGCAACATCAAAGAAAAAAATACGATCCAAACCGTACATGCATCGCAAGAGCAGATGCGCTATTTGGTATTTAAAATGGGCGGAGAAGAGTATGCGCTGATGATCGATAATCTTCGTGAGATTTTAAATGCCAATGGACCGATGACGCCCATTGCAGGATCAAACCAAGAGATTCAGGGAATGATGTCGCTTCGAAATGAGCTGATCGTCGTTGCCGATTTGCGGTTGCATTATGGATATTTGCCAAAAACGTCCGATAAAAATCGTATTATGATCGTTGAGCATCAGGGGAAGGCGCTTGGATTGGTTGTTGATGAGATTGTCGATATCTATGAGTTTGCCCGAAGCGATATTGATCTTGGCGGCGAGAGTGAAAATGCCAATCAAATAGAGGGGATTGTTCAGTATGACAATCGCCTGATTACCCTTTTGGGGCGTGATCTTGTGGAAACGATTATGTCTCGCAATGATGATATTATCGTTGCCAATGCGAACGTGATCAGCGATGAAAATCAAACGAAAATAACGGAAGTTGTCATCTTTACCTTGGGGGATGAAGAATACGCATTTCCGATCGAAGAGGTAGCAGAAATTATCGATATGACACCCATAACACCGGTTATCAACGCCCCTGCGATGGTGGATGGTGTTATTAATATACGAGGGCAGATTGTCACGATCGGCTCGCTGCACAAACGGCTTGGAATCGCAAATGAGGAGCCTAAAGATCAAAAAATATTGATTTGTCACGCCAAAGCAGGACGGATCGGGTTTTTTGTCAACAGCGTTAGTGATGTGTTGGGAGTGACGGAGGAGCAAATGCATCCGGATGAAAGCTGCGGAGAGATGTTTTCGAACATTTTGCATTTGGATGAGGGGAAACGATTGGTATTGTTGTTTAATCCTGATGTCTCCAAATTGACAGGGGAGCATGCGTGAAGCGAGTATTGATAGCGGATGATTCAGCCTTGGTGCGTAAGCAGCTCAGTGAGATTATCGCAGAGCTTGGATTTGAGATTGATACCGCACGTAACGGTTCGGAAGCGGTTAATATGGCAACCCAAACGCAGTATGATGTCATTACAATGGATATTAATATGCCTGTTATGGATGGGATTACGGCTGTTAAAAAGATCATGGAGGCGCGACCGACACCGATTTTGATGATCAGCTCTTTGACGACGGAGAGTGCGGGAATCACGATGGAAGCATTGGATGCAGGGGCGGTCGATTACATCGCCAAACCCGGAACAATGAACGTGGGAAGATCGGAGAATCGAGAGGATATACTCTCAAAAGTAAAATCACTCAGCCGTATCCCGCCTCGCAGATTGAAATCGGTGGTTCGCCGCAGTGTCCAGCGGGAACGTCCGGTGAGTGTTCGTGAGAATGTACGTGCAAAAAATGTGGGCGACGGTGACGTCACAAAAATTTTGCTCATTGGGGCATCAACAGGCGGGCCGGGATTGATCGAGCAAATTTGTGTCTCATTGCCCCTCGGGTTTCCGTATGCCGTATGTGTTGTTCAGCATATGCCTGAGCAGTTTACGGCAGCATTTGCGACACGATTGGACAAGGTGAGCAAATTGCCGGTTATCGAGAGCAAAGATCATATGGAACTTTCCAACGGGAGCATCTATTTGGCTCGCGGAGGGGTGCACATGCATTTCGCAAAAAAAGTGACAGGTAAAGTGGTGATTCGAGAAGAAAAAAATAAAAATCACCAATTTTTTCAGCCCAGCGTCGATGAGATGTTTGAAAGTGCTCTCAAAATCTTTGCGGGGGACCAAATCACTGCCGTTTTGTTGACAGGGATTGGGGATGATGGAGCAAAAGGGATGGTAGATATCAAAAAAGCGGGCGGATTTACCATCGGTGAATCGGAAGAGACGGCAACCGTATACGGCATGCCCAAAGAGGCGTATGATCGCGGAGGTGTCTCCCAACAGCTTCCGTTTCCCAAGATCGTTCGCTCATTACAAACATTGCGCTAGGAGGTAATATGGCATTAATTAAAGTACACACAGCACCTGTAATCGAAACATTTCCAGAGTTAAAAACCCTTCCTGAAGCGATGGCATACTATCATGGAAGCGAAGGAAATTTCGATGCACAAGTGTATGCGGCTGAAAAAATTGCCTCGTTTGAGGGGGGAGGAGTAAAGCTTGTCCATTTGATGAGCGATGATCCTCACATACACAAAGATATGGCAAGCTACATCGCTTCGCTTCTAAGTGCCATGGATCCTAAAAAAGCTCCGATCGAAGAGATCATGAATTTGCTCAAAATACGAAATGCGTACATTCGCAATCTAGGTATCACAACGCTCCAAAGCTACGGCGATGCCATTCGGTATTACATTGTCAAATTTTTGATCGGAAATGACCGTGATTTGCGTATTTTTGCTATCAATGTTTTGGGGGATGTCAATTTTGCAGAGTCTCGTGAGATGCTTGTAGAGCTTTTGGAACATGAAAATGATATTAATGTTGCCATGACCGCGGTAGATTATATATCAGAAATCGGGGAGATGGAAGACATCGAAGTGCTCGAGAACCTCAAAAGCCGTTTTAATGATTCGTACGTCGATTTTGCGGTGGACAATGCGATCCGCAGTATTCGGGGGTAGGCCATGACGTATCTTTTGAATGACGAAAATTTTCTTAAAATGACCGACTATATTTATCGTAAAACGGGGATATTTTTAGAGCTTGAGAAGCATTTTGACAAGCTTGCGAAATACATCGATGCGCGAGCAAAAGTAATCGGCGCCGATAGTTTCCGTAAATATTTTTATACGTTGCGTTTTGATGATAAGGACGGGAGTGAGTTTCAAGAGCTTATGAACGCGATGACGGTCAATGAGACCTATTTTTATCGGGAAAAAGAGCAATTTGAAGTGTTGGTGGATCGTATTTTGCCCGAGCTTCATGCCTCAAAGCCTAAAACTGCCCCGATTCGTATCCTTTGTGCCCCTTGTTCGACGGGGGAAGAGCCTTATTCAGTGATTTTGCATCTTCTTGAAGAGGCGCGTCTCATCGAAGAGCGGGACATCGAGGTGGTCGGGATTGACATCGACAGTACTGTTATTACCAAAGCCAAAGCGGCAAAATACTCTGAACGCTCGGTTCACGCTATTCCACCGGGCGTACTGGCAAAATATTTCAAAAAACGGACGCTGGGATTTGATCTGATTGATGATTTGGTCGGAACGGTTGATTTTAAAGTCTCCAATGTTTTTGACAAAACGAATATGCGTCAATTGGGAAAATTTGATGTGATCTTTTCTCGTAATATGCTCATTTATTTTGATGATGCGAGTCGAAAAGAGGTTGCCATGACGTTTTATGATATGCTCAACGTCGGAGGATATGTACTGCTTGGACATGCCGAGTATATGAGCCGTATTACCTCCGTCTATAAAGCCAAAAAAATCGATTCAACTCTGATTTATCAAAAGTAAAAGGAAAAAATTATGCCATTAGTAATATTTGTAGACGATAGCGAGACTGCGTTAGCTTCCACTCGGATGGTGACCGATACGATGCCTATTACGGTTAAGCAGTATTTAAACGCACCCGATGCCCTTCGTGAGATACAAGGGGGGATGACTCCGGATTTGATTATCACCGATATGAATATGCCGGTGATGAACGGATTTGAGTTTTTGCAAGGACTTCGCGCCCATCCTGCAACGGCACGAACCCCTGTGTTGATGCTCACCACCGAAACCCGTGATGAGTTAAAGCAGCAAGGCAAAGCACTGGGATTGACGGGATGGATTGTCAAGCCTTTTAATCCTGCACAGCTCAAGCAAGCGATTGCACGAGTTTTACGTCTGGCGTAACCGATGCAATTTTTACACACACTGGATGGGTTGTTGGAGCACATTAAGTTGGTGGAAGGTGAAACGATAGAGCTGACGAAAAAAGGGCAGATGCAAATGATCCGTTTTATCGAGCAGCAAGGGGTGGTGCTGGATGATGAGACCCTTGAAGTGATGCAGTATCAAGATATTATTTCTCAGCAGCTTGGGGCAACAATCGAAGCGATTGAAAATGCTCAAGCCCATCTTCAATCTTTTACCCGCTCGTTTAGCGAAGACGATATTTTGGCGACACAAAATTTAGAAAAAATGCAGAGTAAATTAACATCAGCGCTTGAAAGAGCAAAAGAGAAGCATTCCGCTTTTGGCGGGAAAATCCAGCATCAAAACGATGATGATGGCGTAGAGTTTTTTTAGGAGAATGAAGATGGCAACAGTGATGGTAGTAGATGATTCAAAAACGGTACGGATGTATCACGGCTCACTTCTGAGAGAGTTGGGAATTAATGTTCTCGAAGCAGAAAACGGGATGGAAGCGCTTGAAAAAACGTTGGACAATACAATTGATTTGTATCTCGTCGATGTCAACATGCCGGTGATGGACGGATACTCATTTGTGAGTGAACTGCGTAAGCAGCCTACTGGACGATTTACCCCCGTGATCATGATTACGACCCAAGAAGAAGCGACGGATAAACTCGAAGCGTTTAAAGTAGGGGCCACACTGTTTGAGACCAAGCCTATCAAGCCGGATGCTCTCAAAGGGTATCTTCAGTTATTGCTCAAAGCCAAAAT
>JBBQNL010000002.1:0-114845 GCA_038329855.1 Campylobacterales bacterium
GTATCAAGCTCCATACGACCTACTTTAGCTGTCGTTTTACCCGCTGTTACTGCTATCCAAAGCTCACCCATCCATGCATTGTCTTTTACACCATCACGAGAACCGGCCCATGTATTGGAGACAAGATTGTTTTCTAGACCAAGTGTGCTAACAGCATACCCTGTTGCACCAAAAGAGACGTTTGAGGTTAAATCACCCGTTACACCAATACGCAGTGCCGTATCTCCAACACTGTTTGCCTGACCAAAAAGACCATCTTTTGGAGTTCCTGCAGGTTTGTCTGTATTGTCTGTGCTGTAAAATAGTTTCGCGTCCCCGCTTACTTTTACATTATCGATCGCAAACGCACTCGCACCTAGCAGCACTGCTGCAGCAAGACTCATTTTAGCTATTTTCATTGTTTCTCCTTAAGTTCTATTGACTTATGTCGTAACAAGTTTATCACCCTATAAAGAGGATGCATGCATCTAAGTGATTATTTTTTAAGCAGTTAACTATTTTTATGCATAGGGGTAAAAATAATCATCAAAGAATTAGCTTATATTAATGAAAAAGGAGACGGATTAAATAAAAAGAGTTGAGAGTAATAAAACTGTCACGCCCGTGAAGACGGGAATGACGCAAGAAGAAAATTCTTAGAAGTTAAGAGTTAGATATGCGATTAACGCGTTCTCGTCATCTCCACCATCTAATTCTGTATTTATGAGAGAAAGTTTAGTATCCAATGGTCCAAATGATTTAGAAGCAGATACTGCTATTTCTTCCATATCACCTAAATCTGCTGCTGCGCCGTTATCAGCATTGGTATATGACGCACAAAACTTAGCAATATCTTTCATGTCATATGATGCTTTGACATTCCATGATTCAGTATCCGGAGCACTAATGTAACCAAAGTTTCCACCCCATGCTGCTTCAGTATAAAGCTTAGACTGAGCATTAGCAAGATTGTCAGTAGCAACGTTAGCCATTTTTAATACACCACCCTTATCTACATCTGAGTAAGCTAGTGCCAATTTAAGATTTTGAATTCCTTCATAACCTACTTTTAATGCGTACGCTTCAGTATCATTAACACCGTCTAAAGCACCTTTTGGTGACATTTCAGCATATTGAGCACCTACTTTTACATTTTTAACCAATTGACAATCCCAATCTGCTTGCAACCAGAATGCATCAGCAACATTTGATACATTATAATACCACGCTTGTGCCACAAGAGGCTTGAATGAGTTATTAATTGCAGCAACTGCATAAGCGCCATTATTCATAAACGTATTGAAAGATGCACCAGCACCAACAACATTATCGCCAATTATTGTGGAATTAATTGTTCCAGCATTTTGTACACCAGGTGTAGTTGAATCAAGGTCACGTCCAAGTGGATTAACACCATTTCCTTTTCCAACCCATGCACCTACAAGTGTAGTATTAGGAATATCTTGGTTAATAAGAACTGCTGCATCAAATGTATTTGCAACAATTGACCATTTTTCAGAAAATGCAAGAGGAGTATCAAGCTCCATACGACCGATTTTAGCCGTTGTTTTGCCCATAGTCGTTGCCAACCAAAGTTCACCGATCCATGCTTGATCGTCAACTTGAACGCCGTTTGTATCTAATGGATCAAAAGATGAACCATTTCCTGTAGTAACACCATGCGCCCCTGTCCATGTATTAGAAACCAAATTATTTTCAAGACCAAGGGTACTAACTGCATAACCCGTCACACCAAATGAAACACCTTTAAGCAAATCACCTGTTGCACCGATTCGAAGAGCTGTATCTGCAATACTTGCATCTTTATCAAAGAAACTATTACTGCCTGCATCAGAAGTGCCATAGTAAAGTTTCGCGTCACCGCTTACTTTTACATTGTCGACCGCGAATGCGCTTGCGCCCATCACCATTGCAGCCACGAGGCTCATTTTAACTAATTTCATTTATTCTCCTTAAGTAAAACTTGACTTTGGGATTTACCCTGTTTTTGTTTCGTCGAAAACCATTGTAACGCTGGAAATCTTAAATAAAGCTTTTTAAAGTTGGAATTATTTACCAATCGTTTACCAAATGAAACAGCGTAAACAGCGGTGTTATAAGATTTTTTTTCTTCTCTGTCTTGCGAAATCCCCATAAGAGTATGGTATAGTTATCATTAGAAATTAAACAAAAGGTTATTTTATGAAATATTCGTATCTCGCACTCACACTCCTCTCACTTATGACACTCAGCAGCGGTTGCGCCAGTCGTGAAGCCGTAGCACCCTCACAAAACACTTCACTCAACAGCGTCTCTCCAAGCGGTACGGCAGTATCGGAGGGGGGAGCGATGCAGCGCTCGCTTGACAGTTGGCTCAAAGAAGAGTGGTCACCCCTGACCACAACAGCCCCAGTCGTAAAAACCACGACTGCTCCCGATGGGACAGTCATCCAAACCAAAACACAAGCCTCTCAAGTCGTGACAACGACGACAACACCTGAGGGAAAAGTATTTACGAACACAGCCCCTGCAACCGTCATACCTGAACCCGCCGACGAAACCCCGTTTACGTTACAAAAATATGCCGACAAATGGAAAGCGTATCATGAGAATAAAGCGAAGATAAATGAAGGGAAACCAAAAGAGGCTTCCAATATAGAAAAAATCGAGAGTTTGCCGGTGATTGGGAAATAGAGTTACTCTCTATTCTCCCACACAAATACTGTTTTACCTTCATCATTTTTCTCAACTGCAGGCATCGCCATGATGCTGTATCCCGCATCGACGTAATGAATTTCACCGCTGACCCCGCTGGATAGATCACTCAACAAATACATTGCCGAATTTCCGACCTCTTCGATCGTGACATTTTTGCGCAATGGTGCATTGGATTCATTCCAGTTGAGGATTTGTTTGAAATCGCCGATTCCGCTGGCGGCCAATGTTTTGATCGGTCCTGCACTGATTGCATTGACCCGCTGCCCTTTTGCTGCACCCAGTTCTACTGCCATATAACGGACACTTGATTCCAATGCCGCTTTTGCCACACCCATGACGTTGTAGTTCGGGATGTATTTTGGTCCGCCAAGGTAACTGAGAGTCAAAATAGAGGCACCTGGAGCCAAAACGCTCTCAAGACGGTTTGTCAAATCGATAAAAGAGTAAACCGAAACATCCATCGCAATTTGAAATGCATTTTTACTGGTTTTCATAAACCCTTCAGTCAATGCCTCTTTGGGAGCAAAGGCAACCGAATGAACCAAAAAGTCAATTTGTCCGAAATCCGCTGCAACCAAAGCAGCAATCGTATCCATATCGTTCTCATCGGAGACATCCAATTTATAGACCGGAGAATTATTAAACGCTAACGCAATCGGCTCTACCCGTTTTTTGAGCGCATCATTGAGATACGTAAACGCCATTTGCGCCCCTTGCGCATGTAATGCTTGCGCAATACCGTATGCGATGGATTTATCGTTTGCCAATCCGACGATTAGCCCTTTTTTACCTTGCATGATCATCTATTATTCTCCTGTATCTGTATTTAATTCTGCCGCTTGTGCGATCATCTCGCAAAAATCATTGGCACCCAGTGACGCAGAGCCTACCAAAACACCATCCACATTGCTAAGCATCATGATCTCACTGGCATTGTCGACCTTAACGCTTCCGCCATACAGCAACGGTGCCGTCGTTTTAAGACGTAATGCTGCATGAACCGCTTCGATCTCTTCATTAGTCGGTGTTAATCCTGTGCCAATTGCCCATACCGGCTCATACGCAAGAATAAGATCCGGATAGTTCAGATCAATCCCGACACATTGTGCGTCGATGTAGTTCATCAAGCTTTGAGTTCCTTGCTCTCGAATGGCCAACGGCTCACCGACGCAATACACAATCACAAATCCTTGTTCGGCAAAAAAACGAAATTTTGCCGCAATTTGTTCTTGGGTTTCACCCAAAATATGACGGCGTTCGCTGTGACCGATTAAAATGGTTTTAATCTCAAACTCTTCGAGTTGTTCGAGAGCAATTTCGCCTGTAAAGGCTCCATTTTGCACCGGATAGGCATTTTGAACACCGATCAATACATTCCGAGGCGTATGCTCCAGTGCGGTAAAAGGAGGAAAAACAATAATCGTATCCTCAATATCATTCACAGAGACAAACGATTCAACGACTGCCATATACGCTCTCGTTTCTTGGCGAGTCTTGTTGGCTTTAAAATTGGCGCATAATATCATGACAATGTCCTTTTATTTCATCAAAGGTTTCACGCCCGGAAGCACTTTACCCTCTAATAGCTCTAACGACGCGCCGCCGCCCGTTGAGATAAAACTCATCGCATCATCCATACCGATACGCTGGACCAAATCCGCAGTATCTCCGCCGCCTACGACCGTGGTTGCGTCCAATTCCGCTACGATATGGGCGATTTTATTGGAGCCTTTGGCAAATTTTTCCATCTCAAAAACACCCATCGGACCATTCCAAAGGATAGTTTTAACGTCTTCGAGTACTTCACGATACAACTCGACCGTTGCGGTTCCGATATCCAGCCCCATCCAGCCTGATGGAATCTCTTGAGAACTCACCATACGCGTATGGGAATCAGAACTGAATTTTTCCGCCGCAACCACGTCTACAGGAAGATAAAACTTGACGCCCAAACGGGTTGCCTCGTCCATGATTTTTGCCGCTTCATCGATCAAATCATCTTCAACAAGCGAATTACCCACATCGTGGCCCAATGCTTTTAAAAAGGTAAACGCCATACCGCCGCCTATGAGTACCTTATCGACACGAGGTAACAAATTGACCAACGCTTCGAGTTTTCCTGAAACCTTGCTCCCTCCGACAATAGCGGCAAAAGGTCGAACAGGACGCTCAAGAAGAGTGTCAAAAAATTCGATTTCTTTGAGAAGCAAGAATCCTGCCGCTTTATGCTCACGGTCAAAATGGTCCGTAATCCCAGCTACGGAAGCATGGGCACGGTGGCTTACCCCAAACGCATCATTAATATAAATATCAGCGAATGATGCCAAAGCGGCACTCAGCTCTGGGTCATTTTTGGTCTCACCTGCTTCATAACGGAGATTTTCGAGCAATAGGATTTCTCCTTTTTTTAGCTCACTTACTAATGTTTTTGCACTTTCGCCGACAACATCCGATGCGAATTTTATCTCCATTTTTAGCAATTGATGTAATCGTCTCGAAACAGGTGCAAGAGAATCTTCCGGACTGAATACCCCTGCTTTTGGACGGCCAAAATGGGATGCCAAGATGATCGAACACTCTTGATCAAGACAATATTTGATGGTCGAGAGGGCCGAACGGATACGGCGATCATCGGTAATGTTGCCAAACTCATCAGTCGGAACATTGAAATCACAACGGATAAATACTCTTTTTCCAAAAATATCACACTCTTTAATGCTTAATAGTTTCATTTTTATCCTTTGTAGTTGGTAATATAGTTTGCCATCTCGATCAAACGGTTGGAATAACCCCATTCGTTATCGTACCATGCCATAATTTTGATCAAATCTCCATCGATCACCTGAATCAAATCATCGGCAACAGTCGCACTGTAACATGAACCCACAAAATCTTGTGACACACGATACCGCTCATCAACTTCCAAAATCCCCTGCATTGAACCTTGGGCATACGATTTGAAAAGAGCGCTCACTTCCTCTTTACTCGTCTTACGGGAGACCACGACATTTAAATCCACCATCGATACATCGGGCGTCGGAACACGGACGCTTTGACCGTGCAATTTGCCTTCGAGATTCGGGAGAACCAAGCTGATCGCTTTGGCGGCACCCGTCGTCGTTGGGACCATATTGACCGCTGCGGCTCGTGAACGGCGCTTATCCTGTGCGTACGCCGTATCGATAATCGCCTGCCCGTTCGTATACGCATGAATCGTTGTCATCAGCCCTTTTTCAATCCCTAGTTCTTCATCCAAAATACGGGCAATCGGTCCCAAACAATTGGTGGTGCACGAAGCATTCGAGATAATCGATTCACCTTCGTAAAAATGCTCATTAACCCCCAGCACAAACGTCGGAATTGCTTCATCTTGGGTCGGGGCCGAAAGAATCACTTTCTTAACCCCTTTGCCCAGATGATGCGCGGTGGTTGCCGTTGTTAAAAATAATCCGCTGCATTCAAACACCACGTCCGCACCGCACGCGCCGAAATCGAGATTTTCAGGATTTTTTTCGCAAAATACTCGAACACGGCTTGATCCAATGTTCAGATGGTCCGCATCCGCTATGGACACTTCATCAAACCCTCCATGAACGGAATCATTTTGCAACAAATACGCCATCATTTCTATGGATGCCATGTCGTTAATCGCCACCAGCTTCACATCCTCACGCTTGGCAATAAGACGGGTAACACAGCGGCCGATTCTTCCAAACCCATTAATTGCAATCTTAAGCGCCATTTTATTCTATCCTATAACCATATATAGGGGGATTTTACCAAAAATCGGTTATAATTTCGTTTAAAAGAAGTGGTAACCAATGAAGTTAGCGCTTTATGGCGGAAGTTTTGACCCTCCTCACATCGGGCATGTCCGTGTAGCGCTCAAAGCGCTTGAGACGTTGGAGATTGATCGGCTCATTATTGTTCCGGCGTACCGCAACCCGTTTAAGCCCTCTATTTTTGCAGATGGGGTCCACCGAGTCCAATGGTTGAAACAGATTTTTGCACCGTATCCTAACATTGAAATCAGTGAATATGAAGTCAATGCCGCGCGGTGCGTCTATACGATCGAAACCGTAGAACATTACGCCAAAACATACGACACGCTCTATCTGATCATCGGAGCCGACAATCTTGAAACGCTAAATGCGTGGCATGAGGTCGAAAAACTAAAAAAAATGGTAACCTTTGTGGTCGCTACGCGCAACGCGATCGCCATCCCCTCGGGGATGATTACCCTAGAGGTAGATGCGCCCATAAGCTCAACCGACTTTCGCACCTCTTTTGGCTCTCTCGGGCTGGAAGAGAACATCGAACATGATATTATCACATACTACAAGGAACATTATGAACCCACGAATTGAAAAAATCTGCTCTATCTTAGATATGAACAAAGCTGAAAACATTGAAACATTTGAGCTCATCGGAAGCGATTATTTCGCTGACTACGTTGTATTGGCTTCCTCATTGGGAGAGCGTCACACCATCGCACTTTTGGATCACCTAAAAAGAGGATTGAAGCCCGATGAGCAGTTTTTATACGTTGATGAAAGCGGTGACTGGGTTGCGATCGATTTGGGTGATATACTTATCCACATTTTAACGCCCCAATACCGTCTAAAATACGATTTGGAAAGCTTCTTAAAAGATGTTGCTGCACGAAAGAATAAAGAGTAAGCCCTAAAAAGCAACTCTTAAGCTTTATTAGCTATAATTTCGTTCTCTTTAAAATGTGCGTCCGTAGCTCAGCTGGATAGAGCACCGGTTTGCGGTACCGGCGGTCAGGGATTCGAATTCCTTCGGGCGCACCATCTATAAACTCCCAACATAACGAGCTTTCCTCAATTTTTATCAAATCCTAAAATTGCTTAAGAATTCATCCACTCCCACTTTTACTCCCACTTTTTTTAATTTTTTCTCTATCAATCAAAACCGAGCACAACTCGTCATCACCATCCAAATGATCCATATCCTATTTAGTATTATTTTGTAGCATAAGCCAATTAATCATACAAATTCTACAAGTTGTTACTACATTTCTTCGGAATTGATCATCATCAATACCCGCCCAACTACCAAATCTTATAGGTTCTACTTCACCAAGAAACAATTTGCCTGTATGAAGTATTTTTGATCTCTGTTTATATATTTTTGTAGCATATTCCCTAAACTCAGGGGATGGTGATCCGTATTTTCCGAAAAAATCTCTGAACTTTTCAGTTAACGTGTATTTTTTCTCTCCGCACTCTTTACAACTTGGAACTTTTGTTTTTTTGAAATCAACTTCTATTAATGTTTCCAACGATGAAACCAATGCCGTAAAAGATAAACTCGGATGTTCTGACCAAAGTTTTCTTCCCTGATTGAATAACGAACATGCTGAAAGAAATACTCGTTTTTTACTATCTGTCAATTCAAAATATTGTGTTAATAATATATCTATCTGATCAGGTAAATCAAATCCTTTTCCAATAACTCTCCCATATTGAGTAAGATACTTATTTGTATCGATTAATTCTATTAAATCATAATCTCCGTCTGAAAATGTATTTATTTTTGACTCAAATCCATCGTACCAATAACCTTCTTGACCCCATTGTGCATCTTTTATTTTATCATTCCCCATAGGTATAAACCAACTTTGAGAAGAAAAATACTTAAAAATATGATGGCGAGAAAAAAGATTTAAAACTAGTAAAATTTCTATTAAAATTTTCTGTGCATCATCATTGTTGACTATCCATTGTTCTGATTCATACCCATCAAATCTTTGTCTTGGTGTTTTATCAATTTTAAATCGAAATTCAATTATGCAAGGATGATGTGCCAAAACATACGGTGGTTTAGGTGCTTTTTCTTCAGCAGGCAAGATTTGAAATAAATCATTAAATCTATATGTACCCTTTATTGGAACATCAGACATTACTAAAACTTTTCTATATTCCCAACTAGTATTGTCCATTGAAACCAACTATTATTTTTACAATACTTTAGCACATAAATCTTACGATGTATAAAAAGCTCTTTGTAGTGATTATACGTCCCACGGTGCGCAATCTATGCAAATTTTGTACTTGGAATGATCCCCAAAATACTAAACCATTTTTTATTCGTTAATTTCGTCGATAATAATCAATATGAAATAGTTCAGTTGGCTAGAGCGTCAGCCTTCCAAGCCAAACCATCGCGCATGGCGCACCATCCAAATGATCAATATCCAAATTGTTAGGCTGGTTGTAGGTCAATGGTTCTAAGGAATAGATGGGGATCATTACCATCACTGAAAGCTCCATATAAGCCCTGTAGAGGACGAATATGGTTTAGACGGTAGAAAGTAGTGTGATTGATTATTTGAGGCTATAGACTCTGTGATTAGTATTTTGCCACATTCCCAAGCTCCAGCTTAGGAGTGTATACTAGCATTATTTATTACAGTATTGTATTCATTCCCAATGTAGACATTGAGAACGAAGGAAAAATAGGATTGAATTAAACACAGCCTAAAGAACTTGCAGTGCAACATATTCTGTGGTGGAGTCGTATCCGCTGAAGATGCTACCATTCATTAGATGCACAGAAGCATGCCCGTATTCACCTGGCGTAGCAGACAAATAGCCGTAATCCTGCCATCCCGTTGGCGTTCCACTCGTTTGGTTGCCACTGTTGTAGATATCCCATATATTAGCAAGATCAACATATGTTAGCAAACCATCTATAAGGTCATAATGATAATTGATCATTGGAGGTTCATTCTCTAGTCCTGTTCCTGTAGTCGGAAGTGCTAGTTTAATTCCATTGATTGTGCCATAGCGGTAAACATTAGTTGTGCCATAAGCTCCATCATAATTAGCCACTGTAGTATTTAACGTGCCGTTGATGTCGTGATTAAACAGTGCATCGATAACATCGTGATTTGCGTTGTCTACTCCTCCGTTTAGGCTTCCAGTGTTCGCAATAGTTCCGTCACCACTTCTATCCCAATAGTAAAACCATTTACCTCCTACATGAACAGGAGCAATAAGGAAACCATAAGTTGTTCCCAAGTCGATAACATCATTCATTACACGAAGAGTAACTTTATGGTCAGTATGATTGTTGGAAGTATCGGTAGCAGTGATAGTTATATTATAATCGTTATATGCACCTATGATATTTAAAGCATGCGCTCCAGTCCAAGTATTGGCAATAAGTTTAAAAGTTATATTACCATCAGAAGCTACACTGAATAAGTCATTTGAGCCTACTCCAGATGCAAGAGTATAAGTGACATTGTTGTCATTGTCAGCTGTGCCGTCATAGACGACCGTGTAGGCTGTAATATTATTATCTATTAAATCATCAGCTACCGTAACGGAACTAAATACTGGAGCTGTCGTATCGGAGCTTGTGGAAACACTATCGCTGCCACCTCCGCCACAACCAATTAGCATTAGCCCAACTATACTCATTGCTGTAAATGCAATAATTTTTTTCATAAATTCACCTTTAATATTTAGCTTTGTGAGCCAGTCTATATCTCTTTAACTAAATTAGTTAATATTTACTTCAAATTTGTGAATATTATATTTCAAAACATTACCATGCGTAACAAAATAACCCACTATAGTGGTTTGTTGATAGATTCTATTCCAACTAAAATCAACCCAACTAATACTATGGTGGGTTATAGATGTCACAAACCGCTTTTTCGGATGATGAAATACAGAACATCTATAAACTCATCGGTGAAAACGTCAAGCATTACCGTACACTAAAAGAGATGAGCCAACTTTCACTATCGTATGAAATGGGGTATAAATCGGTTAGCCTTGTATCCGCTGCTGAACTTTGTAATGACGGTAAACACTTTAATATCGAGCACCTGTATAAAATCAGCAAAATCCTAAATGTCCCTATCGCTCAATTCTTCGAATCTACACCATCAGAGCCGCCGCCTGAATCTGATCAATAGCAAATCCTTGGAGAGTATCTACTAATGGAAGCCTAGTGGCGCTTGAACGATTTCCATCAAATAGATAAAAAGCTGTTCCGTAGGATGGTTAACATCAACATTTGCATTATATTTAGTGAGGAACGAACGGCAACTTGGCTCGAAGAGGTAGGTTGAAATATAATGAATGTTATGTCTAAAGGTAACTTCAAATCCCGCTGTGAACGTAAGTAGGTCATGATAGGGTAAGTTTTAACTTGCCGAATCATTGGCTGTCTCGTTCATGGCTGTAGGAATTTTCAGTTAGCGTCCAAAGCTTTCGATACCGATTGTTTGAGCGGAGCAAGTGATGCCTCTCCTCTGGCTCCAACGAACCACCGCTTACCTCATACGCATAAATATTCTCCATCAAAACAAAAAAAAGAAAATTGCGTAACGAAACCGTGATTCGTGAAGTTCGAAGCGCTGACCTCGGCAGTGCGAAGGTATTGAAGCAAGAGACCAAGGCTCTTGCTACTGCATTTGAATCCGCTGCTTCCAATAGTCTCTTTTTCGTTGTTTGCTACCAGCAACACACATATCAAAGATTTCAGATAACGTTGGTTCCTCTGCCACTTTTGGTTCATCCTTAATGAGTCCGATTGATCGTAAAAAGTTCACGTCTCGGATTGCAGCAGGATCACCTGCTGCGGCTTTAGCCATTGTCATTGCCATCATGATGCTCTCCCTAACAGTCCATCTTCGAACTCAGTGTAGTCGCAACGCAAGTCCCTTGCAATGGCTGAATGGTCAATATAGTACGTCAGGTTGGCTGGTATGTCACCAAAGCAACCCTCAACCACTAAATCCTCTGCCAACAACTCGTACACGTTTTTGAAACTCGTACTGCCTCTATAGTCGTAGATGGTCACATCCTCATGGTTCTCGATGGCATATTCAAACTCGTACCCTTCATAGAGTAGGAACGATACCTGTAGCCTCTCAAACTCTTCAAGGTTGGATAACTCCTCAGCAATTTCATTCAAGCGGTATGGGTCACAGTATTCGTCCACAGAAAATACTTTGCTCATAGAAGAATCATCCCACTCAAAATCCGTAATGAACATTTCTTCATGTGGAAGTGCATCACCACAAACACGTTGCCCCTCCAATAACACCGCTTGAATTGCACCAGCAAGATCACTACACGGAAGCTCAACCCATTCACCAATTAACCGACCGCTGTTATAACTGGCGAGATCTGAAACGTAAATTTTCAACATCATCAACTCCTTCTCTTTAAATTATTCCCATATAAACAGAGGAGCGCGACTAGCGCTCAAAGTTAAATTGCCATTAACACCGCTTTACCCTGATACCAACACTAGAACTCCAGCTCATTAATGCTGAACCAATAGTAACAAGAGCGACATCGTTACGCTTACGGGACAGTTGAATTGGAAAGAATGATCAATGGGTGACAGGAGTTGGTGACAAGCAGAGTGATTGAAAGGCATAGTCCCCCATGCCATTAATGTGAACCTTCTTGAAAAAAATATCTGGTGACTTGGGGGGAATGATTTTTTTGTGATTGCTGAAATCAGCCCTAGTGCCTTCATATTATCGGGGCATAAAATTGCCTATAAGCCGTCCTTAGGTTATTGAAATTGCCTGAAGTATTTTTGCATTTTATGGAGCATAGGTTATTGAAAATTGCAATTTACTTCCACTCTCCATATGATTCGAATAAGCCCTTTCAGAATGCCTATAATAGGGAAACTTCCATATTGGAAGTCATGTTGGAAATGAGCGATTGGGTGACTGTAGTGAGGTTGTAAAAATTATTCAGCCAATCCCTTAGGGGTGTAAGGGTTTATTTTTTGGATGAAATAATGTATTCGGAGGATCAGCTGAAGATGATCATCCTACGTAAATTATATGTCCTTGACTGTATGGGTATCGCTGAGCCATTGTGATTCAATAGCTTCGCAAGCTCAGCAATTGAATCAATTTATCTGGCGATACCCATCACGCATTGCTCATTGCTAACGCAGAGGAACCACATGACAATGGCTGATAAAATACGAGTCAGGTATCCAGCAAATAAAAAAACAAACCTATCCTTCATATTGTGTAGGCGTAGAGCCGAGGTGCGGGAGGTCGCTTGGCTGGCGGACGAGCTTTGGCTCGTTCGTCAGTTAGGAGGAAACGGCACCGACAGGTCGAAGACCGAAGCAATATGAAGAACAATCCTCGCAGCTAGCGAGAAAAAGTAAAAGTCTATCATTTCAAGCAATGTCATGTGGTGGCTCCAAGCCGAGCGAAGCGAGGCAGGTTCCACGGTGAGAGCCGTGCTACGGAGCGGTAGCGACGTTGTGAGTCAAGATAAGTCCAACTTGATTTTTTGGTTTCCAAGTACGAAGCGTGAATCCTTTTAGGAGCAGCGCTTCGCTAAAAGCTCTAAGAGCTATAAGAGGTTTTTGAAAGCTCCTATTTAAGGGGGCCATAGAGGGTTTTGACAACGAGTTGTGTAGTGGCTGCAACGAGTTATGTATTCGCTGCAACGACTTGTGTATTTAGTTGGTTATAGCTTTGATCGTCTTTTTACTTAGATTTTTCCCTTCCTGTCTCCATATTACCCGATTGCCTATCGTTACATTTTTATATTTTGGAACATCAATCTTTTCGAGATTATGGAATGCTCTTCTTACTTCTTCTAGGGCTTCTTTACTACCATATTTAAGGAGTAGATAGTTACATACTCGCTCATGCGTTATAGAGTTTACTGGTATTGAGAGACCACTACTGTCAACTCCTGAACCATCAATCTGCAATAGATTAAATAACTCAATGGCGTAACCGCTTCCTAATGGCATCGTTTGATTTATATTGATATATCGCTGCTTTGCCGCGATTACAGCTTCTTCAAATGTTTTTGAAATCCGTATCAAAACAATATCAAATCGTTCAACTTTTATAAAATCCAAGGTACTGAATGTTAAGCTCCCTCCTTTGAATTGATACGTGATATGAACCCCAATCATCCGAAGGAGATGTGAAATAATCATTTCTCTATTCTCTGTCCGATTTGCAATGCCAAGCGCTTCAAGCACCTTGTGGATATCCACATGTAGAATATCGGATTGTTCCGTCTTTCTCATTGCCTGCCATTGGCTTAATACGAAGTGAAACATTCGCATGTCTTTAGGGGTGATATCGCTACTGGCTCGAATAGTGATCGTCCCTTCTTCAATCTCTACCGATCCTTCGTAACCTAAAAAATCTTTTCGCTCCACTCTTTGCATAGGAATCATTGAAAGAGCAATTTTCTGCATCACTCGATTTGGTATCGCAGCCGTCTTTCCTTCTCGTTCATGGGACTTCAACATATTGAACCTTTGCTATTATGGAGGCACTTTCAGCAATAAACTTAGGCGTAGCATTCGAGATTCTGCTTCTGTCTTGTACGAGAACACCTTTAGCTTGAAGTAAATAAGTCACATCTATCTGTCCAAATATTGCACCTGCATTACCCTGTATCTTGGCAGAATAATCATCACTATCGCGTGATTTTCCATTGGTAGTGACGTGATGGATCAATACAACTGCATGCCCTTTATCGGTGATCTTTCGAATACGTTTGAAGAGTTTTATTATGTCTCGTGTGTCATTAATGTTGCAGTCAAGCTCATCGGCAAAATTAGCAAAGCTATCAATAACAATAACAAAACGATCTTCACCTTCGTATTCCATTAGTAAATTTATAAATGGTATCGCTTCAAACCCGTGAAGTGGAACGATCTTATTCTTTAAAAGATATTGATGTAGCTCATCACCATTATTATCTATGTCGATAAATAAGGTATTTGTATCTTTGAGTGCTTCCGCGATTGCAAAGCTCTTTCCGAGCTTTGCTTCACCGTATATCATCGTAATGTTTTTATAAAATGCGATTCCGTTATGGTCTGCTTGAATAGCAGGTTCAGGTAATTTCGAAATTTTCAACAGGGAGGCTATGAGGTTTTCTTTGGTCTGAATCGCACTCATTACTCACCTCCTTGGACGTTATGATTTTCCAACCACTTATCGATTAACACTCTGTCATAACGGATAAACTTTCCACCAATCTTACTGTAAGGCAGTGTTGAGCGATTGCTCGCCATTCTCATCTTACTTTGAGCCGACTTACTAATATGAAACTCTTCTTCTAGCTCTGATGGATCCAGCCATCTTTTTTCATTTTGATTGTTCAAAATATATACCACCTGTGGTGAGATTATTTTGAGCAGCTACTCAATGCCAGAGGCATCCGAATCGATGTTTGCAACCATCTGATTGATTCGGTGCCAACATTTTAGGGGGACTGGATTTAGTCCGTAATAGCGTAAAAATAGTGTTTTTATTGCATAGTTTGTGGTTCTAAGTGCCTAATATAGGCGTCCGTGGAGTGTAAAAACTCCGTAGACTCATTATATGAGCGTATGAAAAAAGAGAATTATTGAGGTTTATTAAGTGAAGTGTGGGTTGTTACTTTTTTGGCAATATCATAAGTAGTAATATTTGGGAGCTGTTGAACCAATAATGCATTTGCTTGGGCACGAACACCTTGATGCCGTCCGTAGTTTTCTGCAAAGTGTAGGATGACATTTAGCATCGGATCATTCGTAGCAAGTGCTATTGATTTTAAGGGTTTAAGATATTCGTCTTTTTGCTTTTTCTTCATGTCGTCCCATGATTTCGGGAATTTTTTCATAGCAATGATAGCTTTATCCACCATTGAGCAATAGTTTACCCATGAATCGATTTTAGCTTGCATATCATCTGCTTCGGTAGTATGCCCACACTCATGGCATGAATGCGTCATCCCCGTAAACATATAAGCTGCATCTGCAATTTCATTAATCAATGGCTTGTGTTGAATCCCAAGTGCCCTACTGGTTGCTTCTTTGATATCTTTAACAAAAAATTCTTCAGTTGTTTGGCTGATAATCCGTAAAAAGTGTCGATATTCACCCATGCGGTCTATTGAATCGGAAGATTCAAATTTATAGCTTCCTTCTTTCATTGATAATAAAGTCATAGCATCTTGATGAGTTCGGTATTCGGGTTCAGTAAATGCTTTTCCGCCTAGAGCCGTCAATTCTTTATTAATTTCCTTTCTAATATCGTTTTTATCAAATGCCTTCATTCCATCTCCTCACTTGTTGGTTTGATTTGGGTCAATACATCAATTGCTTTGTTCGCTTCTTGGGATGTTATACCTTTTCCAATAATCTCTTGAAGTTGTGAATCTGCACTCTCTGAGCTTTGGTAGTGGGCGATAGTACGGTAATGGGCATCGACTGTATCAGGTCGAATATGTCCCAATGCAGCACTTAAAACTGTTGCTGCTGCTCCTTGTTCTCCTAATGCTGTAACGTAAATGTGTCGGAAGTAGTGCATTGTCAATTCTTCTATACCTGTATCGGTGATGAGGTGAGCAAGTTGCTTACGGGGACTGTGCATCTTTTCACCTGTTCGAGTTGATTTGAAGACCAAGCCTGTATGATCGTCATTGATCTCTAAAAGAGTGGATGCGATTTGAGGAGGTAGGTAATAGTCTTGATCGATACCGATCTTGTTATTTTCGGCTCGGATGGTATATCGTTTTTTTGTAAAATCTATATCACTCCATTCAAGGGTGGCTATTTCATTCCAACGTCGCCCAAACATAGCAAAAAAGAATAGCCCTCGATAAAGTGGGTCATATTGATAGCGTGATTCGATGGCTTTAAAAAGAGAGACTATCTTTTCCGTTCCATCTTTAACAGTTTTCTTCCGCAATGATTTTTTTGGTCGTGCAGGGATAGTGATCTGTGGGATGCGGTCAATGGCTCCATTGTTTCGTGCATACTCTAAAATCGGCTTTAATACTTGAAAGAGTACTTTTTCAATAGTTCGGATAGATGATCCTTTTTCATTTTGCTTCGTGCATCCTGTTGTCTCTAAGCGTTTACGAATCTTGTCAATATCATTCTCAAGAACGGTACTGATTCTTTTATTGCCAATGATCTCTTTAATATGTAACTCATAGATACGTTTGCGCTCCTCAGTCCATGTGGAAGCTGTACATTTATTAAGGAAATATTGATCAGCAATGTAGCTTACTTTAGTATCTGGATTGAAGGGATTCTTTAATTCGATCTCTTTTTGCTTTTGGTAGGTTTCGGCATAGGTTCGGGCGTTCTTCTTTAAGTCTTTGGGTGTCCAATCCTTATCATTATAATTAAAGATGTGAACATGCTCTTTGCCATTAATTTTAAAGCGATAGTAGTACTTTCTGAAATCTTTTGTAGCCTTTAGCCCTCTGAGCCCTTCTATAGACTCACTGTACTCTTTAGGTACTGCCATGATAAACCCTTTCTAAAGTGGGAGGTACTCCCACTTTTACTCCCACTTATTTATCAATTATTATAGCTTATTAGGAATTAAAAGGAAATGTAGTTCCCATAAATAGGGATTAAAAGAAGTTATATGAATCTTAAGAAATAATAGCTGTTAGGTTTGCGGTACCGGCGGTCAGGGATTCGAATTCCTTCGGGCGCACCATCTATAAACTCCCTTTACAACGAACTTTCCTCCACTTTTACAAAACACTAAAATCGCTTAAGAATTCAACCGCCCATCCAACAATCAAGTGCAAACCACGGTTAAGCTACAGCATCATTTACTGGATTAAGACTGTTACCTGTTACGGCATAAATTCTCTTAACACCTGCCTCTACAAGCATATCTACGAGATGATCGGATACATTTTTTGACAGGACTCACCTTTCTTAAAATTAAATTCCCTGAATGAAAGATTATTTTAGAAAAGTGGAGATTCATTCACAGGGGTGTAAATTTGTTAAATGACTAATGATCTGTTTAACATTGCAAAAGAGTCGTTTATTTTGGTCCGAGAGCTATCAATATCGCTTTTGATTTGATTCAAAGAATCTTCCATATCTTCATTCAGTTCCTTTATCTTAGTCCTCATGTCGCTAGCCATTTTCTCTAGTTCTTCGACTTCTTCGATAGAATCAAGACGCTCTACATCTGAAAAGCCTCTTATTTTTGCTTTAAGCTCAACTAATTTTTCCCGTACAAGATCCAACTCGGTTTCAATTTCCTGTTTGTATGTTTCTATTGTGCTCATAATATTTCTCCTGTATTAATTAAGGTAGCCATAAACCTACCAAAGAATCTATCCCCTATTAAGCAATAATGATAAGATATTACTATGTTTTCAGATTTTTGAATCGTCATTAACATAAAATAATTCCCATCTGATAACACTTAATCTATATGTTTATACTCCACCGTAACCTAGAATCAATCGGGCAAATTTAGGCTACTTCTAAAGCAGTTTCTATGAGGTGCACCAATTAATAATCATATAATAGCACTAACATAGTTAATAGACATATTGAGATGCCCTCAATACTTGACACTTTTATTTGTATGTGCGACGGAAAAAAATGTTTTTCGTACAGTTTATTTTTTTGGTTAACGTACTATTTTCCCGAATTCTGTGCCGACCCGAAAATGATTTTTTTGGACATCTTTTCTCTCAAATATTTTATAGAACAAATATTATCCTATATGTTTAGATTTATTAAAAATCATATGTTATAAATAATAATTTTTACTTATTTGTAACTGAGTTTACAAATACTAGCTATGATAGTAAACAGAGTTGATCTCATGGATAGGATGTCTTTTATTTACGGCATCTTTAGATCCAGACAAAACCTTCCAAGGAGATACCATGCTAGATAACACAAAGTTCATAAAGCACACTTCAGGTGGCGGTACATCCAATCAGAATTGGTGGCCAAACCAATTAAAGCTCGATATTCTTCATCAACACTCTTCTTTGTCTAATCCTTTAGGTGAAGATTTCAATTACGCTGAGGAATTCAAAAGGTTAGATCTGAAAGCTGTAAAAAAAGATCTCATTGCGGTTATGACCACCTCACAAGATTGGTGGCCAGCAGACTTTGGTCACTACGGTCCATTTTTTATTCGCATGGCATGGCATAGCGCAGGTACTTACCGCACTGGTGATGGCCGCGGAGGAGGAGGAAATGGGAATCAACGCTTCGCACCCCTTAACAGCTGGCCTGACAATGTCAATCTTGATAAAGCGCGTAGGCTTATTTGGCCCATCAAACAAAAATATGGCCAGAAAATCTCTTGGGCCGATTTGATGATCCTCGCCGGTAATGTTGCGTTGGAATCAATGGGTTTTAAAACTTACGGATATGCCGGTGGACGTGAGGATATCTGGGAGAGCGAAAAAGATATTTATTGGGGTACTGAAGACAAATGGTTGGATGACCAGCGCCATTCTGGTAAGCGTAAACTAGAAAATCCTCTTGCTGCAGTCCAAATGGGGCTAATTTACGTAAATCCAGAAGGTCCGAACGGCGTCCCTGATCCCCTTGCAGCAGCCAAAGACATTCGAGAGACTTTTGCCCGTATGGCTATGAATGACGAGGAAACAGTGGCGCTTATTGCCGGTGGTCACAGCTTCGGAAAAACTCATGGTGCAGGTGATGCAAAACATGTAGGTCCTGAGCCTGAAGCAGCCGGTATAGAAGAACAGGGATTGGGCTGGAAGAGCAGCTTTGGGACAGGAAAAGGTGCTGATACGATCAGCAGCGGTTTAGAAGTAACATGGACCTCAACACCAACAAAATGGAGCAGTAATTTCTTATGGAACCTCTTTGGTTACGAATGGGAACTGACAAAGAGCCCTGCGGGTGCGCATCAATGGACACCGAAAAACGGTGCAGGCGCAGATTCGATACCCGATGCTCACGATCCATCAAAGCGCCACGCGCCAACGATGCTGACGACTGACCTCTCCTTGCGTTTTGACCCGGCATACGAAAAAATTGCAAGACGCTTCCTTGAAAACCCCAATGATTTTCAAGACGCATTCGCTCGTGCATGGTTTAAGCTCACCCACCGTGACATGGGTCCACGTGCACGCTATCTTGGCCCTGAAGTTCCAAAAGAGGAGCTTATCTGGCAAGACCCGATTCCTATGGCTAATCATAAACTGATTGCTAAAAAAAGCATTGCCGCTTTAAAGAGCAAAATCCTTAATTCCGGGCTTTCCGTAGGAGAACTGGTTTCAACTGCTTGGGCATCTGCTTCTACCTTCCGTGGTTCTGACAAACGAGGCGGTGCAAACGGTGCACGTATTCGTTTAGCACCGCAAAAGGATTGGGTGGTAAACCAGCCCGATCAACTCTCAAAAGTGCTTACAACACTTGAAGGAATTCAAAGTGAGTTTAACAATGCTCATGCTAAAAGAAAGAAAGTCTCACTCGCTGATTTGATTGTTCTAGCAGGTTGTGCAGGTGTTGAACAAGCAGCCAAGAATGCCGGTCATAAGATTACTGTTCCATTCATACCGGGCCGTATGGATGCTTCGCAGGAACAAACTGATCCGCTTTCTTTTGCTGTACTGGTGCCGGTTGCGGATGGCTTTCGTAACTATATGAAGAGTAAATATTCCATCTCTGCGGAAGAACTCTTGGTTGATCGTGCGCAATTATTGACACTTACTGCACCAGAGATGACGGTTCTTCTCGGCGGAATGCGCGTTTTGAATACCAACGTAGCTCAAAGCCAGCATGGTGTTTTCACCAAACAGCCAGAATCTTTAACGAATGACTTCTTTGTTAACCTGCTTGATATGGACACGACATGGAAGGCAGTTTCGAAAGATCAAGATTTGTTCGAAGGAAGTGATCGCAAAACAGGTGAACTCAAGTGGACAGCCACACGAGTCGATCTTATTTTTGGTTCAAACTCTCAGCTGCGTGCCCTAGCGGAAGTCTATGGCAGTTTGGATGCACGAAAGCGTTTTATTCATGATTTTGTAGCCGCATGGACTAAGGTGATGAATCTGGATCGATTCGATTTAGCTTAGCAGTTTGGGTCGCTTCACTCTTTGAGCCGTGTGTGGCACCGCTGGAAGGTGGTTTTCTGTTGTCTCATAACTATTTGCTTTGTACTGCTTGCCATATCCTCCCATAATTTGCTGAGGAGCAAGTTCTTTGAGCTTCTCGATGGCTAAGAGCCATCCGTCCACATCTGAATCAGGGAAATATCCGATAACCCGTTCGTTTTCTTTGGCAAACGTATACGTCGAACCCGCGTCTATCCCGATAATAGAGTTATCGCTTTTCACGAAACAGATATTAGAAATAAATCCTTCATATCAAACCCTATTTAATAACCCATTTTGACTTTTGGTTTTATTTAATATTATTATAGTTACAATGAGAACACTTTTAACATAAGAGAGTTATTCATGGTTAAAAAAATCTTCTTATTTACCCTTATCCTCTTTATTTTTACCTCATGTTCTTCTCCTTATGATAAACCTCTTAAAATTTCTGCTACGACCTGGATTGGCTATACTCCTTTGTTTTATGCCAAAGAAAAAGGGTGGCTTGAGCCGTTTAACATTAAAATCACCAATGTCATATCACTGGCGGAAAATATGGCGTTGTACCAATCCGGTAATTTTGATGCATACGTCGGCACCCAATATGAATACAGTATCCTTTCACCTAAAGAGAGTTCTTTACATCCCGTGATGATGTTTGACCGTTCGTATGGCGGGGATGTCGTTATGGGGAATATCACGATCAATAATCTCAAAAGTACCGAGACTACGATCGATGTCTACCTGGAAATGGATTCGATCAACATCACCCTGCTCAAAGATTTCCTCAAAAAGTATCACTTAGAAAGTAAAAAATTAAATTATATCAACAAGGATCAAGCCTATATCTCAACGCTTAAGGGATCCGATATGAAACATCCGACCTTGATTGTTACCTATTCGCCTTATAATAATTATTTGACCAAAAACGGTTTTAAGGAGCTTGCATCTACCAAAGACGGTCTTGATCTCTTGGTCGTCGATGCGATGTTTACGACGGATAAAGTGTTTGGTGAGCATGAGCAGCAGTTTACCCAGCTCAAAACGTTAATCGAGAAATCGTTAACCGCACTAAAAGCCAATCCAAAAGAGTATTACGAAACCATAAAAGTCTATCTTCCCGAAACCAGCTATGACGAATTTCAACACTCGCTGCACGACATTATTTGGATCAACAAAACAATTTCTCCTGAATTGGAAGAGCGGTTGAATCAAGCCAATTTTCCTATCCGAAAGATCATTTAGCATGCACATTCATCGATTTATTCTTTTAATTAGTCTGATTTTTACCCTCTCCATTTATGCGCTGTTTGGCTACTATTTTGTCAAACAAGAAGAAACCATGGCTTCGGTGATCTTAAAAACATTGCACAGCAATCTCTCAGAAACAAGCTATACCTTATCCAAAAGCATTAAAAGCAAAGATGATGTCGTCATATCCCGTCCTATATTGGATCGCATCGCCGCAAATCAACCTTTTATCAGCGCGATACTGGTTCTGGAAGGAAAAAAAGCCCTCTTAAGCACCGATCCGCATTATGGGGCCGAATCGGTATGCACCAAGGCAAATTCTTTTGCGACTGCGTATAAAACCCTGACCGAAAAAAGATCTATCGAGCAAGATATCCGATTTTATGCGCAAGGCAATCTCGAAACCCTTACCCTTGTCTACATTCTTGACCATGATGAAATTCATGCTCATTTTATTGAAAATAAACAAGAATTTTTAACCTATTTTGGATTACTTCCTATTGTTTTACTGCTCGTCATTTTTATGCTGCTGCGGCGTTATATCTCAGCTCCTTTAGAGCGTCTTCGTCAATTTGCCTATTATCAAAGCGTTATTCCTCAGACGTGTTCAATACGTGAGCTCGAATCCATTCGGTACTCGATGGTACAAACGTTTGCTCGATTGGAATCCGAAAAAAATGAGCTGTATTTAATCGCGAGAACCGATTCGCTAAGCGGCTTGGCCAATCGCAATTCGCTCGAAGAATATCTCCAAAAACTAATTTCGGCTTCTGCAAGAGAGAAGAAGCAGTTTGCTTTTTTGTTTTTGGATATCGACCACTTTAAAAGTATTAATGATTCACTGGGGCACAATGTCGGAGATGAGCTTTTAAAAAATGTGGCCTCGGTGATTCAAAAAGTTGTCCGCCCTAACGACATTGTCGCTCGTATCGGCGGGGATGAATTTGTTATAGTTCTCCAAGATTATGATACCTATCTAGAGCTTTCAGCCATCATCGACAGAATACAAAAGCAGTTGATGTCTCCCTGGCTGATACAAACTCATTCTATCCATATCACCAGCAGCGTTGGGGTTGCCCTTTACCCGGATGACGGAACGGATATTATGACCCTCATGAAACACTCCGACATTGCGATGTACCAAGCGAAAAAACAAGGACGTGCCCAATATCAATTTTTCACCCAAGAGCTCAATGACAGCATTCAGCATCTGATCCAACTGGATAAGGAGATGCGCCGGGCACTTGAACAGTCGGCGTATGAGCTCTATTATCAGCCTAAAATTGATTTGCTAAGCGGTCAAATCATGGGTGCGGAAGCATTGATCCGATGGATTAGTCCCGAAAAAGGGATCATTGCCCCCAATACCTTTATTCCTCTTGCAGAAGAGAACGGATTTATTGTAAAACTGGGGGATTGGATTATTGATGAAGCCCTCAATCAACAGTTGCGATGGAAAGAAATGGGGATAAATATCATCCTCTCGATCAATATCTCTACAAAGCAATTGCTGGAGATCGGTTTTGTCAACAAGCTCATCGAAAAAATAGAGAGCAAAAATGTCGATCCGACGAAAATCGACATCGAAATCACCGAGTACATGTTTATCGAAGCCAATAAAGAGAGCCACAGCATCTTAAGTGCGATCAGCGATTATGGAATCAGTATCTCGCTGGATGATTTTGGCACAGGGTATTCATCCCTCTCGTATTTGAAAAAATTCCCGATTGATTACTTGAAAATCGATAAAACGTTTTTGGATGATTATAACACCGAAGACGGTGCCGTTTTTATCGAGACCATTGTCAAAATGGGGCAAGTTTTAAAGATCCAAGTAGTGGCTGAGGGGGTCGAGGAAGAAGCTCAAGTTGCATTCTTAAAAGAAATAGGATGTGATCAGTATCAAGGGTATTATTTTTCAAAACCGTTGAAGGTCTCTGATTTTGAAGCCCAGTATTTCAATTATCTCAGCTGATTGATTTTTAAGACAAATTCCACTTCTGCTTTGGACAATCTTAGCTCTTTAGCGATCACATCCACTTCCAACCCTTGATTGTAGCGGCTGATGACTTTTTCATCGTCCAAACCGCTGATCGAAGCGGGAAGAGATAGATTCCGGATTCGCTCTTCGAGATAACGGAGACGATTCTCTGTTTTCTCTTTGTACGCGATCAAGGTCCCCTCAATCTGCCCTAACGACTCCATAATAGGAAGCGATAGCTCATTCATGTCATATTGGGTATGGGCAGGTGAAGGAACCAAATCGTGCATGGATGTTACAATTTCCATCTCCGCTTTAAGCCGCTTATCTATTTTATACAGCTCACGATGCAGCTCTTCAACTGCATTCGCGATGGACCGTATCTTGCCGTTGGTTTCACTCTCTTTGGTAAGCGTATAATAGATGAGACCCAAGATTAATGCCGCTAAGGCAATCAGGACCAGCTCAATGCCCAGACTCACTCAAGTCCTTTAATATGTCGGATAATCGCACGCTCACGCGCTGTCATATAAGTGCCCCACTCGTTTTTATCTTTGAGATGCATTCGAGTTATCTTAGCCAGCGTTGGAGAAAGTGCTTCAAAAAATATAGGGGTTGTCCGCTGTGGCAGCATGGGCAATTCGACCCGGCCATAATAGTGTTTGGAAGTTTCCAGAAGAGGCATCGAGATCTCAAAATGATCAAATCCTATTTTATCAATCTCACCGGCAACGCCAAGAGGAAGATGAACCATCGTCTTGCCTAGAATCAGGTTCTCCAACCGATCCATTTTACGATACAGCTCCACAACTAAGTGCAACATTGCAGGATCACTGTCGCTGGTATCCCCTTTTGCTCTTGCCGTTCTCAGCCATTGTCCGATAGCATCATCATCGTGTTCCGCAATGCGATTGAACTCAAGTTCAAATCCTTCAGGGTTGGCCTCTAACGAATCAAATTGTATATCCAAATGCGCTTCTACTAATCGTACATTATTCATCGTATCACCTTATCTAAAATTACACATCCAAAAAAGACAAATCCCAAGTACCCGTTGACCGTAAAAAATGCACGATCAATCTTGGTAAAATCACGTCGTACCAAATAATGTTCATATCCTAGCATAAGAGTTGCAAATATGAGCGCTGCGGCTCCAAAAAATCCCAAATTTGCCTCTGCAATAAACATCCCCCAAAACAGCAGGGTCAATGCATGAAAAAGTAGCGACAGTTTGAGAGTTGCCTCACTTCCGTATCGTGAAGGGATCGAATGCAGATTGTTGGTTTTATCAAACTCCATATCTTGTAGTGAATAGAGCAAATCGAATCCCGCCACCCAAAACATCACTCCGATACTCAGCCAAATGGACCACAGCGTCACGCTTCCAAGAACGGCAATGGCCCCCGCCATCGGAGCCAATCCCAATGAAACTCCTAAAACAATGTGGGCCATTGAACTAAAACGTTTAAAATACGAATAGCTCAAAAGTACCATAAGCACCGGAGCACTCAGGGCAAAAGCCAAATCGTTGACAAAATAGGTAACTGCCATAAATACCAATGCATTCACTGCCGTAAATATCGCTATTGAAGGCCCTCCAAGGCGTCCATCCACACTCGGACGATTTGCGGTTCGAGGATTGTGTTTATCATATACTCTGTCCACGTAACGATTAAATCCCATGGCAGTATTGCGAGCGCTGATCGCCGCAAGTGCCCCCAAGATAAGGAGCTTAAACCCAAACCATCCCTCTGCGGCAACAATCATAGCAATAAAAATAAACGGGAGAGAAAAAATCGAGTGCTGAAACATCACAAGCTCATTAAAATCTCGTAACCGTTTAGAAATTCGTTGCACTTAGACCCTTTGTGTTAGCGTATTCGCGAGAATGATATTTTATTTATTTTATCCAAAAAACACTTTAGCGGTATAATAGTGCCCATGAAACAACTCGCACTTATCGGACCTACCGCTTCAGGCAAAAGCGACCTTGCCTTATCATTAGCGTCACAACACAATGCCCTCATCCTCTCAATCGACTCTCTGAGTATTTACAAAGAGATAGATATCGCATCCGCGAAACCCTCTGCGGATGAGCTTGCACGTGTTGAACATTTTGGAATCAATACTTTGTCCCCCAACGAAACAGCCAGCGTGTTTACTTTTATCGACGAATATCATCGCGCTTCAAAAGCCGCTCTTGCACACCGTAAAAACCTTATTATCGTAGGGGGTAGCAGTTTTTATCTCAAAAGTATGATCGAGGGATTATCGTATATCCCCGATATCACCGATGAAACCAAATCCATCGCCGCCCAAATGCTTCTCGATCTGGAAAAAGCACACCTTTTTTTAATGCAAATCGATCCACAAACGATGATCAAAATTACCCCCAATGATCCCTATCGAATCGAAAAAATGCTCCATCTGTACCTCCAAACCAAAACACCGCCCTCACAATGGTTTCACGAGCATCCGCCTAAACCGATTATTCAAAATTGTCCTGTTTTAAACATCAATACCGACCGTACTTTCTTGCGGGAGCGCATAGCCCTGCGAACGAAAAAAATGATTGAGGCGGGATTGATTGATGAAGTTGCAGCTCTTGAACAGCGCTATGGACGAGGGTCAAACAGCATGAAGGCCATTGGGGTCATTGAAGCATTGGATTTTTTGGATGGAAAAATCGATAAACAAACGCTGGTCGATACAATTTCAACCCATACTGCGCAATTGGCAAAGCGCCAACAAACATTCAATGCCCACCAGTTTCAACTGCATGCAAGTGCATCGGCGCAAGAGCTGTTTCAAACCGCTACAGCAGCCCTAAAGCATCTTTAGCCAGTTTCCCCCATGCCGAGTTCTTATCGGCTTTGATACTTGCATTAAATGCCGCTTTCGCGTCACCGTTACGTCCCATTTTCATTTCCAAAGATCCCATCAGATACTGCTGCCGTGATCGTTTTTCTGGAGTTAGTCTTCGGGCATTCAAACTCTTAAGAACGTCCAGGGCTTCGTTATTTTTATCTTGATTCATAAACGACTGAGCCAACGTAAATTCGATAAAGGGCGATTGGGTATACGTAGAGGTTCTTTTTTGCAATGCGATAACTTTCGACGCATAGCTTTGTACCATTATCTCATCTTTGCGTTTGAGTCCTAAACTCACCATTTGGGTATACCGTTCCAGATCTTTGAAATCGCTTCCAAAAAGAGTCTCACACCCTCTGATGTATTTTATCATCCCAATATCATCACCACTTCGCTGAGCACCGTCAAACAACAATCGATAAACCTCATTAAGCGGCGGATTTTTTTGTACTTCCAGCAATGAGGCGAGGTCCCTTCCGGCTTTAGCTGATTGCTTATACTCGCCCAATGCAAAATGAAGTTTTGCTGTGCGGTAAAGCCATAGTTGACGGTTTGTCATCTCTTTTGCTTTTAGATTCTTTTGTGCCAAATTTTTTGCAACGGGAAAATTTCCCATCTTAAGGGCACACTCAAACGTCAGTCCATCCCACTGAGATGGCAATGTGATTTTGTACATTTTTTGCATCGAAAGAGCTTCAGAACATTTTCCCTCTTGAAGTTTTTTCTGCGTTATCGATGCGGCACTTTTGGTGATCAGGGAATTAGCTTCAGGATAGGCCGTCGTATCGAGCTTGTACAGCTCATTTTCTATTTTTAAGATCTCTTCAAATTTTCCTTCTTTGAAGAGTAATTGAGCTTTTTTATACAAAGCGGTGCGCCCGATCGAATCATCTCCGTAACGCTCTATGAGTTCATCGTATTTTTTTAGACCTTTTGCCCCTTTGGACTCCTCTTTCTCAAAAAATAGACCGTCTTTGGCTCGCTGCACTTCCTCTCTGGATTCGCCGTAGGGAAACAGTGTGAGGTATTCATTGAATTTTTCCAGCGCTTTGGTTTTTTCTCCCCCTTGCGCATAGAAAGCTCCAAGATTTTTAAGGTACGCTTGATGTTCTTGCGATTTGTGGGGAACGGTGTCAATAAGGCATTGAGTTATTTTCGCCGCTGTTAGATACTCTTTATACCCTTGCAGTACCTCAATCATCTTTCGTGATTCGGCTTGCACTTCACCAAAATAGTTAGGATTAACCCGGGCAATTTTGTCAATAAACTCTTTTGCCTTTTCAAAATGTCCCCCTGCTATTTCCATTCGGGCCAGCTCAAAAGCACACGCTGAAGCCAATGCGACATCTTTGGTACGAAACAATGCTTCCCGATAATATTTAGCCGCTTTTTTACCGCTTCCAAGGACCTCCATATGCTTGGCCTTAAAATACATCCCTTTCTGTGCAAAAGGATCTTCCATATGCTCGGTAAACAAACGATCGTAAAAATAGTCCGAATCGATATTTTGACCCATCTGAGAATATGCATTTGCCGTATAAGCCAACACTTCAGCCATATTGGAATCACTCGAATATTGTCTCATAAACTGCTTTGCAAGGGGGAGAATTTTTTCAAACTCGCCGCGATAATGAAGAGCCCGGATTTGATACAACATCAACTCGTTGGCAAAGATAGTATTGGGGTGCTTTTGGAGTATATCTTGGGCTAAAAAGAGGACTTTTTTATAATCTTTCGCTTTGTACGCTTTTTTAAGATCCATGTAGTCATTGGCATCCTGAACGTTTTTCATTTTGATCGGATTGCCTTTGAGATCAAGCCCTCCGACAAATGGGTAGCTCTCTTTGGCCAGTTTAAGAGGCAAATTAATGGCATTGGGATTGGGTTTTGGCGGTGAAATCAGCGGTAAATTTTTTCTATATCCAATAATCGTCCAATGGTTAATCGGTTTTGCATCCGAGTGATAAATATCAGACGCATGAAGCAAATCAAATCCGATAGGAAATAATGCTACGTTTGTTTTAGTCGTAATCACCAGATGAGTCGGAGTTTGCGAAAGGGAAAAATGGGGATTTTTGATGGGTGGAAGAAGATTTATATGGGATACAGAACACTCAATACGGGTAACATGATTGAAATCGTTTCGATATTCTGCACACTCAAAAGGTTTGACATCGCGCAAATGCAAAACACTGTATGGTTCGCCCTCTTCTTTACCGCTTTGGATTGAAATATCCAATCCAAAAAGGGGGTGCCAAATGAAAAGAAGCAATAGCCATCGGTTCATTTGGCCTCCTTGATTTATTTTAGTATCCGCTATTATACACGAATAACGTAATCACTTTTAAAAGAGGATTCACAGCAAAGACAGCAAAGATCGTCCCAACTGCCGCAATACCGATAATAGTTTTTAGCGAAAGGGATGCATTCGTCAAATAATACTTTTGATACTCGGCAACCGGTTCTTTCATAAACATAAAGACTATGAGTTTCAGATAGTAATACGCGGCTATGGCTGAATTCAATGCCATAATCAGTGCAAGGACCGTATAGCCGCCTGATACTGCCGAACCAATCATATACATTTTGCCCCAAAAGAGACCAAAAGGAGGAATCCCTGCGAGAGAGAGCATAAACAACGCCATCATAATGGCAGCCATCGGCATGGTTTTTACAAGACCAGCAAATTTCTCATACGGATGATCCGAACTCTGCCCTGGGATAAGATTCTTTTGACGACTCACCCACAACATAGAAAACGCACCTAGATTCGTAAAACTAAAGAGGGCCCAGTACAAAAATAGTGCTGTATTCGACTGTGTTGTTCCGATCAAAATCGCCGCCATGACAAAACCGGCATGGGAAATGGAACTGTATGCCAGCATACGCTTCACATCGCTTTGAACCAATGCCCAGATATTGGATGCAGTCATCGTTACCACTACAGCCACATACAAGGTCACTTGTAGCCATACAACCCCGCTGTGAACCAAAAATTCAAACAATCGCATCGCAACGACAAAACCGGCAATCTTGGGAACGATGGACATGTACCCTGCCAATGCAGCTGAAGACCCTTCATACACATCGGGTGTCCAGGTGTGAAAAGGAACCATAGAGACCTTGAATCCAATAGCTGCCAGCATAAAGACTACGCCCAAAAGGACAAATCCGATATTGGTATATTGATCTTCCGCCAAAGAAATAGCAATCTGATGAATTTCAACGGAACCGGTAATCGCGTAAAAAATCATCGAACCAAAGGCGAAAAAGCCTGCGGCTAATGCACCCATCGTGAAATATTTAACGGCTGCTTCAAAGGATTTTGAACGGTTATGCAACGCAATCAGTGTGTACAGTGCCAAAGAGGCCGTTTCCAAACCTACAAAAATCAAGATAAGATTATCAGAAGCCACCATAAACTGGAAACCTGCAATCATAAATAAGAAAAGGGCAAAATACTCAGGATAGTTGTATTCGTGAAACCGTTTGGAGGTCAATGCCAATGGGATAAAGAGCATTGATCCCGCTACAATAATGATTTGTGCCAAAATCGCCAAACCATCAATGAGCATCACATCAAACATACCTAAAATCGTTCCATTCTTTAGGAAACCGTTTCCAAAATCAACAATGGCACCCAAATCAAGCAATAAGAAAAGAAGACTCACCATCACGTACAATGATTTGTGTAGCCCCCCTTTTACCAAATCGATACACAATATAGTCAATGCACCCACAATAGCGATAAGCATAGGGGCAAGGGTTGAAATATTAAGCGACGCTAGAGAAATAGTGACTGGCTCTAACATTAGTGCGCCTCCTGTGGTGAATTCATCATATTTGCATTCGATAAATCGGGAATACGTTTTTGCGCTTCAACCGTTTGTGCTTTATCGTGCATCAGCTGCACGATGGCTTCCACGCTGTTGTTGATCGGCTCTAAGACCGGTTTTGGATATACACCCAACCATATCGCTACGATCACCAAGGGGACAAGTCCCAATAATTCAGTAACATTCACATCTTTGAGATGTTTATTCTCCTCTTTGGTGACGGTTCCAAAAAACATCTTTTTGTACGCGGAGAGCATGTAGATAGCCCCTACGATAATGGCGGTACCGGCTACCAAAGTAAATGGATGAGACTGTTTGTAAAAACCAAGTAAACTCAAAAATTCTCCGACGAAGTTAATCGTCAAAGGCAATCCGACGGATGCCATCATCATAATTCCAAAAATCATCGCGTATCGAGGCATTACCGAAGCGAGACCTCCGAATTCCGACATGAGTTTGGTATGACGTCGGTCATATATAACCCCGACAAGTAAGAACAATGCCCCTGAAACGACTCCATGCCCGATCATTAAAAAGACCGAACCGCTGATTCCCTCGACGTTAAGTGCAAAGATACCCAAAATGATAACACCCATGTGTGATATCGAGCTGTAGGCAACGACTTGCTTAACGTCTTCTTGTGCATAGGCAACCATCGCAGCATAAATGATCATGATAACAGCAAGTACCGCGATCGGGAACATAAACGCCACCGAGGCATCCGGAAAAAGGGGAAGTGAAAAACGAACAAATGCATACGTTCCCATCTTGAGCAAAATAGCCGCAAGAATGACCGAACCGATTGTCGGTGCTTGACCGTGCGCATACGGAAGCCATGTGTGAAACGGAAACATCGGTACTTTGATCGCGAAGCCCAAGAAAAAGGCTGCAAAAAGCCACATTTGATAATTAACCGGCAAGATCAATCGATACCACTCTAGAAGTGAAAAACTCCATTGACCGGTTGCCTGATAATAAAAATAGGCCATAAAGAGCATACCGACCAACATCACCAAAGAACCCGTAAACGTGTAAAGGAAGAATTTGATCGAAGCGTAAATGCGAAGAGGTCCACCCCATGCACCGATAATGTACAACATCGGTATCAATGAAAGTTCCCAGAAAACATAAAAGACAATTGCATCAAGAGCCGCAAATACACCCACCATCGTCATCTCTAAAAACAGCAGTGTTATAATCAAATCTTTAAGTCGACGGGTTTCCGTTAGTGAAGCGATACCGATCATCGTAAAGAAGGTCGCTAAAATAATGATAAACAGCGATATACCGTCGATCCCAACCAAATAGTTGATACCAAATGCGGAAATCAGAGGAGCCATCTCCATAAATTGCATCCCCTGTGTCATAGGGTCATACAAATTCCACAACCAAAGTGATAAGAAAAATTCAACAGATGCGACCGTAATCCCATAGGCTCTGACGCTGTCTTTATGAACCACGAATCCAAGCATTGCCGCCAATGCCGGGAAGAAAATTAAAATCGATAAAATATGTTCTTGCATCAAATTCTCCTTACATTGCCCGCAGATTCACTGCGTTATAACCCGCAGTAAATGCCACGGCAAGTACCAATAAAACGACTAAACCTATAACCATCCAGCGCAACATGCTCGAAAGATTACCGTTTTGCATCGTATGTGTTTTTTCACCTGTTCTGTAAATAACATTGGCGATTCCATCCACCGTCGCATCGACAATTTTAAGGTCAATTTGTTTCCAAGCGATTTTGGAAAGTTGCAAATACGGTTTGCTAAAGACTTCATCGTACAGCTTAGGAATATAATATTGATTACTCAATAATTTATACAAGAAGCTATTTTCCATTTTTGACGTTCCATCTGGGACACCATTCCATGAAGCGTATTTTTTATACGCGAAGGCAATGGCTGCAATAACAAGCAGCTGCGTTCCGATTGTCATAATCCAATAGGTTGCAACACTGTGAACATGATATTGGGTTGCCGGTAAAAGGGCTGTTACCAACTGATAATAGGTTGATTTAAACGAACCTGCAATAATCGCTAATATCAGCAACGGAGACATCGCAACGAGCATAAACTTATAAGCTTCATGCGGATGTACGCCAAACAGTTTGTAGCGCTCTTCTCCGTGGAAAATCAACGCTACGAGTCTAAATGAATAGAATGCAGTGAGCATCGCGGTAAACAATAGAACCGAATAAATAATATAGTGGTGCTCAACAAACCCGACCTCTAAGATCAAATCTTTTGAGAAAAACCCTGCAAAAGGGTAGATACCTGCAAGCGCTACCGAGGCAAGCGTCATCATAATAAACGTCCCTTTCATCACTTTACGCAAGCCCCCCATTTTAAACGGATCGAGCTCATCGTGCATCGCATGCATGACATTACCCGCGCCCAAGAAAAGAAGTGCTTTGAAAAATGCGTGTGCCATAAGGTGGAACAATGCAACCCAATACGCACCCAAACCGGCAGCGACAAACATATAGCCCAGCTGCGAAAGGGTTGAATAGGCAATAATACGTTTCATATCGCGGTTTACCAATGCCATAGACGCCGCAAAAAGAGCGACAAAGGCGCCGAGGCTTGCGATAAAGAGTCCCACATTAGGGATCAAATCATAAATAGGATTTGCACGTACGACCAAATAGACCCCTGCAGTTACCATCGTTGCCGCATGAATAAGTGCCGAAACCGGGGTAGGCCCTTCCATCGCATCTGCAAGCCAGGTATGCAACGGAAATTGTGCCGATTTACCCATCGCACCGATGAAGAGGAAAATACCGATCCATGTAATGTTTTGCATAGGTAAATTTCCGATCGTATCAAATACGACGTCGTATTGCAGTGATCCTAGATTCCAGTACAACATAAAGATACCGATCAACATTGCCAAGTCGGCAATACGGTTCATAATAAATGCTTCGTTTGCAGCCCATGTTGCTGATTCTTTGTGATACCAAAAACCAATCAGCAACCAAGAACAAAGGCCTACCCCTTCCCATCCGATAAACAATCCGGCAAAGTTATCACTCATGACCAATACCATCATTGAGAAAACGAAAGCGGAAAGATACGAGAAAAAGCGATTAAACCCTTTGTCGTGATCCATGTAACCCACAGAGTAGATATGAACGACCGTAGAGACAATCGTAACGACCATCATCATCGTGACGCTCACCTGATCCACTACGAAACCAAACGGTATATATAGATCTCCGGTTGCAATCCATGTCATCATTTCGACGTGGACGGTGTGTCCGCCTAGAACATAACTGAGCAAAATAGCACTGCTTACAAAAGAAGTAAACAGCAATCCCGATGTCACTATACCGGTGATTTGTGTTTTAGGGGATGCCCCAAACAATGCCGCAAACAGCGAACCCACCAGTGGAGCAAAAAGTGCAATGTATAAATAAATTTCCATGTGGTCCTACCCTCTCATCGATGTCATTTGATCAAGATCAATCTTGCCCGTACGTTTGTACCATACAATCAACAGACCCAATCCTACAGCAACTTCGGAAGCCGCGATTGCAATAATAAAGAAAGCAAACATCTGACCCGTATAATCACCGCGATAATGAGATATGGCAGCCATTCCAATATTCACAGAGTTCAATAAAATTTCCGTCGCAAAAAAGAGCATCAGCAAGTTTTTACGGCGCATAACCCCAATCAATCCAATCGCAAATAAAATGGTTGAGAGAACCAAATAATGCGTTAATGTGATTTCCATTAGTGCACCTCTTCTTCTGTGGAGTTTACAACTGACGATGCTTGCATTAATGCAATATCTTCTTCTGCCATAAGGGTTAATGATTTATCCATCTTCTTTCCTGCCAAAACGATTCCTGCAATCATCGCTACGAGCAACATAACCGCTGCAAGCTCGAAAGGAACTAAATATTTGGTAAACAAAACCATTCCGATTGCTTGAGAATTTCCAACTGAGGGATCAATCGGATAATGGGCGCTCAAGTTATTGGTAACAATCGGCGCAAGGACAATAAAGACCACTAATACTGCCGCCATTGCTCCAAGAACAATCACGAAACGGGGATTTGTTCGCTTTTCGACCACACGTCGTGTCGTATCAAAGAACATCATTCCAAACGCGTACAACGCCATAACAGCACCGGTATAAACAATGATTTGGATTGCACCCAAAAAGTCGGCACCCAAAATAAAGAAAAATGCCGAAATAAAAATCATCCCTGCCGCCATGGCAGTGAGTGCATAGAGTGCTTGAGACGTCATCACGGTAATGGTGAACATTACGATGGTAAGCGCTGCAAACAGATAAAAAGCGACTGCTTCAAACATTGTGTCTCCTTAATACGCAAGAGGCGTTTTGGTAACGCTCTCATTGGGGGTGATAGCACCAAAACCTGGGTACTCTGCTTGCTGACCTGCGGTGAGCCAGTCCAGCGGCGTTAACATATCGTCTTTAATGACAAAATGGGCACGCTGTTCTGAACCGTTCTCATACCGTTGACCGTGAACGATAGCCAGTTCAGGACACACTTCAGCGCAGTAACCGCAGAAAATACATCGACCGAGGTTAATGCTGTATTCGGTTACTTGTTTACGGCTGTTCTCATCGATTTTGGTGTCCATACGGATACAATCTGAGATACAAATTTTTTCGCACAAACCGCAACCGATACAACGCTCATATCCCGATTCCCATAAACGAAGCAGTTTATGAACGGCACGATAACGAGGTCCGATCGGAAGTTTTTCGAGTGGATATTTAACGGTATGAATATCAAATTTGATCATCTCCCGCATAACGACCCATAATCCGACAAACAGCTCGCCTCTTAAGCTACGCTTGACAACTTGTTTAAACTTATCCCATCCCGTGGTTGGATACTCTTCAATATCGACGTAATAGTAAGCACTGTGTTCACTTACATTACGATCGTTCAATGGTTCAATATGCATCCATCCCTCCTTAGAACATCATTACAAGACCGGTGATCACGATATTGATCACGGCTATTGGCATTAACACTTTCCAGCACAACCACATCAACTGATCGGGTCGTACATCTGGCCATGCTGCGCGTGTCCAGAGGAAAAAGAAAAAGAAAAATGCGACTTTTAGAAGCAACTGAATCGCTCCGGCAATCGTCCCATCACCAAAACCACCCAAAAAGATGATCGCGATTACAAACGAGATAAAGAACATATTGGCATATTCACCGATAAAGAAAAGACCCCATCGCATACCCGAATATTCAGTTCCAAATCCATCAATCAGCTCATGATCATTCGCAATCAAGTGAAACGGTGTACGACCCGTCTCCGCAAATGCTGCAATCCAAAAAAGGATAAAGGCAACAGGCTGTGACCAGACGATCCAGCTTCCGATTCCCCCTGCTTGATAATTGTTGATATCGATCAATGACAATGATCCTACCATCATAAGAGGTGCCAGCAAGGAAAGTCCGCTGATAACCTCATACGAGATAAAGACTGCCGCACTTCGTGCAGCGGAAATCAACGAAAATTTATTCGCCGATGCCATACCGCCCAAAAGCGGCCCGTACAATCCAATTGCCATAACACCCAATACATATAAAATACCGATATTGACATCTGCAACAATCGGGTGAACGGTATAACCAAAAACGGTAAACTGAGGCCAAAACGGAATGGCCGCTGCTGCCATAAAGGCCGTTGCAGCGGTAATAACGGGAGCCAGTTTAAAGATAGGCTTTACGACATTTTGAGGGATAATATCCTCTTTGGTGAAAAGCTTGATCCCATCCGCTGCCACTTGGAGCAATCCAAACGGTCCTACGTGCATGGGCCCAAGACGGCGCTGCATAAATGCCAATACCTTACGCTCAACGTACGTACCAAACCCTGCAAGTGCAGAGAATACCAATAAAATTACGACGATTTTTGCAATCGTTTCGATGATAAATGCCATATCCATGCTTTACACCTTTTGAATAGATACGTTCGTAAAGCGATAATCGCCAAACAAGGTACTGGAATTAATTTTTGTATCAAACGTCGGGAGATAGGTTATCTCTCCATTGATTTTTGTATCATTGATAACACGCACAACCATTTCACCTTTTGAGGTTTTAACCCGCACTTGATCCCCTGCAGTTAAACCATTAGTACTCATAAAGAGAGTTGATGCGTACAATCCGCCCTCTTCATTTAACTGATGCGATTTGGCGGTAAACGGAGTGAACTGCAAGACCGGATTGGCCAAATAGAGTGTTTGCCCTGTTAGTTTGCCATTTTCATCAAAAGGGTGAACGGTTTCATCACCGTCGCATGCAACATTTTGAGATTCTAGGAGATACCCTCTCACCTCAACCCCTGCATTCGTGTAATGATTGGGAAGAGTGTCAAACGTCACATTGCTAAATCCAGCAGTTAACGGTAATTGCTCCGTGTAGTTGATCGTCAATTCTTCGTTCAATCCAAGGTGGTTTGCAATATCATTGAGTGTATATCCGCCAAAAGCAACCGCTACATTGGTTGGATTAACACGCTTATCAATGCTTGTTAGTGTCCCCTCTTGCTGATTGAGAGCCGGCATATCCAAATCACCGTTCCCCAATGCACTCAGCGTGAAATCGCCTGCTGTATTATAACCGATTGTACTCGATCCCGCACTCTCATCCAAATCACAAATCAGTGCAACACCCAATGTATTAGAAAGATTAGGGATCATCGTCACATTGAATACCGTGTATTTTTCAATCAGTCCGACAAGACGTGCACAGTTTTGAGAATTGGGATGGGTATACAAATCAGGCCCAATCATCAATGAAAATTTCTCTTTTTTCGCTAAATATTTGGTAAGCGTTTCACTAAATCCAGCGGGTGCATTCAGTACCTCAAGAAGACGATTTTCATCCACCTCTACCTCTTTGGAAACTTTTTTCTTTACTGTCTTCGTGACCTCTTCGCTCACTTCTTCTTCAACGCCGCTCTCTTCATTCAGAACTTTTTTCACCACTGTTTCGGTTACTTTTTCGTCGACAGTCTCTTCAATCGTGACTGTTTTAGTCGAATGAAAACTTTTCAAATAATCAGTAACACTCGATGGCATGCTTGCTTTGTCTCCAAAAAGATCGAGCATCAAATACAATGCCGCCTCTTCCATCATAGGCGCATGATTAATTTGGGTCACGTTTTTGGACATATCTTCGATCACAGGATCATTCATTGGGTGAAAATACAATCCCGCACCCTTGTTCATTGAAAGGGCATTGTTCATCGCAAAACGGGCATTAGGATTGTCAGTTTTGAGTGCGCTTCCGATAGAGACAACAAAATCAGACTCATGCACCTCTTTGAGATTCCCGCGATAGAGAGATTCTCCAGTAATGGTGCTGTAACTGGTAAGGAAGTTTTTAAACACCCTTGCTTCATCGTTAATGAGCTTCACACCCATTTTTTCTTTCAGACGCTGCAAAATCAACGCCTCTTCATTCGTAATCGTCGACGTAAAGGCGATAGTGTCCGCTTTTTTGAAAGCAGAAATTGCAGCATCAAATTTCATCGGATCTTTGGTGACATTGGCATTTTGGAAATCGTAGCCATAGCGTCCGGCACCGCACAATGAAACATAGTTCCACTCGTTTTTAACCCGATAAATTTTGCTCTCAGGATTTTCAATAGAGGTGTGCTTGATATCATAATTAATCTGGCATCCTGCCGAACAATGTGCACACGTTGCAGGAACTTGAGTATGCTCCCATGCATTTGAGGTGTATTGATAGTCACTACTGACCAGCGCCCCAACCGGACAGACAGAGGTACATTCGCCGCAATTGGTACAATCAAGGGTATCCCCAGCATTTGGAGCAATAAGCGATTTATTCAGCTTATTCCACATTGCATAGGCATCTTTGGGCATTGACTCTTTGAACGCCGCTTCAATGGGCTCACTGCCTCGTGCAACGGTTGAGAGTGCCGCATCCCCGATCATATCTTTACAGACCGTGATACAACGTTCACACATAATACACAATGCCGGATCATAATGGATAAGACCCCAATCTTGCGTCGGTTTGTGGGTATCTGCAATCGAATAGTTTTGTTTATCCACACCGATTTCAAGCGTATAGTTTTGAAGCTCGCACTCTCCGGATTGATCACACACCCCGCACTCCAGCGGATGATTGACATCGTACACTTCCATAATGGCGCGCTTTTCATCTTCGATTACAGGGGTTGACGTAGTAACCGCTATCCCAGCTTTAGCTTTCGCATTACACGCGTACACTTGTTTTCCATCGGCTTCTACCAAACAGATACGACAGGCCAAAGTTGGCGAACAGCGTGTTAGATAACAGATGGCGGGAATAAAGATCCCATTTGCACGTGCTGCATTCAGGATCGTCTCACCTTCTTGCGTTCGTATCTCTTTGCCGTCTATGGTTATCGTTATTTCATTCATGATTTAACTTCCCACCTTTGTAAGTTTAATTTTTTCAAAACGATAACCTTCACATCCACTGCCAAAAGAGTTGTCATAAAACGGATTCAAAGCGATGGTCCCTTTGAGTGTTTCATCTAGGATAAATATTTTCACTTCATCACTTCCCTCAAGTACAATCTTATCTCCATTGGAAATCCGCGCTGCTGTTGCGAACTGTTCAGAACCACGAAGATTATTATCCTTTTCCAGCTGTGTTGTACGTGCGGTATACCCATTGAATTGATTGACCGGATTGCACTGATACACCACGGTTCCATTGAATTCCGGAAGTTCATCGATTTCTTCTAACACTCCGTCTTGCGCAACGTCCATCATCTCTAATCGATAGCCTCGATTATCTTCACCCAATGCTCCATAAAAGTTACCCAATGCATCAAATTCGACGGCTTTAAACCCTTTATGAGTCGGCAACTGTGCGGTATAATCGATGGTATTTTCTGTTTTTATCCCCAAAGAAGAGGCAATGTCATTAAGACAATACCCCTCAAACGAAATTGCGACATTCGTGGAGAGCAACTGATAATTTAGACTGACAAAGGTCCCTTCTTGACTGTTAAGGGCAGGAAGTGCCATATCGCATTTCCCCATTGATCCGACGACAAAATTTCCCTGCGCGTTATAGCCAACAACATTCGAAATTTTTTCATCTGCATCCAAATCACAAATCAACGATACCCCTACTGTATTAACATTTTGCGGAATTACAACCAGTGAAAAATCGGTAGTACTTTCAATCAATCCACACAGACGTGCAATATTCTCTGCACGTTTATGACTCAATACGTCCGAACCGATTACTAATGTTTTTCGTTTTGCACGGCGCAATGATTTCGAAATTTTTGCAAACTCCTCATCCCCCACATTGGATTCAGCGCACAAATACCCTTCGTCCAAGCCATCCAAAAAGGCTTTTGTCTCCTCGCTCACATCGCAATCTTGAAGGAGAGTTTTGGCTAGCATAGCCATTACACCCTCCTCGGATCCAGCTTCATACTTCACCATTTGCGTGACGACATTTTGAAGCAGCGCATCTTCCATCGGGTGCATATAAATGACTTTAGCTCCATTATGACGGGATGCCGTTGTCATTGCATAACGAACAGCGGGGTTATCGGTACTAATACGTCCCCCTAAGACAATGACTGCATCACTTTGCGCAATCGCGTCAAGAGAGCCGCTAAAAGCACTTTTCCCGCTCACAGAACTGTATGCGCCCATAAACGATTGATAGCCTCTCGCCTCTTCGTTGAAGAGCTTTACTCCGAGTTTTTCTTTGAGACGTTGTAAAATCAAAGCTTCTTCATTGGTAATCAGTGAGCTAAAGCGGATTGCCTTCGCCTCTTTAAATGCCGATACTGCTTGGACAAACAACGCTTCCTCTTTGGTCGCTTGAATGTCAAAATCAAATCCGAATCGCCCTGCACCGCACAGTGTCGCCACTTCAAAATTGTTCGTAACACGGTAGATTTTCGATTCTCCTCCGGTTGCTATGGAGTTGTGTTTGACTTCGTAGGTCAATGAACATCCAGCCGAGCAGTGAGCACAAGTAGCTGGTATTTGACTCAGTTCCCACGCATTTGCCGTATATTGAAACTGTGAACTTACCAATGCACCAACCGGACAAACGGCAATACACTCTCCGCAGAAGGTACAATCAAGCTTGTCGCTGTTTTTAGGAACAACCGCTGACTTGTACCCGCCAAATTGAAGAGTAATCGCATCATCGCCGATAATCTCGTTGCAGACATGAACACACTTTTCACACAAAATACACAACGAAGGATCATAGTTTATCAATCCCCAATGTTCGATCTTACGATGCTGCTCACGGGCCGTGAAATGTTGCGTTGATACCCCAAATTCCAAGGTTTTGTTCTGAAGATCACACGCACCCGATTTATCACACACACCGCATTCTAGCGGGTGATTGACATCGTACATCCGCATAATATTTGTTCGCTCTGCCTGCAAACGATCGGAGTCAATCGTCACCGCTAAATCCTGTGTCGGAGGCGTTTGACAACTCAAAATCAATCCATCGGTTTTATCGGTTTCGACAACACACAAACGACACGATGCACATGGAGTGGTTTTCTCGATGTAACACATGGTTGGGATATAAAATCCTGCTTTTCGTGCTGCTTGAAGAATTGTTTCACCCTTCAACGCCGTGACGGGTTGGTTATTTATCGTAAAATTGATCATCCCGCCCTCCATTAGTGTGCTACCATCGCGATATAATAACAACGCATACAACGATCCGCTTCGCTCATCGCTTCTTCTTGTGTCAATGCATATTTTACTTCTCGGTTATTATCACGACGCTCTTCCACGGTGAGAACTTCACTGTGTTGTCGTGGCAATCCAGGCAACCATCCTTGAATCTTCTCTTTTTTGTCGTAGACTTTGAGTTTACGAAGATGATCTTCCATAATCTCATCATCTTTCAGAGAAATTTCGCCGTTCTCAACATAACGAGAGATTACCGATGCGGCGCGCTTGGCTTGTCCGACCGCATTGACGATCGTCATCGGACCATACTCACAGTCGCCTGCTGCAAAAATTCCCTTGCGTGAGGTCATGTAGTCTTTGCCGTTCGTTTTGATCGTTGCCCATGAGGTTCTCTCTATTTCCCACTCTTCGGGAATAAGCTTCAAATCGGCACTTTGTGAAACGGCAGGGATCAGATAATCGCACGCCATTTCAAACGATGCCCCTTCGATTTTTTCCAATGTAGGGCGACCTCCATCCGGATTGGGAACCAACTCAAACATATCAATCAGCAATGATTTTAAGACGTTGTTTTCATCCCGCATTTCAGCGACAGCCGAGTGGAAAATAAACTCAACACCCTCTTCGACCGCTTCGTGATACTCTTCATAGGTCGTATTATTGATAATCGTTCGCTCATCACGTCGGTAAATCATCACCACTTTTGCAGCATTGGCACGAATCGAACAGCGCACTACGTCCATAGAGGTAAATCCGCCTCCGACGCACACAACGGTTTTACCCGTCAAATCAACGTAATCCTTATCGAGCATATGTCTTTTTTGATCGGCTTCAGGAACCATAATCCCGTATTTAACTTCGAGATTCACTTTGTCGAGAAAATCGATTGCTCCCCAGTATCCTTGGATATCGGCACGTTCGTTTTCACAATAGACTTTTTTCGAGATACGTGTTCCTGTTGCGACTAAAATCGCATCATACTCGTTCTCGTATTGACGCATCATATCGGCTGTTACTTTGGTATTGGTGATAAAATTCACCCCAAGATCACGGACTGCTTCAATATCCTGATTGTATTTATCCACCGGCATTCGGTATTCCGGAACACCCACTGCGACTTCCCCGCCCAGTACTGGCAACTCTTCGTATACATCCACAGCTATGCCGTCAAGTGCTAAGTAATACGCTCCGGTAAGTCCCGCAGGACCTGAACCGATAACTGCCACTTTTTTACCCGTTGGATCTTTTTGCTCATACGGATGAAAAAATCCAAACCCGTGATCCGTCTCATAATCGGCACCCAAACGTTTGAGTTCCATGATCGAAATCGGCTCATCGAGATTCGTACGGCGACATTCGGTTTCACACGGATGAGGACAAACACGTCCGCACGTATGAGCAAGAGGCATCGTTTGACGTGTCGCCATCAAAGAATCATCAAAACGCAAATCACGAACACCCTCTATGTACGCAGGAATATCAACATGCGCAGGACACGCATCCATGCACGGTGCCGTTATTTTGGCAATGTAGTTGGTATCTTGCATGTGGTAATGCTTTGATGGCTTTTGTTCATTAATGCACGCCATAAATTCGGCTTCAAAATGGTTCATCAAATCCAGCAACGGTGTCGGAACCGTTTTACCGATCTCACATTTAGAAGTCTCTTGCATCGTGCGTGAGACTTCTTTAAGATGCTCCATATCCGATACCGCACCCTCACCGCGAGCGATTTTATCGAGCAAATCGTATAAAATACGCCCGCCCCATCGCCCTGGCGCACAACGACCGCACGCTTCCGAATAGACTTGGTATTGTGCGGCATACTCGGTAGCCAAACGAACCACATCCACATCCGGGTTGAAAAGGGCCAAACCATCCCATCCAATAAATGCTTTGGAGTGGGCATGCTCGTTGTACTGCTCGGGCAGATTGTACGCGGATACTTCCCACTCTTCTTCGGATTTACCGATGTTATTGATCTGCTCTCCGCGCCAGGTGGAGAAATAGACTTTGCTCACGTTTAGTCCTTACGCTTGACCACGATGGTCCAGTCAACTTCATTGAATTTCAATGAATTACTCAGCTCAAATCCGTTCTCTTTTACCAAATCAGCTGATCGCTGAATGGGTGAAAAATCACCGATCTCAAACAAGAAAATCAATACCTCTTTAGGGTCTTTCTCTTCTTTCATAATCTCAACCATACGGCTGTCAAAAGCACCTTTAAGGTGACGAAGGTCATAACGTTTCATAAAGGTCCTTTTTAGCGGTCAACTTCACCGAAGACGATGTTGGTCGTCCCGATGATCGATACTACGTCTGGGATATAATGTCCCGGAAGCAAGTCTGTTAAAATACCCGTGTGCCAAAACGATGGAGCACGAAGCTTGAGACGATATGGATACGCATCCCCTTGAGAGTTGATGTAATACCCTAACTCTCCCTTAGGTGATTCAGTCGGTATGTACACTTCCCCTACCGGCGGACGCATCCCCTGCGTCACAAGGACGAAATGCTGCATCAGTGAATAGTTTTGGGTCATAATATCAAGCTTTGGTGCTGAAATGTACTGCGGCGCATGGGCCATCAATGCAGGTTCAGTCCCCTCATACATATCGATCACCTGATACAAAATTTTTGCCGATTCGCGCATTTCTGCCATGTAAAGTTTATAGCGGGCATAGTTATCACCCTTGTCCGAAACGGGAACATTGAACTCGACTTCATCATACAGCTCATACGGCTCTTCTTTACGAATATCCCACTCAACACCGGATGCGCGGAGCATTACCCCTGAACATCCCCAGCTGAGAGCCATCTCTTTGGAAATAACCCCCACGTTTTCCATACGCATCAACCAAATACGGTTGGTATCGAGAAGGTCTTCGTAGTCTTTGATGTTCTCCGGCAATTTGTCCAAAAATTTACGTAAATCACCGATAAAGTTATCCGGTAAATCCAATGGAACACCGCCGATACGAACGGCTGAATGGGTCAAACGCGCACCGCAATAATCTTCGATCAAATCCATCAAATATTCGCGCTCGCGGAATGCAAACAAGAAAACTGTCATTGCTCCGATATCCAACGCTGTTGTCGCCAACCAGAAAAGGTGCGACATCAAACGGTTCGTTTCAAGCAGCATCATACGAATGACTTTCGCGCGACGCGGTACTTCAAGACCGATCAGACGCTCAACGGCAAGAGCAAAGCCGTAGTTATTCGAGCTTGATGCAATGTAGTCCATACGGTCGGTTGTCGGCATAAACTCATTGTAAATCATATTCTCCGCCATCTTTTCCATACCGCGGTGAAGATACCCGATATCCGGATGGGCTTTGGTGATCTGCTCTTGCTGCATGTGAAGCATCAGCCTAAGCTGCCCGTGTGCCGATGGGTGCTGAGGACCGAAGTTTAGAATCAGCTCATTGTCATCACGGTCAAACGTAATATTTTCAAAAAAGGGTCTAAGTCGATTGGATTGTTGCATTCATAACTCCTTAACGGTGGCGATCAGAGATCACAACGGATTTCTGGGCATCAAATTTTTCGACCATAAAGACACCGCCTTCTTCTTGATAAACCAAAGAAGTATCGGGCTCGCCTTGGCTAATATCAGCGCCGCGAGGCACTTCGTGACCCAAACGTGAAAAACGCTCGGTATCGTAACGGTCAATCCGCGCAGGGTCACGGTTTTCAGGTCCGATAATCTCACGTGCTTCTTTACCGAAGATTTTATCAACTTCATACCATGCTGCAAACTCATCGCCTTGAAGCGGATACGTTTTACGCAACGGGAATCCTTCCCAGTCATCCGGCATCAAAATACGTTTCATAAACGGATGATTGTTAACAACGACACCGAACATATCGTACATCTCACGCTCAGACCAATCGGCACAACGGAACAGTTTTTCAACGCTTTGAATCGACTCTTTTTCATCGATTTTACACTTGATACGCAGACGCTTGCGCTTGCTCATGCTCAACATTTGATAGAAAATTTCAAATTTTCCCTCTGTTGCCAACCAGTCGATTGCAGACATTTCAGAAAGCTGATTGTACTCACGCTCATTTTTAAGCATTTCAAGGACCGCAAAATTATCCGCTGCATTGATGATAACTACCATCTGCTCTACTTGAATATAGGCATCCAAGACCTCAAATTTTGCTTTGATCGCGTCAAGATCTGCTTCGAATACGGCATCACTGCTCACGTCATGTTTTGCCACTTGCGGGGCGACCCAGAAACGATCTGTATAGTACGGCTTTGCTTGTACGTTGTCTTTTGGCGTATAGGCTCTCATTACATCAACCTTTTTGGCTTTTGAGCACGAGATGCACTCTCACGACGAATTTTTTGTTGAAGCATCATAACCCCATATTGCAATGTCTCTGGACGCGGTGCACACCCCGGAAGGTACAAATCCACAGGAATAACACGGTCAACCCCTTGCACGGTAGCGTAGGTATTAAACATCCCGCCCGTATTGGCACATGAACCCATGGAGATAACCCATTTTGGCTCTGTCATTTGATCGTACAAACGACGAATAAACTCCGCATGCTTTTTTGTCAACGTTCCCGCAACGATCATTAACTCTGCTTGACGCGGAGAAGCACGAAAAATTGTTCCAAAACGGTCGAAGTCATAACGAGATGCACCCGAAGCCATCATCTCAATACCGCAACATGCCAATCCGTATGTCAATGCCCACAATGAGTTGGAGCGACCCCAGTTAACAACCTTGTCAATCGTCGTCAATGCGACGGGAAGACCACCGTCTTTTAAATAATTTACTTGATGTTGTGCCATTCGAGCGCTCCTTTTTTCCACGCATAAACAAATCCGATAGCCAAGAGAAGAATAAACATCATCATCTCAGCAAAACCAAACCATCCCAGCAATTTAAAATCAATCGCCCACGGAAACATAAAGACAATCTCTACGTCAAACAGTAAAAACAGTAACGCAAACAGATAAAACTGTGTTGATATACGGTTTGGCTGCTTACTGATCTCAGGTCCGCACTCGTACGGAGAGAGTTTGATTTTTTCCGTGTCTTTAGCCGCTAATGCGCGGCTGGCTAAGCGTGCAAGTACTGTAGTTGCATAAAATGCCCCAAACGTAAGTACAAACAGCACAAATACCCCAAAATAAGGATTTGCTACGTTGTAGTGCTCCATGAGTCCGACCTTTTCGTAATGATGGTTTGCCTGCATTTCTACGTGCAAGAAATAAACAATTATTGCACTATAACCAAGTTTTCGTTAAACAAGCCCTTATAGTATGCAACTTATTTACCCCCTGTTACTTTTGTAAACACATGCCCTTTATACTCCATGGTAATTGTTAAATTATGTAACAAAACCACACTTTTTTTTAGCTTTAGTGCTACTTCTTGGAAATTAAAATGTGGTTAGAATAAGGAAATAGATGGTTTTGTTAGAAGAAAGGGAATAACAATAAAATTATGTTACCAAAAGTAACAATTAGATTCTCATGGTGCGCCATGCAGGACTCGAACCTGCGGCCTACAGCTTAGGAAGCCGTTGCTCTATCCATCTGAGCTAAAAGCGCGAAATGCGATTATAACATCTCTATCTATTTTAGAGATAAAAAATCTACCTCTGCGCATGATGCGCATCGACTCACGTTATAAAATTGAAATATATATGGCAATATCGCTTCGCCCCTGATAAAGCTCGAAGTCAGTGGTATACGCACGCGCATGCTCACCCTCTTGCGAAAAATATCCTTCAATACCGGCCCACGTATCTTTTATTCCCATAGGCGAAGCCTCTAGTACTTTAAAAACAAGATATTTTCCCTCTGGAATCTCGATAAGCTTTAGATTATTGGGGGTTTGAGTTGAACCGGATTGTAGCCCGATCAGCAAAGTATAATCCTCCGTACTGTCCGATTCATAATCAAAATAGACCGCATAAACGCTCATCGGATCTAGCTGCTGTGGAATGGCTGCCATCACGTTGTACTCAAAGAAGTTTTTCCACATGATCGGGATGCTGGATGTATCAGGATTGCTCTCACGTACGTTGTTGGTGCGAAGGCTCATTCCTATAATGGTTTTTGCACTAATATTTTCTACTATTGGTTCCATGTAAATTCTCTTTCATTTTTTTTCGTGTGCAGATGATAATCGATTATCGATTCAAAAATCCTACCGATTTTTCATTATCAAAACTGCCTTGCTTCTCTTTGCGTATCTCTTCTTCGAAATCACTCAATGTAAAGACAGCATTATCACGTGCTGCAACATTGTACGCCGTATTTTTTACGATCAGATTAATTTGCCCGCCCGTTAGTGGATGATGGGAGAGCGATCCAATATCAAATCCCTCTTCGAAGGGGGCATTTTTGGGAAGCATCATTGTCCACAGTTTTAATCGCTGTTTTTGATCGGGCTTTTTGAACTCGATTTTGTAGTTGAAACGGCGCGAAAACGCTTGGTCGATGTTCTCAAGGAGATTGGTGGTTGCAATCAAAATTCCTTGGAATTTTTCGATTTGCTCCAAAAAGATATTTTGCATCTGATTGTGCATTTGATCGGCAGATGAGGCAACACCGCTTGAGCGTGAGGCCAAAAACTGATCGGCTTCGTTTAGCAACAAAATGGGCTCTGTTTTCGTCTGCTTGGTTAAATCAGCATAGGTATCAAAAATCTTACGGACATTTTTTTCCGATTCACCCACATACATCGAGAGAATCTTAGAACAATCGAAACTCAATACTTGACGCTTGAGCGAACGTGAAAGCGAATGAGCAGTCAACGTTTTTCCAGTACCAGGAGGGCCGTAAAAAATGATTCGTGCGTCTATCCCTGCTTTCTTGTCTTTGACTCCCCATTGGTGAAGACGGGTTATCACCTCTTTATCCAACTGGCGCATAAGATTTTGGAGAGTTTTTTCCGTCGAAGGATTCAAAACTACGTTTTCAAGTGAGGTTGCAGGCTCGATCAGCTCAAAAATTTCTTGCTCTTTGATAAGCATATCGAGTTTGAGCTTGCTCGCTTTTTTCTTTTTCTGCGGATGCATGATTGACTGTAGTACCTCATCGACAATGTAAAAAGCACGGCTGATGCCTCCAAAAGGGTTGAGCATCTCTTCATAGTCAATCACATCGTCATTTATCAAACGCGCACCGTCTTCAAGCAATGCACGGTTTTTAATCCGTTCGTAATCATCGAAACTGATCAAATCGATGAGGGTATTCATCTCCCGCAAATTTCCCTCTGTGGCACTGTACTCTTCTTTGAGCAATGCCAAAAAAATCACCTGCTCTTTGGGCTCAAGCTTTTTTTGTTTGAAAAAACGATCCAGCACCACATCTTGAGAGGTTTGGGCAATCCGCTCATCGATTCGTTTTTCGAGCAAATCCAATTTACTTTGGATACGGTTCACCCCTAATGAATGGTCACTTCCGCTATTGCGGGAAATCGACATTTTTTGATACAACTCAATACGGAAAAACTGATCTTGGAGGTATTCCAGATGATCGGCATATGGTTTGATATCGGGGAGCGTCATCTCTAACGATCCCTCTTCGAGAAGTTTCATAAACACAGAAGTGAGAGCAACAGGAGTATTAAAAAGTTCTAACACGGAGAGTTCACTCACCTTGATCGGGGTAAACGAATGGTGAGTAATCCATCCAAGTTCCAGCAAGGTTTTGACTTCGCCAAAATGAGACAAATACTCATAATTATCGGCGCCATAAATCTCTTGAAGCAACTCAGAAACAGCAACATCCTCTTGAGATTGCAAAAATTTACTGGTCAATAGCTGTAAAATTTTGGCTTCGTCTACGGTACATTTGAGTTGAGCAAATATATGGCTCTTCTCGATATTCTTATTGTCTAAAAAGTCGATTAAATATTTCAATAGTTTCCTTATTCTTATCGGATCATGCCATAAAGCAGTTGGATCTCTTGCGCCCAAATCGTCTCATCAATCGTTTCCAGGACAAGGGGAATATCGTCCATACGCGGATCGTTCATCAAAAATCCAAACGCATCCAATCCGATTTTTCCCTTTCCGAGTGAATCATGCCGATCGACATGGCTCCCTAAATCGGGCTTAGAGTCGTTGATGTGCATCCCTTTGAGATACTTAAACCCTATTATTGTATCAAATTCTTTCCACGTTGCATCATACGTTTCCCTTGTACGAATATCATACCCTGCCGTAAACATATGGCACGTATCGATGCACACACCCACACGCGACTTATCCTCTATTCGCTCGATAATCGCCGCGATCTGCTCGAATCTCCACCCCAGATTGCTCCCCTGCCCCGCTGTGTTTTCGATGGTAAGGTTGACCCCCTCCACCGTTTTAATCGCTTCGTTCATACTCATGGCAATACGATCAATACACTCTTCTTCGCTGATTTGCTTGAGGTGGCTTCCGGGATGGAAGTTAAGACGATCCAGCCCTAACTGCGAACAGCGCTGCAGCTCATCAATAAACGCCTCAAGTGATTTCTCACGCTTTTCCTCTTCAGGATGACCAAGATTAATCAGATACGAATCGTGCGGTAAAATATGGCATGGCAAAATACCGCTTTGTGCCAAATTATCTTTGAAGAGTCCAATCGTTTCATCGTCCAGCGGTTTGGCTGCCCATTGTTTTTGGTTTTTGGTAAAAAGGGCAAAGGCACGTGCCCCAATTTTCATGGCGTTTAAGGGAGCATTAAATACTCCGCCCGAAGCAGAGACATGTGCGCCGATGTATTTAGACATAATTAATTTCCTAGATTCAAGTGTGCCATTTTAACACAGCTTGCAAGTACCCTTACTGAGTCTCATTGGTATCTTGAATATCACTGATTTTAATCATCAATCCATTCAGTCGGTCTTTAAAGTAGGTTTCGGACGGGGAACGGCGATAAACGATATCCATCTCATCATTTCGTATGTACTGAAACTTCACCCCGCCGCATGTTTCGCTCGTACCCAATCCGCCAAATATCGGTTCACTCTGCAGCACGCGCCGCATCGTATCTTTGGGATAATCTTTATACAGATACTCTTTGACAAATGCCGCTTCACTCATACATCCCGCACTCATACATACCAACATATCGATTGAAATTTTCTCAACCGCGGCACCTGTGGTAAATAACTCCACTTCTACAGCATCTTGAGCATATCGAATATAGCCCATGTCGGCAAATTTCAGTTTTGGACTTTTGATGACAATCATTTTGGGTTGACTGATCGTATACTGTTTCGTTGTACACCCTCCAAACAAGAGAGCGAAAAAACTAACCCATAGGATAGAGTATTTTTGCATGTACATGGTCCAAAGCTTGCAGTATTTCAGGAGAAAGAGTCACATTCATCGCAGCCAAACTCGCATCGAGCTGTTGTAGAGTTGTCGCACCGATAATCGTCGAAGCGACAAAATCAAACTGCTTGCTCCACGCAATCGCCATCGTGACAATATCCATTTGCGCCTCATGCGCTATGCGCAAATACTCTTGAGTCGAAGCCAATGTTTTATCGTTGAGAAAACGGGCGGCCATAAGACGTTGACGTTTGTTTGTGGAATTTACATAATCGCTAAAACGTCCATGCACATGGGAAGCCTGATTGTATTTTCCGCTCAACACTCCGCCACCCAATGGTGAATACGGTAACAATGAAATATTTTCACTCTTGCATAACACGTTGATCCCGTCAAGATCACGACGGTTAAGGAGGGAAAAATTGTTTTGAATCGACTCAAAACGGGCTAGTTTTTCATATTTTGAGGTCATGATCGCTTTCATGGTTCCATGCGCTGTATCGTTGGACGTGCCGATGTAACGCACTTTTCCGCTTTGCACCAACGCATCAAAGGCTCTCAAGCTCTCTTCGATCGGGACAATCGTATCGGGCCAGTGCATCTGATACAAATCGATATAATCCGTACCCAAACGCTTTAATGACCCTTCAACGGCACGTTCGATGTGAAATCGGTCGCATGCGGTGTATCCATGACGTATCGGAGGAACAAACCATCCTGAAGCGGCACCCGCAACTTTGGTGGCTAAAATGAGACTGTCACGCGGCTTAGTTTTAAGCCATCTGCCTACCATCTCTTCAGTCAAACCGGCAAGTTTTGCTTCAGGAGGGACAGGATACAGTTCAGCTGTATCGAAAAAATTCACCCCGGCATCGTACGCTTTATCCATAATGGCAAACGCATTTTTTTCATCGCATTGACTTCCAAACGTCATCGTCCCCAGACAAATAGGCGATACACGTAAACCACTTTTCCCTATGTAGCGGTATTGCATTGCTTCTCCTATGAGGTTTTCGATATTGTATCGAAATTAACTTGCTGCCTTTAATGCATCATACGCTTCTTGGAGGAGTTTAAATTTTTCCGTATATTTGTTCACTATTTCAGGACTTTGTTTGCTGACACGATCGGGATGATATTTTTTTGCAAGCTGAATATAACGTTTTTTTAAATCGTGAGGACGACTTCCCATAGGAAGCTCGAAAATTGCATGATACCGAATCATTTTATCCATCTCATCGCTGTTAAAACTCCAACCGCTAAACTGCCCATACAGCTTGCTCATAAAATCATCATCGTAGGTGTAATTGATTTGATAATGGAGCACTTCCCGACGATTGAGTGCTTTTTCCAAACGTGCTTTTGCCGACATCGAACCTACATCGATGTATATTTGATTGCTTGTACTGCTAAGTACCATGCTCGAAAGCTGCTGCTTTAAGTATCGTATGACCCAGCGATTGTTATCTAAAAAAGTTAATCGTACCCGACTTGGGCCAAAAGCAAAAAGCTGTACATCTACTTTTTCTGCCTTGCGATAGGGTATCTCGATACGGACGGCCGCACTTTTGCATTTTTTTAGCGAACGACGGTAAAATGGGCTTGAAAGATCGTTGGCTTTAGTGTAGTGATCGGTGAGGGTATCGAGGAAATCTTCTTTTTGTTCCGAGGAAGCATCATTGTTCAAAACCAAAACCCCATTGTCCAAAAAGAGGGTATTGTGAATATGATGGTCGAAAAACTCTTCCATCCACGGCTCTTCGAGGGTATTGGTTCCCCCTTGAACGAAAATAGCATTGTTGCGTAAAACGACTCTCACGGATACCCCCGATTCGATAGTATTTACATTAAACAAGCAAAAATAGTTCCAATTACTGTTTTACAATCGCACCATAACACTCAGGACGACGATCACGGATAAGTCCCCAATAGTGGCGATGTTCTCGAATTTGTTCTATCTCAAACTCGCTGTATAAAATCTCTTCGCCATCTCGTGACGCTTCCGCCACCTTTAATCCTGTATGATCGGTAATAAAGGAACTTCCGTAAAACGTTAGTGTACAACTCTCCCCCACTTCTTCACCGATGCGATTAGCCGCGATGACAGGGATGATGTTTGCCGCAGAGTGACCCATCTGTACCCGCTGCCAGTGGGACGCTGAGTCCACTCCGATTTCAGGTTCACTGCCGATTGCCGTAGGATACAAGATCATATCTGCCCCCATAAGCGTCAAACAGCGTGCTGTTTCGGGAAACCACTGATCCCAGCAAATCCCTACGCCGACATTGCCATAGCGCGTTTTCCACACTTTAAACCCTGTATCGCCCGGCTCAAAATAAAATTTCTCTTCGTATCCCGGACCATCGGGGATGTGCGTTTTACGATAGTTGTCCATCACGGTTCCATCCGCATCAATCATCACAAGAGAGTTAAAATATCGCTCCCCATCACGCTCAAAATAGCTGATTGGCAGTACAATATTGAGCTCTTTTGCCAGGTCACTAAAGTGTGAAATCAGCGGATTCCCTTCACGCTCCTGCGCCCATTCAAAGTACTTTTTATCCATATCTTTACAAAAATAAAACCCTTCAAACAGCTCAGGGATTAAGATGATCTGTGCACCAACTTTAGAAGCTTTTCGCACCATTGCTTCGGCTTTGGCAATATTGGCGGATTTTTCACGCACCATTTGCATTTGTATTGCGGCTACTTTGACCATTATAAGCTCCTGTCTCTTCATGTCGAAATTATAACTCAGTGCTTATAAAATTTTAAAACATAACATGGTATTCTATATCATTAGACGTGTAAAAAAGGAGAATGCAATGCAACTCAACACACAATATCCCTTTCTGCCTCAAATGAATACAGAGAGCAATAATCGGGACAAAGTTCTTGACAAGATCGCCGCTTCGGTTGAATTAAAACTCGAAGACAGTGCATCACGCTCTATCGCATCCATGATGCAAAACGATATCAGTACGTTTACCCAAGAGTTGATGAACACGAACGATTCTATTTCTATGATGCAAATCGCCGATGGGACGTTAAGCTCTCTCAGTGATCAAACTCAAACACTCAGCGATCTAAGCGTACGCTATAACAATGCTGCATTCAACGACAGCCAAAAACAAGGGCTTGCTCAAGAGTTCAGCCGAACTCTTGAATCGATGAATCAGGCGGTTCAAAGCACAAGCTATAACGGACAGCCGTTGTTTGACAGCAGCCGCACATTTGGTTCATCCACAATCTCTTTGGGGAGTATGTCAACCGGAAGTCTTGCGATTGATAATCAAGAGAGTATTTCCAAATATTCTGAAACTTTATCTCAAACACAAAGTGATGTAGGTTCTATGAGTAATGGACTTATAAGCTCTGCCAATACACTCTTAAACCAAATGAGTGCGGCTTCCTCAGCACGCAGTCAAATTGCCGATACGGATATGGCAAAAACCATCCAAGAGTATCAGCAAAGCAGTTTAAAACTCGATGCCTCGCAAATCATGCTTGCCCATAACAATGATGCATTGCGTCTGAATATTGCACAACTATTAGGGTAATTTATATTCAATTATATTGTTGGTGTAGCAAACTGAATTTACATTCAAGGATATGATTGATGCAGCAGACCGAATTTACATTCGGTCTTTGGCTTCGATTCCCAAAAGTGAAAGTCCTGTTTTAATAGAGAGAGCCACAACAAGAAGGAGCTTAAGAAGCTTCGCCTCGTCTTCATGGCCGATAACGCGAGTGTCGTAGTAAAATTTATGCAATTTTGCCGCTAGAGCTTTGAGATAATCAGGGAGTTTTTGCACTTGACGTGATTCGAACGCATCCTCGATAATCTCCGGAAGCAGCAAGGCTTCAAACAACAATCCATCCACTTCCGAACTCAATCCGTGAAGCTTCGCCTCCATGATCGCTTCTATCCCTATTTCGCTCTTAGAGACCAGCGTTTGAATACGGGCATGCGCATATTGGACGTAATAAATCGGGTTGGAACTGTCTTGACGCTTTAGCTCTTCGATGTCAAACTCCAGTGCCGTATCACACTTCTTGCTCGCAAACATAAACCGCAACGCATCCGAACCGATCTCTTCAACGACATCACTCATCAAAATAACGGTTCCGGCACGTTTGGACATCTTAAACGGTTCACCGTCTTTGAGGAGACTGACCATTTGCGAAAGCTGTACTTCGAGTTTTTCGGGATCGTATCCCAAAAAGTTTACGGCCGCTTTGACGCGTGCGATATAACCGTGATGATCGGCTCCCCAAATATTGATATAATCTTCATATCCACGCTCAAATTTTTGATTGTGATAGATAATATCCCCTGCAAGATAGGTAGGACGTCCATCATCACGGACAACAACACGGTCATGGTCATCACCGAAATTGGCCGAGTGGATAAAGGTTTTTCCCTCTTTTTCGTACACACCATCGCCCATTTTGGCCATAACGCGGTCCCACTCATCGTACAGCGATGCTTCTCCGATAAAGGTATCAAAATGGACACCGATAGCCGCCAAATCTTTTATGATCAGCTCTAGAATTTTATCTTTAGCCCATAGCGCAAGCTCTTTTTGACGACTCTCATCACGAAGGGCATCGTCTCCAAACAGACTTTGCACTTCACGTGCGAGCTCACTGAGATACTCACCGCGATAATATTTTTCGGGCCACTTGATCTCTTCGCCTAGCAAGGTACTGCGCCCTTCAAGCTGCAAAGAGACCCCAAGCAAATCAATCTGATTGCCCGCATCATTGACATAATACTCTGCTGTGATATCATATCCCAAATGGCGACCAAGACGCAGTAAGGTGTCACCGTATACGGCACCCCTTGCATGTCCGATATGGAGCGGTCCTGTAGGATTTGCACTCACAAATTCCAAAAGGATAGATCCTTTTTTATCATCGCTTCCAAACTGTTCACCGTGAGAAAGGGCCCATGTGGCATATTCATCCAAGAATGTTTCGGAAAGATGAAAGTTGATGTATCCCTTGACCGATTCTACCGTGCTGAATGTCGATTCATCGCCAAAAGAATCGGCAAGCTCTTGAGCAATAATCATAGGAGATTTTCGAAGTTCCTTGGAAAGTGAAAATGCAATAGGGGTTGAGAAATGACCAAAAGATCGATCTTTTGGTTTTTCTAGGAGTACGTCGCAGTTAAATTTCTCGCGCAAAAGCGCGCTGACTCGTTGCTTCAAGGCTTACGCTTGTTTCGTAGTTTCGCCAGTAGCTTCTACGATCGTCGCTTTTGGCGTTTCCACTTGTTTTGGAGCTTCTACGATTGTCGCTTCTGACTCTTCATTTTTATCATCTTTCATCTCTTTTTTGAAACTACGGATTCCTTGACCAAGACCTTTTGCAAGCTCTGGGATCTTTTTTGCCCCAAACAATAAAACGACAATTCCAAGAACGATTAACCAATGACTTGTGCTAAAACTACCCATAGATACATTTCCTTTTATAAATACATTTAAATAGTATAACGGCTTCTAGCTGTAAAAACCCTTACAATTTTTTACTCTTCAATCGCCCACATTTGGACGAATTCATTAATTTGCTGCGTTGGTATTTTCATCCGCGCCGCCTTGGCGATAGAGATTAAAATATTGGCCGCATCCTCCAAATTATCGTTCACTACTAAAAAATCGTATTCGCTGATACGCTGTACTTCGCGTATGGCCATTTCAAGACGCTTATTGATGATCTCTTCACTGTCGGTACGCCGATTGTGAAGTCTGGATTTTAACTCATTGAGCGTCGGAGTTGTGATAAACACTGAAGTCGTGATGTCAGCAAGACGATTTTGTACCGCATCATGCCCTTGAACATCGATATCAAAAATAACTAGCTTTCCCTCTTTTAATGCTTTTTTTACCGGCCCCAAAGAGGTTCCGTAATAGTTCCCGTGGACAAGGGCATATTCCAAAAACATCTCTGCTTCAATCTCCCGTTTAAACTCTTCCGGCGAGACAAAATGATAATGAACCCCGTCAATTTCCCCCTCGCGCATAGGGCGGGTGGTCGTGGAAATGGAAAAATAGGTGGCTCCGATATGATCAATAATCTTTCCGATAAGAGAACTTTTTCCCGCACCGCTGGGTCCCGACAAGACTAAAATTGCCCCGGTGTTAGTATTCACTTATCGTTTCCGAAATTAATATTGATGTGGATATTGAGTCCTTTAAGAGCTTTTGTGACGTCTTCATTCGAGAGGGCCTTTAGAAGGGCTTGCAAGGCTTCAACACCTTCAGCCGGTGTGCTTTTTTCCGCAGGGTCATTCTCGATCTTTGGTTCATCCTCCAGCACAAACGACGGCGATCTTCCCATCACTTCATTCAGTGCTTCCGCGCCCAGAGATGAATTTTCCCCTGAACCTACGCGAATTTCTACCTCATCTTCAACTTCTTCTCCGATAGCAAGCTTGATTTCACGCTCATCAATGGAATCAAGTTCGTCAAGCTCATCCAATCCACCCATACCCTCTAAACTCTCATCCAGCCCCTCAAAATCATCACTTAAGCTAAATTCATTGTCCAACCCTTCCAGGTCCAGACCTCCCAAATCCAAATCATCGAGCGCCTTGCCCAAATCATCCGTGTCCAAATCCCCGACGGCTTCTTGGATTTGCTGTTCAAGATCATCAAACTCATCATCGCTCAAAGGTGCTTCTAACGATTGGGCCAACTGTGCCTCAGCAAATAATGCTTCCAACTCATCGCTATCGATCATCTCGTCTTCTTCAACTATTGCTTCTGGCAAAACATCGTCACTCTCTTCTTCATCAAAAGTGCCTTCAAGCGATGCTTCTTCCATCAACTCCTCAAATTCATCGTCTTCTATACCAAAAGTATCTTCGTCCTCTTCAAGCTCCTCAAGGTCATTCAGCACCAAGCTTTCCAAAGAATCATCGGACATAATGTCACCTAACTCCTGCTCTTTTGGCTCTTCCAGGGATGCAAGAAAATCATCATCCAAATCTTCCATCGTCAAAGAATCGTTCAATGCGCTCTCTTTTGGCTCAAACGCCGACTCTTCAAATGCAAATTCGTCGTCGATCTCATCGGTATCGTCCAAAAGTCCCTGAAGCTCTTGCACCTCATCATGGTCAAGCACGTTCGTCTTTAATGGGATCTCTTCATCGAGCAAATCGTCCAATTCATAATCGTCTAAACTGATATGGTCATCATCAATATCCAGCAACGTATCCAAATCAATAACAGAAGCATTATCAGAGATCTCTTCACTAAACATCGGTTTACTCTGCGCTTTGGTCTCGGCAACCGTAGGAAGGGTATTGGCAATGCCGATAAAGAGCTCCACCAAATCCGTAGGCAAGAACGGTTTATTAATCACTTTGTCAAATCCTGCAGGAACCGCTGCACCGCGTGTCGCCATCAGCAGACTGGATTTATACGTAATTTTTTCTTTTAAGGCAGCCATTACATCATCACTGTAATGAGCATCATCCACAATCAATAAATCGTACTGCGGATGTTCAATCTCATCAATTGACCACACAACATTCAAATCATCTTTGGTTTTTTGTGCGCTCAGTGCGACTAGTTTTCGTACGACTGGATTATCGTTCAATAATAAAATTCTCATAATAAATACTGCCTTCTTGATGTTGTGTCAGCTAAATGGTATCATTGTAACCAAAAAAGAATAAAATGATAAAACTTCTCGCCCTATTTCTGACATTAAGCGTCGCAAACGGACAAACACTCTCGTATCTTCTCCCGGATGAGAAAGGGCTCTTTGAACACACACTTGGTACACATCTTAAAAATGCGAATAATGAGATTGTTATCCTGACCCCGTCGATGAATTATCCGCTGTTGCGCACTCAGCTGGTTCGAACTCTTTCAAAGGGGACAACCCTCACTATTATTACCCAAAATCCAAAAAATGACCCCCTTGCGCTGGTTGCATACCGGGGCGTTGAACTTTCTTTGTATTTGGCACGGCCACTTGCGGATACATTGATTTTCATTGATGACACGACGGTATGTCATCTCTCAGGGGAACTAAATGCTGAAGATTTGACACGTAAAACCAACCATGCGATATGCAGTGATGAGGCGGATTTGGTAGCGGCAATGAGGCAAAATATCGACAAAATTCGGAAGAGATCCAAGCCGTATCTAAAATAACTTTCCTAACGAATCGAATGCATTTTGCATCTGTGAACTCACGATCATCATCGCAGCACTCAGCGTCGCCATCAGTACGATAAAGGCCACCCCGATTTTAATCGGCATCCCAATAACGAGCAAGTTAAACTGCGGCATCGTTTTCATCAACATACCGAAAATAACATCCGCAAGCATCGACAACGCCGTGATCGGAAAAGCGATCATAAAACCCACGACAAACATATTGAGCATGGCGTGCATGATGTATTTAAACAGCTCAGAAGTGAGCATAAATCCGCCTAATGGAACGGAGGCAATCGACTCAGAGGCAAAGAGCAAAATCCAATGATGCATATCCAGCGAAAGAAGGACCATGAGTGATAAAAGGGCCAAAAATTGACCGATAATCGGCATCGATACCCCCGATTGAGGGTCAATCGCCGAAGCCAATGAAAATCCCATCATAAACGAGATTTGTCCCCCTGCAAACGTTATGACATGATAGGCAAGCTGCAAGATAATCCCCACCGTCAATCCAAACAGCATCTCACCCAAAATCGCCACCGTCAGAGTCAATCCGTCTAATGGTATTTGCAGCGGTGGCAAAGCCCCAAAAAAGAAAATCGTAAAGAAAAATGCCATTGCCGCTTTGACCGACATCGGAATATTTGCATGAGAGAAGATAGGGACCGCCATAAACAACGCACTAAAACGGGTAAAAAGGAGGATAAAGGCTGCGGCTCGCCCTTCACTAAAAATCTCCGCCCACTCCATAAATTTAGTGTCCTTTCACTAAGGCACCGCCTACCATTCGATAGACATGGTCACAGCGTGCCGCCAACACTTCATCATGGGTGACAAGCACCATACCTGCGTCATGCTTGGTTAAATAGTCCATAAAAAGATCCATCACTTCTGCAGCCGTAGCATGATCCAAATTTCCGGTGGGTTCATCGGCGAAAATAAGACGCGGTTTTTTAGAGAGAATACGAGCGATAGAGACACGCTGCTGCTGCCCGCCTGACAGCTCCGTCACTTTTTGTCCGATGACGTGGTCTATTCCTAAGCGCTCCAAGAGAGCAGGTTCGATTTTCTCCCCCGCTAAAATCGCTGCGACTTCAAGATTTTCATAGGCGCTGAACCCTTTGAACAGATAATGGCTTTGATAAATAAGACCCAAATCATGACGGCGCAATGCTACGAGATCTTTATCATTGAGCGAATAAATATCGTTTCCGAAGAGTTCCACCTTTCCGCTGTTGGGTTTTAAAAGAGAGGAGAGGATATGCAACAGCGTTGATTTTCCGCTGCCGCTGACACCCACAATGGCGATCGATTCACGCGCATTCAGCGCTAATGAAATATTATCAAAAAGTGGATAATCAAAACGATGGGATAAAGAAGTTGCTTTTAAAAGTGTCATAGAGCAATTATAGAGGAAAAATGTTTAAGGGGAGTAAATTAATGGTTAAATTTGCAAGAATAAAATGTCTATCGTCATCCTCGGGCTTGACCCGGGGATCCATTTCTTATGAAACTGGATTCCCGCCTACACGGGAATGACGTGAGAGAGCTAAACCAAAAGGTTTATTTACGCCATTTGAGCAGCGACTTCTTCTGCGAAGTTGTCCACTTTTTTCTCAAGGCCTTCGCCTACTTCGTACTTGATGAACTCTACGATTGTAGCCGTTCCACCATGTTTTGCCGCTTCTTTTTCAAGTGCTTGCGCAACTGTCAAAGAATCGTCCATAACATAGTTTTGATCCAACAATGCAAGCTCTTTATCCAATGTAGTATTGTCCGCTACGAAACGAGCCAATTGTCCAGGGATGATGTTTGCCCAGATTTTCTCCGGTTTGCCATCTGCTAGCAATTTTGCTTTGATCGCTTCTTCAGCTTCCGCCATTACTTCAGGAGTCAACTGGGACATAGAGATGTATTGAGGAACGTTTTTCAATGGTTTTTTCAAACGTGCTAACTCTTCATTCTCTGTTTTGATCGCTTCGATACGACCGATTGTCTCTTCTTCAACGAACTTAGGATCGAAATCTTTGTAGCTCAATGTTGTTGGTTTCATCGCAGATGCGTGCATTGCGATGTTGCGTACCATTGGTGAAAGAATTTCTGCTGTTTTTTGTGAATCACATGTGATTGCAACCAAAACACCGACACGGCCGTTTGTGTGAACATAACCGTTAACACAACCGTGTTCTCCTGCATTGAGGGTTACAAAACGACGTGTTACGATTTTTTCACCGATACGGGCAACTTGAGCGGTAAAATACTCAGAGAATGTACCTGTTTCGTATGATGTTTCGTTCAACTCATCAACCGTGCTGACACCTGTCGTAAAGACGTGTGCTGCTGTGTTGCCGACAAGAGCGATGAATCCGTCATTTTTTGCAACGAAATCAGTTTCTGAATTGATCTCTACCAAAGAAGCAGAGGTAAATGTTTCCGAAACTTTCAAGCCCAAAAGACCTTCAGAAGCGACACGATCCGCTTTCTTAGCCGTTTGTGCCATACCGCGGTCACGCAACCACTCTTTAGCTTTTTCCATATCACCGTCGGTTTCAGTCAGTGCTTTTTTACAATCCATCATAGGCGCATCAGTCGCCGTACGAAGGTCTTTGACCATTGCTGCTGTTACGTCTGCCATGATTACGCTTCTTCTGCTACTGCTGCAACAGGTGCTTCAACAGCTGCTGCTTCCGGAGCCATTTCTTCTTCTGTTACTTCTTCGTCTTTTCCGCCGTTACGAAGTGCTTTACCTTCGTTGATCGCTTCAGCCATTTCTTTACAGAAAAGTTGGATTGAACGGATAGCATCGTCATTTCCTGGGATGGGAATGTCGATAACGTCCGGATCACAGTTGGTATCAAGAGGTGCAACAACACGGATACCGAGGTGACGAGCTTCTTGAACGGCAATGTTTTCTTTGACTGCATCGATAACAAACATCATATCCGGCAATGTTTTCATGTTACGGATACCACCAAGGTATGCGATCAATTTATCTTTTTGACGACCCATCATCAACGCTTCTTTTTTTGTTAAAAGACCCATTTGACCGTTTGCTTGCATCTCTTCGATGATTTCAAGTTTACGGATTGATTTTTGGATTGTTGGGAAGTTTGTCAACATTCCACCCAACCAGCGGTTGTCAACGTATGGCATACCACATGAGATTGCCGCGTCACGAATTGCAACACGAGCTTGTTTTTTGGTTCCAACGAAAAGAACTGTTTGTCCTTCAGCTGCTGCATCAAGAACGATTTGGTATGCACCACGGAAAAAACGCAATGTTTTTTGAAGATCGATGATGTAAATGTTTTTACGAACACCGAAGATGTATTTTTTCATCTTTGGATTCCAACGACGTGTTTGGTGACCGAAATGTACACCGCACTCTAAAAGGTCTTTCATAGTTACCATAAGTAACTCCTGTGTTAAAATAGTTGCTCTTCGTTTACTTGGGCGATCATCAACAGAGCCGACGAAACATCGGATGCACGAGAACATATGGAGCGCTTGCGAATTTTTACTCACGTCATAAGAGGAGAGAAAATCGGGCGAATTTTACACATTATCCTCTTAATATTTGCTGTATTTACCGCTGTGTGAAGTTTCGTCACACTTTTATCACGATAATCACTGCTTTCAAATTGCTTTTATATAATTTTTGCTAATATCATTGCCAGTGATGCAAGAGCATTCGTGAAGAATACCAAAAACAAAGACTTAAGGAGTCGAAATGAAACAACGATTTTTAGGATCCATCGTCGCAGCAGCCCTTATCACTACTACACTTGGTGCGGACGATACACTTATGCAGCGATTTGATAAAATGGAAAAAGAGATGGCAGCGCTCAAAGCTGAACTCAAGACCCTTAAGTCTGAAAAAGAGACTTTAGCAAAAAAACCGGCCGTCGCTGAAACTCCGGATACGGAAAAAACCGTGATTGCCAACACAGATGACATTACCAAAGAACTTGATGAAATCAAAGATCATCTCAGTGAACTAAACAAAAAGACCAATGGTAATAACCTCAAATTTGGTGTTGATTTACGTACTAGTTTAGATAATATTCAATATACTATGGCCAATGGCGATAAAGTTAAAAATGATGCGCTCCTCAGCAACCGTTTGTGGCTCAATATGAACTATGCGGCGACAAAAAATTTAAGCTTCACCGGACAGCTTGCTTATAATAAAACCTTCGGGCAACGATCTGCTACAAATTCGGACAAAAGTTTTGATGGTTTCGACTGGGTCAGTGGTGAGTCGGCGTACGATGATACCCTCCGTGTCCGCTCTGCTTACTTTTTTTACCAAGACGATGAGTTTTTAGGAACTGACATCCCTTGGACGATCAGTGTCGGACGCCGTCCTTCAACTCAAGGTCACCTCATCAGTCTACGTGATGATGACAAAGCCTCTTCCCCTCTCGCCCATACCGTTAATGTTGAATTTGACGGTGCGAGTGCCAAATTCGGAACGGAAGAGCTCATAGGGCTTGATGGATCGTACTTCAAACTCTGTGCCGGTCGTGGAATGAGTGAAGCAGAACCTCGTCTTGGAACAACAACACCTTATGCAGGCGGTGGAGCTGAAACCAATAATATTGATATGATAGGAATCATCGTTGTCCCGTATGATGATAAGCAATATAGCACAGGCTTCCAGTATACCTATGCTAATAATCTGATTGATATTACTAATCCAGGATTTACTGCTTTAGGCGCTCCTGATCCAACAGGAGCTTCATATGATAATACAATGCAAACGGTTGGCGGACTTCATACGGCAACGGCATTTGCAATGGTTAATGGCATTGGTGAAGGCTGGAGTGACTTTTTAGATGATTCTACCCTCTTTGTCAGTGGGGCTATGTCTAAAACGGATCCTTATGCTGGCAAACAAATGATAGGTTCACCTGATAGTGAAACAGGTTATAGCTACTGGATCGGAACACAGTTCCCATCTCTTATCAGCGATGAAGGTCGATGGGGTGCTGAATTCAACCACGGTTCACAATACTGGCGTCCAATTACCTATGGTGAAGATACTCTTGTCGGCTCCAAAATCGCCGCTCGTGGAAATGCCTACGAGCTTTACTTTACTGAGCCTTTGGTGGATGATATCCTGACATTCCAGCTTCGTTATACCTATATTGATTATGACTATACAGGAAGTAATGGATTTTTTGGAAGTGCTACTGGAACACCGATGGCTATCTCTAATAATATGCTAGCTCCAGATATGACAAGTAATATTAGTGGCATGTTCATAGATAAAGCACAAGATATCCGAGCTTATATCCGTTATAGATTCTAAGTAAAGCTTATGTCTCGTCACTGCGAGGCGTTAGCCGTGGCAGTCCATTATTTGGATTGCTGGCATCACTAAGTGATTCGCAATGACAAAAACTACCCTTGTAACTTCACCAACTCTTCTTTCACTTTCAATACATGATCTTTTACTTTTACATTCGTCCATACCGCTTTTACAACCCCTTTTGGATCGATGATATACGTTGAGCGGACGATTCCCATATACTCTTTGCCGTAATTTTTTTTCATTGCCCATACGCCATAGCTTTGCATCATTTGCGTTGTCGGATCACTGAGCAATGTAATTCCTAAATTTTGTTTCTCGATGAAATTACGATGTGCTTTGGTAGTATCGGCACTCACACCCAAAATGATAGCCCCCATATCGTCATACTCATCGACCGATGCGGTAAACTCGCACGCTTCCGTCGTACATCCTGGAGTTGAATCTTTGGGATAAAAATACAAGACTATCCATTTACCGCGTAAATCACGCAGACAGATCTCTACGTCGTCTTGGTTACTCAAACAAAAATCGGGAGCGGTGCTTTCTAATTCTAACATTTTTAGTTTCCTTACTATTATTTTAACGCCATCGGAATGCATCCCGATTGGCTACGTTAACACTAGGTTTACTTCGGCAGTAAGCCCAAAATCGTTTGCGATTTTTTAATCATATCAATAATGCACCCACAACACACCAAGAGCTCGATCGTTTGCCGAAGGGCAAAAACGTATCGGAGCGTCTTGTTGTGGGAGCGATTTTCTTTTGATACTTTTCTTATGAAAAAGAAAAGTATACTAAAGTATCACAATCGACTTAATCTCCGTCATTTCCTCGATGGCGAAACGGGGACCTTCACGCCCTACTCCGCTGAGCTTCACCCCACCATAAGGCTGGATATCAAAACGCAGCGTTGGCATATCGTTGATCACCACTCCACCGGCATCCAGTTCCTCTATCGCTTTGGTCGCATGAGCCAAATTGTTAGTAAACACCGAAAACTGCAATCCATAGTTTGAATTATTCATCCGTGTAATTGCATCATCGATTCCATCGACTTTTACCAAACTAACGATTGGGGCAAATACCTCTTCACAGACGATTTTCATCGACTCAGTCACATCCGCCATCACACACGGATAAAAAATACGTCCCTCACAGCGCGGTGGTGTCAATGCACGCGCACCCTCGGCAATCGCACTCTCTACCCAGTTCATCGCACGTACGGCCGCTTCATCATTAATAAGAGGTCCTAAAAATGTATCCTCATCGTACGGAGAACCGACGACCAGCTTCGCGGTAGCCTCCGCCATTTTTTGGGCAAATGCATCGTAAACACTGCTGTCTACGTAAATGCGCTGAAGCGAAATACACACCTGCCCTGAGTTGACAAACGCACCAATGGCACAGCGGGATGCCGCATACTCCAAATCGGCACTCTCATCGATGTACGTAGCTGCATTGCCTCCAAGCTCCAACGAAACTTTTTTAATCCCTGCCGTTTTCGTAATGATATTGCCCACCCCAACAGAACCTGTAAAACTAATAACACGAGGGATGTCGCTGGTCACCAATGCGCTTCCGACTTCAACATCCCCATACACAACACTTAGAGCATCTTTGATAGCGTAGGGGCTTTCGATAAAAAGTTTAGCGAGCTTGTAAGCACAAAGAGGAGCTTCGGGGGTTGGTTTTAGCACCACAGCATTTCCTGCCACTAATGCAGGTGCGAGTTTATGAGCGACAAGATTAAGCGGAAAATTAAACGGCGTGATCGCAACCACCACTCCGCACGGAATTCTCTCCCAATACGCGTGCGCTTTGCGTCCGCTGGACATTGCATCGGTATTGATCGTCTCTCCGTGCATCGTACGCATGGTTTCGGCACTGAGAGTAATCGTCTCAACACAACGATCCACTTCGATACGTGCGTAAGCGATGGGTTTACCCACCTCATCGCATAGCACTTTTGCAAACTCTTCACGCTGTTCTTTTAGTTTTGAGGCAACATCCAACAGCCACGAACATCGTTGATGCAATGGCGATTTTTTGGCCACTTTGACTGCCTCTTTAGCAATCTTCAATACTTGTTTCGCATCCTCAGCACTGCATACCGCAGCCATAGATACAGGACGCCCATCGTATGGACTCAACCGTTGCGTATAAGTTTTTCCTTGGACCTCTTCTGATCCCATCAAAATATGTGCTTTCATAAACTGTTTCTCCATGCTAATAGTGTTTCAATTATACAAACCCTCACCTAAAAAGAAAAAGATGCACTTGATTTACTTTAATCAACCCAAAAAAAAATTTACGTAATTGACTATCCCTTCTTCTTCCTTGTTTTTGACACTCTATGCGTGTTGACTTTATATTTTTTAGCTTTTAGCTTTTCTACAATACTCACAGAGATGTTATGCATATCTGCGATGATACCATCATTATTCTGTTCAAAATACTCTCTATTAATTTCAAATTTATCAATCAGCAGTGAAAAATCAATCTCTTTTAAAAAGGGATAAAGGTGCACAGACTTTTCCTCTTCCAATACCCAATGGCTAAGGACGCAAATAACTAAAAATTCGGGTATAAACGAGGGTTTATCGGAAAAATGACTCACCACTTTTTGCGCCATTGCATTGTAATAATCCCGCAGTGGTTCTTCGTATTTAGCTAAGTTTTTAAGATGTGGATATTTATCGCCATATTTAGCTAAAGTAAGCAAGTAGTCTACATTAACAACACACTCTTGGAGTTTGTCTCGCAACTCTCTTAATGTATCATAAACATAAGCCGTATCTTCCTGTGTTCCTATAATTGGATGGCATCCATTTTCTTGTATTTGATTAAAATATCGCTCCAACGCGGTTCTAGCGAAAACGAGCAATGCTTCTGTTTTAACGTCTCTTAAAATCGTAGGCTTTATTCTATTTTTGCAATTATCTTTCAAAAATTGCTCAATTGAAAGAGCATTATCTTCAACCACTGAAAAATCTTGCAGCATTGCCTCTTCCTTGATTATGTTATTTTGATCTCGAAATTTTCATCGTTTACATTTTAGTACACTTTAAATATGAATGCGACAATGTGTTACAAATATATACATATAGATATTTAAATATGCTACTTAATGTAACTTTATAGATTTTTTTGATTTACAGATAGAAGTTTAATAAATATTAGAAATAATAAAAGCTACTAATAGTAACAAATAGCTCTTATCAAATATACCTTATAACATGCGTGGAACTTGAGAAGAGTGGTGGTTTATAATTGGCCTTGGTTTAGAAAGGTCCAAAATATAGCTGAATCTGGCTTCAAAATTAAGCATCTCGCCTTCAACATCAAAGCGCCAGTTGTAAATACCGCTCAAGGCATAGATATCATCTTTGATCGGCTGTATCTGCAATGTTTTTTCATGCAGCGCTATACTAAGCCCCTCACGACTCCCAAGTTTTTCAAAATACTCACGAAGCTTATCGGGCGTATTTGGCAATTTATTGGAAAATGTTGGAATTAAAACCGCGTGCTCATCATACAAAGAAAGTAATCCCTCCACGTCTCCGTGGTTAACAGCATCCATCCATTCCGTAAGAATATCTTTTGGGTTTTTCATCTTTTTTCCTTACTATAAAATTAATATGCCAGGTCTCCATGGAAAATTATGTTTCGATTATACAAATTATCAGCTAAACAGGGATTAAAAAGGGTGCTTTAAGGTCTTTCTTTTTAACTTCCTCTTAGAATATATTCTAACATTTACTCAAAGGATACTCCATGGAGCTCAAAATTACCGATGGTGTCTTAGGGGTACGTCCTCCCGTCACCAAACCCCATCCGGGATTTTTTTTCGAAGTAGGCGAAGAGCGTTTCCGAAAATTGGTCAGTGATCACTATGAAATGATCCGCACCAGTGATATCTCTTTTTTGTTTCCGATCAATGACGAAGATGATTTTAATGCCGCTAAAAAACACGCGGCTGATTTTTTGATTCAAATTTGCGGCGGACCGGACTATTTTGCCCAGACGCGCGGTGAGCCTCGTATGGTGGGACGGCACGCACCGTTTCGTATCGATGAGCATGCACGCAAACGCTGGCTTGAGTTTTATGCCCTATTGCTTCCTGCACTCGAAGCGGAGGGGATTAATCCTGAATACATTCAGTCATTTTGGAATTACCTCGATGTATTTTCGCTCTGGATGGTCAATACACCGACGTTCTAAAGCCCGTCATACCGAACTTGATTCGGTATCCATATTTTTATAGATTCCGTGTCGTAGCACGGAATGACGAGTTTGATATTACAAATTCAGTAAAAGTCCTCCAAATCCTTTTGAGGCTATTCCCAGAGGAATTTTTATCCCCTCTTCCATATGATCTGCAAAAATACGTGTCAACCAAATACGGTTGGTTTGAATATTTTGCAGCACCAACGTCTCTTCTTTATCAATGACCTCTGTGTGATAACAACCAATAGAGACAATCAGTTTTTGCGCCTCTCCCTCGGGAAGTAACACGAAATTAAGGGTTTTTTTCGTCGTGTCTACCGTCACATTTTCAACTTTTCCGTATCCTTTTGAACTAAAGTACAACGATACAGCCGAGGTCATAAGTTTCGAACGAAACGTATCCAGTGATGAGGAAGGCTGAGCCAAGCTTGATACACTCAATACAATACACAGCATGATGATTCGCAACATCGATACCCCCTCCTTTTTATTGCAATTATACTTTAATCAACGTTAAATGGCATCTACGCTAAAATCACCCAATTTTTCTTTTGGAGAACACCTACCATGAACGAAGCTAAAACGATTTGGATGAACGGCAAATTAGTGCCTTGGAATGACGCAAAAATTCACGTACTTTCTCACACATTACATTACGGCAATGGTGCCATCGAAGGGACAAAAGCGTATAAAACCTCAAAAGGGTACGCAATTTTTCGACTCAAAGATCACACAAAACGCCTTATCGAATCGGCAAAAATGACCCTTATCACGGTTCCCTATACGGCTGAAGAACTTAACAAAGCTCAAATTGAGCTCTTAAAAGACAATGATTTTACCGCGGACAATGTGTATCTGCGTCCTATTGTTTATCTAGGGTATGGCGTCATGGGGGTTTATCATAAAGAAGCTCCCGTTGAGGTTTCCATTGCAGCATGGGAATGGGGCGCGTATTTGGGTGAAGAAGGGATGAAACGCGGTATTCGTCTCAAAATCTCCTCGTTTAGCCGTCCTAACAATAAATCCAACATGGGCAAAGCCAAAGCGGTAGGAAATTATCTCAACTCTCAAATGGCAAAATTTGAAGCTGTTGAAGCGGGATATGACGAAGCACTCCTCCTCGATGATGAAGGATACGTTGCCGAAGCCAGCGGAGCGTCATTTTTTATGATCAAAGACGGAGAACTCATCACCCCTCCTAATGACAACTCTCTTGTATCCATTACCCAAAAAACCGTTATCGAAATGGCTGAAAATATGGGAATGAAAGTCACCCGCAGAAAAATCACTCGTGAAGAGATCTACGTTGCAGACGAAGCATTTCTCACCGGAACGGCGGCTGAAATTACCCCTATTCGTGAAGTCGATGCGCGCGTGTTAGGTGCAGGCGGACGAGGACCCTTGACCGAAAAAATCCAAAGCAGTTATTTTGACATCGTATTCGGCCGCAATCCGGATTACGACCACTACCTGACGTATATCGATTAAAATGTTGTTGGGCTTCTTGCCCAAGGAAGCTTAGTGTTAGCGCAGCCAATCGGGATCCTTTCTGATGGTGTTTAAAATAATAAAAGGTACTATTTATGGCAACGGATATGAACGACTATTTTAATAAAAAGAAAAATGACGAAAAAAAAGCTACTTCAGGCGGCGGATTTACCCCTCCTAAACCTCCCAAGATTGATTTTAATTTGAGCCAAAAAAAAACCGGGATGCTTTGGGCAATCGGCGGGTTTGCTCTTCTTATGATTTTAGCAAAGCCTTTTATCATTATTAACGAAGGGGAGCGCGGTATCCTTTCAACGAACGGTAAATACAGCGATCAGTCTTTATTACCCGGCTTGCATTTTCTTATCCCCGTCATCCAACAAGTGTATATTGTTGATACCAAAGTGCGTATCATCAATTATGCCGATAAAATTGACCGCGCGTCAACGGCAGGTGATGGAATTTTGCTCAAACCGGCGATCACAGTTTTGGATAAACGGGGGCTTCCGGTATCGATCGACATGACCGTCCAATATCGCCTTAATGCACAGCTTGCGGCCCAAACCATCTCCAATTGGGGCTTTAGCTGGGAAGACAAAATCATCGATCCTGTCGCACGGGATGTGGTTCGTAACGTCATCGGTCAATACGATGCGGAAACATTGCCTATTATGCGTAATGCTATCGCCCAAAAAATCGAAGCAGGTATTCGCAACAATGTTAATCGTCAAAAAAATGGTCCTGCCGATCTCGAATCGATTCAATTGCGTGAAATCGGTCTTCCTCAAAAAGTAAAAGATCAAATCGAGCGGGTTCAAGTGGCCAAGCAAGAAGTTGAAAAGGCACAGCAAGACGTAGAACGAGCAAAACAAGAAGCGTTTAAAAAAGAGACTGAAGCACAAGGTACCGCCAATGCAGTCACCATCGAAGCCATTGCCCAAGCAAAAGCGAATCATCTCGTAGCCCAGTCGCTGACTCCTGGACTGCTAAAGCTCGAACAAATCAAGGTTCAGGGTAAATTTAATGAGGCACTCAAAGAGAATAAAGATGCGAAGATCTTCTTGACTCCCGGGGGATCAACCCCCAATATTTGGCTTGACACCAAAAGCGGTGACAATCAAAAAATAAGTTCTACGGTTAAATAGTTTATGAACCTCGATCAAATAGACTGGAAAAAGTCTGAACTTCTCCCCGTTATCGTCCAAGATTCTACGACGTTAGGGGTCTTGATGATGGCCTACATGAACCGTGAAGCACTGGAGCTGTCCCTCTCCACCAAAGTGGCCCACTACTTCTCTCGCTCCAAACAGCGTTTGTGGAAAAAGGGAGAGAGTAGCGGCCATTTTCAGCATTGTGAGCGCTTTTTACTCGACTGCGATAATGATACGCTCCTCATCATGGTGCGCCAAGAGGGTGTGGCGTGTCATACGGGACGAAAATCATGCTTTTTTACCGATATCCAAACGGATAAGATCATCAGTGAGCCCTCCATCGACACTGCGAGTGCCTACGGTATTATTGATGAACTGTACCATACGATTCTCTCTCGAAAGAATGCCGATCCAACAAGCTCATGGACAGCAAAACTCCTCTCCAAAGGGGACAATGAGATTCTCAAAAAAGTAGTCGAAGAGGCCGGTGAATTTGCATTTGCTATCAAAGATGACAATGAAGATGAAATTATTTACGAATGTGCCGATTTAGTCTATCATGTCTTAGTTGCGCTGGGACACAAAAACATCTCTCCTGACCGCATCAAACAAGAACTGGCGCGAAGAGCCGGTGTCAGTGGGATAGCGGAAAAAAACTCTAGGACCAAATGAAAACAAGAATTCTCGATTTTATTCATACTCTCTCTTTGTATGACTACCTCCTTTTTGGAGGGATACTTTTTTTCTTTTTACTTTTTTTGATCTTAGCCGTTCTCTTGCATCAAAGGCTCAAAATTGCTATCACACTCATATTTATGGCATTTTTGGTGATTACGGCAGGACCTTTTGGCGGCTATATGCTCCTGCACAAAATCCTCTACAACCACACTATCACTTTGACCACAGTTCAAGATCTCGAGTTTACCGAAGCATTGCTGATCAGGGGAGATCTAAACAATACCTCTAATCAAACGTTCAAAGAGTGCACGATCACATTTGGGATCTCAAAAACCTCTTCAATTAAGCAGCTCGATAAACTGTACCCTTATGCCCCGTTTCGGACCCAAAAAATCATTTTAAAAGGGGCTCTAAAGCCCAAAGAATCGCGCAGTTTCAAATTGCTTGTTGAACCGTTTAGCTATCCGAAAAAATTCGGAGTAACCGCGAGAGGACAATGCTCATGACTACCTATTTTACGGTTTGGCATTATGGTGTTGTTAGTGTGATTACTCTGGCATTAATGTCTCTTATTATCACAACGCTTCTGCAGCCCAAACTATCATCAAAGTTTTCAATTATCGTTACGTACATTCTAGCGGCTATGGGATTGATGTTTATGGCTATTTTAATTATTGATAGCTACACTAAAAAAATAACCTTATCTGATGTAGACGATCGTCGATTTTACGCCACAGAAAAAATCATCTTTACCGGTACGGTTCAAAATTCGGGAGATTATACGATCGGGGAAGTGAGCGTCGAAATTAAAATCGTCAATAAAGACACGGAAGTGAAATCAGGAGATCCCTATTATGAGTCCAACGCATTTGCTGAACTGATAGGAGATGCTGGGATAAAACCCTCCTTTGTGATTGTCACGGAAGTCGTAGCTACGAATTTAAAACCGGGGCAACGCAAGCCGTTTCGTATCGTCATGCCCCATCCCACTCACTTCAAAGGATACACCCCTTACGTTCGCGCATTCGGACAATAATCAGTACTTAAGGCCTACTTTTTTGAGAGAATTATTTATGGCTCGCAGTTGTGCGTTCTTATCTCGGCACCATTGCGGAGCAATCAATGACTCATCATCGATCCCGGCACTGAGACGCTGAACACTTATATGGGAAGGCTTCATAGCCAAAGCTTGCGATAACACCTCCAGATATAGCTCTTCCGTAATAGGGGTAAACTCTCCTCGCGCGTATTCATTGGCCAATGCCGTTCGCTTCACCACATAAAGAGGGTGATACTTGAGCGAATCAACCCCCAGATCGTAGGCTGCTTGCGCGGTTTGAAGCATCATTGCTTTATCCTCACCTGGGAGTCCAAAAATGAGATGACCGCATACATTAAGGCCATACTGTTTGGCCTTTAAAATGGCTTCTTTAACACTTTTAGCATTGTGTCCGCGATTGATCTTTTCCAAGGTTTCATCGAAAATGGACTGTATTCCAAACTCAATCCAAATTTCTGTTTTTTTGGAAAGTTCCCGTAAATACTCAAAGGTTTCCTCACTGATACTGTCCGAACGTGTCCCGATGCTCAATCCCACTACATTCTCAAAACTGAGCGCTTTTTCATACAATGCTTTTAACGTGGCCAATGGAGCATAAGTATTGGTAAAACTTTGGAAATAGACAATGTATTTTTGTGTCCCGTTTTCAACACTCAACTTTTGAGATAATGCGTTAAATTGCCACTCTAGCTGCTCTAGCTGTTTAGAGAGATAGGGGTTTTCGATGGAGTCTAAATTTAAGAAAAACCCTTTTAACGGCTTTTCTTTGTCTAAACTGGGGCTGAATGAATCATTTTCACAAAAAGTACACCCCCCTTTGGCAACTTTTCCATCAATATTTGGACAGGTAAATCCAGAGATTGAAATGGGGACTTTAGTGACTTTGCACCCAAATTTTTCACTCAAATACTGTCCGAATGTAAAAATCTGTTCACGCATAAAGTTCGTTTAAATAATGTAATTGCCGGTAAAACAGGCCGTACAATAGTTCTCTTCTTTGCCGTTGACACTCAACAACAATCCCTCATTACTTAAATATCCCAGTGAATCGGCTTCGATAAACGCACAAATTTCCGCATTCGTCATATTGGCGGCAATCAGTTTTTCTTTGTCTGGCGTGTCGACCCCGTAAAAACACGGATCGGTTGTCGGAGGACTCGAGATACGCATGTGTACTTCCAGCGCTCCTGCGGCTTTGAGCATACGGACGATTTGACGGCTGGTCGTTCCACGTACGATGGAGTCATCCACGACGATCAAACGTTTTCCCTTGATCAATTGTTCGATAGGAGAAAGTTTCATTTTTACTTTCAAATCCCGCATCTCTTGAGTTGGTTCGATAAATGTACGCCCAATGTAGTGGTTACGCATAATCGCCATTTCAAAAGGGATACCGCTTTCTTGAGAATATCCAATCGCCGCAGGTACACCGCCATCGGGTACTGGAACAACCATATCAGCGATCATCGGCTGCTCTTGGGCTAATTTTTTACCCATGGCTTTGCGCATCTCATACACATTTTGCTTGTAGACATTGGAATCAGGACGGGCAAAATAGACGTACTCAAAAATACAATGTTTTGGGGTCGGCTCGAACACTTTGATCGACTGAGGCGCTTTTCCCTTTTCGAAAATCAAAAGCTCTCCGGGTTCAACATCACGGATGTATTCCGCACCGATAAGATCAAAGGCACAAGTTTCAGACGCTACAACATAGCCATCCCCGACACGGCCAAGGCTTAGCGGACGAAATCCGAAACGGTCACGCATGGCAAACATCTTCGAACGGCTCAAAAAGACGAGCGAATAAGCCCCTTCAATTTTTTTCACCGCATCGATGATGCGATCAGTGAGGTGATGCTGGTCACTTTTAGCGATCAGATGAATGAGGTTTTCAGTATCCATATAGGTTTGAAAAATGGCCCCTTTTTTGATCAAGGCATCCCGTACCTCTTTGGCATTGGTGAGATTTCCGTTGTGAACAATCGCCATCTCTCCCAAATCATAACGGGCAAATACCGGCTGAGCATCGAGGATCGAGTCATCGCCGGCTGTTGAATAACGGGTGTGCCCAATGGCCATCTGCCCTTTTAGAGTACCGAGTTTTTGGTTGTCAAATACCTGTGTCACCAATCCTCTGTCTTTGATGGTGTAGAGTTTTTCACCGTCACTCGTACTGATACCCGCCGCTTCTTGACCTCGATGCTGTTGCGCATGAAGAGAAAAGTAGGCTAATTTTGAAGCCTCTGCATGATCAAATATTCCAACTACCGCACATTTTTCATTCATACTACGCATTTATGCTCCTAATTCCAAACAATCACTGATCGTGTACAATCCATTCTCTTTGCCTACTAGCCATTTAGCAGCGCGAATGGAGCCTTTTGAAAACGTATTTCGGCTGGTCGCCGTGTGGTGAAGCTCCACAAACTCCCCTTCATTATAAAACCCGACCGTATGTCGACCAACAATATCACCGCCGCGCAATGCCATCACAGCAATTTCATCCGACGAGCGTTCACCAATGTTCCCATCACGACCGCTCACGCGTACTTTGTCCAAATCCAAACCTCTAGCAAGCGCGGCTGAATGGGCCAATGTGAGTGCAGTACCGCTGGGGGCATCTTTTTTATGCCGGTGATGCTGCTCTACGATTTCGATGTCAAATTCTTTGAGAGTTTTGGAGGCAGCGTAGACCAGTTTATTCAACAACGCAACCCCCAGTGACATATTGGTCGCATACAAAATCGGCATCGACTCACTCGCATTTTTGAGTAAATTGAGCTGATGCGTATCCATCCCAGTTGTACCGATAACAAGAGGTTTTGGATGGTTCATCGCACTCTCTAAAAGGGCTTGCGTCGCTTCAGGAAGTGAAAAGTCAATAATAACATCGGAACTTTTAAGCAATACATTCATATCGTTGGTGACCAAAACGGAAGGATCAATCGAAAAGTCAAGTTCATTACGGACATACACCGCACCCAGAGATATCTCACTCTCGTGAAGCAAATCCTCGATAATCAACTTTCCAACACGTCCACCCGCGCCAAATACACCTACTCTAATCATGGTTATCCCCCGTTCGCAATAGTAAAAAGTATTGTATCGCTTTCGTGTTTAAGAGCCACTTTGAATAATGATTATTCGTTCTTCAAACTTATGCGTGAAAATGTTCATCCACATACGAAATCGCCTGAAGAGCCGCAACTGCACCGTCACCGGCAGCACTGACCACTTGTTTAGGTGCAAGGATACGCATATCGCCAGCTGCGTACAATCCTGCAACCGATGTTTTCATACTCAAATCGACAATCACTTCGCCCGATGGTGTCATATCGCACAAGAAACTTCCGTCTTCTTGAATCAAGACTTGGTTATTAACATTGTTCCCGATAAAGACAAATACGCCCGGCGCATCGATTTGACGTGTCGAAGCGTCTTTAAATGCAACACGAATTCCTGTCACTCCCATCGCGTCCCCTAAAACTTCTTCAGGTGATGCATTGAGGACTAGCTCGATATTCGCCGTATTTTTAACTCGCTCAATCGTACTGGGTGCTGAGCGAAAGGTATCACGACGATGAATAAGATAAACTTTAGAACAGATTTTTGCCAAATAAAGGGCCTCTTCAAGTGCCGTATCACCGCCGCCGATAACAGCCACTTCTTTGCCTTTATAGAAAAAGCCGTCACACGTCGCACATGTACTTACACCACGGCCAAAATATTTATCTTCACCGATAAATCCGGCACGCTTAGGTGTCGACCCCGTCCCGACTATAACACTTTTTGCCATATCGGTTTTACCGTCAGATTTGTGGATAGTAAAGGTTCCATCCTCATTGCGAGAAACACGCGTTACTTCCGACATCTCATGCTTCAGTCCGAAACGTTGGCACTGCTCAGGCCATGGAGACATAAAATCCATTCCGCTCAAATTATGCGCCGTTGCTCCCGGATAATTTTCGATCTCGGAGCTCATGGTGATTTGACCGCCAGGCATCCCTTTTTCAAACATAATGACATCGTCTAATCCGCCGCGTGTCGTATATAAACCCGCCGTTAAACCCGCAGGTCCTCCTCCAATAATCGCACAATCCAACATCGTTAACACCTCATCTATTTTACTCATTTTAAGTTAGACGTATGGTACTGTATTGCGGTTAAAGGGCGCTACAAATTGATAAAAAGAAAAATGGTTTTAGAAAACTTTTAGGCTAAAAACAACATGTGAAAAAAGAAAATAAAGAAGAGAGAAATTTTAATCCGAGAGGGCCAAGCTTTAGTAGTCGAGGGGATGAATTCCCTCGGCGTCATATTATAGTAGTGAGTTAATCTTATCTGCAAATGCTTGCTTAGAAGCAGCACCGACCATAGTATCAACCATTTCGCCATTTTTGAAGAAAAGGATAGTAGGGATTGAACGGATACCGTATTTGACTGCGATATCTTGCTCTTCGTCTGTGTTTACTTTACAGATGTTTGCTTTACCCTCAAAATCATTTGCCAATTCTTCGATAACCGGAGCGATCATACGACAAGGTCCACACCATGGTGCCCAGAAATCTACAAGACTTACGCCCTCTTTTGTTGTGTCAGCGAAATTTGATGCTGTTAATTCGATGTATTTACCCATTTTTTTTCCTTGAGTTTTTAATGTTGGGTAATTATAACTCCCCTTTCTTTAAAACGTCTTATTGCAAAATTTTCATCCAATCTTTAAAGGGTAATGTTCTCTATTAACACAATCTCCCCATCGGTGACGATCAAGGCATCGATGCAATAATCAAGTGAAAATTTCTTTTTTTGTAAATAGGTTTGAATTGTACGGTTGAGTTTTTGAAGTTTCGAGGGGGTGATATTGTTAACGGCTTGCTCATAACTTTGAGCGCTTTTGACTTCGATGAAATGGAGCACATTGTTTTTGAGAGCAATAATGTCGATTTCACCAAAACGGTTGTAAACATTGCGTTCTAGTATTCGATACCCATACTCTCTAAGATATTCACACCCTTTATCTTCAGCCAAATTTCCTTTGGCTTTGGTATGCATCCTTTAATCCAGATAATCGGGTTTGACGATTTCTACTTTGATCGATTTAAAGCGTGCCGTTTTAATCAACTCGTCGTGCTCATCTCCAAACAAAAAATTAATTTTGCTCTTGGCATGGTGAAATGTCGTAAAAAGAGTCCCTTTTTTGACGGTAGAACTTACTTTTACGCGCAAAGGGGCACTTTGCCCATACTCGCTTTTGAGAACGACAAAATCTTTGTACTCAAAGAACTCTTCATCATCAACACTCACCAGTAAGGTATCCTCACTGTGAGAACGACTGAGCTTTTCACACGCATTGGTTTGAGCCGCATTGTTGTAATGAACCAAGACCCGCCCAGTTGTCAGATAATACCCCTCATGCGATGATGCATTCAGAAGCTCCTGGACTTGACCGCGCGGTTCATACTGTTTGTATCGGTATGAACCGATCCCGTCTTTGGTTCTAAAATCATGCAAGTGCAAGACAGGAGTATCTTCTTCTTGCACCGGCCATTGCAATCCGCGCAGACGATTGGCTTCCAATTTCGTATAACTCGCTCCCCCAAAACGGTTTGGAGCGGCAACACGCACCTCTTCCCAGACATCGTTGGAGTTTTTAAACCCAAAATCGGTCCCATACCGTTTGGATATCTCTGCTATCACTTCCCAGTCATCGGGCATGGTGACATTGATCAGCGGTTGCGAAAGGTGAAGTCGTCGCTCGGCATTGACGTAGACCCCCGTTTTCTCATAGGCACTTTTGACCCCGAAAATAATGTCGGCAAATTTGGTGATTTCATTATCAAAAAGCTCATTGACAATCAGAAGATCGAGATTTTTGAGGGCTGCATGAATTTTATTTTGATTGGGGTGGATGTGCGCGATGTCCTCACCGATGTTGAACACCGCTTTAATCCCTCCATCGATCATCGCATTGATCAAATCCGGCGTCATCATCCCTATCTCTTTAGGCGGTTGATAATCAGGGGCGTAATACGGCAGCATCCCGACATCACACGTACCTTGAACATTATTTTGACCGCGAAGAGGCATAAGTCCGGCACCACGTTTACCGATATTTCCAGTCATCAAGGCAAGATGGGTAATCGCCATAACGGCATACGACCCGTCCAAATGTTCGGTAATTCCAAGCCCCCAGAAAAAGAGGGTTTTACGGGTTGCGTATTTTCGCGCAACAATACGAATCTCCCCAGCCAACGATTCGTATCCCGGTATTTGAAGAAGATAATCGGGATTGGCATAGGGATCATTTAAAATAGCGTGCGCATACTCTTCATACCCCTTGGTTCGTGTTGCTATAAACTCTGCATTTACCAACTCTTCAGTAATAATGACATACGCCATCATATTAAGAATCATTAAATTGGCTTCGTAAGGGATGCTCAAATGATGCGTTGCCGATTTTGAGAGCTGAATACGGCGCACATCCAAAACGGCAAGTTCAATTCCCTTATCTTTGATCACATCAAGCATACGATTGGCGACGATGGGATGCCCCTCGGTCGTGTTGGAGCCCATCACGATCATAAATTCGGTTTCGTAAATATCATCAAACGGATTGGTCGCCGCCCCCTCGCCGATGGTGGTACGCATCCCTTTAAGAGACGGTGAATGACAGACGCGTGCACAGTTATCGACATGAGGAGAGCCCACAACATTGCGTGTGAAGTGCTGGAACAGATAGGAACTCTCACAGCTTGTCCGTGCTCCTCCAATAGATGCGTAGGCATGAGAGCCATATTCATCCGTAATGGCTTTTAGTTTGCGGGCTGCCAATTCGTACGCGCTGTCATAACTGATCTCATAAAAATCATGATCGACGGGTTCAAGATAGTCCATATCCAAATCCGAAAAGAGTTCGGCATTGGCATTCAAAAATGATTTACGCACCCGGGCATTTCGAAGGCGTTTAGGGTGCGTTACGAAATCCCACCCCTGCTTTCCTTTGATACACAATCGTCCCTGTGAGACAACCCCCTCTTCTTTGGCAAACATCTTGATGATTTTGTTATCTTCAACCTCGGCAGAAATATCACATCCCACCCCACAATACGTACAAACGCTGTCGATAACCATAAACGATCCTTGGGGGCTCATGAACCCTTTTTAAAATTAGTGAAGTTTACAATTTTGTCTCTTAAGGACTGCGGAAATAAAAGCATCAGTCGAATCATTAAGTAAAATCTCAACGGAAACGGGTAAAAATGTTTTTTTGCAGCAATTGCACCGGTAATTCTCTTGACCCCTTTCTCCGTACTTAACAAAAAAGGCATCTTAAATCGGTTTTTCTGGGTCATCTCCGAATCGATAAATCCCGGAAGTATCGTCATTACTTCGATGCCATAAGGTTTTAATTGATACCGTAACCCTTCGGCATACGCATTGAGTGCACGCTTGGAACTGCTGTACGCTATTGATGTAGGCATAGAGATGAGGGATGCAAGTGAAGAGATAAAAATGATTTCGCCCGATTTTTGCTCCAATAGTTTTGGAATGATCGGCTCCAAAAGGGCATGAACGCTCAAGAAATTGGTTTTAAACAGATGATGAAAATCCTCAAAAGGTGTTATACCGCCGGAATGTCCCACAGAAATACCGGCATTGAGAATCACTCGATCGATGTGAGAATTCGCCAGATGTACTCCGATCGTGCGCATCAGTCCAAAATCATTTACATCCGCAACAATCGTTTCAACCTTGACTCCTAATACTCTACACCTGCTTGCTACCGTTTCAAGTTTCTCTGAACGCCTTGCAATAAGGATCAGCTCATTTTTTCCTTGCGCATAATGATAAGCTAATGCTTCACCCAGTCCGCTGCTGGCCCCTGTGATGATTATGGCCATTTTTCCTCCAATAAGTGAATCTTGGGTATAATTATACCTATGAATGAAACACTAAAAATTGGGGAAATTAATATCCTCACTATCGACCGAGATACAACGCCGGGGTTATTTTTACGTACCCTCGATGAAACAGATGTATTACTCCCCAACCAATACGTTACTGACAGCATGCACATCGGCGACACCATCGACGTGTTTGTCTATACCGACAGTGAAGATCGTCCTGTAGCAACCACTGTCATGCCCAAAGCAATGGTCAATCAGCTGGCCTTCGTCGAAGTCGTCGATACCACCTCTATCGGGGCATTTGTCAACTGGGGATTGCCCAAAGATCTTTTTGTCCCTCGTGTGATGCAAAAACGCCCCTTTACCGTCGGTGAAAAACGTATTGTCCGTGTTATCTTGGATGAACAGACAAATCGCTTAGTGGGAACCGAAAAAATCAGCCAGGCCCTCATCGACGCTCCTAGAGATTTTTATCCCAATACCCCTGTAACATTTATGATTATTGCTAAAACTCCTATGGGATATAAAGCAATTGTTGATAATAAATATGAAGGTATGATATATGCCAACGAGGTATTTGAAAAAATTCACTCGGGACAAATCAAAAATGGCTTTGTCAAACTTCGTCGTGAAGACGGGAGACTTGATCTCTCACTCCAAAAAACAGGAAAAGATAAGTCCGCCGATGCAGGTGATAAAATCCTCGAAATGCTCAAAAAAAACAGCGGGATGCTCCCCTATAACTATAAAAGCGATGCTGATTTGATTCAAAAAATGTTCGGACTTAGTAAAAAGAATTTTAAAGCAGCGCTGACCAAACTCAGTGATGCAGGAAAAATAACCATCAAGGAGAACGGAATTTATGGGATATAGACCGAAAAAAAGAGCTTTTATGAATTTGCAAGGGCGACGTTTGTCGTACACGGAAGATGATAAAGTGTACACGCTTGTCAATTTTGACCGCAGTGAAATGACTCTGGAAGTTATCATCAAAGATGGAGATGAAGAGAGGATTGATCCAAAATATCCTTTTGCACACCTCCCAAAAAATATGAAGAAAGAGCTCAATCCGCTATAATTTCACCAAATTTTCAAAAGGATATCCATGTCACAATTTGCAAACGTTACCGCAGATAAAAAAGCCAACATCTATTTCGAAGGAAAAGTTACCAGCCGTACCCTTCATTTCGCGGATGGAAGTATCAAAACGTTAGGAATTATGTTGCCGGGTGAATACACCTTTAACACTGGCGATAAAGAGATTATGGAGATTATGAGCGGTGAGATGGACGTTCAACTACCAGACTCATCAGAGTGGATCACCATTACAGGACCGCAAAGTTTTGATGTTCCCGCCAACAGTGCGTTTCATCTCAAAGTTAAAACGGTCAGCGATTACTGCTGCAGCTTCGTCAAATGAAATCTGCCTCGATAGAGGCAAGCTTGAGTGCCATAGCGGCAAGCGTAGAGAAAGGGATTTTATTCCTTTCTCGTTCAAAATAGGTTATTTTCGTATTTCGACGCTGTTCTCATCAATCCAGCCCTCTTTGTCATAAGCTTTCCATCCGTGTGCGGTGCCAATGCCGCTGATTTCGTAATAATTCCCCCGTTTTCTTTTTGAGGTGAGTGTTGTTTTTGCCTTAAAGGTCTCACATAGTCCCTTTGAATTACACACTTGTGCCCCCTCTTTGGTCGTAAGGGCAATCGGGGTTATACTTTCATCGCCTTTGTCAACATCCATAGGCTTTTTATCCAACGCTCCATCAATCATAGCAAGGAGAAGTTTACGTGCTTCCTTGTCCCCTTGCTTCGCAGCAGCTGCCAGCCACATCATTGCAAACGGTTCATTTACCTCCACCCCTCGACCGCTCGCATACATCAATCCGATATTATATTGGGCATCCATATACCCTTGAGCGGCTGATTTTTCATACCACTTGGAAGCCTGTGACTGATTCATATCAACCCCTAGCCCGCGCTCAAACATGACACCGGTTTGGTATTGGGCAATCTTATCCCCTCGAAGAGCCTTCGTGTAGGTATTCCAAAAAGATTCTTCGGATGCAGCAAAAACAAATGAGGTGAAAAAGAAGAAAATCGTTAATATTTTTTTCATAAAACAAATCCTTTATCAAAAAAATATTAGCCATTCCCCCAAAAGGGAAAGCTTATTTGTAGCGGTACGTAATACGCCCTTTATCAAGACTGTAAGGAGTGAGTTCAAGTTTAACTGTATCACCCGGCAAAATTTTGATATAGTGCATACGCATTTTTCCGGCAATGTGACACAAGATCACATGCCCATTTGGAAGCTCCACACGAAACGTTGCGTTCGGTAGTGCTTCAACAATCTTTCCGTCTACTTCAATGACATCATCTTTTGCCATAAAATTCCTTTACGTGATTGATAAAATTTCAGCTCTACCGTTGATAATCGCAACCGTATGCTCGTAATGAGAGCTTCTCAGCCCGTCTGTACTCACCACATCCCAACCATTTGTCAAAATTTTGGAGGTTCCCTCTTTTTGACAAATCATCGGTTCCAAACAAAAAACCATTCCGTTTTTGATTTTTGGTCCCGCTTTTGGGTTATCACCCTCAAGATAGTTAGGGATTTCTGGCTCTTCGTGCGGTTTTTTACCGATACCGTGTCCGCAAAAATTGCGTAACGGAACGAAGCCCCGTGAAAGGATGAATTTTTCCATCTCATGAGAAAGCTCTTTGAATCTCATACGATCATTGATAATCTCAATGGCATGATAGAGAGTATCTCGTGCACATGCAATCAGTGCCTCATCTTCTTTGGATATCGTACCAATACCCATTGTGATAGCCGCATCCCCAAAATATCCCCCTTTTTCACTTCCCACATCGAAGCCGACAATGTCACCTTCTTGTAGTGTGTAATCCGTAGGGATACCATGAATAACGACCTCATTGACCGAGGTACAAACTGAACTTGGAAAACCGTAAAGCCCCTTGAAAGAAGGTTTTGCATTATGAGATCGGATATACTCCTCCCCCATTGCATCTAATTCCTTCAAAGAGACTCCGACTTTTGCATGCTCTCTTAACAGCTCCAGTGTCCCTGCTACGATTTTATTCGCAGCACGGAGCTTGGCAATTTCATCATGTTTGCGCAGCGCAATCGCCATTGTTACAGACCAACCGCGCTAAGAGTTTGATATTTGCTGCTGTACACTTGCGCTTCAACACGGCGCATCGTATCAAGAGCGACTTGTACTACGATCAAAACAGCCGTTCCACCAAAGAAGAACGGTACCCCCATCGCTTTAACCACAACCCATGGAAGCGTTGCTACAAGTCCAAGATAAATTGCACCCGTGATCGTAAGACGACCCGCCGTACTGTTTAGAAACTCTTTGGTTGATTCTCCCGGACGAACACCTGGGATAAATCCGCCTTGACGCTTTAAATTATCAGAGATATCTTTGGCATTAAACGTAATGGACGCGTAAAAAAATGCAAAAAACACAATAAAGAAAAATTGTAAAACGTTAAAGAAATAGTGATTCGGATTTAACACGTCTGCTATTGCTTGAACCGTCGGATTTGTACTTGAAGACATAACGGTCATCGGAAACATCAAAATTGCCGAAGCAAAGATAACCGGGATAACCCCTGCCAGATTCACTTTTACGGGAATATAGTTCATAACCCGTTTGTTTTGATTTTGAAGCATCGTTTTTTTCGCATAGGTAACCGGAATACGGCGTTCACCAAGCTCTACATAGATGATAACCAATATCGTGGCAACGACTAATGCAAGGATTGCCAAAACCACGATAAAGCTCATTGCACCAGTATTTACCATCGTAAACATATGAGAAATGGCACTCGGAATCGCCGAAACAATACCGGCAAAAATAATCAACGATACACCGTTGCCGATGCCGCTTTGGGTAATTTGTTCTCCAATCCACATTAGCAGCATGGTACCTGCCAACATCGAAACAACCGCAAGAAGCATAAAGGTAGAGTGATCCACCAAGATTGCGCTTCCACCGTCTTTGCCCGTCATACTCTGAAGTCCGACACTCACACCAATCGCTTGAACAATTGTAATCGCAATGGTTGCATAACGGATGATTTGCATGTATTTAACCATACCATCACGTTCTTTTTTCATTTGTGCTAAGTTTGGAAAAGTGGCAGCTAGGAGTTCCATGATAATGGAGGCAGTAATGTAAGGCATGATACCAAGGGAGATAATTGAGAGGCGCTCAACGGCATTTCCGCTAAACATATTAAATAGACCTAACGCATCCGCTTGATGAGAATTAAAAAATGAAGCGAGGACGGCTGTGTCAACACCCGGTACTGGCACGAATGCCAATAGACGGAAGATAAAAAGAAAACCGATCGTAATTAAGATCTTGTTTACAAGTTGCTGGTTCATTAGTTACCAGTGGTTGTAACGTTTTCGTCTTTGATTTTAGATGCTAAATCTTTTGCGCTTGCACCAACAAGTTTAACTTGTGTGACCGATTTTTTCAAACGGTGTACGCTACGGATTGTTTCCATCGTGATCTCTGAAAGCTCAGCGATTACGTTTGTTTTTTCAACATTGATGATCGTTGGTTTTACGACACGTGAGGTAAATCCAATTTTTGGCAAACGACGGGCAAGAGGTTGTTGTCCACCCTCGAAGTTACGCTTTTCATTGTAACCTCCACGAGCTTTTTGACCCTTGTGCCCTTTACCAGATGTTTTACCAGTACCGCTACCGGCACCGCGACCAATACGTTTTTTGCTGTGGGTTGACCCCTCAGCAGGTGTTAAATTTTCGAGTGCCATAGCTTATCCTTTGATACGTGAAAGCGCATCAACTGTTGCGCGAACCACGGTGTTTGGATTGTTTGAACCCAAAGACTTCGTCAAGATATCTTGGATCCCTGCAAGTTCAAGAACAGGACGTGCAGCGCCGCCGGCGATAACTCCTGTCCCTTCAGATGCTGGTTTAAGCAACATACGACTTGCGTTGTATTTTACTTCGATATCGTGAGCGATAGTTGTCCCTTTGATCTTCACGACTGTGAGATTTTTGAACGCTTCATCTACCGCTTTACGGATAGCATCAGGAACCTCTTTGGCTTTACCGACACCGTAACCGACAGTCCCTTTTTTGTTACCTACAACCACAAGTGCAGTAAAGCGAAAACGACGTCCACCCTTTACAACTTTGGTTACACGACCGATATTTACGATCGCTTCTGAAAATTCTTCTCTATTAATAGGATTCATTCATCAGCCCTTAAAACTTGATTTCATTGGCACGAAGTGATTCGGCAAATGCTTTTACGACACCGTGGTACAAAAATCCGTTACGATCAAACGTTACTTCATTGATCCCAGCATCTTTAAGGGTTTGAGCGAATACGGCAGCTGCTTTTTCAGCATCGGCTTTATTGGCTTTAAGTCCCAAAGTTTTTGAGTGTACCGCAGCAAGAGTTACCCCTGCTTCGTCGTTAATCGCTTGTGCGCTGATAAAGCGGTTAGAGCGAAATACTGAGACACGTGGCAATGCCGCGCATCCTGAAATTTTGGAGCGAATACGGCGCTTACGTTGTAAACGTTTCGCTGATTTGTTTTTGAGTGTTTTAGCTGTCATATCATCGCCCCTTATTTCTTAGATGTCTTACCGGCTTTACGTCGGATAATCTCATCAGAGTATTTAACACCCTTACCTTTATATGGCTCAGGTGGACGGAATGAACGAATAACCGCCGCTAGTTGTCCAATTTGTTGCTTATCACTGCCTTTGATGCTGATAACGTTTTTCTCAACGCTCATAGCAACACCTGCTGGGATATCAAAAAGGATATCGTGGCTGAAGCCCAATTGCAATTTCAAAACAGCGCCTTCAACAGCAGCACGGTAACCAACACCATTGATTTCAAGTTTTTTCTCATAACCTGTAGTTAAACCAACAATAATATTTTGCGCCAATGCACGGTAAGTACCCCAAAAGGCACGATCAGCACGAGCATCAGAATTCGTAGCAAACGTTAAAGTGTTATCTTCAAGTGTTACACCACAATTTCCACGAGTATCAAGAGTATGAGTTGTTGCACCTTTTACAAATGTAAGAACTGCACCATCAAGAGTTACATTCACATCAGCTGGGATAGAAACAGGAAGTTTTCCAATACGTGACATCTTATCCCCTTACCAAATTGTACAAAGGACTTCGCCGCCAACGCCAAGCTCGAATGCTTTATCGTTAGGAAGAACCCCTTTTGAACTGCTGACAATGATCGTACCGTAACCGTTTTTGAAACGCTTAAGCTCGCTCACACCCTTGTAAACACGTCGTCCTGATTTAGAAATACGTTTTACTTCATTAATTACTGTACGACCATTTGCATCGTACTTTAATACTACGTTGATAGTTTTTTTAACGCCGTTTTCAACAACGTTAAAACTCTCAACATACCCTTTGTCTGCCAAAATAGCAACTACCGCTTCTACAGTCTTAGAATGCATCAGTGTAGTTGAATCCAAACGACGCATTGCAGCATTACGGATACGAGTCAACGAATCCGCGATCAAATCATTAATCATTTATTTTCCTTATCTAAATCGTAAGCAGTATCGAGCTGGATTTACCAGCTTGACTTTCTTACGCCTGGGAGTAACCCTTCATTTGCCATCTTTCGAAAGCATATGCGACAAATTCCGAAATCGCTGATAACAGAGTGTGGACGACCACAAATCTGACAACGAGTGTACGCGCGAACTGCAAATTTTGGTGTGCGTTGTTGCTTAGCGATCATTGACTTCTTAGCCATTATTCTCTCCCTTTTGCAAACGGCATACCGACCATCTCAAGAAGCTTGAAAGCATCCTTGTCTGCGGTTGCGCTTGTTACTACGGTGATGTTCATCCCGTGGATTTGCATAATTGAATCGTAATCAACTTCCGGGAAAATCAACTGCTCGGTCAAACCGAAGTTGTAGTTTCCGCGACCGTCGAAACCGTTACGTGGAATACCACGGAAGTCTTTCATACGAGGAAGAGATACAGAGATCAATTTATCCAAGAAATCGTACATTTGAGCGCCGCGTAGTGTAACTTTTACACCAACTGGCATCCCTTCACGTACTTTAAATCCAGCAACTGATTTACGAGCAACAACAACTGAAGCACGTTGACCAGCGATATTGCTGATGGTATCTTGGATACTTTGGATCAATTTGTTGTCTTTCATAGCAAAGCCGCAACCAACAGAAATAATCACTTTTTCAAGCTTTGGAGTCTGCATAGGATTAGCAATACCAAGAGCCGCTTGAAGCTCAGGCTTAAGAGCCAAATATTTATCTTTTAGTCGTGCCATGATTACGCCTCAACTTTACGGACATTTGATGCATCAACAGGCATCTCTTTGTTCAAGAATCCGCCTTGTGGATTTTGCTCGGTAGGTTTGATCGCTTTTTTCGCAACACGAACACCCTTAACGATTACTTTGTTTTTCTTAGGCATTACTTGAAGCACTTCTGCTTTAGTACCTTTGTCGTCTCCAGCGATTACTTCAACAGTATCGCCTTTTTTGAAATTAAATTTTGCCATCATACAACCTCCGGAGCCAAAGATACGATTTTCATGAAACCAGAATAACGAACTTCACGTCCGATTGGTCCGAAAATACGTGTCCCGATAGGCTCACGTTTTTTATCAAGAATAACAGCTGCGTTCTCGTCGAAACGGATTAAAGAGCCGTTTTCACGGTGAATCTCTTTTTTCGTTCGAACAACAACTGCGGTTACTACTTGACCTTTTTTTACTTTACCGGTTGGAGTCGCTTTTTTAACAGAGGCGATGATAACATCACCAATTGTTGCGTAACGACGCTTTGAACCGCCAAGAACTTTGATACACATGATCTCTTTTGCACCTGTGTTATCCGCTACTGCTAGACGAGTAAAACTTTGAATCATGCGCTTACCCCTGCTTTTACAAGAGATTTAAGACGGAATGATTTGCTTTTACTAAGCGGACGACACTCGATAGCAATGATCTCATCACCAACATTAAGCTGGTTGTTTTCATCATGTACCATGTATTTTTTAAAACGTTTTACCGTTTTGTGGTAACGTGGGTGCATAACGCGACGCTCAACAACGATTGTTGCTGTTTTGTCGGCTCCGTTAGTTACTACGATACCTTGAATTTCACGTTTATGTGTCATAGGTTCACCCTTACTTCACTGCGCTAAGCGCGGTGTTGATACGTGCAATGTCTTTTTTTGCCGTGCGAAGTTCGCTCGTATTAGTCAATTGCATCATTTTTTGCTTGATTTTCAAAGTGAAAAGCTCAATCTTCTTCTCTTTGAGCGCACCTTGAAGTTCAGCAGCGGTTTTACCGTTTAAATCAGTATATTTCATTGCTCATCTCCAAAGTTACAATTTTAGTTTTGAACGGAAGTTTTTGCATCGCAAGCGCTAACGCTTCACGAGCAAGAGTCTCTTCAACACCACCCATTTCAAAAATGATACGGCCTGGCTTAATGTTCATAACCCATTGATCCACAGCACCTTTACCTTTACCCATACGCACTTCAAGTGGTTTGGCAGTCAAAGGTTTAGCTGGGAATACACGAATCCAGATTTTACCCGTACGTTTGATGTGACGAGTAGCTGAGATACGAGCCGCTTCGATTTGGCGAGAGTTAATACGTCCCGCTTCCGTTGCTTTGAATCCGATTGAACCGAACTCAAGTTTGTTTCCGCTAGAAGCGTAACCACGGTTACGCCCTTTCATTTGTTTACGATATTTCGTACGTTTAGGCATTAACATGATTAGTTAACCTTTCGACGAGGGCGGCGTTGTTGATCTTCACGACCACCCTCTTCTTTAGTTTCTTTAGCTTCTGGCTGGATACCTTTAGTGAGAACCTCACCTTTGAAAATCCAAACTTTAATACCGATTACACCGTAAGTGGTGTGTGCTTCTGCAAAACCGTAATCGATTTTCGCACGAAGAGTATGAAGAGGAACACGTCCCTCAAGATACCATTCGGTACGAGCGATTTCAGCACCACCGAGACGACCAGCAACAGAGACTTTGATCCCTTTTGCGCCGGCACGTTGTGCATTTTGCATAACTTTTTTCATCGCGCGGCGGAAAGCTACACGTTTTTCAAGTTGAGTCGCAACGTTTTCAGCAACGAGTTGTGCTGAAGCTTGTGCTTTTTTCTCTTCTTTGATATTCAATGCAACCGGCTTACCGATCAATTTATTGAGAGAATCTTTGATTTTCTCAATATCTGAACCTTTTTTACCGATGATGATCCCCGGACGAGCAGCGATGATCGTTACACGAAGACGCTTTGCAGTACGCTCGATGACGATGTTGCTCACACCAGCATAGTAGAGTTCTTTTTTCAAAAATGTACGGATTTTATGATCTTCACCAAGAGATACCGCAGCTGTTTTAAAGTTAGGAAACCAACGAGATTCCCAGTTGCGGTTGATACCAAGACGAAGTCCAATAGGATTAACTTTATGACCCATAATTATTTGCCCTCTACTTCTACTAAAATGTGCGCAGTCGGTTTACGAATTCCTGACGCTGTTCCACGTGCTCGCTGCGTAAAACGCTTGAGAACCGGACCATTGTCAACGCGGCATGATTTAATAACACAATCTTCCGCTTCGCTACCGCTGTTAGCCACTGCAGATGCAACTACTTTAGCGATGATTTTTGCTGCTTTGTTAGGAGTGAACTCCAACGCTGCCAATGCTTGTTCTGCATTCATACCTTGTACTTCGCGAGCGATCAAACGAGATTTAGTCGGAGATACGCGAACGAATTTTAATAATGCTCTTGCCATATCTCTTCCTTATTTCCCGATTTTCTTTTGTACAGAACCTTTATGGCCCTTAAACGTACGTGTTGGTGCGAATTCACCAAGCTTATACCCAACGTGGTTTTCAGTTACGAAAACAGGTATAAACTGACGGCCATTATGGACAGTAAACGTCAAGCCGATCATATCTGGCAAGATCATGCTACGGCGTGACCATGTTTTAATAGGCTTGTTGCTTTTTGTCTCTTTGGCAGCAATCACTTTTTTCATAAGGTGTCCATCAACGAATGGTCCTTTTTTTACTGATCTAGCCATACTCTACCTCTTCGGATTTGATTTACGGCGAGTAATAATAAGTCTATCACTTGCTTTCTTCTTACGTGTTTTAGCACCTTTAGTCGGTTTACCCCATGGAGTAACCGGGTGACGTCCTGAGTTTGTTTTACCCTCACCACCACCGTGTGGGTGGTCAATAGGGTTCATCGCAGAACCACGAGTTTGTGGGCGGATACCCATGTGACGTGAACGACCGGCTTTACCGATAACGATGTTGATATACTCTTCGTTACCAACAATACCGATGGTTGCCATACACTCACCAAGAACGTAACGCATTTCGCTTGAAGGAAGACGTAGTGATACGTATTTTCCCTCACGACCCATGATTTGAGCTGAAGTTCCTGCTGAACGAACGATTTGTCCGCCTTTGCCTGGTTTTAGCTCGATGTTATGAACCGTAGTACCCACAGGGATATTCATCAATTTCATAGCATTACCCGTTTTGATGTCCAAACCGCTCTCAGCAGAAGTGATAACATCACCCACTACCATCCCTTTTGGTTGAAGCACATAGCGCTTGTCTCCATCAGTATAGTTAATAAGAGCGATACGACAGTTACGGTATGGATCGTATTCGATCGCCGCAACGGTACCTGGAACACCAAATTTGTTACGCTTGAAATCGATAATACGGTAAAGCTTTTTAGCTCCCGCTTCTTTATGACGTGACGTGATACGACCATTGCTGTTACGACCTGCGTGTGCCGGAAGTTTTGTCAACAATGCACGAACACTAGCTTTTGCAGTAATGTCCGAGTTATCAACGTTTGTCATAAAACGTCGGCTAGGAGTGGTTGGTTTATAGGTTTTGATTGCCATAATTACACCGCCAAACTATCAATTTGTGCGCCTTCTGGAAGCTTCACATAAAACTTTTTAAAGTCGTTTTGCTTACCAGTAAGACCACGGAAACGTTTTACTTTTCCCTCTTGGTTTAGGGAGTTAACTCTCGAAGGAACAATTCCGAAATACTCTCTAAACACCTCTTTAAGACTGTTCTTAGTCATACGTGTTGACGTTTGAACTACGATTACGCCTTCTTCTTGAAGACCCAAAGTCTTCTCTGTATACAGGATCGATTTGATATCAGTAATATCTGCCATCTCAGCTCTCTTTAGTCAGATTTTCCCATACCGCTTTTTCGATTACTACCGAGCGATATGTCGCAGCCAAAAAGGCGTTGAGTTCATTCTCTTCAATTACATACGTTGAAGAGATGTTGCGGAATGCAAGATACGTGTTCTCATCGAGAATCGTTTTAACGAACAATGCATCACGTACGTTCAACGTGTTGAACAACGCCAATGCATCTTTTGTTTTTCCGCTTGGAACGTCAATCGAATCAACGATAAACAATTTCCCAGCAGTAGCGCAAGCTTCTAGTGCACATTTAAGCGCTAGTTTCTTTTGCTTTTTGTTGATCTTTTGATCGTAGTTACGACCCGTGTTTGGCCCGTGTGCTACCGCACCGCCAACAAAGATAGGTGAACGACGTGAACCAGCACGAGCGCCCCCTTTACCTTTTTGTGCCCATGGTTTTTTACCACCACCACGCATCATAGAACGAGTCTTAGCAGATGCCGTGTTTGAACGGATACTTGCTTGGTACGATTTCACGTACAACCAGAGGTTATGAGGATTAATCCCGCTAAAACTCTCTGGTAAAGCCAGCTCAGAAGCTTTTTCGAATTTTTCGTTTAAGACAATAGCACTCATTGTTTAACAACCTTTACTCGACCTAGCGCACCGTTTGCACCTGGGACAGCGCCCACGACAACCAATACACCGTTTTGTGCGTCAAAAGACATCACTTCATTTTTTACCGTAACGAGCTCGTTACCGTATTGACCAGACATTTTACGCCCTTTTTGGACTTTACCTGGCCATTCGCGGTTACCGATAGATCCACCTGTACGGTGGAAACGGTGACCGTGTGCACCTGGTCCGCCGGCAAAATTCCAACGTTTCATAACGCCGGTAAAACCGCGACCTTTGGTGTTGAATGCACTTTTAACTTTTTTAGCATCCGCTAAAGGTGTCATATCCAAATCACCGGCTTCGGTGTTTGCAACTTCCAATGTAGCGAATTTGTTGAACTCAGCAGAAAGGTTATATTTCTTTTGCTGACCCTCAATTGGCTTATTGTGTGCTTTTCCTTGGCTGTATGCTACAAGAGCTGTGCCATCTACAACTTCACAAACTTTCACTTCTTTTACTTTTAAAAGAGTTACCGCTTGGCTATTTGCACCGATTGTTCGGCTCATGCCGATCTTTTCTACAATATATTCCATACCCACTCCTTACTTGTCCATAGAGCGAACTTCTACGTCCACTTCCGGAGCCAAGTCAAGCTTCATTAATGAATCAACCGTATCAGGCGTAGCCGATACGATGTCGATCAAACGAGCGTGCATACGAATCTCAAATTGCTCACGTGAACTTTTGTTAACGTGAGGTGACTTAAGAACCGTATACTTACGAATCTTTGTTGGCAAAGGTATTGGTCCACGGATTTCCGCACCTGTACGCTTTACGGCTTCAACGATAGAAGCTACTGAACGATCAAGCACACGATGGTCGTATGCTCTAAGTTTCAAACGAATCTTTTCCATAATTTTTCCTCTATAAAGAACTCGTCAGTCAATGCTGACTATGTAAGGCAAGTTGGAATTATAGCGATATACCCCCTTTGGGTCAATGATTTCAGGGGGTAAAAAGCGATGTTATACTAAATTTGTTTCCTTTTAATAAGGAAGATATAAAATTTAGGTTATTATTGACGCCATGAATACACTTTTAGATGACTATTATCGCCACGATTTGCATAATCCCAATTTCATCGAACGCAAAGCATCCCTCAATGAAGAGAGCGTTTGGATCTGCGGTGTCGCTCAGTCGGGAAAAACGACACTGATCAAGCAATATCTCCTGAGCCATAAAAAATCGACCTATCTCTATCTCGATTGCCGTGACCTGCGTCTTGACATCAATGAGCTAAATGAATACCTCGAGCCGTTTTGCAAGGAAAACAAAATCTCCATTTTGGCCTTGGATAATTATAGTGATGCAATCAGACTCTTTCCTCTGTCTCAAATCATCCTCGCTTCCCAATATCCAAACCTCACCGATTTTGAGACGTTGACATTAAATCTTCTCGATTTTGAAGAGTTTCTGGCCTTTGAGCCCAAATACGATTCAACGGCCCTCAATCACTTCTTTTTGTTAGGCGGGTTTCCGGCGATGCATAAGAAGCTCAGCGAAGAGAGGACTCTGTACCTACAAAAAACCTTAGCAAGTACCCTCAGTGATATCGAGATGTCTCTGCTGGTCCAATCCTCTAAAATGGTGACCCAAAAAGTTTCAGCCTTTACCTTGTATGAGCGTCTAAAGTCGGAGCGTAAAATTTCCAAGGACAAACTCTATTCCTCGTTACAATCACTGTTTGAGAAACGCTATCTGTACGGGTGTGAAAAATTTAACCACCCTAGCGCCATCAAAAAACTCTATTTATGCGACATTGCCATCAAAAATGCCCTCGTACTTCAAAAGCACTTCGGAAAAGTATTTGAGAATCTGATTTTTTTAGAGTTGGTCAAGCACGACATCGAGTGCTATTATGAGGAGGGGATTGATTTTTATCTCCCCAGTCGTAATCAAATCATTCTCGCTTCGCCCTTTGCCAATGAGCACGCGTTGTTTAAAAAAGTAGAAGCATTGGAAGGGTTTATCATTATGCATCAAGTTCAAGAGGTGATTGTTGTAACGATGAATTTGGAAACCATCCTCTCCCATCCGATTTCTCGAATCGAGATGGTTCCGTTTTCCCAATGGGCACTGGGGGAGGAGTAAGAGAACTAGAAATTGTAGCCGATACCGACAAAGGGACCTTTAAACGTCACATCGGCATGAATGTCATTTTGATTGTCAATCTTCATGGATTCATATCGAAGACCCGCTTGGGCTTGCAACCCGGCAACAATATCCCAAATAGCTTTGATGCGCGCATCGATGACCGAATCGCCATCGTACTCTACGTATTTTACATCCCCTGCTACATGAATCGGTACAGCAGGTATTTTAACACCGGTTCCCAAATACAGCATAGGGATGACAACGTTAAAGTCTTGGTTGGTTGCTAGCCCTTCGACTTTGCCATCCAATGCTTTAAAGGTTACCCCTAAATCAATATCTACAATATTGTCCAAAAGCTCATAATAAAGCGTTCCGTCAAGCTGCTTGAAAGAGACCTTATTGGTTCCAACGATGCTATCGGTACCGCTGAACGTCGTTTCAGGGGTATAGTCGATACGGATATTCGGAAGGACCGGAACCGGGTGTTCGAAATAAACACCTATCTGATAGCTGTTTTGTGTATCATCCGAAAAATGGGTAGCCGTCGTCTTATAACTGAAATCTCCGCTTACCGTAGGGTTATAATAATCCGCCTCAACCCCAAATCCTAAAATGGTCGCAGCCGAAGCCGCTGAAACACCGATACACATCGCCAATAAAGCTTTTTTCATCATAATGTCAATCCTTTTTTCTGTATGATAGCAAATTTAACGGTAAAATACCACAAACAAGAGGAAATACGATGAAATTTTGCGGTATTGACGAGGCCGGACGAGGACCGCTTGCGGGACCGCTTACGATAGCAGGAGTCATCTTGCACCGACCTATCTCGGGGCTGAATGATTCAAAAAAACTCAGCGAAAAAAAACGGGAATCACTTTTTGATGAAATAATTGCCCACTCAACCTATCATATTGCCCGATTTGATGCCCAGATGATAGATGAACACGGACTCTCCTACTGCCTCGCGTCCGGGCTACGCGAGATCATGGGCATACTTGGCGAGGCCGATTATCTGTACGACGGAAACTCTACTTTTGGGGTAAACGGACTCAAAACACTCGTTAAAGCCGATGCAACCGTCCCCGAAGTAAGTGCCGCATCGATCCTCGCCAAAGTAAGCCGTGATCGTGAGATGGTAGAACTGGCAACTCTATATCCACAATACGGATTTGAAGGGCACAAAGGATACGGTTCAGCTTCTCACATCGAAGCAATCCGACAATACGGACATTGTGAAATTCATCGTAAGAGTTTTAAACTTAAAACGTTACAAGCAAGTCTATTTTAAAAGCCCATCGGTATAATGATTATAAAAAGGATCCATAAATGATTTCACTCACACATCTCGAAGCGGCATTGGCGGCCGTTGATTCCGAAGTCAAAGCATTACTCTACAATCAATCCCTTTCGCTCAGTGAAAAAGATGAAAAAATGCTGCCGTTATTGCGGGAGAGTAAAGTGCTAAAACAAGCGTACGAAGATATTTGTTATTTGCGGGACAACCCTCCCAGCAGTCCAAGCGGATGCAAAGCGGGAAGCTATCGTGAAGACGAGTCCTCAAACTCTTAGCCCATAAAGAGAAGTCAATTTTATTTTAAAATAATTGTACTTGAAAATGATCATGAAGTAAAAAACAGGGAGTAATAAAGAGACTCCATCCCAGATACCTGCGGCACAAAGCGCGGCCAGATGTGCTGCTGTATTCCTACCCTGACACGTTGTCTAAACGCACCCTTGCACAGGTCTAGAAGAGAGAGCTGAAATTATACCCTTGTTATCTTAAAGACGGCAAAAACGGAACTCTTTTTGCTTTAGTTCAGTAATTACAATTTTGACTCATTTGGTCGATATATACATTAATAATAAAGTGCAAAAGGATTTGCCATGGCTGGAACAATCAACTCATTGGGGTTAGGATCAGGTGTTTTAACTTCCGATCTTATTGACAAGCTTAGAACTAATGATGAAGGGCTTATTCTAAAACCAATTGATAATAAAATCACTCTGCATCAACAAAAAGGGCAGGCTCTTGATCTGCTAAGCAGTCTTTTAAGTTCATTTAAAAGCAGCGTAAGTGCACTAGACGATGATAATCTTTACCAAAAACGTTCCGTATCAGGTGGCAATGAATATGCAAGCGTGAGCGCCGCAACGGGTAGCCAAATACGTGATTTTGCATTGAATGTTACCAATATAGCCAAAAAAAGTGTTCTTCAATCAGGCACATTCAGTTCATCATCGGCATCGGTGGCAAGCGTAGCAGGAAAATTAAATCTCGGAATTGGAGGGACGAATTACTCCATCGATTACACCGCAGGGATGACTCTCGACAATCTGAAACAAGCCATAAATGATGCAGCAGGAAAAAATGTTTCTGCTTCGGTCTTACAAACCGGTACATCCGCTTACAGTCTTGTTATTACCTCTAAAAACACCGGACAAAATCAGGCCATTTCTCTGACAGATATCAGCGGAAACTTAAATACTAATCTTTTAACGTCGAATGTAAAAACGGGTTCTTTTGTCGCAGCAGATGCTTTTGTCGCTGCAACCGGTACGACAGGGAATGTAGCAGTCAAAGTAGGAAACACAAGCGTAAATTTTGCCTATACGGATACAACTACACTCAAAAGTCTTGCCGATAACATCAATGCCGATACAACACTCAACACCAAAGTGACTGCCGATATTGTGCAATACGGAACCAATGACTATCGAATGGTTTTAACCCCGAAAGCAGGTAATACGGGCAGCGTCATTTCACTTAGCGACACAGCTACAGGATTAAACAGTACAATTACAAGTACGACCAATGCTTCTCAAACAGGCGCTTTTGCAGCCAACACAACGCCTATAGCAAGTACGGGAAGTACGGGAAATGTCAGTGTCAATATCGGGACAACAACCGTTAATCTTGCCTATACTGATACTACAACCCTTCAAGATCTTGCTAATAACATCAATGCCGATACAACACTCAACACCAAAGTGACTGCCAGTATTGTTAACTTTGGAACGAATGATTATCGAATGGTTTTAACGCAAAAAGATGGTACCACAAGCAGTGCAATCACCTTAACAGACAGTGCTGGCGGCGGATTGATTCCAAGCATTACCAGTACCTCTACACCAGCCGCAACAGGTTCTATGGCTATCATTCAGGACCCTCAGGATGCCCATTTCACCTTCGATGGGATCAGCCTGACCCGCAGCACCAACACCGTGACGGATATCAGTAGCGGATTAACGGTCAATCTTCTCAAAGACAATGGCAGTGCCAATATCTCTATCGTGCAAAATAAAGATCAAATTACCACTGAAATGGAAAGTATGGTCAGCAGCTACAATACCCTCATTAAGCAGCTTGATGACATGACCGCTTATAATGCTGCGGAAGGAAAAGTCGGGATATTCAATGGGGATAATACAATCAAAAATATCAGCAGAGAAATAACTAAAATCATCACAAGCTTTCAGTCTACCGGTTATTCTCTCCCTCAGTATGGGATTAGCTTGGACAAGACAGGGACAATGTCCTTTGATAAAAGTGCCTTCACGGCAAAAATGAATGCTGATCCTGATGCGATGGAAAATTTCTTTAGCGGTAAAACGAAAATTACAAGTGTGGGAACAACCAATACCGGTTCTTTTAGCAGTGCAAGCACTCTTATCAGCAGCGGCGCCAGTGGAACCATGAGTATCAAGGTCGGAAGTGTAGGATATAGTTTTGCCTACAGCAATACAACAACGCTGCAACAGATGGCCGATAGTATTAATGCTGACTCCGCTATTGGGACAAAACTTTCAGCCAGCATCCTTCAGTACGGAACTAACGATTATCGAATGGTTTTGACTCCTAAAAATGAAGCCATAGGCGAGACGATCGCGATTACTGACAGCACAGGAGGCGGATTGCTAAGCGCTATGACATCAACAAAGACCACAGAAAATGTTCTGAGCTATACCAATGGAGTTTTTACCTCTCTTAATGATTTATTCAAAGGGTACACCTCCTCCACCGGTTTAATCAACAATCTGACACAATCGTCTAAAACGGAAACTGCCTCATTAAATGAAGAGCGAACCAAAGCCAGTAAGCTTCTTGAAGCCCGCTATGCAACCATGCAAGCAAAATTTGCCGCGTATGATTCCATGATCAGCAAGCTTAATTCTCAATTTGCATCCCTTAAACAACAAATTGATGCTCAAGCCAATGCAAATAAATAATAGTGATGTCAATAACTGGATCGAATTATTTCAACATGCAATAGCCTTATCCGATTCGAAAAATGTTCATTTATTGCTAAAAAACCTTCCGCTTTTTAACACGGTGGAAGAGATGCAAAAGGTGCTCTTATTAAGTATGGATGCCGAATCTATGCTATGCACTCTTCGTCAAAATCTTGTGAACAAACGTGCAGATATAACTTCTCAACTTTCATCTTTATAAATGGTACTCTTATTGCTTACTATATAAAAGAAGCCAGGCAAAGGTAAAATATGCTCAACGGAAAAAATATCCTTATTACCGGTGGTACAGGAAGTTTTGGCAAACAATTTGTCAAAACCATCCTGAAACACTACCAACCCAACAAAATCATTATTTATTCGCGTGATGAACTCAAACAATATGAAATGGCGCAACGTTTTAATCATCCCTGTATGCGTTATTTTATCGGAGATGTACGAGACAAAGAGCGTATGATCAGTGCCATGAATGGAGTCGATTATGTCGTCCATGCTGCCGCACTCAAACAAGTCCCTAACGCGGAAAACAACCCCATGGAATGTATCAAGACCAATATTAACGGCGCCCAAAACGTGATCGATGCATCGTTGCATTGCGGGGTTAGTCGTGTTATTGCTCTCTCCACCGACAAAGCTGCCAGCCCCATCAATCTTTACGGTGCCACCAAGCTGGCATCGGACAAGCTTTTTGTTGCCGCTAACAATATTCGCGGAGGCAAAGATATCCGTTTTGCTGTTGTTCGTTATGGTAATGTTCTAGGCTCACGCGGCTCTGTCGTCCCATTCTTCCAAAAACTCATTGCCGAAGGAGCGACTGAACTTCCCATCACAGATGAGAGAATGACCCGTTTTTGGATCACCCTCCAAGAAGGAGTTGATTTCGTCCTTAAAAATTTCGAGCGTATGCACGGGGGAGAAACCTTTATTCCTAAAATCCCTTCGATGAAAGTCGTCGATGTGGCATCCGCTATTGCTCCCAATATGCCTCATAAAAATGTCGGAATCCGTCCGGGAGAAAAAATGCACGAGGTTATGTGCCCAAGAGATGATTCCCATCTCACGTTGGAGTTTCACGATCACTACGTGATTAAACCAACGATTCAGTTTACCGAATCAGCTGATTTTTCGAAAAACAACTGTGGTGAAATAGGGACACCCGTAGAGTATGGATTTAAATACAGTTCAGAAACCAATACGCAGTGGCTTAATACTGAAGAGTTGCTCGAAAAAATTGCCCTTACCATAAACGAGGAGAAATAATCGTGTTTCCCTACTCCACGCAATTGATTGAAGAAGATGACATTGCCGCCGTTGTTGAGATTTTACGAAGCTCTCACCTTACGCAAGGTGCCAAAGTAGAAGAGTTTGAAGAGGCAATAGCTAACTATGTTGGCACATCCTACTGCATCACGTTCAACTCAGCGACTTCTGCCTTGCATGCAGCGTACAGCGTTTGCGGACTCGCAGAAGGGGATGAGATTATCACGACCCCCATTAGTTTCGTTGCTACTTCCAATATGATGATTGCACTGGGGGCTAAACCTATTTTTTGCGACATTAAAATGGATGGAAATATCGATGAAAACCTCATCGAAGCTCTTATCTCTCCTCGAACCCGAGCTATCGTCCCCGTCGATTTTGCCGGAAAACCAGTGGCCATTAAAGCCATCAATACCATTGCCAAAAAGCACAATCTCCTAGTCATCGAAGATGCTTCCCATGCACTTGGAAGCGATATTCATCATCAAAAAATAGGCTCTCATGCTGATATGACTATCTTTAGTTTCCACGCCATTAAGCCCATTACGACAGGAGAGGGAGGAGCTGTTGTCACCAATAACGCCAAATTTGCGGAACAATTGCGTCTTTTTCGTTCTCACGGAATAGTCAAAAAACAACTCTGGAATTCCGATATGGTGAGCTTGGGATACAACTTTCGTCTAACCGAATTTGCAGCAGCGCTAGGACTTTCACAACTCCATAAACTGGATCGCTTCATCAATGTACGTGAAACGATTGCCCGTTATTATGATGAAAGGTTTGAGGATCATAAGCTCTTTACGACAATTCCCATCGATGTAAGTGAACAAAGTGCACGCCACCTCTATCCTCTCTTGCTTGCTCCTGAACTTCATTGTGTTAAAGAAGAGATTTTTACTGAGCTTCAATCCCATGGAATCGGAGTCCAAGTTCACTATAAACCGATTTATCAAAACAGTTTTTATAAAAAACGGTATGGCGAACAACGTCTTCATACCGCTGAATTATTTTACAAAAGTGAACTTTCAATCCCCTGCCATCAAAAGATGACGATGGACGATGCCCAAGCTGTCGCAAACATTGTCCTCGAAGTGATTGAGAAATACGCTTATCGTGGATGCAGTTTCTAATGCGTGTCGCTATTATCCCTGCGCGCGGCGGCAGCAAACGTATCCCACGTAAAAATATCAAAAACTTTTGCGGTAAACCGATGATCGCTTACAGTATCGAAGCGGCACAAGCATCGGGTCTTTTTGATAAGATTATCATCAGCACAGATGACGATGAAATTGCCTCTATCGCACACTCGTATGGAGCGGAAATCCCCTTTATGCGCCCACCCGAGCTCAGCGATGATCATACTGCTACCATCCCCGTCATTGCGCATGCTATTCAAACACTGCAAAAACAATTCGTTATTGATACAGCGTGCTGTATCTACGCTACAGCACCATTTATCCGTGCTATTGACTTGCAAAGTTCCTATAACGCCCTTATAACACACCACAAACGATATGCCTTTCCCGTCACTACATTCCCTTTTCCAATATGGCGCGGTGTTAAACGAGATATTGATGGCAATATCGAGATGTTTTGGCCTGAACACTTCGCCACACGAAGTCAGGATTTGCCTGAAGCGTACCATGATGTAGGGCAATTTTACTGGGGAACTGCGAATGCATGGTTAGAGAGCAAACCTATTTTCTCCGATGCAGCAACCACCATCACCCTTCCACGCTATCTCGTCCAAGACATTGACACATTAGAGGATTGGATGAGAGCGGAGCTGATGTACAAAGCGCTTTATACCGTATGAAACTCCTCGTTCGCGCTGATTCTTCCAGTCAAATCGGCTTGGGTCATATTATGCGTGATCTCGTATTGGTGCAGCAATATCCCAATGCAACCATCGCTTTTGCTTGCCAAGAGTTAGCGGGAAATATTATCGATAAAATTCCCTATCCTGTTCATATTCTTGGCTCCAACGATCCCAAAGAACTAATGGCCTTAATTCACTCATTAGAAATCGATAGGGTGATTTTCGATCATTATGATATCGATGAGACGTTTGAAAGAGCAATCAAAGAGCAAACGGGGATTAGTATACTAAGTCTCGATGACACCTACCAAAAGCATTACTGCGATATCCTCATCAATCCTAACCTTTATGGCGATAAAGCGCGTTATAATGCTCTTGTTCCCGTAGATTGTTCAATCCGATGCGGAAAAGAATTTACCCTGATTCGTGATGAATTTAAAGATGAAAAAATAAAGACAAGAGAAAAAATATACACTATTTTTATCGCAATGGGAGGATCAGATTCTGCCAATCTCACTCTGAGTATTTTAAAAACACTTCAATCAAAACTAAATATCTGTGTTGTTACAACCCGTGCAAATAAGCACCTAAAATTACTTGAAAAGTATGTGCAAGAAAACAAAAACATCACGGTGCATATTGATTCTAAAGAGATTGCAAAACTTCTGCATCAAAGTACTCTTGCTATTATCACCCCAAGCTCCATTGCTCACGAAGTAATGTTTATGGAAATTCCTTTTATTGCGATCCAAAGTGCCGATAATCAGAATGAATTTGTCGCCTATATGGAGCACGAGCACCTCAACGTATTGCGCTGTTTTGAAAAAGAACCTTTTCTAGCCCTCTTGGAAAAATTGTTATGATTGAACTCAAAAACTTTATTGATCTCACAGCTGAGGAACGGATCATGGTACTGGAGTGGCGCAATCACGAAAGCGTCAGAAGTCATATGTATACTAATGAAATAATCACTCTTGAAGATCACGAAGCTTTTATCAAGTCTCTCTCTTATCGACACGACAAAATCTATTTTGTGGTGATCAAAAACGGTTCTCCTATCGGAGTTATCGATTTGGTCGATATTACGGGTAGAACAGCTTCATTAGGTCTTTATGCGAATCCCTATTCAGACCGTAAGGGGATTGGACGGATCATCTTGCGAGCACTGATCCGATATGCTTATGATACACTCCAGCTTACAACAGTACGATTGGAATGTTTTGAAGAGAACGAAAAAGCTAAAAATTTGTACCAAAAATTCGATTTTATTGAAACAACACGAATATTGAAAAATAATAGACCAATTATCTGTATGGAGCTTCATCGTGAACATCGGAACGCATAATCTGAATCAAAAAGTTTTTATCATTGCGGAACTCTCTGCTAATCACAATGGCTCACTTGATACTGCTCTCAAAACCATTACGGCAATGAAAGAATCCGGTGCCGATGCCATCAAGCTCCAAACCTACACTCCCGATACGATCACACTGGATTGCGATAATGAGATGTTCACCATTTCGCAAGGGACACTTTGGGACAAACGTAAATTTTATGACCTCTATGCCGAAGCGATGACCCCATGGGAATGGCATGAAGCTCTTTTTAATCATGCCAAAAGTCTGGGGATGCAAGCTTTCTCTTCCCCTTTTGATTCCACGGCTGTTGATTTTCTCGAAAATCTCGATGTTCCTGCCTACAAAATTGCCAGCTTCGAAATCACCGACATCCCTCTCATCGAATACACAGCAGCAAAAGGGAAACCAATCATTATCTCTACAGGGATTGCAACCCTTGAGGATATTCAAGAAGCACTCAATGCATGCCAACGGATGGGGAACGATCAAATCACTCTGCTGAAATGTACCTCCGCGTATCCGGCGGCACTGGAAGAGATGAACCTGCTCACTATTCCCGATATGATTGAACGTTTTGATGTTACCGTAGGATTAAGCGATCACACCATGAGTCTAAGCGCTCCCATAGCCGCCGTTGCATTAGGTGCACGTGTCATCGAAAAGCATTTTATTCTCGACCGTGAGATGGGGGGAGCAGATAGTGCTTTTAGCCTTGAACCGCATGAGTTTAAAGCAATGGTCGATGCGGTACGTGATACCGAAAAACTGATGGGAAAAGTGACATACGATCTTTCCCCAAAAAGTCTCAAATCGAGAGAGTTTTCCCGCAGTCTTTTTATCGCGAAAGATGTCAACGTAGGAGATATTTTAACAACCGATAATATCCGCTCTGTTCGCCCAGGATTTGGGATGGCGCCTAAATATTTAAAAGAGATTTTAGGAAAGCACTTTCTAACGGCCAATCCAAAAGGGACACCTCTTTCGTGGGAACTGATCGAATGACGATCGCCGTCGTTTCTCATGACGCAGGAAGTTCCGAACTGCTGTGTACCCTCGTCTCTGACCATCAAAATGACGTTACATGGCACATCTTCGCCCTTCCAAAAAGCCCGATGGCAATTATTTGTGAACGCAACGACCTTCCATATACTCCCATCATCAATGCTGCGCAACAGCTCGAAAGACTCAAACCAACTGCTCTTCTCTTTGGTACCGGATGGCAAGAAAAAGTTGAGCACCCTTATGTGGCTTATTGCAAAACGCATCATATCCCTACTGTTGCTTTTTTGGATCACTGGAGCAATTACCGTGAGCGGTTTGGCTATCCGCAGACAGGATGGGAAAAGAACTGTGGAGATTTTACGGCAGTATCCGATGAAAAAGCATTAGAACTTGCTACCTCCTTACACCTTCCAAACGTCATTACTCTCCCCAACTTCTACCTCAAAAAGCTAGTGGACGAAGCTAAAACCAAGAAAATCACTCCCAGTGAGAATCTCCTCTTTTTGAGCGAACCCACCGACGTGGTAGCAAAACAGACGTACGGAGATGAAAATTTCTGGGGGTTTACCCAATACACAGCACTAGAAGATATTCTCAAAAATTTTGAGCGTTTTGGATGTGCGGGGCTCACCATCCGACTGCATCCCAGCGAAGCGTCGTCAGGGTTTAAAAAGATCTTGAAAAAATATCCTCATATCCGGGTGCAAATCAACGATGCCCGCACCTTTGATCTAACCAATCAGCTGCAAAGTGCCAAAGTCATCATTGGATTTGATACGATGGCGCTGTATATCTCCGCACTTCTTGGCAAGAGTGCTCTTTCGTATCTCCCCTCAAACAATAGAGAGTTTCTTCTCCCTCTCCCCTCTTCGCAACAACTTAGAGACCTAAAAGCCTTAAAACCTTTAGATTTAGCCCCTGCTCCCCTATCTCTCGACGATTTCGGTATGAATTTTGCTTTATTTCTAAAAACGATAACAGGCTAGGGATAAATGGGACAACCACTTAAGGCACTTATTATTGGCGCAGGAAGTATCGGCGGTCTGATTGATTCACCAGCAACCAATGCGATTGCCAGCCATGCACATGCCTACTTGGTGCATCCCAATACACAATTGCGTGCCATTTGCGAACCCTACGAACCCAATGTTCTAGCTTTTATAGATAAATGGGGAGAAGTGAAACGCTACACCTCCATTGATGATGTAAGCCTCGATGAACAATTTGATATTGCCTCAATCTCTTCAACCACTGCACACCATTTTCACGATTTAATGACCCTTCTTCAACGTACCGATTGTTCTTACATCCTCTGTGAAAAACCGCTCGTTTCTACCGAAGATGAACTTCAAATTCTCGCAAAAGAGCTTCACGCCACCGATAAAAAAATACTGGTTCATCTAATGCGCCGATACAACCCCGCTTTTATTTCCCTCACTTCACGGATCAAGAATGAAGAGTTCGGAAAATCTCTCTCCTTTCAAGGGGTATGTACAAAAGGATTACTCCACAACGGGTCTCACCTCTTAGAAGTTTTAAGCCATTTTTTTGGAACGATTACAACGCTTGAATCCATTCATCCAAATACCGTTTATGATATTACTTTGACTGCTGCCCAAGGGACTATTAACGTGCTGACCAAGTGCTCCTACTCTCTTTTTGAACTAACCCTTTGGTTTGAAAAAGGGGTGATAAAAATACTTGATGGCGGCGAAAAAATCGAGATCTATTCAAAGATCCCCTCACCGCTTTATGAGGGCTATTTTACTCTCACCCTCACCGAAACGATTGCAACAAAGTTATCTCACTATGCGCTTGACTCACTAAATTTTTTACTCCATGAGAGTCATGAAACGTGCAAAGAAATTTTAAATGGCCACCTCGATCTCCATCAGATAATATTTCAAACTTTACAAAAAGAGGAGACGGTATGAAACTTGCGATTAACGGTGGTGAAAAGCTCCGGACGCTCCCCTTTCCCGCTTACAACACCATAGGCTGTGAAGAAGAGGAAGCTGTCTTACGAGTCCTTCGCAGTGGTAAACTCTCCACCTATTTGGGGACATGGCATGATGATTTTTACGGTGGTCCTGAAGTACGCGCTTTGGAGAAAGAATGGGGAGAATATTTCGGTGTCAAACACGCCATCAGCGTCAACTCTGCTACTAGTGGTCTTTATGCGGCAGTAGGCGCATGCGGGATCAGTCCTGGGGATGAAGTGATTGTCAGTGCCTACACGATGAGTGCATCCGCTACTGCCGCTCTTGTCTATGGGGCGATTCCCGTTTTTGCTGACATCGAAGAAGAATTTTATTGCCTCGATCCCCGCTCCATCGAGTCCAAAATCACCAAAAAAACCAAAGCGATTATCGTCGTCGATCTTTTCGGACAACCCTACGACCGCGATGCGATCAATGCCCTCGCTAAAAAATACCATCTATACGTAATCGAAGATGCGGCTCAAGCCCCGGGCGCAATGTTGGATGGGAAATTTGCGGGAACACTGGGCGATATCGGCATCTATTCTCTCAACTACCATAAACATATCCATAGTGGAGAAGGTGGAATCATCGTGACCGATAATGATACCCTCGCCCATAAACTTCGTCTTATTCGAAACCATGCCGAAGCGGTTCTATCTGCCAAAGGAATCGAAGACAAAAACGAGCTCATCAACATGGTCGGGTTTAACTACCGTATGACCGAAATCGAAGCGGCCATTGCCCGATGCCAGCTCAAAAAGCTCCCCACGTTACTGGAACAGCGTTTAGAAAATACCGTCTACCTCAATGAACAACTGGCGCAAATCACCTGTATTCTGCCCACTAAAATCAGAGAAGGGGCAAAACACGCCTTTTACGTCCATCCGCTCCAATTCGACGCCGAGATCGCCGGAATGCACCGCAACCGTTTCATTGATGCGGTCAAAGCCGAACTCCCGCCGACCCTGCTACGCGAAGAGTCAACAGTACTGCTAAGCTACGGCTACGTCAAACCCCTCTATCTTCAGCCCTTGTATCAAGAACGTATTGCGTTTGGTCGTGATGGTTATCCGTTTACCCTCAGCGATGTCACCTACCCAAAAGGGCTCTGCCATGTAACCGAGGATATGCACTATAATCGTCTGATAACGCATGAGTTTATGCGTCCAGGAATGACCAAAGCCGATATGGACGATGTAGTAGCAGCGTTTCAAAAAGTGTGGGACAACAAAGCGGAGCTTTTATGAGATTGCAAGGTAGACAAATCTATTTACGTCCGATTGAAATTACGGATACAGAAAGGAGCTATCCAAACTGGCTCAATGACCCAGAAGTGTGCCGCTACAATTCCCACGGAGATATTATTTATACCACTGAAATGGCACGTGAATACATTACTCGTACGATCAATAATCCAGCCATTAAAGTATTTGCTATTTGCCTAAATGAAAATAATCAACATATTGGAAATATTTCTTTGCAACAAATTTCTGCCAAAAATCAAAGTGCCGAATTTGCAATACTAATCGGAGAACCTCGCGTATATGGCAAAGGAGTTGGGTATGAAGCGGCCAAACTTTTGATCACTTATGCCTTCAATGAATTAAATCTTCATCGGCTGTACTGCGGTACTCATGCCGAAAATATCGCAATGCAACACCTTGCGCGTAAACTCGGGATGCAAGAAGAGGGTATACGACGTGACGCTATTTTCAAAAATGATCAATTTGCCGATATAATCGAATATGGAATTTTAGCAAATGAGTATTTAAAAGGGTTGGTACAATGAGGCGTTGTCGCACATGCGTTGAAACGGATACAAGACCTTCGTCCAAATTTGATGAAGAAGGTATTTGTCTTCCATGCCGTTCTGTCTCGCTTCAAAGTGCCGAAGCAATTGATTGGGATGAGCGCAATAAGATTCTCCAAGAAATCGTTGGGTGGGGAAAAGCTCATAGCGGACCTTCCGGATACGACTGTATCATCGGTGTAAGCGGTGGAAAAGATAGTACCAGACAAGCGCTCTATGCTCGTGAAATCGGTCTCAATCCCCTTCTCGTTTCATGCGTTTATCCCCCAGAGCAGCAAACCGAGCGCGGTGCTGCCAATCTTGCTAACCTTATCAGCCTCGGATTTGATACTATCGTAGTCGCTCCTGCCCCACAAATCTCAAAAAAGTTAATGAGAAACTGTTTCCAAACCCTTGGCAATCTATTTAACGCTTCCGAACTTGCCCTCTATGCATCGCTTCCCATCACTGCAATCGCTTATAATATTCCCCTAATTTTGCTGGGCGAAAATCCTGGGCTTTCGTTTGGAAATGATGTAGGAAGTAAAGATTACAACGGTAATAAAATGAAAAATATGAATACGCTCCAAGGAGGAGATCCAAGACGATTTAAAACCGAAGAAATGAATGATAAAGATCTTTTTTGGTACCGCTATCCCAGTGACGAAGCGATGGAACGTGCCGACTTACGTATCGTCTATCTAGGCTATTTTATGCGTGATTTTAATGATCACACCAATGCCCGTATTGCCATCGAACATGGTATGCGTATCCGCGAAGGGGAAGATGCTGATCCCGAAAATATTGGAGGATTGGCCACCGAAGTGGCACTGGATGACGATTTCGTCATCGTCAATCAAATGCTCAAATACATGAAATTCGGATTTGGAAAATGTACCCAAGAAGTCGGTGTTGCCATACGAAACCACCTCATGACTCGTGATGAAGGGTTAAAACTGATTCAGCAATACGACGGAAAATGCCATCCTAAATACATAAAAGCCCTTACTGATTATCTTGACATCACTGAGAATGAGTTTTGGGACATTGCAGAACGCTATCGCGGAGTTGAATTTTTCGACCGGGACAAAGCGGGGAAATGGCATCTCAAAAAAGAGCTATACCAATGAAGAGAATTGCCATAATCGATTATGGAATGGGTAATGTCCAAAGCGTAGCCAATGCATTAGAGTTTCTAGGTTATAACGCTCTGATTACTGATAAACATGAAACATTGCAACAGTGTGATGCTTATATCCTCCCAGGCGTAGGAGCATTTGCCGAAGCGATGAACAACCTTTATAAACGTGATCTCATCTCACTTCTAACCATCCAAGTGATTGAGAAACGCAAACCGCTACTGGGTATTTGCCTTGGAATGCAGCTTCTTGTCGAGAGTTCCGAGGAGATGGGTCTGCATACAGGACTGGGTTGGATCAAAGGAAGTGTTGTCGCCATCGCCGAAAACAACTCTGTTCATGTACCGCACGTCGGATGGAATAATCTTAAGACTAGTGAAAATTCCTCTCTCTTTACAAATCTAGGAGAAAATCCTCATTTTTATTTTGATCACTCATTTCATGTCTTGTGTGATCCACACTACATAAGCGCACACTGCACTTACGGTCCTTATATATTTACAGCTGCATTGCAGCACAACCATATTTTTGCTACTCAATTTCATCCTGAAAAAAGTCAAACCAAAGGGCTCAAACTACTGCGCAACTACCTCAATTTTGTAGAGGAATACTCATGCTGAAAAAACGGTTGATAGCAACTCTCGTCATTAAAAATGGACTTGTCGTTCAAAGTATCGGATTTAAACGCTATCTGCCTATCGGCAAACCTGAAATCATTATCGATTTTCTAAATCAGTGGGGAATCGATGAGATTATCATGGTGGACATAGATGCAACTATTCAAGGACGATGTATCGATTCTGAATTAATAAAAAAGGTGTCAAAAAAATGCTTTGTCCCCTTATGTGTAGGAGGTGGTATCAGCTCTGTAAAGCAAATTCATTCGCTCATCTATTCAGGAGCCGATAAAGTTTCTCTCAATGCACAAAGCTTCCTCAACCCTTCTCTCATCAAAGAAGCGGCACGCTTTTTCGGAAGCCAATGTCTTGTTGTCTCCATCGATGCTTCACGTAACGCCAAGGGTGAATATGAAGCTTTTATTCATGGGGGGAAAACCGCCACCTCATACACACCACTACACCTCGCACGCCTAGCATCTGAACACGGAGCAGGTGAAATACTTCTTAATTCCATCGACCGAGACGGTATGAAAAACGGTTATGATATAGAGTTAATACAAAGCGTTTTAAGCACCACATCTTTACCTCTCATTGCATTAGGAGGCGCCAAAGACCCTTCCTGCATGAGAATATTATTGGAAAACTGTGATGTTTCAGCAGTCGCAGCAGGAAACTATTTTCACTATGTTGAACACAGCGCTACCCTTGCTAAAGCATATTTAGCTTCATATTTTCCAGATCAAATCCGCCTAGATGGCTACATAAATTACAATGATTCCCTCTTCGATAAGAGTACGAGACTCCTAAAAAAAGAAGACAAAATATTGCAAGAGATGCTTTTTGAATTTCATCCGAAAGAAGTAATATGAAACAGTGTAAACGATGTTTATATACGGATAATCATCCCCTTTATATTACTTTTGATGAAGAAGGAGTATGTAGCGGATGTAACGTTCATGAAGAAAAAATCTCTCTCGACTGGAACGTTCGGGAAGAAAAATTGCGCTCTATTCTTGAAAGCTACCGTAATATTGATGGGATGAGTTATGACTGTATCGTCCCTGTAAGTGGTGGACGTGATTCATACTACATTGTCCATTTACTCAAAAATGTTTATGGGATGAATCCGCTTCTAGTGAACTATAACAAGCACTACAATACTCATATAGGAATACGTAACTATCAGTATCTCAAAACAATTTTTGATTGCGATGCACTCCAAATGATTGTCCAACCTCAAAAAGTGAAAAAAATCACCCTCTCCACCCTCAAACACCTCGGAAGCATTTACTGGCATGTTTTGGCAGGACAAAGCGTCTTTCCGGTACAAACCGCCGTCCGCTTCAAAATCCCATTAATAATCTGGGGTGTCCACCAAGGTATTGATCAAGTAGGGATGTTTTCGCATACCGATGAAGTAGAAATGACACGTCGATATCGTAAAGAACATGATTTAATGGGGTGTGAAGCCGAAGATCTCCTTGCTCTGGATTCTACACTTACCCAAAATGATTTAGTTCAATATCTCTATCCTCATGATAAAGAGATTGAAAAAGTAGGTGTTCGAGGAATCTATCTTGGTAACTATATTCCATGGGATACAAAACGTCAGCACGAAGAAATGATTGAACAGTATGGCTATGAAACAATGGCTCAACAACGGACGTTTGACGCCTATAACGATGTCGACTGCGTCCATTACTCAGGTCTTCACGACACCATCAAATACCTAAAGCATGGGTATGGCAAAGCCACCGATCATGCCTGCCGTGAAATACGCTGGGGGCGTTTGAGCAAAGATGAAGCGATTAGTTTAACACAACACTATGAAGCTATTTCTCAAACCGATGCTATCCATCTGTGCCAATGGCTACAAATCAGCGAAAAAGATCTCTGGGAATACTTGAAGCCCTTTACACGCTACACAATTCCGAAACCCGTTTATTTTGCCGATATACCAGTACCGTGCCAATTTATCCTCACCCATTCACGCGCACCAGCTATAAAAGAGGATGGATATGTATTGCTCGAAAAAGGGTATAATTAATGTGTAAATTTAAACATTACTTACCTTATAATCATCATAATAAAAAAGGAATACTATGAGTACATTTAAAACAGAACAAGAACAATTTTGGGCGGGTGAATTTGGAGACAACTATATCTCTAGAAATCAAGAAAAAATGTTGATTGCATCCAATACAGCAATCTTTTCTCGTGTCTTTGAAAGAGCCCAAGGAATATCCTCTCTCATTGAATTTGGTTCCAATGTCGGAATGAATCTTCATGGTATCCGAAATCTTCTTCCAGAAGCCGATCTATCGTGCGTAGAGATCAATGCAACTGCAGTTGAGCATCTTAAAAAAATTCCAGATTTGAATATCTACCCTCAATCCATCCTCACTTATGAGCCCGATCGACAGCGTGATTTTGTATTTACAAAAGGGGTGTTGATTCACATTGATCCAAATGAACTTTCCAATGTTTACGATTTGATGTATGCAACCAGTAAACGCTATATCTGTATGGTTGAATATCACAATCCTTCTCCTATTGAACTGGATTATCGTGGACACGCAGGCAAACTTTTCAAGCGCGATTTCGCAGGGGAATTATGGGAAAAATATCCTGATTTGCTATTGCTAGATTACGGGTTTTTCTACGGACGTGATCCGCGTCATTATCAAGAGGACATGAACTGGTTCTTATTTGAAAAACGGGAAAGCTAATGCAAGAAATTGAATTACATGCGCTACAAACCTTTCAAAAAAATCTCACTTTTTTTGAGGCAAATCATAAAGCTCTTTATAACAAAATTTCCCTCCTAAATCATCTTATTGACGAAGAGTCTTACGTTGAAAAATATGCACTTGAGTATCGAGATAATAGTTATTTTGATGTTTTAGAACTCTCTAGTGGAGAATTTTTATACAAATTGAATAGTTTTCAGCATGCAAACAATATTAAAAGTCTGATAGATAAAAAAAGATCTGGTGGAGTTTTTAAAGGTTTGAAACGTGTATTGGCAACAGATGAACAAGCGGATAGAATAGACAAAAGTGAACTGTCATTTCATAACTATTTGTGGGCAAGTATTAAAATCATTAATTACACTGTCAAATACACACCTAATGATAGCTACATGAAGCGGGTTTATAAAGCCATATTTGTAGGCACTGGTCTAGGACTTCATATACAAGGTATCATTGAAAAACTACAATCAGAAGTTATTTTTATACAAGAAAAAAATCTTGAATTATTTAGGCTCTCCTTATTTGTAACTAATTATGAAGAGATATCAAAAAACCGTACGCTCTTTTTTTCTATTTTAGAAGATGTCGCTACGGAACAAAACATATTTGTGGAATTTCTAAATAAAGGAAATAACTACAATTTAAATATCAAGCATATACCCTTTGACGATTCTTATAAATCAATGTTGCAGCAATTTCAAAAATATGTGCTATCTCAGACGTATATCAACTATGGATACAGTCCTATTTTACTACGCTACATCGAATCACCGAAATATCTTGTTCAGGAATACAATTTTTTAAACGTATCCAAACGGCAACCCAATGATGTCTTTACAAAAAAGCCTACTTTACTGCTGTTTTCAGGACCATCAACAAGTAATAACTTAACTTGGATTAAAGAAAATCATGAACGATTCATTATTATTTCAGCCTTGTCTACATGCAAACTATTAAACTCTATTGGTGCCATACCCGATATTGTTATTCATATAGATCCAGGCGAAAAGACATCGTTACTTTTTGAAGGTATCGATGTAAAAACATTCTTTAAAAACACCCAAATCTTCCTTTCAGCAAATGTAAATCAAGATACCATCAATAAATTTGAAAAGTCTCAAGTGCATGTTATTGAACAAGGGTCCAAATATAAAAAGGGTTTCGGTATTCTAACATCACCAAGTGTCGGAGAATACGCATATGCACTTTCCTTAATACTTTCAGCTACTGAAATATACATGCTGGGTATTGATTTAGCACTGGATAATGAAACACTCCAGACACATGCTGATTTTCACTTTGGTAAAATCCAAGGTCAGCAAAATAACGATAGTGCCTCAGTTGATGCGGAGTCTTCAGTAAGCTACATAAAAGGAAACCTACTCGATCAAGTACCTTCAACCGCTGCATACCAATTATCTATTCAACAATTAGACTATTTCACACAGTACTATAAGGCAAAGAATCAAAATGCATACAATCTAAGTAACGGTGCATATTTTCAAGACATACAGCCAATCAACATAAATGATCACAACTGGAATAACTTTCCAAAGATAGATAAATGCTCGCTCTCAACTTCCCTGCACGAATTATTGCTAGCCATAGGTTCTGCAGAATTTAGAAATGAAGATAAAGAAACAATTCTGTACCAAATCAAAGAAGCTAAAAAACTGAATAAACGGATACTTAAACATCAAAAAATAAAACATACAAATGTCGGCAAATATCTCAACACTCTTGCCAAGCTATTTTGGGACTTAAGTGATATGGATTATAAAACCAACTCAGATTTAGCGCAAGTGTATTATGAATACTTTCAAACGATCCAAAGTTATATTTTTGATCTCTTTAACACTATGGAGCTTGAAAAACCGGATAAGCATATCCAAAAAATCGACACATTGCTCATCCAGCAACTCCTCAAAATATCAACACTGTACATCACAAAATTAGAGGGCTATCTCAAATAGTGCTTTAGCTCACACTTTTTGGGATTTGGCATACAAACTCTCTATAATCTTTCAAATACTCTAAAAATTAATCAGTTTTACGGTCTCACAAATAGCTATGTATATAAAGAAAGGAACAGTAATCGAGCAAAAGCCCGATTAAAAAGAAGATTACTGAAGAAGCTTTAGCACATTTTGCTGCACAGCATTGGCTTGGCTCATCGCATAGCTTCCTGATTGTGCAAGGATGTTGAACTTAGAGAAGTTCGCTGATTCCGCTGCGAAGTCGACATCACGGATTTGTGATTCTGCCGCTTTTACGTTGACT
>JBBQNL010000003.1:0-103879 GCA_038329855.1 Campylobacterales bacterium
AAATGTGCTAACAAATACGCTTCAAACGGCTCCATTCTTCCCCCTGTTATTTTAGTGGAAGTTTAACATATTGAGGCTTATATCTTTTCGATTATATCGGTAATCGCGTTTTCATCGTCTACGAGAACAACGGTCGGCTTATAGGTCTCCCGTTCTTCATCATTATAGGTTGCATAGGCAACGATGATAATCTTATCGCCCTTATGGACTTTGCGTGCTGCTGCACCGTTAAGGCAGATATCACGCTGTCCACGTTCGCCCAAGATGATATAGGTCGAAAATCGCTCACCGTTATTAATGTTCAGGATTTCCACTTTTTGGCCCACGCGCATTTTTGATGCTTCCAACAACTCTTCATCGACGGTAATGGAACCAACATAGTTGAGATTTGCATCCGTAACGGTAGCCCGATGGATTTTACTGTAGAGCATTTCCATTAACATAGCTTAGCGCCCCATTTGCTTCATCATAGCATCAGGCATAATCGGAGCATCCCAAAGTTCTGCTGGGATAACGTACTCTTCAACTACTTCTCCGCCGATGATATGTCGATCAATGATTTCAGTGATTTTTTCTTTAGTAAGGTTCGAATACATAACATGTCCTGGCTCTACCAGCATGATTGCACCAACATTACAACGGTTCATACACGAGGTTCGAATAGGCTGTACAGTCCCGATAATCCCTTTTTGCATCAATGTTTGCGCTAAATGCTGGAATAAATCCTGTGTTTGCGGATTGACACAGCTAGGCTTTGGCATCCCTGGAGGAGAAGCCTGTTCGCACTTAAAAATATAAAACGCTGGTTGTGGAACACCCATCGTACACTCCTTCAAAATTTGGGGCTACTCTCACCCGTTAAAATAATGGCGCAATTATACCGAAATTCAAGCTGTGAGGCTTTAAGTTCTCTCTACTTCCATAAAAGTTTAAAGTTGAGCTAAAATCTCTTTCGCCACAACACGATCATCAAAGGGAAGATGCTGATCGTAAATAATCTGAGAAGTCTCATCCCCTTTGCCCAAAATAAGTACCACTTCATCTCCTGATCTCTCTCGAAGAGCCTGCTCTATTGCAGCACGTCGATTCACATCCACAAACACTTTGCTTTTATCATCGATCCCCGATAGTATCTCTTCTATGATAAGATCCGGATCTTCAAAACGAGGGTTGTCGCTCGTAACATACACTTTTTTGGCATACATCGAAGCAACTCGTCCCATCATTGGGCGTTTTGTACGATCCCGATCACCGCCTGCACCAAATACAACCAGCACCTCTTTTTCTTTGAGCGCATTGAGCACTTGCTCCATCCCATCAGGAGTATGAGCAAAATCGACAATGACCAGTGGTGACTCACTCACCACTTCCATCCGTCCGCTGACTCCCCCAAAATTCTCTACTGCTTCAGTAATTTTTTCCAAAGAATCACTGCTGACCAAATGAACTGCCGCCATCGCTGCTGTAATATTGTAGAGATTAAAAAAACCGTGCAACGAAGTTGCAAATGTCACATGCTCTTCAAAATGTTTCAGTATTCCACTGACACCATCGTTCAATGAATAGGCCAATATTTTATACGTAGCAGGATTTTCGACACCATAGGTATAGGCATTTTTAAAATTAAATTGTGCCTTCGGCTCATCTTTGTTAATCAGCTTTTTACACTCATCGGCAAAAAAGAGATTTTTAATCCGAACATATTCTTCAATACTCTCATGATAATCAAGATGATCTTGCGTGATATTGGTAAGGATTTTAAGATCAAAGTTGATCCCCGCGATACGCTCTTGCTCGATCGCATGGGAACTGACTTCCATAACGAAATACTCACATCCTGACTGTATCGCTTGAAGCATATGACGATAGGTATTTAAAACCGTAGGAGTCGTCAATGTTTTTTCTTCGACAATTTCGTCATTCATAAAAAACCCGCGCGTTCCCTGCATGGCACATCTATGTCCTAAATCAAGTAAAATAGAGTAGATAGCACTCGCCGTCGTTGTTTTACCGTTGGTTCCCGTAATGCCGATTACTTTGATTCGATTGAGTCCAAAGAGCTCCCAGCATTCACCAGGAGATAAGAGGCTATGAGCTCCTCTACTAATTGCATCTTCTCTAAATTTTTCATTTTGCTTTGTGAGCATAAAAGCACACAATAGGTCGCAATCCTTAGAATTTTCAGATATATAACGATATGGCTGATTTTGTATCTCAATTTTCAAGATCATCACCCTTTGCTAAACGGCGCAGCAAATTGCGCAATTGGGTATCATTGGGATAAACACCCAATGCACTTTCTAAATAGCTTAACGCCATCTCTCGATACCCATTGTCAATTAAATTATCCAAGAAATCAACAAAATCTTCTTTTTCGGTAATAATAACTTTGGTCGAAAACATAATATTTTCAAAAATTCTTTTAAAATCATTTTCATTGAGCACTAACTCTTTGAATTCTGAATACATAATCCCATCGGCAAATTCTACGCGTTGGATAATCCCTTCATTAAATAAACCGGCCAATTGATCAAGCGTTCCGTCCATCGTCTCAAGAATTTCAGATATAACAGTATCCGCTTGCTCACTGTCTTCACTGCGTAAAATCGTATAGTAATCAAAGAGTGCTTCAGCACCCCCTTCTCCGCTCATTGCCATATCACACAAAATAGCTCCGTTATACGCTTCTTTAGAGAGAGGATTCCGTCTTAAAACATCAGAATATTCTCGCAATGCTTCGTTATATTTACCCGCCATAAAATACTCATTCGCACTATCGAGGACTTTGCTATAATTGTTTGTTTTCATAATGTCCCTCCTACAATATAAAGTATATCGTCAAAAAATAAAATTAATGTGCTGCAATTGAATCTTCCATACCATGCGGTATGTTGACAACTGTAAGTTCCGGATGTATATCCATCCGTAGTTGTCTCTCAACACCGTATTTCAACGTATTTCCGCTGCTTCCGCACCCTACACAAGCACCTTGAAGCTGAACGTATACCGTTCCGTTTTTAACATTTAAAAAAGCAATATCCCCGCCATCAAGCGCGAGAGAAGGACGGACCTTATCAATAACTTGACGCACAGGCTGCATCAATTCTTCGTCGGTGAATGGAATCATATTTTTACCTTTTTTTTACTTCAAATTCATTGTGACACTATAAGAAATTTGGACTAAACAAGGAGTAATGGGATAATGATAGTTTTTAGGTGAAGTTTTTTTTAAGGGGCGAAGGGTGTTGAACTCGTTATACGAGTTCAATTGTTGCCATATGAGTGGCATCACCGCGACGAATACGAGTTTTAACGATACGAGTATATCCGCCGTTACGCTCAGTATATTTTGGAGCAACTTCTCCAAGAAGATTTTTAGTTGCTTCTTTATTTTGCAAAACCGCAAAGATTGAACGGTGCGCATTTGCATCACCAACACGTGCAGTTGTAATTAATTTTTCAGCAAATGAACGAAGTTCTTTTGCTTTAATCAACGTTGTTTCGATCTTACCATGTTCAAACAATGAAATACTAAGATTAGTCAATAAAGCTTCACGATGTGCGCTTGTACGACCTAATTTACGGTATCCGTGACGATGTCTCATACGGTGCTTCCTTTACTATTTTATTGAAGCTTATTCAGCTTCGATTTTCTTTTTAATCGCAGTAACTAAATCACTTGCGAGCTCTTGCCCTACAGTATAACCGAACTCAGTGATTTTTTCTAAAATCTCTTCAAACGATTTTTTACCAAGGTTCTTAACCTCTTTCAAATCATTCTGGCTCATCAAAACGATTTCGCCAATGTGTTTGATATTCGAGCGATCCAAGCAGTTAAAGCTTCGAGCACTTAATCCAAGTTCTTCAATACGTGCACCTAAACGTTTTAATTCAGGATGTTCTTCGTTACGCTCAACCGTTGGATTAGCTGACTTAATGCTCACTTCACTGTTAAAAACAGCCATTTGTGCATACATAACGTCCAATGCATTTTTAAATGCATCGACAGGAGAAATTTGTCCGTCGGTTAAAATATTAATGATGACTTTTTCAAAATTTGGATTATCTTCTACAAGAACATTGTCAATAGTATACGTTGCACGACGAACCGGTGTAAAATATGCATCCAAAGCAATATAACCATCACTTAACAATTCACGGATATCTTCGCTTGGAGTATATCCGATTCCTTGGAAAATTTTAATTGAAAAATTGAGTGTTGCATCTTCGTTTAAAGTCGCCAAAAATCCATTTGGCGTAACGATTTCAACATCATCATTTTCTAAATCACTGCCATGAATTTCGCAAGGGCCTGCAAAAGTATAAGCAATCTCTTTCTCTTTAAGGCCATTTTTCAATTTGAAACGGATCCCTTTGAGATTGATAATGAAATCAGAAATGTCCTCAAGCATACCACGTACTGAGTCAAACTCATGCTTTGCACCCTCGATTTTAATTCCGATTGGGGCAAACCCTACCGAGCTGCTCAACAAAAAGCGACGAATTGGGTGAGCGATTGAAACTGCATATCCCGTTTCAAATGGATACGCAATGATATTCGCCTCATTCGCGCTGATTTGTTCAACGACAAACTCTTTTGGTAGAAGCGGAGAAGTTTTAATTTTTTTCATGCCGAGTGCCCTTTCTTTATTGATTATTTCGAGTAAAGCTCAACGATTAGACGTTCTTCAACAGGAATAACTACTTCTTCACGCTCTGGAAGACGCGTAAAGATACCAAATACTTTTGCTTGATCGATGTCAACCCATGAAGCAAGACCTGTTTGGTTAGTCAATTCCATTGCACGAACAACTTGATTGTTCTTTTTGCTTTTTTCGTTAATCTCAATTTTTTGTCCCGGTTTAACACGGTAAGAAGGAATATCAACACGCTTTCCATCAACCAATACGTGACAGTGATTTACCAATTGGCGAGCAAAACGACGAGTCGTTGCAAAGCCCATACGGTAAACGACATTGTCAAGACGTTGCTCAAGTAACATAATCAAGTTTGTACCGGTATTTCCTTGGCGACGTTTTGCTTCATCAAACAATGAATGCATTTGCTTTTCGCTCAAACCGTACATGAACTTCGCTTTTTGTTTTTCACGAAGCTGTGTACCGTATTCAGAAATTTTAGTACGACGCTGACCATGCTGACCAGGTCCATAAGGACGCTTGTCGAGTGCACTTTTACCAGCTAAACGACGCTCACCTTTTAGGCCAAGGCTTACACCGAATCTTCTTTCGATTTTTTCTACAGGTCCTCTATATCTTGCCATTCAAAGCTCCTTTAGACGCGTCGGCGCTTAGGCGCACGACAACCATTGTGTGGTAATGGAGTTACATCTTTCATATATGAAACACGTAAGCCCTCGATAGCACCAACACTTTTAACTGCAGTTTCACGACCCGAACCCGGACCTTGAACTTTAATTCCCACTTCTTTAATCCCGTGGACCATTGCTTTGCCCATCGCATCTTCTACTGCTTGTTGAGCAGCGAATGGAGTCGATTTTTTTGATCCCTTAAACCCTAGTGAACCAGCTGAGCTCCATGCGATCATGTTACCCATCTCGTCCGTTACGGTTACAAGAGTGTTGTTGAATGAAGCTAGGATATGCACGATACCCTTAGCAATATTCTTTTTAATAATCTTTTTACGGGTTGCTTTTCTTTTTGCCATACGCTAATCCCTTATCTTGTGGCTGAGCCGACAGTTTTCTTCTTACCTTTACGGGTACGAGCATTGGTTTTGGTTTTTTGACCACGGCATGGGAGACCTTTACGGTGACGAAGACCACGGTAAGAACCAAGATCCATCAACGCTTTAATATCCATAGCAACTTGCTTACGAAGGTCACCCTCTACAACGATGTTACTCGCACGAATCTCTTTTGCAAGAGTCGCAGCATCGTCTTCACTAAGCTCATATACACGCTTGTTATAATCAAGCCCTGTAGCATCCAAAATTTTACGTGAAGTATGCAAACCGATACCATAGATATAAGTTAAAGCATACTCAAGACGTTTTTTCTTAGGTAGGTCCACACCAGCAATACGTGCCATGTTTATCCTTGTCTTTGTTTATGTTTTGGGGTTTTGCAAATTACGCGAACGACCCCTTTACGCTTAACGATTTTACAATCGTCGCACATTTTCTTCACTGAAGAACGAACTTTCATGGTCATGCTCCCAATTGTTAAATCCCTTATCCTCTCGTAGGTACGCGCAAAATCGTACCAATACTTGTAACTACGCCTACGCAGTTATAAATATTCAACGGTTTTTGTCCAAGAGGGCAAAGTGGACGCGTATTGTACAAGAATATAAGTTAAAGTTTTATTAAGGTAATAAATGATTGTTTCTGCCTTGCAAAGGCAAGCTTTAGTAGCCAAAGCGGCTAACGTAACAAAAGGGATGAATTCCTTTTGTGTTACATCAGATGATAAGATATTGTATTTATACAATTCTTATCATGTAAGGTGTTTCGAGGACTGTTTCTAGCGATTCTAGTTCTTTCATTAGAGAGCGAATGTCACTCTCTTGCGCTTCGTGGGTTGAAATCAATAAGTGGGCACACTCTTGCGCATAAGGTCTTTGTATCATCGCCTCAATCGATATCGCGTGATTGGCAAACAGTTGTGTCACCTTGGCCAAAATTCCCGCTTTATCCGTAATACGAAGTCGCAAATAATATTTTGAACGAATTTTGTCAATACTGCGCAAACGCAGACCCTCTTCAAGAGGATGGTTGAATCCAAGCATCGGGGAACGTTTTCCGGAGCGGACAATATCGATAATGTTGGCAACAACCGCACTTGCCGTTGCATTCCCGCCGGCACCCGGACCATAATAAAGGGTCTCACCGACGCGATCGCCCACGACGCTGATACCGTTCATAACCCCATCTATTTTAGCGATCATCGTCTCTTGCTTCACCAGCGCTGCATGAACACGCAGCTCAACTTCATCTCCATCGCGCTTGGCAATTCCCAAAAGCTTGATTGTATATCCGAACTCTTTTGCAAAAGCGATATCGGCTTGCGTAACCCCTTCGATCCCCTCGATCAGAATCTCTTCGGGTTTGGCATCAATTCCATACGCGATGGAAGCTAAAATGAGCAATTTATGGGCGGCATCAAATCCGCCGATATCAAAGGTCGGATCCGCTTCGGCATAGCCTAACGCTTGTGCTTCATCCAAAACGGCATCAAACGCAACCCCTTCTTTCATCATTTTGGTCAGCATAAAGTTGCACGTTCCGTTCATAATACCCATAATAGAGAGGATATGATTCGCGGAGAGTCCATCACGCAATGCATTAATAATCGGGATTCCGCCCGCAACGCTTGCTTCAAACTCAAAAGGGATTTCCCCCGCAATCTCTTGCAGTTCGTATCGGTGGTATGCAAGAAGTGCTTTATTGGCTGTTACAACCGCCTTCCCTTGTTTTAATGCCGCTTTTAAAAGCTCAAAAGGGAGTTCAACACCACCCATCAACTCAACTACAATGTCGATTTCAGGGTCATTTAGTATGTCATAAGGATCTTGCGATAGTGCAACCGTTAAATCACTGGCTTTTTTAAGATCGCGTACCACGGCGCTCTTTACCACAATTTCATCTCCAGAACGTGCGGTAATAATCGATCCATTTTCTTTTAAAATGTCGATAACCGCGCGCCCTACGGTCCCTGCTCCAATGACACCGACACGAATCATTCAGGTGCCTTGCAGTTAAACTCTTGTAAAAAATGTTTGATGTTTTTAGCCGCTTGTCGTATACGCTTGTCGTTTTCAATCAACGCAATACGAACATACTCATCGCCGTACTCTCCAAAACCGATCCCAGGAGCTACTGCTACGTTTGCTTCCACCAAAAGTCGTTTGGAAAATTCCAAACTTCCTAAATGACGTGCACACTCTGGAATACGTGCCCATACGAACATAGAGGCTTGATTTCGGCGTACCGGCCATCCGGCACGGTTAAATGCTTCCAATAAAACATCTTGACGGTGATCGTATTTATCGGTAATCTCTTGGACACAGCTTTGGTCACCGTTCAATGCGATCGTAGCGGCCACTTGAATCGGGGTAAACATCCCATAATCAAGCCAGCTTTTAATCTTTTGTAGCGCACCGATAAGTTTTGGATTCCCCACAAAAAATCCAACACGCCATCCCGCCATATTGTAACTTTTTGAGAGGGTGAAACTCTCAACCGCAACGTCTTTTGCACCAGGTACAGACATAATCGATGGAGTTTTATATCCGTCAAATGTCAAATCACCATAGGCGATATCACTGATAATATAAAAACGTTCCCGTTTTGCCATCGCAACAATACGGGTATAGAAATCAGGTGTTACCGTAGCGGTAGTCGGGTTATGCGGGAAGTTGACCACGACGTATTTCGGTTTAGGAAATGAAATATGAAATGCTGTTTCAAGACGCTCAAAAAAGAGATCTTCATCCACTTTGTAATCTTCATCAAACGGCAGTTCCATTTTTTGAACATTTCCGCCCGCAAGGATAAACGCATACGAGTGGATCGGATAGGTTGGATCTGGGACAACAGCAACATCTCCCGGGTTTGTAATCGCGTACGCTAGATGAGCGTATCCCTCTTTTGATCCCATTGTTGCGACCGCTTCGGTTTCAGGATCGAGATCAACATCGTAACGACGCTTATACCAGTCACAAATCGCTTGACGAAGTTTTGGTATCCCTTTGGACGCTGAATAACCATGTGTTTTAGTCTTTTGTGCCGATTCGATAAGCTTTTCACGAATGTGCTCAGGGGTATCTCCATCGGGATTTCCCATACTAAAATCAATAACATCCGCACCAGCGCGTCTGCGAGCCATTTTTAGCTCATTTACTTCGGCAAAAACGTATTTTGGAAGTCGTTTAATTCGATCAAATTGAATTTCATCAAACATAATGTATACCTGCCATTAAAAAATTGTGCCATTCTAGCACTTTTCCTCTGCTCTCAAGCTTATACTGCTTTAGCGCCCCTCATTGCCATGCTCTATCCACATACCCTCTTTGAGTAATTTCATCCCATTTGCATTGGAAACTTTTAGATACATTGCCCCTTCCGGCAAGGAAAAAGTTAGCTGTTCTCTGGGAGTAAACTCTCTCATTGAAGAGAGAACGCGCAGTGCACTGTCCAGTACGGCAACATCGGGATACCATTTATTGCCATAGGGGGCTTCAATCGAAATGACGCTAGCTTGATTGACAGTAAACCAATTTGAGGTAAAACTTTTTTCCATTTGAGAACCCTCATCGGGAGTGATTGCAGGAATATTCCAGTGAATCTGCGAGGCATCAAATTCCATTTGCCATCGCTTATCTCGGATTGTTCCTTTAGTCAGCACAAGCCCGTTTTCCCCCAAAATCTCACTAAAGTTTCTGGGATCAAATGCTTTTCTGCCGCTTAAAGAGAGTTCCATCAAGGTCGTATCACTATCACTTTTATAACGGTGAACAGTAACACGTTGTCCGGCAGCTCCAAGGGTTTGAAGTATGATTTTAGAGGAGAGGGTGCTTCCATGAATAACACGCAGATCCATCTCACTTTTAACATCACCCGCCAGTAATGAACAGGCAAAAAAGATCAACAAAGCGAGAGGTTTCACTACCAGTTGCTGCCGTTGTTTTTAGTCGTAAACTGCTCACGTGTGAGCCGTTGCAATACACCATTTTCATAGGCGAACCAAGCAGTATTTCTTTCTTTAAGCATTGTGGTCCCTTGCGGCGTCACCATCTCCAAACGGCCGTGTCCGAAAACAAATAACCAATTTTTACTCGTATCGATTACGATAGGATCTTTGGTGACTTTTTGCGTTTTTTCTCCCGTTGCCAAGTCCATCATCCCCACCCATACTTTGGAAGCAGGTTTGATACGGATCACATTTCCAAAGTTTATGCTCTGATCTTGTGTATCCATAACAATACTCTTATTTTGCTCTTGAATGAGCTGTGTTGTATTGATTTCTGTCCCATTTATATCAGCGGTTGCATTCGTATCACTTGCATTCATTTCGCTCACATTGGTATCAACGACTTCAATAACACCACTGCTTAATTCCATCACCTCTTCTTTTGGAACCGTACTCAAAGCACCCTGTACCGCCCAAGCGATTCCAAGCAATACAACAATACCAATAATAGCAACAATAACCCAACGACGTTTTGCGTATGATTGTGCTTGTAAAATAGCGGATGCTTGTGTGTTAAGTGTATCCGGTCGCAATTGCGCATGCGCATCGAATTCTTCACGTAATGAAGAGAGATCCAAGTGATATTCACGCTCTAAAATCGAGATAAATCCCATGAACTGAACACGGGTTAATTCATCAAACGATTTATTTAACACCGCCTCAATTTTAGAACGAGTGATATGTGTATTTTCATGGATACTGTTGCAGCCGAGTTCTTGCAAATCTTCAAACGTTTTGATCGTACTCATCGCATTCTCTCCATTAAAATTGCCCCCGCAACTCCAACATTCAACGAATCAAAATCATGCGCCATTTCAATGGATACCCCATGGTCAAGCCCTTTTTCAACCCGTCCGCTCAACCCCTCACCCTCACTGCCTAAAATCAGTGCCCGCTTCGAATCAAAGCTCATATCCCGGACATTGGTTCCCTCTAAAGTTGCTCCATACAGGGTAAATCCGGATTGCTTGAGCTCATGCATGACATCATGAATATTATGAATAACGACGATCGGCAAATCAAGCGCTGCCCCGCTGCTGGTTCGAATCAAGGCTTCGAGATTTGGTTCTCGTATTCCGGTAATGACAAGCGCTTCTACGCCAAGAGCATACGCACTGCGCACCAATGAACCCATATTCCCCATATCGGTGATAGAGCTTAACACGACGACAAAACCGCATTTTTTCAAAAAAGGAGAGGCATATGGGACGATTTGAGAAATCTCGGCAATGTAACCTTGATGATTTCCCCCTTTCACCATCGATTGGGCTGCATTTTCAGGAATACGCTTCACTTCAAAGCCCATTTTCATCAATTGTCCATACTCTTTTTTATCGACCTCTTTGGCAAGATAAAGGGTTTTAATCCGTTCGCGATGACGTTCGAGTGCATAAAATACCGGTTGTTTTCCATAAATGAGCATAGTGATCCTTATAAGTTTAAGAGGCGGGTGTAGCACTCTTTTGGGTTTTCGCCAGTGATTTTGGCGATGAGCTTGGAGGCCGCTTTTTTGGGTATGTCCAGTGCTAGAATGTCTGCTTCATTCAAACTTGCCCCCTGAGATGCCGATGCTTCAATCACCGCTACCCATTCACCCCGTATTTCGCCTTCCATCTCACCAAGCAATTCCTGTGCCGTCCCGTGAAAGAAACGCTGAAATTTTTTAGTGATCTCTTTGGCCAAAAAAACACGACGCATGGGTGCCGATACAGCAATCTCCTGCAGCAGCTTATCCAGACGTTTTGGGGACTCATACAATACGGTTGTGTAGCCGTTAAAAAGCGCTTCTTGAAGAGCAGCCGAACGGTCATTCCCTTTGTGCGGCAAAAATCCGAAAAACAACATTTTTGTCTCACAAAAGCCACTTGCCACAAAGGCACTCAACACGGCATTCGCACCGGGTAAAATATCATATTTCACCCCATGATCCAAACAATAACGAACCAACAGCTGTCCCGGATCGCTAATTCCCGGCATCCCGGCATCACTGACATAGAGGACATTGGCATTAAAAAAATCGGGAGTTAGCTTGGAAACGAATTCTGCCTCATTATGAGAATGTAGACTCAGAAACTGTGGTTCACTGGTAGTGAGGTTATGGCGTTCTTTGAGTAAATGTATGAGTTTTTTGGTTACACGGGTATCTTCACAAAGGATAATATCAGCAGTCGAAAGGATTTCAAGGGAACGGATGGATATATCGGAAATATTACCGATGGGAGTAGGTACAAGAGATAACATTATTCTCTCTTTAATCTTTAATTTTTCTATGATTCAAGAAAAAATCTGCCTCATAGAGGCAAGCTTCAGTGCCTTAGCGGCTAGCGTATCCAAAGGGGCTTTTGCTCCTTTGGCGTTTAAATTATGCGTTTAACGCGTAACGTTTCTTGAACTTATCGATACGGCCAGCAGTGTCTACTTGACGCTCAGAACCTGTATAGAATGGATGACATTCATTACAAATATCGACACGAATAGCATCTTTGATACTTGTTGTTGTGAATGAGTTACCGCATGCGCAGCTAACGGTGCATGCTACAGTATTAGGGTGAAGTTCTTTTTTCATATTTTTACCTTGTGAATGACGGCGTTGTACGTCAATCGGTTTTTGATTTTACATCCGTACCTGGGAACAGATTGTTGGAGGCGAATTATATCCAAAACTTTTTAGATTTACAAGGCAGTCCAAATCGTCTTTGCTAAATACCGTTACGAAGGGAGGCCACCGCGATCACAGCCGTCTCGGAACGTAATATCATGGGCAGATTAAAATGGCGAATACGATGCGCATTAAAGGCTTTTCGTTCATTCTCATCAAAGCCCCCTTCGCATCCTATGATTACCGTCTCAAATATCTCGTTTCGATCAAGTGCTTCACCGCCAAAATCGAGGATAACCGCTTCGGGATTTGCATTTAAAAAGGTACTAAGCGCGGGAACCTCATCAAATTTTATAAAAGAGGTCCGGCCGCATTGCATCATGGCACTTTCCATAATACGGTTAAAACGGTCATATTCAAGTCGAAAATTTCGCTGGGAACGTTTGCAATGGATAAAAGAAATTTTGGTTACCCCAAGTTCCATCGCCATCGGCAACGTCTTTTCAATCGTTTTTGGATCCACGATGCACCACCCTATATGAAGTGTTTTCACTGCTTCACAGGGTAATTTTTGGGAATTCTCTAAAACAAAATAGCCGTTTTTGCCGTCTGTTTTTTCCAGGCGATAGGTATGTGCAACACTCAGGGTATCGCGATGACGAAAAACAATCAAATCCCCAATCACATGACGGCGCACCTTGATTAGATATTTGTACTCTTCTCCTGAAATAACGAGTTCATTAGAACCCGCCGCTAAATGGAGCATAAACTTCAAAGCATCATCCAAAGACTCAAAAAGATCAAAATGAGCATCTCAAGGCCCAAATAGCCAAATGCTTTTTGCTTGTACTGCTCAAAAGCATCTTCGAGATGAATATCGGTTTGATATTTAAGTGTTTTGTACCGTTTCGCTTCCAAAACAATCATGATAATCCCGGCAATAATCATGACAAAATTGGCAACGGTAAACTCCAACTGTTTTGCCGCCATCATAATACTGCCCGTGAAAAAAACCAAAGCGATAAACGTCGACGAAATTGGCATAACAATACGCATTCGTTTCGTGTAGATCATAATTTGTTTTGAGAGGGCGAGCATAAGAATGTTAAACATCACAACACCCATCAACACCACGGCACCGACAATATGAATCTCTAATCCTAGTGTATACATTGTTTCCATAAAGGAGATTTTACCCTATTTTGTCTATAATGACTCAAAATGCTCAAGGATAATCACCCATGGCAGTAACCGTTGAAGATGCTTTAGCCCTTATATACACTCATACCGCCCCTTTGGGCAGTGAAATTGTCCCGATTGAAAATGCACTTGGACGCGTTCTTGCTGAAGAGATTATCGCATCCCATTGCCTTCCTCCGTATGACAATTCTGCTATGGACGGATATGCGGTCTATGTCGGTGATGCCGGTAAAGCACTCCCTCAGTCGTGTACTGTTTTCGCAGGGGATAAAGAGGATATCCGAATGGTCGAAGATCAATGCATTCGGATCATGACGGGTGCAAAGATTCCTCAAGGATGTGAAGCCATCGTCCCCATCGAAGAAGTCACCCTTATAAATGATAAGGTCACCCTCCCCGCAAGCATCCGTCCCTCTCAACACATTCGGCTCAAAGGGGAAGACATCCAATTCGACACACTTCTGCTTGAAAACAAAACCCATCTCCACGCCCATCACATTACCCTACTTGCATCTCAAGGGCGCACCCACGTACGTGTATTTAGACTGCCGAGAATCGCACTGTTTGCATCCGGAAATGAGCTAAAAATGCATTTTGAGACGATTAGTTCCCATCAGCTCTACAACACCAATACTCCCACCTTTGCCTCGCGCGCACGAGAGCTCGGATGCGATGTGATTTTTACGGGAACCGCTGAAGACACGATGGAGAGTATCCAAGAACATGTCAACAGTGCTCTGGATGCGGATTTTATTATCACGTCGGGTGGGGTCAGTGTCGGAGATGCGGATTACACCAAAGAGGCATTCAGAGCTCTGGGGATGGAGACATTTTTCGAATCCGTTGACATCAAACCCGGCAAACCCACCACCTTTGGCCGTATCGGAAATACACTCATCCTCAATCTCCCCGGCAACCCTCTCGCAGCCGCATTATGCTTTGAGATTTTTGGTCAAAGTACCATTATGGCACTTAGCGGTCGAAATGACAAATACCTAAGCTGTATCACGACCAAAATTGCTCAGCCATTTAAAATGAAAAAAGGTCGCCGTTCACTCATTCCAGGATGGTTTGATGGTGCGGCTTTCACCCCCGCGAGCGTTTTCGGACCAGGGATGATCTTACCCCTCTCTCGTGCCAATAGTTTTATGATGGTAGATGCTAGTGTTGAGGAGTTCGAAAAAGAGTCAGAAGTAAAAATCATTCCAACGCGATGGAACATGAGCTGTGAGGAGCAAAAGTCGTTAGTGACGTTTTAAACGCTCGTTGGATTAATAAACGTCTCTCCGCTTTTTACTCTCTCCCACAACAACGGATCACTCCACCCCTCTCGCACTTCGTCGCTAAAAAGAATTTTGTCCAAATCGATAAGACCCATCAAATCTGAATACGCATCTTCACGAAAACATTGCGCATATCCCGTATCGGTTTCATGGACGATGATACTGCTAAGTTTTACCATTTTTTCACCATTGACTGTCTTGGTAAACCACAGCAGTTTATCAATCATCACAAAAATAACGCGACTAAACTGTTCTGCCGAGGGTGAGATGGGAAGCTGTACCCAACGATTCGAATGAGCTTTCATATCACGGATATATTTCTCATCATCCCCATCCCAAAGGGCAATGGCATGATCGAAACTGTCGATGAGTTCTTTCATCCCCTGCTTCATCAATCCAAAATCATACACCATCTGGCCGTTATCCAGATATTGAGATTCGAAGAGCACTTCTACTTTGTACGAGTGCCCATGCAGCGATGCACGACATCGTTGGGTCGAACATCCCCGAACGATGTGAGCGTTTTCAAATTTAAAAAGTTTTCGAATAATCATGATACACCTTCACAGTTTAAGGTCACAATGTGTGATCTTAAATATTAACAGTATTATACCCCGTGATTTTGATCCCAAATTCGGATATGCAAACGGTCACTGTAAATAAACCCTCGTCGTTTGCAAAACTCGATGACCGCTTCACAGTTGGCTTCGATATGAGCTTTGTCACCGCCTAGAGGCATACAATAAACACTTGTATAAGGGTGCGGTGCGATAATCGTATCAATTTCCGACTCGATATGACTCACTAAGGAGGGTTCATCGACGGTGAATTTGAAAAAACTCTCTTTGGCATACGCGATAATCGTACCGTAAGCATCCGCTTTTACCCGTCGATCCAAGGGTTCACCGCTGTTGGAGAGTTTGACCGACAACGCGTACGTCGCTTGAGCGTAAAAAGGATACCGTTTAAAATCAGGAGCGATTGTAGCATTCGTTTCAAACGTCACTCGATGTCCGTTGGAAATCAAATACTCGATAAATTCGATAAATATAGGTTCATTCGCATAGATCAACGGCTCACCGCCTGTTAGAACAACATCGACATGGGGTGGAAGGCGATAGCCGTTCATGATCCAAATCAGGGTTTGCAGCTCTTCGATCTCCTGCCATAGCTCTCCGAAACCTTTGCGATCGACCGCATAAACGGTATCGCATCCGATGATTTCATCTCCGGCAGGTGTTTTCTCACTGCACCCGAATCCCTCGCATTTGAGGTTACAACCCCCAAAACGAAAAAAAAGGGAAGGAACTCCTGTGTACTTTCCCTCGCCTTGGATGGAATAAAAATGTTCTACTAGATAGAGCATTCATCACCCTCCCGTTTCATAAAAAGCGCGCTTAGAAAGTTCTCCATCAGGATCACTCCAACGGTTTTTTTCAGGCTTTGTACGTATCACTTCTTTGAGCACCAAAGCAGCCTCTTTGATATCTCCGCGTCGCACCGCATCACGAATGCTCATTGCTTCATCGAAATAAAGGCACGGAATCAAATTTCCCTCTGCGGTAAGGCGGATACGGTTACACTTCGCGCAAAAATCGTCTTTATGCGGTTCGATAATCCCAAACTCGTAGCCATTATCTAGTTTATAGTAGTGCGAGGGAGAATGACCGTCAAATCCTTCATCATGGTATGCATAACGGCTACCAATGATCTCAAGTAGTTCATGGCTTTGCATCCCTTTGATATCGACTTCCGCATGAACGTTTTCCATGTATTCGATAAATCGTACTGTCATCTTGCGCTCTTTGCAAAACTCCAAAACATCCAAAATCTCATTGTCATTCATCCCTTTCATCGGAACCATATTGACTTTGACCCGAAATCCTACTCGTAAAGCCTCTTCAACTCCTGCCAATACGTGACTCAATACATCTTTTTTAGCTATTTTTTCCGCTACATCGGGAATAAGGGAATCGATAGAGACGTTGATACGGCGAAGCCCCGCATCGTAAAGTTTTTGTGCGGCACCTTTGAGTAAATAAGCATTGGTGGTCATCGCCAAATCTATATCATTTTTGTAATCATGAATCATTTTCACAAAACGGTCCAGGTCTTCTCTTAACAAAGGCTCTCCGCCCGTAATACGGATCTTCTTGACCCCTTCGTCAATCGATACTTTGATAAATTCAAATAATTCTTCAAAACTGAGCAGATTTTCTTTTGGAACCCACGAAAAAGGTTTTTCAGGCATACAGTATTGACACCTAAAATTGCATCTTTCAGTTACTGAAACCCGTAAATAATCAACTGTTCTGCCATAGCTATCTATTAACACGACTATCCTTGAAAATTCCTATTAATAAGGAGTAATGCGCGAGTGTATCTAAAAGTAGTTTGGAGTTTTATTTAGTAGGGGAATTAGAGATAAAAAGAGCTAAGGGAACAAAATTCCCTTAACATTCAAATTAGTGAACTTCTGACCAGATTTTGCGTTTCCACAAATAAGCCAAGATAGCAAAGATAAGGGTATACAGCATGACCCATAAACCAAGGCTTTCGCGTTCGGCCTTTTTCGAGTCTCCGATCTCTTCCATATAGGAAATCACTTCTTCTTGCGCTTTTTCACTCAAACCTACACGCGGCATTGAGGTTCCTGCTAACAAGAGCTGTGGATCGTTGATAAAGCCATGCAAATAGTGCTCTTTACGGCTTTTGATGTACTGAGATAAATCAGGAGGTGTTGCTCCCATGTATGCCTTGATAGAATCTTTTGGTGTAGTCGCTTCCGACTTCGCATAGCTCATCGAGTGACAACGTCCGCATGCGGCATCGTAAGTCGCTTTATTCGCTTCTTTCCCTTCGGCTACTTTTGGAGTAATCGATTGAAGATACGCAACAATATCCATAATCTCCTGTGGAGACATCCAGTTATACGATGGCATTGGGAACACTTTGGCTCCCCCCGCAGGATATTTATGGCTAAGGTGCATGGCGCTTACCGGATCAAAAATAAAGTTTGCCAAATAATTCTTGTCATAAATACGCCCAGAACTGCTCAAATCAGGCGGAACAACACCGTATGATGCTGCTGCGTCTGCGTTTGGCATCAAAGCAGGATGACCTGCTGATTCGATCGCATGACATGCAATACAGTTTGCTTCAACAAGCACTTTACCATTGTCTGCATTTCCTGCAAGTGACGTATCGACATTTTTCAAATCGCTAAACGTAAAATCTGCCGCCTTGACCTCAGGGTGCATAATATGATGCGCATACGGTTCAATTCCATAATAGGTAATACCGACGAGAGCTGCAATAATGGCTAAAATTTTAAACTCTTTCATTATTTGCCCCCTACTTTTTTAGCTTCTGCTTTGGTGATAAACGGCAATGCAATAAACAATACCAAGAATGTCATGGATGAAGCAAATCCAACCCATGCATTTGCACCGGTCGGAGGCAATTTACCGTACACCGTAAGGACGATCAAATCCACCATCAAGAACCAGAACCAGTATTTAAAATACGGACGCTGATTTGCTGGCTTGACCATTGGAGAGCGATCCAACCAAGGCAACACAAAGAAAACCCCCTGAGCAACAGCAAACGCAATAAGACCCAACGATTTTCCTGAAATACCGGCGATTTCAAAGAAGAATCCGCGCAATACTTCATAACTCCACAAGAAATACCATTCAGGGTAGATATGAGCCGGAGTTTTAAGGCCATCTGCTTTGTCAAAGTTGACCGGATCCATTGCAAAATCGTAATGGAAGAAGACCAAATAGAAAAAGAACAGTAAAAAGAATCCTAAAACAAAAAAGTCTTTGGATAAGAACACAGGCCAAAACGGAACCACTTTTGAATTCTTTTTATCTCCTGCAAGATATTTTTCGGCTTCTTTGTCAAAATCGAAAAACTCACCTTCTTCATTATTGACGTGAGGGAAACGTAATGCATAAAAGTGCAATACAATCGCACCAATAATGGCGAGAGGGATCAACAACACGTGAAGCATAAAGAAACGGGTTAATGTCGAATCGGAGACATAGAAGTTCCCGCGAATCCATACGACCAAATCGCCACCGATAAGAGGGATACCGCCAAAAATTTCGGTAATAACATACGCCGCCCAATAGGACATTTGCCCCCATGGAAGCATATATCCACTAAACCCTTCTGCGGAAAAAAGGACAAATAAAAGCATTCCGGAAATCCAGATCATCTCACGCCCTTTTTTATAAGAGCCATAATAGATACCGGTAAACATATGGATGTAAATAATCAAAAAGACAACCGATGCCCCTACTGCATGAATGTGTCTAAACAGCCACCCGTACGCAACTTCTTGCATAATCGTATAGTTGACACTGTCAAACGCCATATTGATATCGGGTTTGTAGTACATTAGGAGAAAAATTCCCGAAACGACTAGCAGGGTGAACATAACGGTCAATAACACACCCATTGCCCATAAAAAGTTAATATTTTTAGGAATCCAATATTCCGTCATCATCACTTTTACGAATTTATCGATTCCTAAACGCTGGTCAAACCATTCGTACATCGAGTCTGCTTGCTTGAACTCTGCCATCTTATGCTCCCCCTGCTTTTGCCATCATCGCTTTATACTCAGGACCTTCTTCGCCAAGTACAAGGGTTGTTCCATCAATTTTAAACGGAGGAAGATCAAGAGGACGTGGAGGCGGTCCAAATTTATTTTTGCCATCAGCCGAAAATTCTCCGCCATGACATGCACATTTAAAATCTTTTTCATCATTACGATACGCTGGAATACAACCCAAGTGTGTACACAATCCAACCATAACCGAATAATAATGATCACCGACTTTAACCGTACGTCCATCAGTAGGCTTCATATCTTCCGTGTATTTCAAAATAAAAATTGGCTTACCGCGCCAAACGGCGATTTCTAATTTATTGGCTTCAAGAGCGGATACATCTACCGTTGTAAAACCGGCAGACATGACACTTGGAAGCGGATCCCACGTTTTCTTCATTGCAATCAGCGAGGCAACCCCGCCCACAGCAGCAACGGCACCGAAGGCTTTACCTATAAAACCTCTTCTGCTTTCATTCTCCATCATTTCTCACTTAATCTAGAAATTTAACCCACTATCATAAGCTAGAAAGGTTTAATTTACTATAAAATAAGCGCTTTTCTTATGAAATCCATTATGTTTTTGTTACTTTTATGATAATTTTGATAATGGATCGTTGATTGATTGCTTATAATATGCATAAGCTGTTCTTTATCATAACCGTCTACAACCGGTATCCCCATCTCTTCAAATAACGGTATAAAATCTCGAGCGTAATCAGGACGCTGTAAATAAATCGGACGTCCGCCGCTGGCTAAATTTTGCAAAACAGCCATAGGGGAAGCACTAATGAGTACTTCCGTATGACGAATCACCTCATCATAATCATCACTCTCATAAATCGTCTTGAAACTTGCACGAAGCGAATTTTCATATCCTAAAAAATGATAAAATCCCATCAATAAATCCATCTGAAATGGTGCAAATAGTGATTGGTATTTTTCCAAATCTTTTTCGTAGTCATCATCCCCAAAAAAGAGTGCCATGGGAATGGTCTTTGGCAGCTGTTCTGCGTATTTTGAATCCACTGCAATCCCTTTGCAAATCTTTTCACCTTCCAAATAGGGAGAAATCAGAAATTCATTTTCCAAACGGCTCTCATTTGGATCATCGCTGATACGGATAAAGGTCGAGAAAAAATGGCTCATATCTTCGTGTAATGTCGGATTCATCTCCGCCGAATCAACAATAATCTGATCCCCGTGATGAGCGATTTGGGGAATATTTCGGATAAGATCCAGACCTAAAGCTTTCTTGATTCCATATTTTCGAGCTTCCCCTGCAATACGGTAATCCGAACACAACAACGTAATATCCAGATCATTCAGCTCGTTTAAAATCGCAGCCGCTCGGCGAAAACGATCCAATCCGATACGGTGGCCTGTGTGAACGTAATAAAAAAGTCTCATTTTTTTCCTGCCATCTTAATATAAATTTGTAGAATATCCAGTGCCGCAGGAGTCATACCACTGATTTGCGAAGCCGCTTGAAGCGTTGGGGGATTGAATTTTCCAAGCTTGTCGACAATCTCGTTCGATAACCCCGAAACCGATTTAAAATCGAAATTTTCAGGGATAGCAATGTGCAGCATTCGGGACATCTTTTCGACATCTTCGCTTTGTTTTTCCACATAGCGGGCATATTTGGCTTCAATCAAAATTTGTTCTTGGATATAGGGATCAAGCGTTGAAAAACTCGGGATTAGAATCAAGAGCTTCGTTAGATCAAAACTTTTGCGTGAAACGAGCTGTGTTGCGGCAATCCTGTCATTAATACGCTCTTCATCGATCGACTCCAAAAAGGCTAAAAATTCTTTGGTCGGGGTAAAGATCGTCTCATCCAAAAGGGCAAGTCCCTCACGAATCTGAAGCCGTTTCAGTTCAATTTGCTCCATTTGAACATCATCAATCAGTCCCAAAGCATGACCGTAACGGCCCAAACGCAAATCGGCCGTCTCTTCGCGCAGCAATAAACGATATTCGGCACGAGAGGTAAACATGCGGTACGGTTCTTTCGTCCCTTTGGTTACCAGATCATCGATGAGAACACCGATATACGCTTCATCACGGCGTAAAACGAGAGGTTCTTTCTCCTCCAACGATAGCGCAGCATTGATTCCTGCCATCAACCCTTGTGCCGCAGCTTCTTCGTATCCGGTTGTTCCGTTGATCTGTCCGGCGCAATAAAGATGCTTGATTTTTTTGGTCTCGAGCGTGTGTTTGAGCTCAGTAGGATCCACATAATCGTACTCAATGGCATACCCATAACGGACGATTTTCGCGTTTTCCATCCCGATCACCGAATGAATCATTTCTCGCTGCACATCAGGCGGTAATGACGTACTCATGCCGTTGATGTAACATTCCGTATTCTCTGCCGTTTGAGGTTCGATAAAAAGGTGGTGGCGATCTTTGTCTCGGAAACGGTTGACTTTATCTTCGATACTGGGACAATAGCGCGGTCCCACTCCCTCAATCTGACCCGTAAACAGCGGAGCACGATGAAAGTTTCCTTCGATTAAGCTGTGGGTATCTTCGTTAGTATAAGCGATATAACATGGGAGCTGTTTTTTCTCACGCGCAAATTTTTCGCGGTCCGTACGAAAACTAAACGGATTGGGAAGTTCATCACCGTCTTGAATCTCCATCACACTAAAATCAATCGACGAGCTGTCAACGCGTGGACATGTTCCTGTTTTGAGCCGTCCGACATTGAGTCCATGCTCGCGTAAAGAGTCTGTAAGCCCCTTGGCTGCAAATTCACCAAACCGTCCCGCTTCTTGACGAATTTCACCGATATGGATCATCCCGTTTAAGAATGTCCCAGTCGTCATAATGACACGCTTTGCGCGGAATTCATTCAACAAATGGGTACGTACCCCGATCACTGTCTCATTTTCTATGATCAACGATGTTACTGTCTCTTGGATAAGACTCATATTGGGTGTAGTCAAAATTTTATTTCGGGCGATGACACGATAGCGATCCATATCAATCTGAGCACGACTTCCCCGTACTGCTGGACCTTTGGTGATATTGAGAATACGAAACTGTATCCCTGCTTCATCCGTGAGCAATCCCATCTCTCCGCCAAGGGCATCGAGTTCGCGGACCAAATGCCCTTTTGCCAAACCGCCAACGGCTGGATTGCAGCTTGTTGCCCCCACTTGCTCCGCTAACATCGAAACCATCAGAGTATTGTGCCCCATACGAGCAGAGGCGAGTGCAGCTTCGATCCCTGCGTGACCTCCGCCTACTACGATTACGTCATAGTTCATTATTGCTTCTTTCTATTTTGAACGCCAAAGGAATGTATTCCTTTGACTGCGCTAGCCGCTAAGGCACTAAAGCTTGCCTCATTCGAGGCAAATAATTTATCTTAATTAATACGCAATTATAGCCGTTATAGTTGAAAGCACTAAAATCTAAAGCAAAAACAGTATAAAATTAAGCAAAATCTTTGATGCGAGAGATGCAATGGACAAACCTAAAACATTAGAAGAACTCTTAAAAGATTATGATGCAACCCCTATCCAATTCGATCCTGCTGTCGATGGAGATGAAGAGCATCTCATCCGTGATGATCTTTTAAAAGAAAAAGAGCGAATAAAAGATGTTATCACCAAGCTTAAAGAAAAAAATCGTGGAGATCGAAAAGTCAGGCGTTAAAGCTAGATCGGTTATAATTTCCCAAAAAATGGATTCAATCATGCTCCAAACCGCATTTGATGCTTTTAATGCCCAAAATTATTCCCAAGCACGTCAACTTTTTGAAACACTTTCAGAACAAAACAATCCCACAGCCCTCTCATCTTTGGGATTTATACACCAGTCAGGGCTGGGGGTAGAAGCAGATCTCACCAAAGCCTACGAATACTATTCTCGTGCAGCGGATCTGAACGAACCCACTGCCCTTTTTAATCTTGCGCTGATGTATGCCGATGGAGTTGTCGTGACCCACGATCAATTCAAGGCGCATGAACTGCTGATCCGTTCCGCCGTTTTAAATTTTCCCCAAGCCCAATACGAAGCAGCCCTTAGTTTGGATCGAGGGGTAGGATGCGTTCAAAACTTCAGTGAGGCGGCATTTTGGTATGAAGAAGCCGCAAAACGTGGACATGCTGGAGCCTTTAATAACCTCGGAGTTCTTCTCAAAGAGGGGCATGGGGTAGAACAGAATTATCCCAAAGCGTTTATCTGTTTTTCACGCGGTGCACAGCTCAATCTCGCAGAAAGCCAATACAATCTCGGACTCATGTACGACCAAGGATTGGGATGTGATGCGGATCATGACCAAGCTCTCGAATGGTGTCGAAAAGCGGCCTACAATGGTCACGAAAAAGCCAAAGCCATCATTCAAAATCTTCAAGAAGAGGGGAAAATTGTATGGTAAAAAATACGATTCACAAAGGTTTTACGTGTTTACAGGATTGATTCGTGAAATGGCGTCAGTCAAAAGCTTGGCCGCAAATCGCCTCTCTCTTAAAGCAACACACAAAGCAAAATTGGGAGATTCCATTGCCATCAACGGCACATGTCTCTCAGTCATCAGTATCGAAAGCGACGGATTTACCGTCGAACTTTCTCCCGAAACTCTCACCCATATTGCCACAGAAAAACTCACAGGGCATGTTCATATCGAACCCGCCATGATGATGGGAGATCGTTTCGAAGGGCACATCGTCCAAGGACACATCGATACCATCGGCACTGTCTCCTCCATCTCCAACAACGGAAACAGCTATGACGTTGTTATCGATATCGATCCAGCATTTATTCCCCTCATCCCCCCTAAGGGTTCCATTACGATTGACGGTATCAGCTTGACTGTCAACGAAGTCCACAAAAACAGTTTTCGCCTTACCATCATCCCCATCACGATGCGCGAAACCCTTTTTGGCTCGTATAAAAAGGGAACAAGAGTCAATATCGAAACCGATATGTTCGCCCGATATATGCGCCATATTCTCACCACATCGAGTCAAAAAGATTTGAGCTGGAATGATATTGACCATATTCACTCATTATATTAGAAGGCCGAAGGAAAAAAATGAGTGCAATCGAATGGCTAATGATGGGAGCGTTTATTGCAGGATTCGGATTATCCGGATGGAAGGTATATGCCTTTTTACCCGCCAAACCCCTTCAAGACGATGACACGACTCCCCAAGCCGTCGCAATACTCGAAAAAATCATGATTGAGTGTAACAGCGAGGGTATGAGCGAAGAAAAATTATTTGAAAAAATGCTCATTCACCCAAATTTTAACAAAGACCATTTTTGGCGCTTCAACCCAAACCGTCTTCGCCATCTTATCCAAGATTACCGTCTTAAAGATCCAAATTTTCGTCTCTAAGACTTCGTACGTTCGGATTGCACTTCATCTTATGCTCCATATCCACTTTTGTGAACACACTTAAATCATGACGTGATGCGACCGTCGCACTGCGATATCCCTCACCGCGATTCAAATAAATATTAAATCCATTTTCATAAAGAGCCAGCCGTGTTGAGAGTGCTATGGAATAGGTCGTTACAACCCCCTCATTACCCATCAGCCGTGCCACATCGGCGAAATATTCGTTAGTCCACAAAAGAGGATTAGAAGAGGGGCTAAAAGCATCTTGATAGCAAATATCCCACTCGCCTTCCAAGTCTCTCATAGCAACACGGGCATCGGTAATATCAACACGGATAAAAGTTTTTTCATCTTTATATACCCCTTTTTTTGCAAGAGTTCCAATAATATCCCTGTACCGTTCAAAAATTTCAGGGTAAGGAAAATCTACCAGCGATGCAACAAGCTCACCATTTAATTCAGGAGAATAGATGTCAAGCGCTATCTGTGGAAAATAGGTATCGCGATAATAAAGGGTTGCTAGCGTGTTCAAACCAAGACCAAAACAAATATCGATGATTTTAAGATGATTTTTACTCGAATGAATAGTGAAAGCAGGTTTGACGTGTTTATAAAGCGATTCGTTCAGTGCACCGTCTTTGGTCGAATGATAATGTTCGCCATACTCGGCACTAAAAGCTGTGTAGCTTCCGTCTTCGCTTTGTACCCATTCTTTCATAGACCTGCTCCCCACATATGCATTTTTTTAGCCACAATAACCTCATTCCCATCGACCAAATCCATAATCGAATTTGCTGCACGAAACTCCGATTTATCCAATAAATCTTCCACTTCAGCAATATTCATCGATCCGTTTTTTTGAATAATGATAATTTCGGTTGCATTGAGCATCGTACGATAAACGAGCTGTAAAAATTTCAGTGGTGACTCATGCAGATGCAATACATCCTGCACTATCACGGCAGCATAGTCCCGAGGTATACCGAATGCAGGGGATTTGTAATCTTTGAGTGCGTGTATTTTATGAAGACATGGGCTGGAAAACTCTAGATGCTCACCTGGGAAAAGGGAAACATCGATAAGACCCTCATAAGGGGATAAAAAAGAGGATAACTCCTCTATCATCCCATCCAAATGACTGGTTGCGACCATGATCTTTGTATTAGGTGTAGGATGGAGGAGATCGGTTATCATGCTATAGCCTTAATCAGATAATCAAAAAAGCACGCAAGCGTACGTGGGCTTTCTGCCAAAGAAAACTCAGCGTTAGCGTAGCCAATCGGGATGTATTCCGATGGCGTATAAATTATAATGATAAATCGTGTAACTCTCTAAAAAGATACGCTTCAACGATATCATCGATCGTGCGTTGGGTGTGTGCTACGAGGACCATCATTTGCTGATCGACAAACTCCATAACAGGCTCGTAGTTATTTTTGACAATGACGGCGTCTATAAAGCCTTCGATTTGAGTACGATCTTTGGTAAAATTGATCTCGATTACACGCCCTTCTTCAATCTCAACCGTTGCCCAAAAAGAAGCTTCTAAAATCGAAGAAAGTTCGGACTCTTGAGTATCATCGCCGTCCATCGGAAGAAGCAGTACCATTAGTGCACCTTTGACAAATCAAGCTTCAATGCATCATTATCCATGATGTCGATATCTTTGCGTAACACTTCCTCTGCAATCGCTTTGGCATCTTCAAGTGAGTGCATTGCACAAGTACCGCATTGGTAGAGATTGAGTTCAGGAATATCGTTTTGACTTTCAACCGCAATCACATCGTGCATAGAGGCCTCCCACGCTTCGACTACCTCTTCTTCACTTGGAGTTCCGATAACGCTCATGTAAAACCCTGTACGGCATCCCATCGGTGAAAGGTCAATGATCTCTGTTTTATCGGAGTTAAGATGATCACGCATAAATCCGGCAAACAAATGCTCCAACGTATGAATCCCCTCTTGGGATAAAATCGCTTCATTGGGACGGCAAAAACGAAGATCAAAAACGGTAATATCATCACCTTTTGGTGTTTTCATCCCCTTCGCACGGCGAACAGCAGGGGCTGGCATAATGGTATGGTCAACGGTAAAGCTATCGAGTAATGGCATAGTATTCCTTGAATATCGGTCTTTAATTGTGACAATGGTACCATATTTCATCCTAGCATCGCTATAATTTGACGATTAAACCAAAGGTCTAACACTATGAAAAGCCTCTTTGACGATACACTCGCCAAGCAATATGAAAACGATCCGCTAGGAATGAGAGTTTATACTTCACAATTACTAGGTCAAAGCAAAGATCTAGTCCTTCATGGCGGAGGAAATACCTCGGTAAAAATCGATGGCATACTCTATGTCAAAGGGTCCGGATGGAATCTCGATACCATTGAAAAGGGCGGCTTTTCTCCTGTTGATTTAAACACTCTCATCACAATGGCTTCAAGAGAATCTCTTAGTGATACACAGATGGTAAAAGAGCAGCGCGAGGCAATGAGCGATCAAAGCTTTCCGAACCCTTCCATCGAAGCAATTTTACACGCCATTATCCCTTTTAAATTTGTTGATCATACCCACTCCGATGCCGTCGTTACCCTTACCAATACTCCCAACGGTCAAGAGATAATCGAAGAGCTTTACGGAAAAAATATGCTCATTATTGACTACGTGATGCCCGGATTTCTCCTTGCAAAACATATTTATGAAGTGACTCAAAACATCGATTGGAATACGCTTGAGGGAATTGTCCTTCTTAATCACGGTGTCTTTACTTTTGATGATGACGCTAAACGTGCGTATGAAAAAATGATTTCCATCGTCACCAAAGCAGAAAAGTATCTCAAAGAAAGCGTCACCCTCCCCAGCAATGACAGCAAAGGTAACAGCGGCCAAGAAATCATAGAAACTCTGGCTCGTGAGGTGGGAGAAGTGCGAGGATGCAACATCTTCCCTATCGTACTGGATTCTGAAAGGGCTAAATTTCTCAGTACTCGTCCTAATCTTGAACGAGTTATCAAACAAGGGGAGCTCACACCTGAACACGTCATTCGGATCAAACCTTTTCCGGCCATCATAGATACCGATTGTCTCAAAGGGATCGAAAAATTTAAAACCGAGTATCAACAGTATTTTGACAAAAACAGTAAACCAAACCACATCTGTCTCGACCTCGCACCTCGCTATGCGATACTCAAGGGAATAGGTGCCGTTGCACTGGGTAAAGATGAAAAAGAATCCCGTATCATTGCCGATATCGTAGAACATACCATCACAGCGATTTTAAGCGGGGAACAGCTCGGAGCTTGGACATCGCTTAGTCTTGCCGAAATGTTTGAGATGGAGTATTGGGAACTCGAACAAGCAAAACTAAAAAAATAAGGAAATAAAATGAAAATTACCAAAAAAGTGACGTTTATCGCCAAAGAAGAACATATTCAAACGGTTAAAAAACTCCTCGAAGATATGGTAGCCCCATCTCTCAAAGAGCCGGGATGCTTGTTTTACTACATCTTCCAATCCCAAAGCAATCCAAAGAAATTCTTCGCCGTAGAATCGTGGGCAAATGAAACATCACTAGAGGGTCATAAACATACGGAACACTACGCATACTACAAATCTCACTATGAACCGTTTGTGGAGGATAAATATACCGAAGACTTAGAGATACTGGATGAAAAGACGTATGGGTTTTAAATCCCAGGCGCTTTCCACATAGGCTCCAGTGTCCCCTCCCAAACCAATTCCATCTGCTTGCTGTAAACTTTAGACCATTTCTCTTTAATCTCTTGATACGGTTGGAAATTACACGCATTTGGCTGATAGGAACGTTCAATTTTGACGATGTTGCTTCCCGCTTCTTCAAAGCTTTTATAGACCCCTGCCCCGATTCCTGCCGCCATTGCCACACCCAATGCCGTTGCCTCTTTCACTACAGGGACTTTTACTTCTGATCCTGTGACGTCTGCTAATATTTGTGCCCATAATGGACCATTGGAAGCACCGCTCGCAAAAATAAGGGATGTGGGCGAAACACCGCTAAATGCTTTGATATTCTCAAGATTAATGGCACTTACAATACAGGCATTTTCTTCCAATGCCCGAAACATAGAACCGATATTGTATTTTTCAGGATCCAATCCAAGGCCAATAAACGATGGGCTTGCATGAATCCATTGAGCATAATTCATACGATCACTAAAAACTGGCGTTATCCCATAAGAGCCAAGCGGAATTTTGGAGGCTAACGATTCAAGTTCGGCATAGCTTCTCCCACCTCCCAGTGTATCACGAAACCATCGCATTACAAGACCAGTAAAAAACGTAATCCCCTCAGCCTGAGACATTCCACGTACTACATGTGGATTTACCCGAAGCAGCATATCTTGCGATAAAGCGGTATCCGAAGGGATATTGACCACTTGCTGCCAAAAGCTACCACCCAAGACAACCGCATCTCCCAACCTGTTTGCACCAAGACCAGCTGTACCGATCTGAACATCACCACCACCCATGACAACAAGTGTATTGATATCCAAACCAGTCTCATCACACGCTTTTTGGGTAATGGGTCCAAGCACTTCACCGCTTTCCAAAATAGGAACAAAAAAATCTTTCAAACCGCATTTGCTAAACTGCTCTTTCTCCCAATTTCTCGTAGAAAGACTAAAAGCCCCTGCCGTTCCCGCATTGGAGGGTTCGCACGCCAATTCACCGCTAAGCTTAAACAGTATCCAATCGCTGATCATCGTAAAATAGGTAGCTTTTTCATAAAGAGAAGGTTGATTATTTTTAAGCCACAAAAGACGCGGAGCAGCAGAAAGCGCAAAAGTTTGGCCGCTAGATTGGTAAAATTCTCGCTCCATTTGCGGATCTTGGTGCTTTAATTGAGTGACTTCACGGCCTGCACGTGAATCGACGTTTGCCACTCCCCACAGCTCATTTTTGTCCTTATCATAGACGACTATTCCCTCACGCATACTAGAGGCCGAAACGGAAATAATCTCTTTACCATTGACTCCAGCTTTTGCAATGCTCTCTTTAATACATTTTTTTGCAAGCTCCCAACCTCCGATGAAATCAAATCCCATGGATCCAGGAACTCCTTCTTGCGCGATATGATCCCATTCGTATTGGGCAATCGCACATTGATTTCCCAATGTATCAAAAATAATCGAGCGAATACTCCCGGTTCCTGCATCGATCACTAAAAAATATTGCATCACTTCTCTTCTTTCATATTCTCATTGATTTTCATCGGTCTATTATTATTCGGATCAATCGGCTTTATCTCAATATTGCAAATCGTTTCTTTTAAGGCCTCAGCGAGGTCTAAGAGCTCTTGAACTGTCTCACGTGTTGCTATACCGCGTGCAGAACATCCCTTAACACCTCGATTGTTATATGTCATACGGTACATAGTTGATTTTCTTTTATTTAGTAATTATGTAGAGTTATTGTAGCGAGATTGAGAAGAAAAAGGTATTTTTGCAGTACCCATTTATCAGGTACTGCTTGAGGAAAGCTTTATTTTATTGCAGCAACTGCTTTGTTGAATGCATTCAAATGATTGTATGAACCCGAACGAAGGTTTTCAAATACTTTTACCACATCACTAGGCATTCCAACTTGGGCTGTAAGAAGATCTTTAATATCTCTTTCTTCAATCGCTACACCAACTTTCTGCCCTTCAAGTAAAGAGAGTGCTCCTTGCACTGTAAGGGTATTATACATACTTTGAAGTTCCGGCAAAACAAACACACCTGCTTGCGATTCGTTGATGTTAGAAATATTAACGCCGTATTTAATACATAACTTTTTGACAGAATCCATATGGGTTTGCTCTGATAATTTTATATTCGAAAACGTCGTTGCCGTTGGATATTTATTTCCCAAGGTAGTATACACATCCCGGGCCACTTTCTCTTCTTGATACATAAACAATAACGACGCTTTTTGAGCCACTGTAAGTTTAACTGGAGCCGCAAAAAGGGATCCACCAACCGCCATTACCACTAACACTCCTAAAACCATCTTCTTAAACATTTTAATTCCTTTTATAATTGTACCACCACAGCACCAAAGCTGAACATCCATCTAAAACCATGAAATTGATTCGATATTCATTTCATACCAGCAGAATAACAAAAATGCATTAGCGAAGTATTAGCGGAACAGGTATGAACCTCTTGAATAAGCGAAGGTATTGCAGCACAATGATTTTCTATGACTGAGAAGAGAAAGATTTTAGCAGCGCCGTATCGGCACTGCAAGAAGAGTTATTTATTTTATAGCAGCAACGGCTTTGTTAAATGCGTCCAAATGGCTGTATGATCCTGCACGCAGACTTTCAAACTTTGTTACAACATCGCTTGGCATACCCACTTCAGCTGCAAGAATATCAATGATATCCTTCTGTTCAATCGCGACACCCACTTTTTGTGCTTCTAGCAACGATACCGCACCCTGAACAATAAGAGTATTATACAAGCTTTGCAGTTCCGGTAAAATAAATACCCCCACTTTTGTTTCATCGACTTTGGAAATATCTACGGCGTACTTGATGCATAATGTTTCTACGGTATCCATGTGTGTTTGCTCAGACAACTGTATGCTTGAAAATGTTGTTGCAGTAGGATATTTCTTACCCAATGTAATATAAACATCCCGTGCGACTTTTTCTTCCTGATACATAAACAATAACGATGCTTTTTGTGCTGTTGTAAGTTTAACCGTAGCCGCTGAGAGTGAGCTACCAAAAGCCATTGCGGCTAATAATGCGATTAGAATTTTTTTACCCATTCGATCCCCTTTGTTTTTTACATTAAAATATGATATCTGCTCTAAATGAAAAAATCATGAAAAGAACGAAAGATTCATTCGATAGCAGTAGAATAACAAGAAAGGGTTAGTGAAGTATTAGCGGTAAAAATGAAAATAGAGAAAAAAAGGTAAGCGAACCCCAAAAAGGGGATCAAAAGAAATATTAAACGCGAGCTTCTTCACGACGCTGTAGATAATCCCACTGTTTGTCGATACGGTCTTGCCATTCAACGATAATGTGTTCATATTGCTTAGTGAAAAGGTGTTTAAAACGCCCTTGTGCACCAAGGTAATCACGAACAGGAATGATATTTTTTGGACGATAGGTAATATTCAACTCTGTACCGTTAATGATCTCATACAATGGGAAAACCAATGAATCCGTTGCTAGATCGGTAATCGCAATTGTATCTTCCGGTGCAAATTTCCACTCAGTCGTACACGGAGAAATTGCATTAATGAAAACTGGGCCCTCAGCTGCAAAACCTTTTTGGATTTTTGCGACCATGTCTTTCCATTTACTTGGAGAAACTTGAGCTACATACGGAGCGCCATGTGCTGCCATAATAGAGAGCATGTCTTTTTTATTTTTCTTCTCACCGTAGCTTGTTCGACCAGCAGGAGCTGTTGTCGTAGACGAACCGATTGGTGTTGAAGAAGAACGCTGACCGCCTGTATTTGCATACACTTCATTGTCCAAACATACATACATCATGTCATGTCCGCGTTCAAAACAACCCGAAATCCATTGGAATCCGATATCGTACGTCGCACCGTCTCCGCCAAAAGCGACAAACTTAGGCTTACGATCAGGCTGCTTTAAACGGCCTTTGTTTTTAAGCGCTTTGTACATCGCTTCCGCACCTGCAACGGCTGTTGAACCATTTTCGAAACCGATGTGGATCCATGAAGCATCCCATGACGTATACGGATAAACAGCTGTACATACTTCCAGACATCCTGTAGACGCTGCAAGGATCAAATCATCATTGGTAGCATTTAAAACTTCACGGACAATAATCGAGTGAGCACATCCAGGACAAAGAAGATTTGCCCCTTCAAAACGGTCTGCAGAGGTTGAAAATTCTTTTAGGTTTTTAATTTTTTTAATTTCTGACACGTTGACTCCTTAAAAAAACGAGAGCTTCGGCCCGCGAAGACCGATGTACTGTTGCAATGGCGTTGTGGGTTTACCCGCATCCATATTTGCTTTCAAATCATTGAAAATCCCTACCAAATGTGCTTTGGTCAAATCACGTCCGCCCAAACCATAAATATAGTTTGTCAAAACTGCTTTTGTATCGGTATTGAACAATGTTCCAGCGATTTCATTGTAAAGCATTCCCACGGTTCCGTGAGGACTTGAACGATCCAATGCCCCGATTGCTTTGACATTTTTGAGAACTTCTGCAAGCTGCTCCAGCGGCCATGGACGGAAAACACGAATTCCGACAACACCGACTTTCATCCCTTTGGCACGTAACTCATCAACAACTTCCATAGAGGTTTCAACCGAGGTTCCCATACAAATAACAACCATATCCGCATCATCTACTTTGTACGCTTCAACAAGATTGTATTTACGTCCTGTGTATTTCTCGAATGCGTCGAACGCTTCTTGAATTTTTGGCAATGCCACTGTCATCAGAGCATGCTGTTGACGTGCTTTGTGCTCAAAGTGCCAATCTTCTTCCGTTTGAACCCCGTGAGTAACCGGATGATCAAGGTCAAGCATATCATTCATCGGTTGAAATTCACCAACAAATGCGAACCCTTCTTCATCCGTCATCGTTTTAACACCTTGCGCCGTATGAGACGTCATAAATCCATCTTGGTGAACCATTGCAGGCAGGCGAACATCGTGATCTTCCGCTACTTTAAATGCAATGAAGTTCAAATCATAAGCATCTTGAGGACAATATGCGTCAAACTGAATCCAACCGCTATCGCGCCCCAAATACATATCGGAGTGGTCACCATTAACATTCAATGGCGCACCGATTGCACGGTTAACAACATTGAGGATAATCGGTAAACGCATACCAGAAGCGGAATACAATGTCTCAACCATCAAAGCAAAACCTTGTGAGCTTGTTGCCGTTGCAACACGACCGCCTGCAGCTGCAGCACCGATACATCCCGACATAGCCGCGTGCTCGGATTCAACCATAACAAACTCACCGTCTACATAGCCGTTTGCCGTAAAATTTCCATAATTTTCAACGATAGGAGTCGATGGAGTAATCGGATATGCCGCTACAACATCCACTTGTACTTGACGCAGAGCCTGGCTCGCCGCCATATTTCCATCCCAGACTTCAATGTCTCGTAGTTCCATAGTATCAGCCATTATTCTTCCCCTACTTCATCTTCTTTTTCTTTTTTCTCTTTTTTAGGCCATTGCTCTAATGCAATATCTTCGTCTTGCTGTTCTGGGAACATCAATAACGATTTTGGATTGGTTGGACAAACTTCCACACAAATTCCGCACCCTTTACAGTGATCAAAATCAATTCCGACCATCTTTTTATCGCGTGCGATAATGGACATATCGGGACAATAAATCCAGCAAAACTGGCAATCAATACAATAATCTTTGTTAAACAAAGGCTTTTCAATCCGCCAATCCGCTACACTCGCGGTGAACGAACTCGATTGTGAATATGCTCTGTCTTCGGGCAATGTTGTTGCAATATTTTGTATCGCTCCATCAAACGTGCGAAGCATTGCCCCGATTTCAAACCCGTCCCATCCTGCTTTTTCCATCCAAGGCTCCTTATTTTACTTCATCATAAGCGCGTTGAATCGCGATCATGTTGGCATCAATGATTTTTTGAGGCAATTTCTTCAATACGCGAATCATGTTCTCTTTGAAAAAATCCATCTCATACATACCCGAAACCTTCATCAATGCGCCGAGCATTGGTGTATTGGGGATCGCTTTTCCGATTGTCTCTTGCGAAATTTTAATACAATCAACGGTGAATACTTTTTTACCTTCCAATTTTGGCTGAGTGGCAACAAGTTCTTCAGTACTTAAATGAGTGGTGATTATGTAAACCGTACTGGGCTTTTCAAATGCCGTAAAATCAGCAACATAAACCAACGCTGGATCGATTACTAAAACATAATCCGGAGCCATAAATTTTTCATGATTCATGATAACTTTATCATCAACACGATTATACGCCGTCATGGCAGCACCACGTTTGGCTGAACCATAAAATGCAAATGCCTGAACATGTTTCCCTGTTGTGGATACAACATCCGCTAAACCTTTTGCACCCGTAACAGCACCTTGACCGGCGCGACTATGCCATCGAATTTCGAGCATGGCTTCTCCCTATGACTTAAGTTTATCAATTGTTGTATTTTAGGTAACTTGCTCTTAAATGTAGCTTTTCACTTTAGATAGATTTAAAACCCTTGACTATATGTTACTTTAGAGCTCTTTAGCAATCGTTTTCACCGCTTCAAGCGCATCATTTTTTATAATAAAATCAAATGTGGATAATTGTTTTAAGTTATCATATCCGCTCAACACTCCCACAGCACTTATCCCTGCACGCACCGATGCTTCGAGGTCAAGCCGCGTATCCCCGATCATCCAAACATTCTCTTTACCGGCTCCCATCTGAGTTAATGCCGTTAAAATCGGCTCAGGATGGGGTTTTGGGTTGGCAACATTCTCAAATCCGATCAACACCTCAAAATAGTCCATCACGCCAAAATGCTCCATCAGTTCTCTCGAATAATGACCTGTTTTGGTCGTCACTATTCCTAAACGCGCAAATTTTGATGCTTCTTCAATTGCTTCGATCGCATTGGGCAGCATAAAAGTCTTAGCTCTAGAGATTTCACGATAATACAGTTTATACGTGGCAACATGCGCATCAATGTTTTCATTCACCACTCCCACTCCTGCAAACATGGTCTGCAACGGATGACCAATTTGCGATGTAATCATTTCATTGGTGACATTTTTAATCTCGCCATGCGTCTTTAGAGCGTGGTAAAAACTCTCCAAAATAGCTTCTGTAGAATCAATCAATGTCCCATCTAAATCAAATAATATTATCTTTTTCACTTTTTCTCCCAGTTTATATAATCTTCCCAAATCCCATTTATACTTGGTTTTATCCCTGTAATGTTGCGGTTGTAAACATTGATCGAATTGGGAATCACTAAAAAGAGGTACGGATTGTCTTGTACAATGGAAGCGAAAATATCCCGCTGGAGGGCTGCCGTTTTTTCAGGCTCGGTCGAATTTTCCATCTTTTCGATTAATCCGTCGGTACGCTTGGAGTGGTATCCAATCATATTAAACCCCCCCGGAACATCCCCATCGCTGTGCCAAATCATATACGGGTCCGGAGTCAGAGACAATCCCCACCCCAGCAATACGGCATCAAATTTTTTGGGCATCACCACGGTATTTAAGAAGGCCTGCCACTCCATCACCTTGAGTGTTATCTTGACCCCTACTTGTAGCAATTGACGCTGCAATATCTCTGCGGCATAGGGACGAATGGCATTGGAATTGGAGGTTGCGATTTCAAAGATCAAAGGATGGGCCGCATTGTATCCTGCCGCTTTTAAAAGGGCACGGGCACGAATCAAATCTTGTTTTGGTGCTTTGACCGCAGCGTTAAATCCTTTGCTTCCCGGTAAAAAAGGGCCGGTACAGACACGTCCATGATTGAGAAACAAAATATCGACAAGCTCTTGCCGATCGATGGCAAGAGACAGTGCTTCACGGACTCGTGAATCTTGAAATTTTTTAAGACGTAAATTGAATCCCAAGTAGGTATAACTGTGTGAAGGTAACTCTAACTGTTTAAACTTTTTATGAAAATTGTTGTCCAGCTGACGTTCCACTTGCATTGGTTCCAGATCCCCCACATCGATCTCACCATTTTTAAGCATCAAAAATCGTGTCATCGGGTCTGCGATTACGTGAAAAACAATCGTCTCGATTTTAGGACGATGTTCAAAATAGTGAGGATTGGCTTCCAACTCAATTTGCTTGGAAAACTCAAGTTTTTTGAGGATATATGGACCTGTTCCGATGGGATGAGTATTGAATGAACTGCCCATAATATCTTTTTCTTTTTCGAGAATATGGCGCGGAACAATCCCCATCATCCAAATCTCTAGCGCTTTAAAATATGGCTTTATGTAGGTGACACGAACCGTATGGGCATCCACAGCACGCACCTCTTTGACCACACGAAAATCTGTTGCATATGGGCTCATCACTTTCGAAGAGGTAATAAGTTTGTAGGTAAAAACAACATCTTCGGCACTAAAAGGCTTTCCATCATGCCATTTCACCCCACGACGAAGGTAAAATTCAATTTCTGTAGGAGAAATACGCTTGTACGACTGCGCCAAATCCCCAATCACATTTTGACCTGTCTCATCGTATTTGACGAGAGCGTTAAAAATAAAACCGGCAATCTCGCCGCTGGCAGAATCGGTGGCGATGAGAGGATTAAGACGCGCAGGGTTGGAAGAAGCGCTCAGATGAAGTGTCGAAGAGATCAACCAGACACTTTGAAGTAAAAGAAAAAGTAGTTTCAATCTCAACCCATTTTTTGGGAGAGATTATAGCATTTATTTCGATTCAAGTTTTATGGAAGTTGCTGGTTGGACAGGGCGATAATTGTGATCATAATACGCTCGCATGTCCGCAATTTGATCTTTTGAGGCTGTCATCGGTACTTTTAACACATACCACTGAACCCCTTCGGTACACGGAGGTGTTGTCAATGAACCAATATAATGGTAGTAATGCTTTTTATCTTGAGGCAATAAATCCTGAGGATCGATACGGATCGTTCTTCCGATTCCCCCTAAAACATTATCCAATACCGGATTATTTTTCCCCTCATTAAACATAACTCCTACTACAGCCAGATGTCCATCCGCACTTTTATGCACCAAATGCCCCTCAAGAGCGTATTGTTTTCCATCGATTGTATGTTCACTGTGTCCGTGAAAGTGAAATTGTACAAGGGTGTACTCCTGACCGTCAAGAATCAGTTTTCCTCCATTTTTTACATTCACCTGAATGGCATGCCCATTATCAACCACATCGGCAGTCGTATGTACATCTTCATTCATTTTTAAGGCCAAAGAACCTTTTAGTGGGATACTTTTATGACTTTCGATATTGATCGGAGATTGCAAATGACCTTTTTGGCACTCCTGTGCAAATCCACCCCAACATGCCGGTCCATGCGTATCGTAATCCCAGTGAGATTGATGGGCTGCAGTATGATTCCCCTCCTGCTGCTCTTGTGCATAGATGGTTGTGCTAAATAAAAGCGTTGCTGCACTGACAGCTAAAAAAAATTTGTTCATAAGGGCCCTTTTTTTTGGCTATTATACGTTAGCAGCCTTTATTTTCTTCTTTATTACCCAATCCAAACCCTTAGCAATCAACAAAATGACTAGCCACGCTAAGATCATGGTAATAACCGTATGGCTTAAAAAATGATCGCCGATAAGCATTTTATAGCTTCCCATACTCCATCCGATCGTCATTGCTGTGCAAGCTGCGGCAATTTTATTTTTTCGGCGATGAAACAAAAAAATCAACGATAAAAGGGCAAACCCTCCACTGGCATGCCCTGCCGGCCAACATTTTTGTTTTTCCAGATGGCAATCTTTGGCATTGTAGGGTTCCCAAACGCACGTATGGGGATAGGTGCCCCCAAAAATATCGAGACTTTTGGGACACGGCATATTGCTGATATCTTTTAAACTGCCCACGACAAGTGGAACAAAAATAGAAGATAAAACTACAATCACCAAACCTCGTCGATACAACCTCATCCACTCTCTCTTCCATCCGATTATCAATACCAACAGAAAAAGAACAGCGACAATAATCAACAGACGTTTAATACCGTCATAAAAAATAAATTTGAGGACTTCGTTATTCGTGTCAACGATCCATTGATGGGTCGCAGGATTGTAAAAATGTCTTTGGACCCAAACATCAACCCCGCTGAGTCCAAAAAAAAGGACTGCAGCGACTAATACGACGGCCGTTACCCAAAGCTGTTTAGCGGGCGTCATGAAGAATATCAAGCTCAGAGCGATAGACAGAACTGTTCACTTCTACAAATCCCAACAGAGTGTGAAACAAAGCATCATGGGTATAGGGCTGTGCGGCACGAGACTTTAAGATCTTTTTATTGATTTCATACTGTTTTCCAAACCACATAACGGCAGGAACATGTTTTTGGGCATCGGGGGCAATCGCATACGGAAATCCATGCAGATACAGCCCATTTTCACCCAACGATTCCCCATGGTCACTGAGGTAAAACATCGCCGTTTTAAACTTCTCATCATTGCCTTTTAGCAGACCGATCACCTTGGAGAGAAAATAGTCTGTATACATAATGGTATTATCATACGCATTGGTAATCTCGGCCTGACTGCACTCTTCGAGCTGGTTGGTTTTGCATACCGGTGTGTATTTTTCGAACGCTTTAGGATAACGCTTATAATACGCCGGACCATGATTCCCCATCTGATGCAAAACGATAACAATATCCCCTTTTGGATGAGTATTGATGTACTCCTGCAAGCCTACTAACATACCCTCATCTCGACACTCACCATCCTCACACATCGTATTTTTATCGGAAGTTTTATAATCTTCATAGGTGAGACGAACGGCTACCCCTTTTGAATCGGAATTGTTATCCCGCCACAAAATATTGGCGCCTGCATGCCCTAAAACATCCAGTACGTTTTCCGTATGCTGGGCAATGTCTTTGTCATACGCTTCACGTCCGTAGCACGAAAACATGCACGGTACCGAAACCGCTGTTTCCGTACCGCTGGAGGTAAAGTTAGGGAAATTAATCACATCTTCTTTTTGAAGGAGCGGTGTTGTCTGACGAGCATAGCCGTTGAGGCCAAAATGATCCGCTCGAACCGCCTCCCCGACAACAAGAATAATCAGCTTACGATCTCCCCCATTGTTGCTCACGCGTGCATCTTGCCCAATGCTCTTAACCCCTGTAAGTTCATGAGAAAATGATTGTTTTACATATTGCCCAATCGAGTACAGATAAAAGGTCGGATTCGTATACATACGCAGCGGCTTGTGTTCTCTGAAAAAAGAGGTGTAAAATTTACTAAATCCGAAAATAATAACAGCACTAATTGCTAAAGCAATTCCAATGCTTTGGGCCCCTTCTATGACCGATCGCTTGATCGTTAACGGTTTGATTTTGACACGGTATACCGCGATTGAAGGAAAAACACCCAAAATAAGAAAATAGAGAATCTGCTTAATACTGAACAAATCAGCCGATTCATGGATGTCGGTTTCCAAAATATTTTGAATCATATGAGTATCTACAATGATGTCATACGTACTCATAAAATAGGCTGTCAACGACGAGAGCAATAAAACAACGATCAAAAAAGGTTTTAAAATATAGCGTGAACTAAAGAGGGTAAAAATGATCACCATTGCCGACATCAACACCACCCCTAACGATGCAATCACAGGGGCAGAGCTGAATGTCAGTGGATAAACCTGGACCACATGATTAAAAAATGCCCCATTTGCAAAAAGAACTAAAAAAAGTGAAATCCATAATACGAGGGTTCGAGGGTGTAGGGGTTTTGAAAAAAGTAAAGACACTTAATGCTCCGGCTCTAAATAATGTGTGAATTATATCGATAATCGGATTAACTAAACACCAATTCTGTATTATCTCTACTTATGCCATAATCGTATACTTAATTTACAAGGAATTCCTGTATGAAACTTTTTAAAGAGCTTTTCAAAATATATCTTTTTTTTATTCTCCTCTTTTTCCTTGGGAGATTGGGGCTTTATATCCTCTACATTGACCGCTTGGCCGATATGACACTGGCTCAATCGCTGTTGTCGTTTATCTATGGGCTCAAGCTCGATACCATGACCGCTTCGATGATACTTATTATTCCCGCACTAACACTCTCGCTGACACCCCAATATTTTGCTTCCATTGCCGCTCGTGTGCTTAATGGCTATATATTGATATTCCTTCTCATCGCTTTGTACATTGAAAATGCCACTTTTCCTTTTATCGCCCAATACGATGTCCGTCCCAACTATCTTTTTATCGAATATCTCAAATATCCCAAAGAGGTATTCTCAATGATTCTCAAAGAGTATCCGATCCAACTCTTGGTCGCTTTATCGATGCTGATTGTTACGGCCTGGATATTCGTACGTTATTCACCCCTTAGATTGCAAGAGGCTTTGCGAACTCCGCTATGGAAGCGTATGGTTCTTTTGATCCCCATAGCCGCATTGATTTTTATTGGAATTCGCTCCTCTTTGGGCCATCGTCCCGCCAACATTTCCGATGCCCTTTATAGCTGTAACCGTATGGCCAATGAAATCGCCAAAAATTCCCTTTACAGTGTCGGATACGCGTACTATAGCTACAATAAGGAATCCGATAAACTCACCCAAAGTTATGGAAAAATCAATTTAACCGAAGCGTACGGGCGTGTTTCCAAGCGTCTTAATATTCCACTTGGAAGTGAGCTGCCGTTCAATCGCCAAGAGCCCACCCACTTTCATTCCTCACAGCCAAAAAACTTGGTCATCTTAATTGAAGAATCTCTGGGAAGCCAGTTCGTCGGATTCAGCGGGGGTGACGCGAACATCACACCCAATCTTGAAAAACTCTCTCACGAAGGATTGGCTTTCACCAATCTCTTTAGCAACGGAACAAGGTCAATTCGCGGATTGGCTGCCATGACATCAGGATGGCTCCCTATTGCAGGTGAGGGGGTTATAAAGCGAAATAAATCTCAAAGCGATTTTTTCACGGTCGCATCACTGCTTAAACCGCTTGGGTACAAATCAAGTTTTATCTATGGCGGAGAGGGACGATTTGACAACATGCGCAGTTGGTATATGGGTAATGGCTTTGATGAAGTAATCGAACAAACAGATTACAAAAACCCCAGTTTCGTCAGCACATGGGGTGTTAGCGATGAAGATTTGGTCATCAAAGCCCACGAAAAATTCAAAGAACATACCGCCAAAGGAGAAAAATTCGTCAGTGTCATATTCTCATCCTCCAATCACTCCCCCTTTGAGCTTCCGGATGGAAAAATCGATTTTATCAAAGATAAACCACGCCAAAGTGTTGAAAATGCCGTTAAATATGCTGATTTTGCCATCAGACGTTTATTTGAACTTGCAAAAAAAGAGCCCTATTATAAAAATACCGTTTTTGTTGTCGTTGCCGATCACAACGTTCGCGTCTATGGAGATGATCTCGTCCCCGTCAATATGTTTCATATTCCCGCCCTTATCATCGCAGACGGGCTTAAGCCACAAAAGTTTGAACGTCTTGCCACCCAACCTGATGTTCTTGCTACGGCACTTGATCTGATGGGCGCTGATTTTACCTATCCCGTCTTAGGACACTCCATATACAGTGACAAAAAACAAGAGATGGCCCTTATGATGTTCAACGATACGTTCGCGTTGCGTGTTGGGATTAAAGTGGCTATTGTCCAACCCAACAAAGAGCCATTGACCTTTTCCTACGAAAACGAGCATCTTAAAAGCATACCGCATGATGTTGAGCTGGAAAAAGACGCATTGGCTTTTGTAAAAATAATGAATGATTTGTACAACAAGAAATTGTATCAGGTATCTAAAGGTAAAGTTTGTAAAAGTGCTGGATAATATAGAAATTGTTTCGTATGAAGAAAGTAAGAAGAGAGAAAGAGATGGATTCCCGCCTTCGCGGGAATGACAGTTGTAACGATTAACGCTTAGAGAATTGAGGTGAACGACGTGCTTTACGAAGACCTGGCTTCTTACGCTCAACGATACGTGAGTCACGAGTCAACATACCATACGGCTTAAGAACCGGACGGAACTCTGGATTAAACGTACAAAGTGCACGAGAAATACCATGACGAAGTGCGTCAGATTGACCTGAAAACCCTCCACCGGTTGTAGTTGCGTTGATATCAACCGATGTGTCTTGTTTTGTAAGTGAAAGAGGTTGCGTTACACGCAATTTTTTCGCTTCAAGACCACCAAGCCATGCGTCAAGTGAAAGACCGTTAACAGTAATCTTACCTGTTCCTGGAGTCAACCATACTTTAGCGATAGACGTTTTTCTTCTGCCAGTTGCATAAGTTTTTGCCATTGTTTATCCTTACTTAGCGATCTGTGCAGAGTGAGGATGCTCAGCATCTGCATAGACTTTTAGTTTTTTCAACATCGCGCGACCCAATTTTGTCTTAGGAAGCATACCGCGAGCTGCAAGCTTGAAGAGTTTTTCTGGGTTTGTTGCCAAAAGCTCTGTCATTTTTACACTTTTAACGCTACCGAAGTAACCGCTGTGAGTGTGGTACTCTTTGTTTGCCAATTTTCCGCCACCGTTAATTACGATTTTAGATGCGTTAACGATAACTACGAAGTCACCACAGTCAATGTTTGGAGTAAAATAAGGTTTATCTTTTCCGCGAAGACGAGCAGCAACATCTGTCATTAAACGACCAAATGTTTTCCCCTCAGCGTCGATCAAAACCCATTTACGGTCGATTTGCTCAGGTGTTGCAATTTTAGTAAATTTCATCGTGAGCCTCCTTTTCAAGTCTTTAATAAATAGTGGCGAAATTGTACCCTTTTAAACTTACAGTCTGCTTAAATTAAGTTTTCTATAAGCACTAAAAAACCTCCACTTTGTACCAATCACATTTATCAAATCCCACATAGCACAGATATCCGCTCACTTCACCACCCATCAAAGCCTGCACGGCATTCATATAGTTACGAACTTGTTCCTCATGCTTTTGACACTTCTCTTCACCGCTTTTATAATCGATGACAATCCAAGGCCCATCCTTATGCTCGATCAATAAATCAATGATTCGCATTTGTCCTTGATACAAAAAAGATTGCTCTTTATACACCACACCTCGGGTGTAAGATCTAAAATTTTCATCTCTTATAACTGCATACAATGACGCTTCTATACTTTTCATTTTCTCTTCGCCGATGCTCATTCCATACCGTTTTCTGACCGATTCCAATGCATCTGAGATACAATGTTCTTCAAACTCCCCCACCATTTCCAGGGCATAATGTAGCGCTAACCCGTATTGAATCGCTTCATAATCATGCACTTCTGGTATCTCTTCGCTTTTCGTCTCCTCCCGCTGTTTTCCATAGAAAACAGGGATATATTCAATCGTGCTTAAGTGTTTTGGTGGTGAAACTTTGCAAGCGTCAAATCGTTTCTCCCCCCAATGCCCCGAAGCTAGATTCAGCGGCTCAAACCAGGATGATTTTGGTTTTGCCACGATGCAAAGCGACTGGATGCTTCGGGTTAAAGCAACATACAACGCATTCATCTGATCTTGCTGTGAAAGAGTTGCCTCTTTATCCAGCGCTCTTTTATACTCCGAATCAAGCTCTTCTCGCCCTTTGGTACGGATAAAAAGCCGTTTGAGGGCTATCCCGTCATAGTCATACACAAATGTATCGCTTCTGCTTTTCATCACCCCCAAACGATCCATCACAATAACATGCTCAAATTCCAGCCCTTTGGATTTATGGACCGTCATAATCCTAACACCGTGCTGTTCGCTTTGCGGTGCAGAGGCATCGAGTCTCTCAATCTCAAAAACAAAAGCCTCAATATCAGGATATTGGCTCATCTTTTCAATAAACAACATGGCACTCTTGTCACCGATAGAGTGCTCAATAATAAATTCGATGGATTGGGCTTGAAGATCCACAATCCCGCATCGATTCACCAAAGCCACCTCTATCCCCAATAGCGCTGCACAATTATGAGCATAGATTTCCGCACCAAAATAACAATATCGAAGATACTCAATAAGAGCCGCAACACTGCGCTGATGGATAAGCCGCGAAGTTGCTTCACTCACCACATTAATCGTGTTAATTTCCAGCATCTCTTGCAGCGCGGTAGCATCGGAATTCGTAGCGCACAAAACGGCGATAGCATCTTCTCTTATTCCTAGAAAAATAAGAGCATTGACTTGTTCAAGCACCTCCTTAAGAGGCTCATCGCTGAAACATACCTCCACATATCCACCCGCTTGGACGGAGGCTTGAGGGATATAACGCTCCATTGTTCCCTCAAAAATGCGATTGACAAACTCTACCACCTGAGCTCGTGATCGATAATTCACTTCAAGAGGCTTCACTTGAACATCAAAATGATCCGCTACTTGATAAAAAAGCTCGCTCACACCTCCTCTGAAACGATAAATTGACTGTTTTACATCTCCTACAAAGAAAAAACTCCCCCCCTCGTTCACTCCAATGCCCGAAGCGATCTCCTCAATCAGCGGCCGCAAAATATCAAACTGGATCACGCTCGTATCTTGAAACTCATCGAGAAGAAGATGTTTCATAAATGAATCCAATCTAAAATAGAGAAATTCGCTCTCCAGTTTTCCCCGCAACAAATCATGCACCATCAATGTGATATCATCAAAAGTGAGTTCGTTATTTTGGATGATTAACGCCTGTCTGCTTTTGATGTAAATCTTTAAAATTCGCTCCAATGCACACAAAAATTGACTTTCACGCATTTGCATCTGAAGTTTTATCGCCTCTTGGATCCCAAACAGCAATCGATCCATTTCGGGTTCGTAAATCTTTTTAAAATCCCAATACTCCAAACTTGGCCTAAAAACCCAGCTCTTCTTCAAAAGATCATCATAATTTTCAATATCCATCGTTTTACGGGCTCGGTCACTTAGAACTTTAGTGCACACCAGTGCTGACAATTCGCGTGCGAGCTCCATCGCCCGCTTCATGGGATCCGATGTTTGCGTGACTTTAGGAAAAACTTCCGGACTTAACTCTTTATGTTTTGCATACAGTGATCCCAGAAGCGTAAAAATATCATCCAACCGTTTGGTACTCAACATCGAAAGACGTATAAGTTCCTCCATCTCACCTGAAATTTCAATTTCATGTAAAAATCGTTTTAAAAATTTCACTTCGTGATGGCCGATGGAAGCACTAAAGGTGGGCATAATCCCTGCATTAAGGGCAAATTTTCGTAAAATCATCCCAAAAAAAGTATCAATCGTAAATATTTTTATTTCAGAACGCAGCAACTTCCACAATATGCTATTTCGAGAGGCCAATATTTCCATTTCACTTAAACCGCTTACTTTGATGATTTCGGCAAGCTCTCCCCGTTTTTCCAGACTCCTAAGCGTCTCAATGACCCGCTCTCGCATCTCATTGGCAGCCTTATTCGTAAACGTCAAAGCAACAATCGACTCGGATTCCTCCCCCATAAACAAAAGACTCAAATAACGAACCACAAGGTTAAAGGTTTTACCGCTCCCGGCACTCGCTTCATACGCTAAAAAAGGTTCAAAATGACTCATCTAAAGCTCCCTTTGACACAACAGCGCGTAGGGGCAATATCGGCAATGTTTAACCTCTTCTGTCATATCCCAAACCCACATTTTTTGGATTGCCATCGCTTTTAATATCTCTTTTAATTTTGCGATTTTTAATTCCAAAAACTGCTCATACAAAATTTTTCCTGTCTTTAAATCATAATACCCGCAACGGCTGAGTACTCCAAACTCTTCGCAAAGCAGCGCATAAACAGAGATCTGATAATCTACATCTTCCTCTTTAGGTTCACGCGCTGTATCGGCAAAACTTCCCGTTTTATAGTCCAGCACTTCCAGCCCGTCCAATGTTGCGTCGATGCGGTCCATCCTTCCCGCAAGGACAATCCCCTCAACCATTTTTTCACCACTCTTTTCATGATAAAGTACACGGTTCCCTTGCGCAAATCTCGCTATTTCATTTTCATAAAACGGTGCCAGCTTTTCAATCCATAGCGCTTTTGCATAACGTTCCATCGAATCGCTTTTTTCATCACCCGCCAAAACCTTGCTCAGCGCCTCTTTGATTTCATCAACCGATTCGTAGTGATCGCATGATGCATATATTTTTTCCATCGCGTTGTGAAGGGTGTTTCCGATTTCCCGTTCACGGCTGAGATCCTGAGGCTGCTCATGCTCTTTTATTTTTGCAATATGTTTGTAGTAAAACTGCCGCTTGCAGGTCAAAAAACTTTTCAATCCGCTTGCCGACAGCGGCCGTACACAAAAATCGTATTGGCTTTCATAATGGGGATGATTGCGCACATTCAGTACCGCTTTTGGAAACAGCAACGATCCGTAATCCACCTCTGCTTCACGAATCTCAATCCCAAGCTGCAACAAAAATCGCGATGGAATGGTCTCACTGTTTTGGACGCAGGAGATACTTACTTTTTGGGCGCGTTGAAATAGCATCCAGTAGTAATGCTTTTGTAACGATTCACGCTCATACGTCGTTGGCAAATCAGCAATACGCCTTGTTTTGGTGTTTAAAAAAAGATCTTTTTGGCTTCGATGCGGAACGTATCCTTCGTTGAAATCAACAACAATGACCCCTTCAAACACGATTCCCCGCGTCTCCAACAACCCCATCACAGTGATTTTTCCCCCTCCGATATCGTCGATAGAACGGCTTTTAAGTCGGCTCAAAAAGATACGAAGCGCCGATTTAAACTCATACGTTTCAAGTGCGCTTGCAATGGGTTTAAATTTTTCGCACTCTTCGCGTATAATTTCTTTTACTGCATCTCGATGAGCGCTCTCGATCATCATCCCGCATAACGTTTTTAGATCATCATACAAAAAAGATTGATAATGATGCCCTCTAATCCACTCAGCAAGTTCTGAGGACACTTTCTCAAGCCGCGCTTTGTTTTCGACACTTTGCTCGCTCATATAACCTTCAATGGCTTCGATATCCAAAATAACTCGCTCGTCTGCAAGTGATGTCCCCATCGCAAAGTTAAAGTTATTTTCACTATCAAAAAGTCGTAAATACCTGGCAAAAGACTCATCGGGCACCACCACGACGATTTGATCCGGTGCCAGTCCGTCCTCTACCATTTGATGAATTTTCGCTTTTACAAATCCCACTTGCGTCAGTCGATTATGAAATAACTCGCATACGATAGAATTGAGCGGATCGATTGTATGGGACTCAACGATCTCTCCTTGGCTTAGATTAATCCGATACCGATGCCCCGGTTCTATCTCCAAAGACATTTCTCGAAACCGTTGAGACATTTTTTCATTGAACGCAGTCGCATGATAGATACACTCAACCTGAGTACTCTTTGCACATGAGAGCAATACTTCGAGCTCATAGCGGCTCAAATAACCCTCAACATGCACCGTAATCGTTTCAAACCCCCGTACATACCCCTCATTTATTGTGATAACCGATTTAGAAAATATGGGGTCATTCCACCCACGCGACTGGACGATTGTTTCGTAACCCAGCCATAGCTGCTTGAGGATTGCGATATGCTCTTCGTACTCACCATACGTATCCGCACCTTCCAACGCTTCCACCGTGACCATCTCACCGCTCAGCTCTTCAAAAAAACGAAACAGATAGGTAGAATTTTGGATAAACGTAAAAAAGTTTCGTTCGATATGCAGTTTTTCGAAATTGGCAAAATGGGTCGCTTCGTGCAATGCCAAAAGGCGTAAATCATTATCCGGGGCAATGACACCGATGGTTTTCACCACGCGATCTAAAAACTCCCCCATCCCTTTATACGTAGGCAAAAATCCTTCGCTTTGCTCTTTTAGCGTTTCACGTATCGCACGAGACGTTGGAAAGACAATCAGTTCTTTTTTCATATATATCCCATTCTTTTCTCTTTGATTATACAAAAACTATACAAAGAGAGACCAATAAATGACAAAATGAAATAAATTCCTGCACGAACAGGAATTAAAAGAATTAGAAAATAAAAAGTTAAAACTCGAAGGTATTGGGATTGCGGGTATCGGCTTTGAGATTATAGTAACGCTGCTTATCTCCGACGGAGACTTTGGCCATAATATCCCAGCGACCTACTTTTGGAAGATCTACTGCATTAAAAGTATATGTCCCTGCACTAACATTAGGATTGGATAGATTAACATCAAAATGCGTACTATCCGGGCGTGTTAAAACGACCTCCACTTTTGCATCATTAATTGCATTTCCTGACTTATCACGTACTTGATACACAAGTACAGATTTTTTTTCAAGAAGCTGCGGCGTTAAAAAAGCAATCGTGTAGTTTTGATCAAACGCGATTTTTGCATTAATAATCTCATTGGCATTATCATCATACGTATGATAACTTTGCATCCCGTATTCAGACATCTCAACAGGATTTTTAAGCGCTACTTTGATCGTTGCAATGGAAAATCCAATAACGGCTACAATCGATATGCCTATGATCCATGGCCATTTATTCCCTGAATTTTTATTTATGATATTCATATTTGCTCTCTTTTTTTGAAAAAACGTCTCCACACATACATGCCCAAGGCATACAGTATGATACCGTAAAAGAGTGCACGTAAAATATCGATAAATGTTTGGCTTCCCGTTCCGGCCGAAGTACTCAGTGTTTGACCTCTTGAGGCTGCGATTTGCTCTGCCGTATCCGCATAGCCATTGTACATCCCAACCGAATATTTTTTGACAATATCATCACCCTTGGCACGCTCACCCAATATTGGCAATATGCTTCCGCCACTATTGGTTAGAAGCTCTTTTGCTTCGTCGTAACTACGCGCAAACATGATACTGCTTACCACCGCACCAATAAAAGTCGCATTGGGGCTTAGGATTTGAGCTTTATTAAAATCTTTGTATAAAGACGCTGGGCGCGCCAAAATATCGACTTGCTTTTTGAGTTCCACAAACGTCATAATGACAGTAGAAGCATTCGTCTCTGCACTAATTTGTTTTTCAAAATCACTAATCGATTGATTGTCTTCCAAATCACGAACCATCACCAAATAAAGAGAAATACCCGTCTTCGCTTTGAGTTCCGCGCCTATTGTTTCGATTTGCTTGGTGAAATTTGGATTTTTGACAACGTCGTCTTTATATAAAAATTCCGCATGAAGAGAAGAAAATAATGTGGTGAGGAGTGCGAGGGCCACAAGCCCTCGTGAAATTTTCACCACTTCCTTAACCAACAAAAAGGTGGTTAGGAGTAAGAACTGTCCACAGCGTAACCACTGCAGAAATAATTAGTGCAACTGTGATAAGTTTTCCCATGATACTTGCCATTGTCAAACTCCTTACTTTGCATCGACCAAATGTTTGGCATTTTCAGCGCTAAACATTTTGATCTCTTTTTCATTTTCAATTTTATAAAAATTGCTCGCATTCGCTGCTTGAGTAACTACCGAAAAATAGGTTAGAACTCCAACAATCGAGAGCAATAAAACTACCGCTATCAACATACCTGTGATACCGTCTAGTGCAAATATACTACGATTTTCCATCATCCGCCCCTTACTTTTTACTCAAGCTTGCAACATACGCATCAACTGCTTTATGCTGAACTTCAGTTAGGTTATTAAATGCAGGCATTGCGCCGATTGCACCTTTTTTACCATGCTTAAGGACCATATCAACCATTGCCGGTGACATTTCAGCAATATTTGGAGCAACCATCTCCATCCCTTTGCCATCTGCCCCGTGACATGCTGCACAGGTGCCTGCAAATACATCAGCACCTGCAGTATCTTTTAATCCGCCAGCAACATATTTAGACACTGCATCGATTTCAGCATCGGTGATCAATGCATTGGTATTGGTATTCATCAAACCATTACGATCCGGCATTGGCATGCTTGTACCTAAAAGGTTATTGCTTGCACCGTTCATTAAGACATGCTTAACTGATGCTTCAGAAATACGCTCATTTAGATTGGCTGCCTTGCCATCCATTCCATCTGCTTGCAAACCATGGCACGCAGCACATTGTGAATTAAATACAGATTCACCCATTTCTTTGAGTCTCTCAGGGTCTTGAAGGATACCGGCAAACTCCGCTTCGAATTTTTTATCGTGCGCTGCTACGTCTTCATTATACTCACCGATTTGTGAATACGAATTGACCGGATATCCTGCAAGAAAATACCAAATCGCCCAAACAATGAGACCAAGATACACAACTGCCCATCCAAAAGGAGGTTCGTTTTTGTATTCTCCGATTCCATCCCAACTTTCATCTGCAAGCTTACCTGTTGCAGTGTCATTTTGCATCTGCCGAACATATTTTGTAACTACAAATGTTGTTACGATAACGAGGATAACTGCTCCCAATATGGCAAGCATATTGACCCAGTCACCACCTTTCATAAGCTTATCTACTCCGCCAGCCATTTCGACCGCCGCGTAAGTGAAGCCAAGCATTGCAATTAAAACTATGATAGCAGCTAATACTGTCTTATTCATCTATGCCTCCTACTTTTTTGTCTCATCGTCTTTGGAGACCACTTCGATCGGTTGATCGGTGATCTCGTCATGGAGCGCTAAATTGCTATACTTCTCATAATCACGTGTCCCCTTTTTCTGTGAGCTATAGAGGTGATAAATGTACGAGTACAATAACACCACCATAAAGACGGTAAAGAAAAAAAAGCCATACGCTTGAAGTGTTGCAATATCCACGCTAATCCTTATTTCAATCGGTTAAGGTACGCAATTAGAGCAACGATCTCAGGAACCTTGCCCGCTGCTACTGCATCTTTAACATCTTGATCTTTCATATCCGCAGCAACAAGTTTCGCTTCTTCAATCGCTGATGCACGAGCACCTTCAACTGTGTCCGCTAATGCAACTGTTGTTTTTGAACCATCTGCCATCGGAAGTTCTTTGTTGTATGGTACCGCAAAGAATTTTTGAATCGTCAATTGCTCAGCATACGCTGTATCAATATCCGCAACATTTTCAAACAACCAAGTGTATGCCGGCATAATAGAACCAGGAACAACTGCTTGTGGATTTTTCATATGGTTTTCATGCCAATCCGTTGTGCGGTAATTACCTACACGCATCAAATCAGGACCAGTACGTTTTGAACCCCAAAGGAATGGACGGTCATACGCGTATTCACCGCTCAATGAGTAGTGACCATAACGATCGGTTTCCGATTTAAACGGACGAATAAGCTGTGAATGGCACCCATTACAGTTATTTTTGATGTATACAAGACGCCCTGTAAGCTCAAGGGTTGAGTAAGGCTTCGCACCCACAACTGGGCGTGATGCCTGAGCAAAGTTTGGCACGATCTCAACAAGACCTGCGAACGCAATAACAACGAAAACAGCAACCGCAAAAAAGAACGGGTTTTTTTCTAACCAGTGAAACATTTTCCCCTCCTTCTTAAGCGCCCATAGGCGTTGCGTTTTGAAGTTCACTCTCTTCAACACGACGACCACTGGTCATTGTTTTGTACATATTGTACGCAAACATAAACATACCTATAAGATACAATGTACCACCAACCGCACGGATCGTGAAATATGGGTGTAATACAGCAACTGTATCAATAAATGAGTATGCTAGGTTACCGAACTCATCATGAGCACGCCACATCATACCTTGTGTAATACCTGCAATCCACATAGATGTGAAGTACAAAATAACACCAAGAGTTTGAATCCAAAATTGGGTATTCATTAACGAGTGTGAGTAAATTTCACGCTTGAAAATACGTGGAGCCATATGGAACATTGCAGCAATAACCATAAAGCCAACCCAACCAAGAGCACCATCATGAACGTGACCTACGATCCAATCGGTAAAGTGAGCCAAAGCATTGACCGATTTAATCGCTTGAATCGGACCTTCTAATGTTGAGAACATATAGAATGTAGAAGCCATGACCATAAACTTGATCAACGGACTTGCTGCAACTTGCTGCCATTCACCCTTCATAGTCAACAGCATATTGATCGCAGAACCCCATGATGGGAGAATCAATACAACGGAGAACACAGAACCCATTGTTTGCATCCAGTCAGGAACCGTAGAGAACAACAAGTGGTGTCCGCCAGCCCAAAGGTATACAAACATCAATCCCCAAAATGCAAGGAGAGACAATTTATACGAATAAATTGCTTGACCCGACTCTTTTGGCAAAAAGTAGTAAATCATAGCGATAATCGGTGTAGTCAATACGAATGCAACAGCATTGTGACCAAACCACCACTGAACCAAAGCATCGTTTGTCCCAGCATACATAGAGACAGAGTGATACCAGTTACCAATCCCGCCAGTTACAAAATAAGTAGGAATTTCTGCGTTATTAAAAATATGAAGCATCGCAACCGCTAAAAAAGTAGCGATGAAGTACCAAATAGAGATATACAATGTTTTTTCACGGCGAATACCGATCAAACCAAACATACTAATTCCCCACAAAACCCATACAATAACGATACCGGCATCAATAGGCCATTCAAATTCAGAATACTCTTTTGAACTGGTAATACCTAATTGCAAACCAATAACGATAACAACCGATGCTGCCATGTAAATCCAAAAATGGGCTTTACCAATAAACATCAAGAATTTTGATTCTGCCATAGACACTTTGAGAACACGTTGGCCTATGTAGTACCACGAAGACCAAACAGCACTTAAAACAAATCCGTAAATAACACTATCCGTATGAATTGCACGCAAACGACCAAAGTTTGTGTATTCAGCAAAATTCACACCAAGGATATAGTTGAATTGTGGAAATGCCATTTGCCAGGCCAACACAACACCTGCAAGCATACCAGCAACACCGACAAATATAGCATTGTACATAAACAGTTTAGCAACTGTATAGTCGTACTCTAATGGACGATTTTCCATATATTACCTCCTTAAAATTCAAAGCATAAGAGCCTATTTGCGTTATTAACACAAATGTAACAGTTCTAGGCTATTAGACACTCTAATGATAGCGATACAAATATTTAATAAATCTTAAATTATTAATATTTTTACTTCATGTTATAACTTAGTGATATTTTTAAGGTTTTTGCAAGAAATATGTGATGAAGCTGAAATGTGCTGATTTTACCTGATACGATTCATTGCATCTATTAAATCTTTATTCTCCTCTTCCATTTTTCTGCAAGAATCCACCAAATAATAGTGTAAAGCTTCCTCAGAATGGTGATTCTCTAGGCCTTTTGAATAATAGTCAAAAAACTGGCTGTACGGAGTAATTCCCGATGATAACACCATACTAAGATCTATGTTGTCAAAATACTTTTTCCATGACGGCGTTATTTTTTTAATTACCATCATTTTAATTTTCCATGCAGTCAAAAAAATTACAATCATAATAATGGACAAAAATACGATATAAAAGACAATGGCCTGTGCAATACCAAGCGCTTTAAAGACCGTGGGATTAAATAAAACTGCATACTCAATAATCGGCAAAGAGATAAACAGAAGAATCACTAAAGAGCTGCTGATGCCCCCTATCGGTCCTAGATTGAAAATAGTCCGTTTTTTTCCATGTGAGTTAGCAATAGTAGCTAAAATAGTTTTTAAAGGGTATGTAGACAAAAGATATTCCTTAGGAGTTTAAATGAGGCGTATGATGTTCACAAAAAACAGAAGCAAAGCTCCTGTTTATCTTGAAATATTAGACTTTTAAAAACTCATCAATACTGATAAGTATAACCGTACCCAAGAAGGCAAGGTTAATCTGCATAAAAACTTTTCGTGCAGATTTGAGTTCGAAATTTTTATTCAAAAGCTGTAAACTGCTTAGAAATGCAAGGATTGCCGTCAAGATCAGCAATCCAAGAATAACCGTACTGTTTGGCTGAAAAACCGTGACCATAAAATAGCCGGTCATGATCGTCAGCATCAACCAAAAATAGGTTAATCTCTGCAGACTCAGTTTTCCAAACAAGCGCATCGCCGTAGGGTATCCTGCACCGGCATAATCACCATAGTGAAGCATAACAAGCAGCCAAAAGTGAGGTACTTGCCATACAAAGTAAAATAAACCAAGGGCAAAAAATTCGGGCTCAGCGAGAGAGTGTCCTGCTGCAAGCCATCCGATAGCCGGAGGGATTACACCTAATATCGCACCCGGAACAACTGCCAAAGCGCTTCTCTTTTTTAACGGAGTGTAAAAAGCGTTATACCATATAAATGAGAATAAAAATAAATTTACACCCGTAATCCCGAGCAAATCATAGATAAGGACAAGGGAAGCAATAATCAAAACAGCTGCAATAAGTATTGCCGTGCGCGGTGACCATTTGCCAGAAGCGATGGGTCTGTTTTTTGTGCGCTCCATCAATGCGTCTTCTTTGTACTCTTGCACTTGATTGAGAGTTGAAACACCCATAGCGACAAGAAGTACAGCAAAAGTCGCAATAAACATATCAGCTCCAATTTCGCCCTTTGCCATAATATAGGCAAAGAGAGCCGACAGGCTCACCGCGAAAGAGAGAACGAATTTGGTTAAAACGATAAAGTCTTTGATCATTTTGTACCGTTTAGATATTCAGCAATAGCTGAAACCTCTTCGTCTGATACATAAGGGAACTGTGGCATTGTACCGATCATACCATTTTTACCGTGTTTCAATACATTACGTAAAAGTGTAGTATCATAGGATACAAGGCTTGGAGCCGTACCTGCATTACCTTGACCATCTTCACCATGACATGAACTACATGCTGCAAATAAAGCAGGTTGTGTACCTTTAAGACCACCAGCAACATAAGCTGCAATCTCTTGAGCATCGGCACCTGTAGCCAAACCAGCTGGCATTTCACCCATATCATAACCAAGTTTGTTTTGACCATTTTTGATTACATCTAATACTTGTTCTTTAGTCAATGTTCTTGTTTTCAGAGTAGGACCAACAAGTAGTTTATCTGTTGTAACTGCGTGACAGCTTTTACATCCATGACGCTGCAATACTGCATCACCTGATTTAGCATAGTTACCTTTTGGTGTATCTGCATTGCTATTGAACCAAGCATCATATTCAGCTTTTGGAAGTACAACAATTCTAGAGTACATGTATGAGTGATCTGTACCGCAGTACTCAGCACACTCAACTTCATACTCGCCTACTTTGTCAGCATTAAACCACTGCTTTGTAAGACGACCTGGAACCACATCCTCTTTCATACGGAATGCTGGAACAAAGAATGAGTGAATAACATCATCGATTGGTGCACTCATCTCTAGGATGATATTTGTACCAACGGGTACATACAGCGCGGACATATCCATTGTACCTTTTTCGATAATTTTTCCATTCTCATCTTGCACAGGCTTAGTAAAAGCTCCACCAAGTTTGTGAACAAAACCATTTGCATTGGCAGGATACTCGTATCTCCATTTCCATTTACTACCTTCGACCTTTACCACAATGCTGTTTTCAACATCCGGCATTGTACGAAGCGTTCGCATGGTTGTATAACCATACCAAAAAAAGACAGCAAGCATCAATGTAGGAATAACGGTCCACGTTATTTCTAATCCGGTATGATGGATTACATTTTCAATGTTTTCATCTTTTACATTGCTCGCACGATATTTCCATGCAAAGTAAAGCATTGGAGCGACAACTGATAAAAATAATACTATTGAAAGAACTAAGTTTATCCATAGAGCTTGATCTATGTCCGCTGAAAAAGTTGCAGCACTTGAAGTAAATCCTTCTAATACGTTACTCGTATTCATTTCTACTGACATACCGCCTCCTTACTGCGCTGGCGATGTTATATGACTAACATCAGCAAATTGAAAATAATTAACATCGACCATGACAATAGCAAAGAAAAATGCAACTAAGAATACGGCAAAGATTACGGTCCATCCAATAAGTACTTCACCTTTTAAGTGCATATAATACATAAGGATAATCCATGCTTTAACCGTTCCGATCAACATTTGCATTCCAAACGTATAATTCGTTAAAAACATTGACGGCTGAATAAACGTTATCGCAGTTAGCAATAAAAGTCCAAAAAGAACTTTGTAATATCCGCCTTTTTCTGCTTTATAATCTACGTGATTATTAGTGACCATGAATAACTCCTCCAGCAATATCTCCAGCGCCTATCATATAAAAATAAGGGAAAACAAATACCCAGATAAGGTGTACTAAATCCCAGTAAAGTGCGATATTAAAATGTAAAATGTTATGTTCAGGCGTTACTTTTCCACTGTTAATACGCTTAAGCAACCACAGCATCAATCCGATACCGATAATAATATGTACTCCGTGAAGACCTGTCATACTAAAATACATACCGAAAAATAAAATCTGACCAAATGGTAAAGAATGCTCATTTCCTGATTGAAGAGCATCAAGACCTAAGAAGATACCGTGATGATACTCAGCTGTCCACTCAACTGCTTTGACACCTAAAAAGACACAAGCAAGAAGTATGGTTGCCCATATCATCAATTTTGCACCTTTGACATCTCCGCTGCGCATTTTCAACAAACCAAGACCCATTGTCAATGCAGAGACCAAAAGAACCACGGTATTCGTTCCGCCCAGAACTCTGTTAAGTCCTGCAGATGCATTAAGGAAATCCTGATGATGCAATGTAAAGTAATAGGAAAGGACCATAAACATCGATCCAAACATCATTACCTCAGTCAACATAAACAGCCAGAAGCCTAATTTGCCTCCAAATGTATCACCTTGCCAACCCTGAACTACGTGCTCTATCCCATCGCGGTCAACCGCGATTTCTGGTACATATTCGTGTGAATCGTGAGAATCATGTGCCATTAGTCAATCCTTTTCATATTTTCATCAAACTTAACAACCGGTTGACCATGGTGATACTCGTATGGTCTAAAGTCAACGTATGGAACTTTTGTATGGTTTTCCAACGGTGGCGGTGAACTTGGCAAATGCCATTCAAGCGTTGTTGCATTCCATGGATTAACACCCGATGGTTTACCTTTTCTGATCCCTTGAATCAATACGTAGAACATAAAGACAAGACCCGTAACAAAGAGAATCGCACCCCAAAAAGAGATTTGATGATAAATTTGAAATTCTGGCAAGTAGTCAAAATAACGTCTTGGCATACCAAGGTAACCTGCGATAAACATCGGGAACCATAGTAGGTTAAAGCCGATAAACAAAATCACGAATGCCAATTTAGCTTGTACTTCAGAGTACATTTTTCCAAATACAAGAGGGAACCAATAGTGGATACCTGCAAAGAATAAGAATACAACACCGCCTAACATCGCATAGTGAAAGTGCGCAATCGTGTAATACGTGTCTTGAAGGTGAATATCAGACCCGATCATCGCGATGGTAACACCTGAAAGCCCGCCGATTGCAAACGTAATAATCGTACCCAACGCCCATAACATAGGTGTATCAAGAACAATCTTACCTTTGTACATCGTAGCAATCCAGTCATAAAACTTGATACCCGTAGGGATAGCAACAAAGAAAGTAAGGAATGAGAAAATCGTTTTAGCAACATCCGACATACCTGAAGTAAACAAGTGATGACCCCATACCAAATAACCAACACCTGCAATAGACGCCGATGAAAGAGCAATTGTCCGGTAGCCGAAAATCTCTCTGCGTGAAAATGCAGGCATAAGTTCAGACATAATACCAAATGCAGGAAGAATCATAAGATAAACCGCTGGGTGAGAATAAATCCAAAACAAGTGTTGGAATAGAACCGGATCTCCCCCTTTTGACGGATCAAAAATACCGATACCAAAATACTTTTCAAGCAATGCAAGAACAAGTGTGATACCAACAACCGGTGTTGCAAGAAGCTGAATCCATGCCGTTGCATAAATCCCCCATACGAACAATGGCATTTTGAAAAAGTCCATACCAGGCGCACGTAAACGGTGAATGGTAACAAGGAAGTTAAGACCTGTCAAAATAGATGCCATACCAAGAATAAAGGCAGCAACAAGTGTTGTAACAACATTCGTGTCTGTATTCAAACTGTACGGTGCATAAAAGGTCCAGCCAGTATCCGCAAAGTTAAATACCAAACTGCCATCCGCAATACTGAAATTAAACAATGAAGACAATGCAACAATACATCCAACGATGTAGAGCCAAAATGTAAACCAGTTAAGACGCGGGAAAGAGACATCTTTCGCCCCGATCATCAAAGGCATTACAATGTTTCCAAATACTGCCGGAATCCCTGGAATAATAAACAGGAAAACCATAATAACCCCGTGAAGGGTAAACGCCTGATTAAAAGTGTGCGCCTCTATATATTGTTGCCCTGGAGCAAACAACTCAAATCTCATTGTCAGTGCTGCAGCAACTGCAACAAAAAAGAATGTGAACATTACCACTGCGTACATAATACCGATACGTTTATGGTCAATGGTTAACATCCACTGCATAAAAGTGCTTTTTGGGTGACCAAAAGCGCAGTGTGTTTCGTCGAAATAGCTTTTACTCATTTAACTCTCCTTTTTTTGATGGTCTTCTTCTTTTCTACCTATTTTAAGCAAGTAGAGGAAAAATCCAAATACCATTACCAGCATAACTACACCGGCAACTTTTTCCCACATGAAAATATACTTTTTTGCATCAGGATCATACGCAAAACACAATAGCATGGCCTTTGGAATGGTTCCGCCGACTCTACCCTCATGTGCTTCTGCCAAAGCCATTTTAACGTCTATTGGCCCCTGATCAACACCCGGCAAATAGCGAACAATCTTTCCCTCAGGTGATAATACGATTAATGAAGCAGCATGCACATAATCAACTTTTCCTGTCATAGAGATCGTTTTTTCATACGCAAAGCCAACACTTTTCGCTAAAACGTCAGAACTGTTATTGTCATCAACGACAAAATGCCATGCATCCGCCACGTAGCTTCTGCCGATCGAATCAATTTGATTCTTTCGTTTTGCAGCCGCTAATGCAGGGGTCTCATCTTTTGCAAAGCTAACGGTGATTACTTTGTAATCTGTATTTTCTGCAAGGTCTACTTTACCCAAGACTTTAGCTAAAGCATTCAACTGAGGGGTGCAGATTCCTGAACATCTAAAATAATTTAATGTAAGAATTGTCGGCTTTCCATCCATCAATTCTTTCAAGGTAACTTTTTTTGATTCCTCATTAATAAATGTCAAATCAAGAGGAACTGTCTCGCCTAACTTTTCATTAATACCTATGCTGCTTGCATTCAGTAAAGTGATAAGTAAAGACAGTGCCAATATATATTTTTTCAATATAACCTCCCTAAAGATTTAAAGCATAAAAGCCTAAAAGTGTTATGTTGTACGTCTTAACACAAATGTAACACTTTTAGGCTCCGTATGTCCGCTAATAATAGCGATATATAGTTTTAATTAATCTTAAAATCTTAACTCCAATAAAGTTATCTTATATTTATTCACCGTGAGTAACATTTAAGGTATTAGGTTTTATTAAATAAAGAGTAACCAATGCAATCGATGAAAAAATAAGAAAATAATATACATTGCCGCTTAGCTTATACGCAATGATTCCAAAAATCGTATTTCCTTGCGGAACTAAAAATAATAAGAGTTTCGAATGTTTTCTTAGTTTTGGCAAATAATCAATATAGTCTGTATTTTTTTTCAAATAAAGAAAGTGACGATGAAATAAGAGATAGTAGAGGATGGAGAGTTCGATTATTTTATAAATAATAAGTCCATAGATAAAGAGACGATTGTATTTCCCCCCAAAATAGGTTGAAGGGGAAATTTTAAAATTATAACTCACAAGAACAGCAATAATTGCAAGTAATACAACGATAAGCATGATAATAATGCGTCGTTTATTTAAATGGTCGATTAGCTCTTGCATGGTTTAAAATGAGCTTCTTAAATAAACCCCTATAAAAATTCCAATGGATCCCAACACAATATTGACCGGCAATAAGTAGGTCGTAATAAGCCACATACAATCGGCTGCCTTGCGTGTCTTACAGAGCTTACAGCTTGCTCTGGAGAGAATCCAGCCCATAAGGATCATATTCAATGTCATAATGGCCCAAATACTCCCTTTGGTGTTCATAAATTTATAGATCACAAAATTATGAGGATCCAATGTAAATCCATCCATGTCAACCGCATTGTCTTTGTAGCCTAAAGCCATAAAAACTGACGTTACCAGCAGTACTGCAATAAAGGGAGCCAAAAAAACAAAATATTTTTTAAAAAAGATGGCTCTGCTTCCAAGCCTTCGTTCATTGAAGGGATGCTTGCTTAAAAATTTTGCAAAAAACCACAATGCGATCATCCCGCCAACCCAGACAACAGCACTCAAGACATGTAGAAAGATGACGAGGGTAGAATAATCAGTCATAACTTGGTAGACAAAATCTCTCATTAAAAAGCCTTATTTAAATATTAATAAATCTGATATTATCTTTTAATAAATATAAAAATAATGTATTTATAGTAATTTGTGATATTTTTATAATTTCATGGTATATTTGAGAAGAAAGGTAACACTCTCCAGAAAGAGAATGTACTTAAGCGGTGTAGTAAATTAGCGAGCGATTAACGTCAAAAATTCATTAAAGATATAACGGCTCTCTTTTGGACCCGGACTTGCCTCTGGATGGTGCTGTACCGAAAATACCGGAGCATCTTTGTAGCGAAGCCCTTCGATGGTGTTGTCAAAAAGATTCACATGGGTCACATCCGCAATTTCACGGACAGATTCGGGAACATTGTAGTTGTGATTTTGCGCGGTTATCTCGACCATTCCCGTTTGAATGTTTTTAACCGGGTGATTGCCGCCATGGTGACCGAATTTAAGCTTGTGAGTATCATGACCATGCGCGATACTCAGTAGTTGGTGCCCAAGACAAATTCCAAAAAGAGGGATCCGACGGGCAATGAGTTTTTTGATCTCATCTTGCTCACGCTTTAAAACCAACGGATCTCCCGGACCATTTGAGAGGAATACACCATCAATTTCACGATTATCAAATCGTCCTATCAACTCATCTGCACTGAAGGTATTGGGAAGGACTTCCACTTCCAGACCCGCTTGCGTCAACTCATTTAGGATGTTACGCTTTACACCAAAATCAATCGCGGCAATACGTGCTTTTACTGCAGGTGCATCATTGTAACGAAAGCTAAACGGGTCATAGACCCCGCTTGTGTGTTTATAAGCTACTTTTGTACTCACTTCTTCGATGTAATTAACCTCTTCGATACGAGGAGCCGCTTCAAGAAGGGCTTTAAGCTCTCCCTTATCGCTCACTTTTGTGGAAGCGATCATCATCATGGAGCCTTGTGTGCGAAGCATTTTAGTCAAATAGCGGGTATCGATATCACAAATACCGATAACACCGTGTTTCTCTAAAAAAGTATGGAGTGCTTCTTGTGCTCTAAACGATGAGTAGTCTCGTTGATACTGACGGACAATGACCCCTTTACAGTGGGCCGAGATGCTTTCCATATCATCCGAGTTTACCCCGACATTACCAATCTCTGGCATCGTGAAGGTGATAAATTGTCCGGCGTACGAAGGGTCAGAGATAATCTCTTGATAGCCTGTAAGAGAGGTATTAAATACAATTTCACCGACATTCGTAGTATCTGCACCAAAACTTTTTGCGCTTAAATAGGTACCGTTTTCGAGATAAATCCACACATCACGCATTACGCCATACCTCTTCGTGTTAGTTCATCTTTGTACAATTTCTCATACAAAATTTCATATTCATCCGTTCCAGGAATCATACGACGCTTGTAGCTTTTAATCTTTTCATACACTGCATTTTCAATCTCGCTCGTATCGGCAATAAATGTTGTCATTGCATCATAAATAATATTTTTGATACGATTTTCACTCACGTCGTAATGGATCAAATCTTCTTCGTACAACTGATCAAGAATTTGGTGTGCAATATCCGAATAACGATCTTCATACGATAAAATCACGCCGAATTCAGGTGCTAATTTTTTCTTGATCATAAAAAAGAGTTGTCGCTCATCGGCAAGATAATAATCAATCTGCTCTTCATTGGCATTGACAATCTCTTTTACTTTTTCTTCTAAGGCCATCTCTTTTTTAATATTCTCTATGAGTATTTTTTCGGCTTCTTGTGCCGTAGCTTCCAAGCCGTGCGTCATTGTCACCAATCCACTTCGATTAAGATCAACGGCGATACGACTCGCTATGTGTGGGATATGCGAGAGTGAAACTTTCATGAATTGCCCTAGTGTACTTTTTTGTTATTGTACAGTAGATGAACTCTAAAATCGCTTAGAGCTCGTTTGTTTTATTTTTTATTCGGCTCTTGTGAGGGAATTTTTTTTAACTCAGCCGTTATATCAGACCCTTTTTTCGGATCCATTTTCGTCAAAATTTGGCCTACAACTTTTGGATTGAGGGTACTCATAATATCCGATGCTTCCCGGAGACTCATTTGCGACAAAATCCCTGCGGATGCAGCGGGTTTCATTTTCGTAAATGACTGAGAGACTTTATCACTTTTAAGCTGCTTGATCGTCTCTAAAATCTTTTTATTTTCTTTAACCATCTTTTGAATCGAAGCTTCACGTGTTTTAATCTCTTGTAATTTTTGATCCACTTGGCTCCCCTTTCCCTGAACCATTGCTTCTTTTTTCTTTAATAGATCTTCAGTAGCACGCTTAAGCGCATCGAGCGATTGTTTCTGTTCATCAATTTTTTCAAGTTCTACGAGGAGCTCATTTTTACGGGATTCAAATACTTTAGTACACTCATACGATTTATTTTGAGCACTAAAAAGTGTGCTAAACATCAGCATCACCATAAAAATTATTTTCATAAAGACTCTCTTTTGTAGGTTATAACCCCAATTTCATCCAGCATTTTAGCCTCTTCTTTTTTAGTTTTTACCATGTGAGCTTGCATCTCTTGCGTTTCGAGGTATTTAAATTTTTCATACTCTATCATGCTTGCTTTAAACTGCCGTCCGATTTGTAGCTGTTGGGCTTTTGCAAGTGCCAATCTATCAACACACTGTTGAATTTCAATATGTTGCGCTTGTATCATCGCCTGAGATTGGAGAAGCATCGAAACTGAACCATGATCTGGAAGGGAGAGGGTTGAAAGAAGAATATACGCATCATCAACAGCAGTGGATGCCGCAGAAAAAACATTGTTGGCGCGAATAAGATCACGCTCAACACGGTCAAGCTCTTTTTTTTTGAGCTTTACCAGGGGAGAGTATTTTGATTTCACAATTTACAGTAAAATCGTATCGTTTCGATCGGGGGATGTTGAAATCATCCCGATTTTGGTTTTGGTCAACTCTTCGAGCGCTTTTAGATACTCTTGCGCTGTTACAGGGAGATCTTCGAAACGACGAACGCCCTCCGTTTTGTCCCATCCTGCAAAGGATTTATAAATCGGGGTAACGGCTTCAAGATCCAATGGCATATAGTCGATCACCTCACCATTGAGTTCATACGCAACACACACTAAAATCTCTTCAAAACCGTCAAGAACATCCAGTTTCATAATGGAAAGATCATCACATCCGTTGATACGGCTGGCAAAACGGCACGCTACCGCATCAAACCAGCCGCAGCGTCGCGGACGACCTGTAGTCGTTCCAAACTCACGTCCTGCTTTGCGAAGACGCTCGCCAAGCTCGCCATGATCTTCCGTCGGAAACGGGCCGTTTCCGACACGGGTACAGTAGGCTTTGACAATACCCGTTACTTTACCGATATCTTTTGGATTGACTCCAAGGCCGGTGCATGCGCCTGCCGAGATCGTCGATGAACTGGTCACATAAGGATAGGTTCCATGGTCGATATCAAGAAGTGTTCCCTGTGCCCCTTCGAGGAGAATTTTTTGCCCTTCATCCATCAATTTCCATGCCATTTGAGTCGTATTAGCCAAAAATGGAACCAATTTTTCCGCAAATTCAGAAAGTTCTTTTGTTAGCTCTTCACGATTTGGTAAAGAAATTTCTAACGCTTCAAAGATAGCTTTATTTTGAACAAAATACTCCAGTACACGATTCGTAAGCGTTGGAACATTACGCAATTCACCCAAACGAAATCCTGCACGAGCAATTTTTTCGCTGTAGGCAGGTCCGATGCCACGACCGGTTGTACCGATTGCATTTTCACCGCGAAGTTTTTCTTTGGCCTGATCGATAAGGGTGTGAAAGGTCAAAATCATGTGTGCCGATTCACTCACGAACAATCGTCCAAGGAGATTATCAAACTGTTTCATCTCTTTGATTAATGCTTCAGGAGAAACAACAACACCGTTACCGATAATATTGATCGCTTTTGGGTTCAAAATCCCTGACGGAATAAGGTGAAGGGCATGAGTTTTACCGTCAACCACGATCGTGTGGCCAGCATTGTGTCCTCCTTGGTATCGGGCTACACAATCGTATTTTTGCGCGAGCAAATCAACAATCTTACCTTTTCCCTCGTCACCCCATTGTATTCCTACGATTAAATCCGCTTTCATTTGCATAGCCTTATTCATGTATTTTATCTATTAATGCGTCCGTATAGATGGCAAAACCAACCGATACCGTCTCTTCGTCTTTATAGCGTCCGCCCATTGCAAACACCTCATTTTCTTCAATCACTCGGAAAAAAAGCTCATCATAATAGAGCATTTTAGCGTAATATAACGGAGCAATGACTACATTGGGGTATTCAAGCCCTGAACACAACGCTTGGATTTTACGCAGTTCCACGCAAATCTCTTCGGGAGCCATTGCCAAAAGGGGCTCAATTTGCTCAAATCTTTCCAAATAGACGAGCTCTTTTAACCAATCGATCTTTAACGAGAGAAATTTTTCGATATTCACATGGTGAAAATCATCCAGAGTTAAACCCAAAAGCTTGGAGAGAAGTCGAGGAATATTAATATTGGAAATTTGAAGCAGGGGCTGAATGTTCAGGCTTTTAAAAATCGTCGTCGCTTGCTTCAATGCAACCGCAAGATTGGGCTCCCCTAAAATCTCAACTCCGATTTGATACTGCTCAATCGAAGGAAATCGATAGACGGGCTGAACGTAGAACCATTTTTTGTGTTCGGTGTTTCCCCCCAAACGTTTTCCCAAAATCCGTACGACATCGATAGTAGAGTCCGCACGCAAACTCATCGAATGATTTTCACTGTCGCTTAAACGGATCAGCTCTCGCTCATCACAAATACTCTGGTGCTGATGATACGAAAACAGCGGGGTTAAGATCTCTGCAAACCCTGCTTCGCTTAAAAGCGCTGCTGCTTTGTTCTCTATAAAACGCTTTGTTGCAGCGGATCCTGCAAAATAAAGCTTTGACCCCTCAGGAATTTCGTGTTCAAAAATCATGATTAAAGACCAAAATAGACGGTACTAAAGATACGATTGGCCGTCCCATCAAAAGGACGTCGACCCAATTTTTCTAAGGCAAGTTCAATACTGTTAACCACCCATGATGCTTCGTAAGGGGCGATAAGACCCATGTGGTTGATGCGGAAGATCAAATCTTTGATATGATCCTGACCTCCTGCCATATTGATTCCATACTCTTTTTTAAGCATTGAACGGATTTTCGACGCTTGTTCATCGTCTATCGTTGTCATCGAATCCGCAGGTATTGCAGGATAGATATGCAATCCAATCGCAACAAGCGCTTCACGGGTTGCACGTGCTCGACGTGCGGTTTCCTCGTACAGTTTATCCAAACCGCCTTCTGCTTTGATACGATTTAAAATACTTTCCAAACCGATAATCAATGTCGTGGCTGCGGTCCATGCGGTTGTATTTTTTTGCTGATTTTTAATCTCGGTTGCAAGGTTAAAATAGTACCCTTTGCCTTTGCCGATTTTTTCAATTGCCGCGCTTGACAATCCCATAATGGCCAATCCAGGAGGTAACATCAACGCTTTTTGGCTTCCTGAAATCAAACAGTCGATATTCATCACATCAATTTTCTCAACACCGACGGCGGTGATCCCATCCGCAATGACCATAATGGCAGGGTTATGTGCTTTGACCGCCGCCGCAATGGCTTCGACACTGTGGCGAAGTCCTCCTGCCGATTCACAAATCTGAATCGCAATCGCATCGATATCGGAATTGGCAATAAGGGCACTCATTACCTCTTCCACGGTTGCAGGGGTGTCCCATTCGTGTTTAATCTCGACATTGGCAATTCCGTGTGCTGCCGCGATCTTGCCAAAACGCTCACCGAACTTTCCCGAATTGATCGAGAGGAGCTTGGAATGTGCGAGGTTGATAACCGCTGCTTCCATAGCACCAGTACCCGAAGAGGCAAGCATGATCACCTCATCCATCCCTAAGAGTTCAAATAACAATGCACGTGTTCGTTCAAAAATCGCCTCAAATTCCGGGGTACGGTGATGAAGAGTCTCGCCTGCCATTGCCACACGGACAGATTCAGGTACAGGGGTTGGTCCTGGAGTAAAAAGGAGCATATTTTTCCTTAGCATAGGAGTATAAAATTCATTATAAGTGTGCAAATTATAGCGAAGAGGAAGTTAGGGGAGCTTTAAGCTATAATAGCAATGAGCATTCTGCTGAAGAAAACACAGCGTTAGCGCAGCCAACGGTATTTTATTCCGAAGGCGTATTTTAAATAAAAAGAGTTTGTATGACCTTATTTGATGCCTTATTTCTTGGTGCCCTTGAGGGGGTAACCGAATTTCTTCCTGTCTCTTCTACAGGTCACCTCATCTTGGCTTCTCAACTTTTAGGATTAGAACAAACCAATGCGCACAAAGCATTTGAAGTAGCCATTCAGCTGGGAAGTATCCTTGCTGTCTTATTTTTATACGCCAAAGACCTTATCAAAGACAAAACCCTCTGGATCAAGCTAGCTGTTGCCTTTGTCCCGACCGGCGTACTTGGATTTTTATTCTACAAACAAATCAAATCGCTCTTTGGGGTTGAAACGGTCAGTATGATGTTAATCATCGGAGGAATTATTTTCTTGATCGTTGAATATTTTCGACGTGACAAATCGATCGATTCGGGAAAAGAACTCAGCGAACTGAGCTACAAAGAGGCATTTTTGATCGGTGTATTTCAAAGTCTCTCCATGATTCCCGGAACAAGCCGCTCAGGAGCAACGATCATCGGAGGATTATTGCTGGGACTCAAACGCAAAAGTGCCGCAGAATTTTCATTTCTCTTAGCAATCCCTACCATGATGATCGCCACCGCCTACGATTTGATCAAGCATCGCCATGAAATGATCGTCGATGATTACTCGATGCTTGCGGTGGCTTTTGTTACGGCATTTGTTTTTGCCTTCTTCACCGTCAAACTATTTGTTGGATTTGTCAGCCGTCATACCTTTGTCCCGTTTGCTATCTATCGAATCATCGTCGGAGTGATTTTCTTTTATTTTGTGGCGACACTTCCGGTTTAAGAACGCTGAGATTTGATCTGATCGATCAATATCTTCGCCAAATTTAACGCTTTGGATCGATGAGACAATCCCACCTTCACTTCGCTTCCCAATTCTCCGAGTGTTTGTTCAAAACCATCGGGGATAAACATCGGATCGTATCCAAATCCATTTTCTCCTCTGGGCGAGGTGATTACCTCTCCGTGCATCCATCCGTGGACACAGCTCTCCCCTTCACGCGAAACGATTGCAATTGCTGCAGTATAGTGAGCTTTTGAAGAGACAACCCTTTTTTCTTTAACAGCTTCCATGAGTTTATTCAGATTGTCTTTATCACTAGCATTTTCACCACCGTATCGTGCACTGTAAATTCCGGGTGCCCCATCAAGGACATCGACGCTGATACCGCTGTCATCGGCAATCACTACGGCATTAGTATCTCCCAATGATTTAAAAACAGCTCTTGCTTTGATAAGGGCATTTTCTTTAAATGTTTCTCCGTCTTCAACAATTTCAAATCCTTCGATCAAATCGGTATAGGCAAACACCTCACGATCATGCAGAAGTTCTTTGATCTCACGCACTTTACCTTTATTCGACGTTGCTAAAACGATTTTCATCGGCTCATATCCTTAGATTAGACTTAGTAATTCTTTTTGTAAATAATCATCTTACTTGAATATACTATAATGACAAATATTTTATCTCATCTAAGGTCACAGCGTGTTTAAAACAGTCATGCCTCTTTCGGCGATTTTGTCGCTTCGCTTTTTCGGTCTTTTTTTAGTCCTGCCGGTTCTATCGGCTTATGCGCTTACCCTTCAAGGAGCAACTCCTCTTCTCATCGGAATCATTGTGGGAGGATATGCTCTCACGCAAGCCATTTTTCAGCTCCCTTTTGGGGTCATGAGCGATAAAATCGGTCGTAAACCCACACTTCTTGTCGGCTTGATCATTTTTATCATAGGATCCATCATCTGTGCGGTCAGTACTGACATATATATGTTAATGCTTGGACGTTTTTTACAAGGATCAGGAGCCATCGGTGCGGTTATCCCCGCGATGATCAGTGATTTGGTCAACGAAGAATCACGCGGTAAAGCTATGGCAATCATGGGTGGAAGTATCGCGATGAGTTTTGCCTTTTCTATGGCTTTAGGGCCTGTTATCGCAGGATATTTTGGTATCGGATCCCTCTTTTGGATTGCCGGGATTTTAGCAATTATCTCCATCGGTATTCTTTTTACGAAAGTTCCGACTCCCCCACGTATTCGTCACATCTATCACTCCAGCACCACGACACGTGATATTCTCAAAGATGGTAATCTGTTAAACATGATCATCATCAACGGAATGCAAAAAGGGCTGATGACCGTAGCATTTGTGCTCATTCCGATATTATTGACCGCCACCCCTTTGGAACATGGTTTTGGATGGGAAAAAGCGGAGCTATGGAAAGCATATGTCCCTGCACTCATCTTGGGACTTATTGCGATGGGGCCGGCTGCCGTTTTCGGTGAAAAATACAACAAGCCCAAGCAAATCTTTTTAATCTCAATTGTTTTGTTTATCGCTTCATTTGCTCTGATTGGATTTGCGACAAAAAGCTGGGAATTTGTTGTCGGTGTCGTGTGTTTCTTCATGGCATTTAACATGATGGAGCCGCTGGTTCAGTCGATGATCAGCAAATTTGCCAAGGTACACCAAAAAGGGGCAGCTCTTGGAATGGCGAACGGCTTTGCCTACTTTATGACATTTATCGGCGGTGTTGTAGCGGGGCTTGCACTGCAATACTCCAATAAAGAGACTCTCGCTTTGGGGTTGATTGTCGTTTCAACACTATGGCTATTGTGGACGATGAGACTGAGCAATCCGCATCGCTATTCCCATTTGTACATCCCGATGGAACATGTGGATCAAGAAAAATTGGCAGTATTGGAACATGAACATATCGCAGAATGGTATATCAATGAAACCGAAAATATTGTCGCAGTAAAATATCGTAAAGATATGATGGAAGAAGAAGCGATTAAAGAAAAGATCGTTAAGTAATCAATTTCATACCGTACCAAGTACGGTATGACGAGTAAAAATTATAGCTTTATAACCCTCACTTGGGTTCCTGCATCCAAATCACCATCCTCTTCACCGCAGATCATTAATGCGGCACATCCTAAAAGATTGGTCAAAATGGCAGAGCTTCCCGTCTTTTTGCCCTCAAAATCAACCCAATAACGTCCATCCTCAAAGGTAAGATTGCAGGCGGTAAATTCGCTCTTATTGGAACGTTTAGCAAAGGGGACTTTGAGTGTTGCTTCGATGGGTTCGTAAGGATTTGTACATCCCATCATCCGAGCCATCAACGGTGCGACGTACAGGATAAAAGTTACAGTCGAAGAATATGCAAATCCCGGGAGGGAAACGACAAATTTTGTTCCTCGCTGTGCCACCATGACGTGCTGCCCCGGTTTAATATTGACCCCTTTGAAAATTACCTCAGCTCCGAGTTTTGGGACGATGTGTTTAACAAAATCATAATCACCAACACTCACCCCTCCCGAACTGACCACAATATCACTTGATCTCAATGCCTCATCAAACCGCTCCATAATGGTATTTTTATCATCACAGACGATGCCCATCTGGACACACTCGCCTCCAAGTTGTGCGACCAATGCTTGAAGCGTGTAACTGTTGGAGCTTCGAATTTGCCCCGCATGCTGCTGCGTCTCACCGATGTCTAAAATTTCACTTCCCGTTGCGATAATGCTCACGCGCGGGCGCTGAACAACGGTTATCATAACCTGATTGATTCCCGCCATTACCCCGATCTCAGCAAATCCGATCTTCGTTCCTTTAGGGATTAAAATCTCCCCTTTTCGGTAGCTTTCCCCTATCGGTCGAACGGCAAAACCTAGCGGAACCGGCTTTTCAATAATGATTTTCCCCTCACGTACCGACACATTTTCAATAGGAATCAACGTATCGGAACCATTTGGCATCAATGAACCGGTAAATGTTTTGATGCATATACTGCTTTCAACACTCGCGATTTCATCGGCTCCTGCCGGGTTATCACCCAAAATTGCCAATGCTTTATAATCCGATAAATCCGTATGAAGTATCGCATATCCGTCCATCGCCGAGGTGGGATGTGTAGGGTAATCTTCAGAAGCGGTGATATCTTCCGCTAAAGTCCGCCCCAGTGCATGGCTCAAAAAAACACGTTCCGTTCGAAGGGCGCCAATAGGTAAAAGACTCAACATATTTTGAGACGTTTCATATGAAATCATTGTGTTTTCCCCAATAATCCTGCCCCTGCAATGGCGGTTGAACGATCTCGTGCATAAATTCGTTCGCCCTCTTTTAGATCGTATTTCCAAATCGGGGCAGACGCTTTGAAATCTTCAACAAAACGCTCGATGGTTTCGAGAGCCACGCGGCGTTTAGGAGAAAAAACTGCTGCGATATACGAGCTTTCATGCACCAAAACATCCCCGCGTGAATGGGCCATCTTGAGCTTTGCTCCCAATGGAGCTGCCTTGGCTACCCATGCATCAAACCAGGAATTAAGGATGGGTTCATAGAGATCAAAACTCAAGCCCTCAATCTCATCTTCACATCGTACCGTACCGACAAAAGGGATATAAGCGCCGTAATTACTTTGAGATTCCTGGGCATACCAACGGCTTAAAATCTCAGGAACATTAAGTGCCCCGTTGTGCAATTCTAACATTCTCATCCACCGCACACAGGAGGGAGAAGGGACACTTTATCCCCGTCTTTTAGCACCGTATCCAAAGAGGAGACCAGGGTATCATTCACCGCTACGGCGCAACTGTCAATCCATTGTCCCATCTCACTGTCTTCTTTTAATACACGGGCAACATCATGCAAACTTGACGCTTCCATGTTCAAAATGGGCTTTTGAATCGGCCCTAAAAACTCTACGGTTATCATAAAAATACCTCTTGCTAGGCGAATATATAGAAATTATAACGAAAGAGCCATAAAGTCCAGTTTTAGTATAATAAACAAAAAAAGTGTCTCAAAAAGGTTTTTGGCGTGATTTTTGGAAAAATTGATTTTTTAAATCTTTTGCCGTTTCATGTTTTTATGAAACGGTATGCCTCAACCCTTCGTATCCACCAAAGCCTCAATTATCACAAAGGGGTCCCTTCTGCCCTCAATCGTGAATTTGCCGCACGCCGTATCGATGCGGCCTTTATCTCCAGCATTACCGCCAAAAACTACCGTCATTTCAATGTAGGGATCGTTGCCAAACAAGAAGTGCTAAGCGTCCTCGCCATCCCGTATGATAGCCATAAAAATGATACGGATTCAGCAACCTCAAATCTTCTTTCCCAAATCCTCGACATCCAGGGAGAGGTTCTCATCGGCGATAAGGCATTGCGTTATTATTACAGCGGCGGAGAGTATACCGATTTGGGAAAAATGTGGAATGAGCGGACAGGTTTACCCTTTGTCTTTGCCCTATTATGCTCTCATAATCACAGTCGCGAACTCAAACGTCTTAGTCACGCTTTTGTCCGCAAACCGATTAAAATCCCTTACTATATTCTGATGGAAAATGCCAAAAAGTCTAATTTAACGGCGGCACAAATCACCCATTATTTACATTATATCAGTTATAAAATCGGTGAAAAAGAGAAGCGGGGATATAAACGGTTTTTAAAAGAGGCGGAAAACAAGGGACTAAGCCCCTCTCTGAAAAAAATACGTTATCTCTGAATCAGCGTATTAATTCGAGCCAACGTCTCTTCAACCCCAATAATCGCCATAACGCTGTCTAGCCCGGGTCCTGAAAGTTTCCCCAGTAATGCAATACGTAACGGCTGACCGATTTTGCCAAATCCTATTTCAAGCTTCGCTACGACACTCTCCATAACATGATGATAATCACTGGGTAAATGAAGTTCAGAAGCATTTTGCAAAGCGAGCGCAAACGCTTCTAAAATAGCTCTGCTCTCCTCTTTGTATCCTTTTTTGAGTACCGCTTCATCAAACTCTGCGGGAGCCACCAAAATTTCCCCTGTAAGCAGTGCCATTTCCGCCAACGTCTTTGCACGTTCTTTGACCGCATCCAAAAGAATCTCTCTCTTATCATGACTTATCAGCATTACTCCATGAAATTCGAGGAGCTCACACAGTTTCTCATTGGACATATTTTTAAGATAATGACTGTTCAGCCAATCGAGCTTTTCGGTGTTATAAACGGATGCTGAACGGTTAATGTCTTTTGGATCAAACAGTTCTAGCATCTCTGCCATTGAAAAAATTTCCTGATCTCCATGGCTCCATCCCAAACGTACTAAAAAATTAAGTAGCGCTTCAGGGGTATACCCAAGAGTTTTGTACATCATCACATCGGTTGCACCATCTCGTTTTGAGAGCTTTTTTCCCTCACTGTTATGAATCATCGGAACATGGAAAAATTTAGGCAAAGGGAAGCCTAACGCTTCATAAACAACGATTTGTTTAGGGGTATTGGAGAGATGATCATCTCCTCGAATAACATCCGTCACTCCCATCAAAGCATCATCGACTGCAACGACGAAATTGTACGTAGGCGTTCCATCGGCACGGGCAATGATAAAGTCATCGAGAATATCATTGACGTTAAAAACGACATCCCCTTTGACACCGTCATGAACAGTAATCGAACCTTCCAATGGAGCTTTAATACGAATTACCGCTTCACAACCTTCGGGTGGTGTACCCATAAAATCACGGTATCGATTGTCGTATTTAGCACGTTCTTTACGAGCCGTTTGCTCTTCACGCAATGTGTCCAGATCTTCTTTTGACATATAACATTTGTATGCTTTGCCCTCATCCAGCAGTTTTTGTGCATATTCTTGGTAAATGGCTAAACGGCTTGATTGGTACTCGATTTTCCCATCATGCTCTAATCCTACCCACTTAAACGCTTCCACAATGGCAAGAGCCGCTGCTTCATCGTTACGGCTAAAATCGGTATCTTCAATACGGAGGATAAACTTTCCGCCGTTGCGACGTGCCCATAAATAACTAAGCAGTGCCGTACGCAAACCGCCAATATGCAAATATCCCGTCGGACTTGGGGCGAAGCGTGTTACTACCATGAGGAAATCCTTTGTAAAAAACTTAATAATTCTCAAAAAACTTGTTTTTTGAAGCTTTAGGGGGATGCGAGGGACATTTGTCCTTGCCACGAATATGGATCATCCATTTTCGTGTGTAATAGAGGTATTTTAGTTAAGACTAGGTTAAAAGCGGGTAAAATAGAGAACTTTACCTCAGGAGCAACAATTGCGTTCACTGCTACTCTCATCCCTACTCCTTGCAACACTTTGGAGTGCCCCCATCGGCGGAGTTGCCATTATGGTCAAAAACAGCCCCATAACTCTTTATGAAGTACAACAAGAGATGAAACAAAGTAAAACGTCGGCACAAGCAAGTGCAGATACCCTCATTCGTAAAAAACTTGAGCAACTTGAAGCCCTGGAGAAAAAAATTAGTGTAACTCCCTCTGAGATTCAAGAAGAACTTGAACGAATGGCAAAACAAAACAACCTCTCCATGGAACAATTTCTCGATGCCATGCAAACTGCACGCGGGATTAGTCACGATGAGCTCAAAAAGAAAGTCGAAGAGAATCTCGTAGGTCAAAAGCTCTACAACTCGATCGCTTTTTCCAAAATGGCACAGCCAAGCGCCCAAGAAGAGGCCGAATACTATCAACTCCATTTGGATGAATTTTCACAACCTGAGCGGTATGATGTCATCGCCTACACCTCTCCCTCCGCCGAGGCCCTCCAAGCAAAAATGGAAGACCCTATGCGCAATATTGAAACGGTCATGTCCAAAGACGAAAAGATCCCCTCTAAGTCCATTAATCCACAGCTTGGTCAAATGCTCAATAAAATCGAAATAGGTAAATTTGGTCCTATACTCCCCAATGGCAAAAATGGATTTATGAGTTTTTATATGAAAGACAAACCCAATCTCATCACCGAAAATCTCGATTCCGTACGCCCTCAGATCTCCAATGCGATTATGGGAGAAAAACGAAATCAAGTATTGAATGATTATTTTACAAGGCTGCGATTAAGTGCGGATATACAAGTGGTTCGATTGCCATAAAGGCAATCCTTACCCTTGATAATTTTCTAAGTATTTAGTGTCGAAGTTATTGTTAATAAAGTCAGGATTTTTCATCATTTTTGCATGAAAAGGAATCGTTGTTTTGATCCCTGTAATCGTGAACTCACTCAAAGCACGATGCATTCGGGCAATGGCGTCATCACGATCTTTTCCGTATACGATAAGCTTGCCGATCATGGAGTCATAGGTCGTAGGGACGGTATAACCGGCATACGCATGGGTATCGATTCGTACATTTCGTCCCCCCGGTGCGATCCACTGAGTGATTTTTCCCGGGCTTGGTAAAAATTTGATCGGGTCTTCTGCCGTAATACGGCACTCAATAGAGTGGCCGCTCAAGATGACCGTATCTTGCGATGGCAATGCTTCACCCTCAGCCACGCGAATCATCATTTCGATCAAGTCCAATCCGCTTACCATTTCAGAAACGGTGTGCTCCACTTGAAGCCTTGTATTCATTTCCATAAAGTAGAAGTTCTTATCGGCATCGAGAAGATATTCGAATGTTCCTGCCCCTTCGTATTTAATAAACTTTGTCGCACGAACGGCAGAGGCATGAAGCTCTGCACGGATTTCAGGAGTAAGCGCAACGGCGGGAGACTCTTCGATGAGCTTTTGGTGACGACGCTGCATGGAACAGTCACGCTCTCCGATGTGCAATACATTGCCATGACTGTCGGCAATGACTTGCACTTCAATGTGACGAGGGTTTTTGATGAATTTTTCCATGTAAATGGTTCCATCACCAAAGGCAGTAATGGCTTCAGCTTCTGCCGCTAAAAATGCGTTTTCGATTCCCGCTTCCGCTTCAACGACACGCATACCGCGTCCGCCTCCGCCGGCTGCTGCTTTTAAAATGATAGGGAAACCTACCTCTTTGGCTCGCAGTCGTGCTTCCGCGATGTCTTTGATCGCTCCATCAGAGCCAGGAACAACAGGGACACCTGCTGCGATCATAACGTCTTTGGCTTTGGATTTATCCGACATCATCACCATAACTTCGGGAGTCGGTCCGATAAACTTAATACCGTGATGGGTACAAATCTCGACAAAATGTTGATTTTCACTTAAAAATCCATATCCCGGAAAGATTGCATCACAATTGCTAATTTCCGCTGCTGCGATAATCGCGGGGATATTGAGATAACTTTTTGAACTGGGAGCTGCACCGATACAAATGGCAGCATCTGCAAGCTGAAGATAGGCAGCGTCTTTATCCGCAGTGGAATAAACGGCAACGGCCTCTTTGCCCATCTCTTTGATCGTGCGGATAGCACGAAGTGCAATTTCGCCGCGATTTGCAACGAGAATTCGTTTAATCTCCGCCATAATTAGAGCTTCTTAACTGTGTACAACGGCATATCGTATTCAACCGCTTGACCATCGGACTTAAGGATTTCAAGAATTTCACAATCAAACTCTGCTTCAAGCTCATTCATGATTTTCATTGCTTCGAGAATCGCAACGACTTGACCTTTTTTGACGCGGTCTCCTACTTTGACAAACGAGGGAGAATCCGGTGAAGGGGAGGAGTAAAATGTCCCTACCATAGGAGATAAAATAGCATCTCCAACCACAGGGGCAGGTGCAACATCGGCAACCGAAAGCACACTAACGGGAGCAGCGATTGCAGCCACAGGAGCCGCCATCATAACAGGTGCCTGTACCGCACCAATGTTTTTCTCTAATTCAATCGAAAAAGAATCGGATGTAATTTTTAATTTTGAAAGAGTGCTTGCGTCAAACTCTTGTACTAGTGTCTTGATTTGTTTCATATCCATGGATGAATCGCTCCTAAAAGTAGGGTAATAGATGTGTTATACTACCACAAATAAAATTAACATTGGATACAACATGGGTCTCAAAAGTGACGGATGGATTCGAAAAATGGCACTCGAAGAGGGGATGATTTCCCCATTTTGCGAGGATCAAGTAGGTATTGGCGTAGTCAGCTACGGACTTAGCTCCTATGGATATGACATTCGCGTGACGAATGAATTTAAAATTTTCACCAATCTCAACTCTACGGTTGTTGACCCGAAACTCTTTGATGATGCCAATGTGGTCGATTTTACCGGAGACGTATGTATCGTCCCCCCCAACTCGTTTGCCCTTGCCCGGACGGTGGAGTATTTCAAAATTCCCCGTGATGTTTTAGCGATTTGTTTGGGGAAATCAACCTACGCACGCTGCGGTATCATCGTCAACGTCACTCCGTTTGAACCGGAATTTGAAGGGCATATTACCATCGAAATTTCCAATACGACTCCATTGCCCGCTAAAATTTATGCCAATGAGGGAATCGCCCAAGTGCTCTTTTTACAAGGCGATGAAGTGTGCGAAAAGAGTTATAAAGACAAAAGCGGAAAGTATCAAGGGCAAGAGGGGATCACTCTTCCACGTATTTTAAAATAAAAAGTGGTAGAATTCCAAAAGTCTATACAAATATCACAAGGAGCCCCTATGTTACATGAATACCGTGACGTTATTACCCATATGAAAGAAAACAATGCGGCAAATGCCCATTTTTTGAAAATTTTCGACCGTCACAACAGTTTAGACGATCAAATTACCGAAGCTGAAAAAGGAAATGTTCCTTTGACTGATTTAGAGCTTGAAAAACTCAAAAAAGAGAAATTATTGCTTAAAGATGAAGCATATTCAATGATTATCGATTACAAAAAAGAGCATAACCTCTAAATCATCGCTTTCATTTGCCTCTTTTGAGGCAAACCCTGAGCATCCTCTCCCTTTACCTTCCGATTGAGTCAACTTTCAGCTTATGAGTGATAGCATTACTTTTGTTCTATAAATAATTATAATTCAAGGTATTTCTATGGACTCGCATACAACCTTTAAAAAATTAGCCGATTTTGGGCGTGCATTACTGACTAAACCTTCGCTTCATGATGGTCTTCCGCTGATTTCAGAGTATGCAAAAGAGATCAGCGGGGCGGAGCGCTGCTCTATTTTTATCCGTAACTTTACCAATAAAACTCTTTGGACAACTCTCGCAGACGAGATTGAAACCATTACCATTCATGAAGATGACGGGATAGCTGGGCGTACACTCAAAGAGGGGAAACCCTTACTGATTAATGACCCTTACAACGACGAGCATTTTTTATCCGCCATTGACGATAAATCCGGGTTTGTTACCAAAAATATCGCATCTATCCCTATATTCGATTCCAATCGGCGCATTATCGGTGTTTTTCAACTGCTAAACAAGCCCAATGGGTTTAGTACGGAAGACACAAAATCGATGATTTTTTTCGCTCACTATATCAGCACGTATCTGGAACTGGCTATTTCGTATGACAATCAAGGATCACTGCTCAAAAAGGGAACCTATGGGTATTGAAGTCTATCAGCGCATTGCCATTTTTGGAAAACGCTTAGCACAGCACGAAAAGATAGAAAACACCCTTCCTGAGATTTCAGAGGAGGCAAAAGCAATCATGAATGCGGAGCGATGCTCTATTTTTATCGTAGATCGCGAGACTAACATGCTGTGGAGCAAACTCAGTGACGGGGTAGGCAAAATTGTATTAGGATTAGAGACAGGAATTGTCGGCGAAACCGTCAGGACCAAACTCCCAATTTTAGTCAACAACCCTTACGAGGATAGCCGTTTTTCCTCTAAAATTGATGATAAAAGCGGGTTTGTGACCCGTAATATTTTAGCCGTCCCTATTTTAAACTCCAAACAAGAGGTCATCGGTGTCATCCAGATGCTCAATAAATACAGCGGAGATTTCACCTACGAAGACGAAGGGATCATGAACTTTTTTGCCAACTATATCAGCGGAACACTGGAATTGGCCCTGATGATGGAGGAAAATAAAAAATAAATTCTCGCCTACTCGGGTATGATGACATCACAACAGCTCTTTCTTTATCCAATGGCTCAAGACATACAACCCCCATGTATGCTGTTTGAATTTTCCGCGATGTGCCATCTCAATGTATTTTTCTAGCTCGCTATTATGAAACAGACCTGTCTGACGATTTACCTCACGTATCAAATCAATACGTTTTGATGCTATCAACCACTCCATGTAGGGATTGGCAAACCCTTTTTTCTTCCGATTTAAAATCTCCGGGCTTAGGTATTTTTCTCCCATCTTTTTGAGCAAAAATTTTGTCCCTCCCTCCCCTATCCGCACAGACGGATCCAGTGAGAAAACAGCTTGTGCGAACGTATGATCCAAAAATGGGGTTCGGGCTTCAAGGGTATGCGCCATCGACATTCGATCCAATTTGGTCAAAAAATGCTCCCCGACAAACAGTTTCAAATCAATCGCGCTGTACCAGTGTGAGGGATGTGAATACTGACTTTGCTCAAAATTTTGGCGATACGGATCTAAAAATTTGAGGGATTCGTTGTCGCGAACATTTTGGCGTAACAGCAAGTTTTGCTGTAAATCGGTAAATTTTTCTCCCGATGTGCGAAAAAGGAGTGTTTCATCAAAAATCCGCTTGTACCATTCCCACTCACGGTTCATCGAAAAGTGGCTGTGAAAATATTTTTTAAGCCAATTTTTGTGGTGTAAGGTTGCGGCATTTTCGATATCGAGATATTCAAAATACTGCCGATACCCCAAGAACAACTCATCCGCACCCTCACCGCTGAGGACAACTTTGTACCCATCGCTGGAAATACGCCTCATTAATAAATACAACGGCAATGCCGCAGGATCATTCAGCGGTTCATCCATTTGATCCAAAACGGTATCCAAATACTCATCAAAGTCATGCTGAGAAATGATGACTTCCGTATTTTCCAATCCGAGTTCATTGGCTGTCGATTTTGCATTGATACGCTCATCATACCCGCTGTATTCATCGTATCCAAGGGTAAAAGTGGGCAGTTTTTTTCCTTGACAAACGGCAATTGCACAGATCATTGCACTGTCAATTCCCCCTGAGAGCAATGCGGCAATAGGAACATCGGTATCGAGACGTTTTTGGATACTTTGATGCAGTAAATCTTCGATATTCAGGGTAGAAGCTTGCGAGGTATTCACAATATTGTAATAGTTCTGTTTAGCTATCTTCCCCTGTTCAAAACAAAGATACTCCCCCGATTCAAGCTTGCAAATCCCCTCATAAAACGTATGGGGTGGCGTTGGGGCCAAAAAGGAGAGATAGGAGCGCATAGCGTCTTCATTCATCTTGATGCTAGTTAAAAATGGCTTGATCGCCTTAATCTCAGATGCAAATACAAAAACATCCTCAGTATGATGATAAAACATCGGCTTTTTTCCAAACCGATCCCGAACCAAATAGAGTTTTTCACCATCGATCAATGCAAAGGCAAACATCCCCTCCAATTTCTTAATGCACTCAATCCCCCATCGTTGATACGCTGCGAAAATCACTTCAGCATCGCTAGACGTTTGCCACTCATACCCATTGAGCTCCCGGCGTAAGGCTTTATGATTATAAATTTCTCCATTAAAGCTCAAAAGAAGATGATTATGGCGTAAAGGCTGATGAGATCTGGGATGATGATCGGTAATCGAGAGACGATGGTGAGCTAAAAAAAGTCCTTTTTCTTCAACAATACCACAATGATCGCGTCCTCGATGAGATAATGCAGAGAGTGCGATGCGAGCTTTTTGCGGGGTATAGTCTCCGATAATTCCAAATACTCCACACACCCTGCGGCTCCTTTATGCTTTTGTTTTCATAATTATACGCTATCATAAGAAAATCACATTTTTATTCAAAGAACGTAATGCATGATACCTATTTCTATTTCTCAAAAACAAATTGTCCTTGATTTCTTTGCTGATGACATTAAAGTGGTAAAAAAGTACTTTAATGCCATCGGTTTTGATTTTGATGAAAATTTTCGTTTTGATGTTTTTAAAAAATTTATCTATTCTGCCTCAGGGATGTTTAAAGACATTGATCCCACTATTTACAATCAGGAACTGGTACAGCAATTCAACACCATTCGCTTCTTGAGTGAACGCTACAATGAATTCGAACAGCGCAGCAAAAATGCACTTAAAATATACGCTAAAGACTTTTTAAGCGCGCAAGAATCGTACATGAGCAAAAGAAAAGAGTTTGAAACCCTGAGAGACGGCTTGCAAATGCTCATTTCCAAAGAAAAATCCCTAGCCGCCAAGCGCGCGATTATGGAAAAAAATTTGGAAACAACGGCTCCGGAAACCAAAAAAGATTTTGAATTTGAACTCAAAAAAATTCGTCGGGAACAAGTGGATACCATTCACACCATCGGAACAAATCGGGCCCTAATCGAAGAGTATCAACTCTTACTCAAGTCATTTGAAGATCAGCACCTCGAATCATTTGTAAAGCATTTTAACGAAATTAAAGAAAAACTCACCCATCAATACACCGAATCACTTAACTACTTTGGGTTTGACTTTAATGAAACCTTATTTCGAAATTCTGAACGCTCCGGACCGATTCAACGATTTAAAAAAGAAGCGGGGATACAAGGAGATATCGATTTATGCAAATACGTCGAATACTATCTTCGTACGGTAATTCCCGAAGCACTAGCAGACGCAGAGTTCAAAGAACGGCTGTTGATTGCAAAAAAATATTGTGAACAAAAAAAAGCACGCAGCTAGCCTTCAATGAAATTATTTTTTTCTAAACTTTTTTCGATTCTTACGCGGCATGACAAAAAATTTCTTGTTATTCTGATTTTTATCTCGATCGCTATCTCTCTGATTGAGATGGTAGGAGTTGCCGCTGTATTGCCTTTTATCAATATTGCCAGTAATTTTTCAGCTATTCACACCAATCATTATAGTGAACTTATATATCAATATTTTAACTTTAACAGTGATGTCAATTTTGTAATTGCCGTAGGGGTGATTTTGATAGCTTTTTATCTATTACGCTCACTATTAAATCTAGGATACTTATATCTTCTGGCAAAATTTTCAAAAGGGCGATTCCATTTGTTGGCATATCGTCTTTTTGAAAATTATTTAGGGATGAGCTACCGAAACTTTATCGATAAAAATAATTCAGAAATCACCAAAACCATCATTAGTGAAGCCAGTAATCTTACCGGCGTGCTCTCAGGATTACTCTTGATGCTTAGTGAAACGATCATTATCCTACTCATCTATACAACCATGCTTTACATTAACTGGAAAATCACCTTGCTTATCAGTATCTTGCTTGTCTTGAATGCTATATTACTAATTATAACCGTTTCAACACGGATCACTGAAGCAGGTAAACAACGGGAAAAAGATCAATTGATTTTTTTTAACATTATTCATAATACTCTTGGAAATTTTAAATTGATCAAACTTGCATCCAACACAGATAAAACCTTACAAGCTTTCGATGAAGCCAGTTCAAGCTTTGCTTCAGCAGCTATACGCAGCGAAACTTTCTTTCATATACCTCGTCTTTTTTTAGAAGCAATAGGATTTGGAATTATTATTTTTATAGTTGTCTATATCGTCAATAAATATCAAAGCGATATTTCCGGATCACTCGCCATTATTTCCATGTTTATTCTTGGACTATATCGATTAATGCCCTCTGCTAATAGAATTTTGTCTGGATACAATCAAATTGTTTACAACAAAAGTGCTCTGGATATTATCCATAATGATCTGATGTACGATGCCGAAAACCTAAAAAATGGCACCATCCCTTTTAACTATATCATTGAGCTCAAAAATGTCGATTTTACTTATCTGAACGATAAACCTATCCTACAGAATATATCCCTAACAATACACAAAGGTGACAAAATTGCCTTTGTCGGTGAAAGCGGCAGTGGTAAATCGACACTTATTGATATTATCATCGGCTTATATCGTCCACAAAAAGGATCTATTACGATCGATGGAACCGAGCTTAATAACGATAATATTAAATCGTGGCGTTCACAAGTCGGATACATTCCACAAACTATTTTTCTGTTCGATGGTACCGTTGCTGAAAATGTAGCGTTCGGAAAAGAAATTAACGAAGCAAGAGTTAGAGAAGTGCTTCAACAAGCTAATATTTTAGATTTTTTAGAATCACATCATGAAGGAACCAAAACGCCTGTAGGAGATGGAGGAATCAAACTTAGCGGTGGCCAGAAACAACGTATTGCAATAGCCAGAGCTCTTTATAATGATCCTCAGATCTTGATCCTCGATGAAGCCACGAGTGCTCTCGACACCGATACTGAAGCCAAAATTATGGAAGAAATCTATAAAATATGTGCAGATAAAACATTAATTATCATTGCCCATCGCCTCAGTACGATAGAGGGATGCGAGACAGTCTATAAACTTGAAAAAAATCAGATCATCAAAAATTCTGCATCTATAAAAGGTAAAACAGCATGAAAGTTCTCTTACTTGCAGGCGGGTATGGAACACGTCTTAGCGAAGAAACAGATATTCGTCCAAAACCGATGATTGAAATTGGTGGAAAACCCATTATATGGCATATTATGAAAATGTACTCTCACTACGGATTCAATGATTTTGTAATTTTACTCGGTTATAAGGGTTATTACATCAAAGAATATTTTGCAAACTATTTTCTTCACCAAAGTGATATTACGATTGATATGAGAAATGGAAATATGGAAGTGCATAACAACAGTGCTGAGCCCTGGAAGGTAACTTTGATAGATACAGGTCTAGAAAGCATGACAGGCGGACGGATAAAAAGAGCAAAAGAGTATATTGACAATGAAACGTTTATGCTCACGTATGGGGATGGCGTCAGTAACGTCAATATTCATGATCTTGTTGTATTTCACCAACAAAACGGCAAACAAGCGACCATGACAGCGATTCAACCCGCAGGGCGGTTTGGGGCATTGGACATTGAAACCAACCTCGTAAAAGAATTTGTTGAAAAGCCGGCAGGAGACGGCAACTGGATCAATGGCGGATTTATGGTGTGTGAACCGAAAATTCTGGATTTAATCGAAAACGATGCGACTATTTTTGAACAATATCCACTGCAAACGCTCGCTAAAAATGGCGAGTTATGTGCCTATAAGCACACAGGCTTTTGGCAGTGTATGGATACCTTACGAGACAAGATTACCCTTAATGATCTGTGGGACAAAAATATGGCTCCGTGGAAAGTATGGTAATGCACACTCTCTTTAGCGGCATCTATACGGGTAAAACGGTTTTAGTGACAGGACATACCGGATTTAAAGGGTCATGGCTTAGCTTTTGGCTGCACCAAATGGGAGCCAAAGTTATCGGCTATTCGCTGGAGGCACCTACAACTCCAAGCCACTTTGAACTTTTGAATCTTGATATCATCTCCGTAATCGGAGATATTCGAGATTTGGATGCACTGAATGAAACGTTTGTAACCTATAAGCCGGACATCGTATTTCACCTTGCTGCGCAAGCACTCGTACGATTGTCATATGAAAATCCGATTGAAACTTACGAGACCAACGTCATCGGAACCCTCAAAGTATTCGAAACCTGCAGAAAACATGCCGTTAAAGCAATCGTCAACGTCACAAGCGATAAAGCATACGAAAACAAAGAGTGGCTATGGGGATACCGTGAAAATGACCCTATGGGTGGTTATGATCCCTACAGCACCTCTAAGGGGTGTGCCGAACTTTTGACATCAAGCTACCGAAATTCGTATTTTAATCCGTACGAGTATACGCAATCTCACGTTACCCTTTTAGCCTCATGCCGTGCAGGAAATGTGATCGGCGGCGGAGACTGGGCTCGTGATCGTCTCATGAGCGATATCATACTCTCGGTGAGTCAAGGCAAAAGAGTCACTCTTCGAAACCCGAACGCTACCCGTCCTTGGCAGCACGTACTCGAACCGCTTAGCGGGTATCTGGTTATCGGACAGAAACTGCTCGAAGAAAAGGTCGAGTTTGGCGAAGCATGGAATTTCGGCCCAAGTGCTGAGGGGAGTACCTCTGTCCAAGAGGTGGTACAAAATGTCAAAAAATATTGGGACAAAATCGATTACGAAATCAACTGTGATCCGAACCAACTGCATGAAGCGAATCTCTTGAAACTTGATTGTTCAAAAGCACATATCAGATTACACTGGAAAGAGGTATGGGACAGCCAGACAACGTTTGAAAAAACAGTTACATGGTATAAAACATTTTATGAAAGAAATGAACTTCAGACCTCGGAAGATTTACAGTGCTATATCGCTGACGCAAAAGCAAAGGGGCTTTCATGGGCAAGTTGAAATTGACCGAACTTCCCCTTCAAGGAGCTTATCTTATTGAGCCAAATACCGCTGAAGATTCTCGAGGCAGCTTTTCAAGAGTATTTTGCAAAGAAGAGTTATCTGAGATTTTTGATGGAAATATTGCCCAAATCAATCATTCGATAACCCATCAAAAAGGTTCTATCCGAGGTTTGCATTTTCAATATCCCCCCAATGCTGAGATCAAAATGGTCAAGTGCATCCAAGGAAGTGCTTTTGATCTTATTGTGGATATACGAGAAGGTTCTCCAACCTTTTTACAATCGTACAATGTTGTTTTATCCAGTACCAATATGCGCACCGTTTATATCCCAAAAGGGTTTGCTCACGGTTTTCAAACATTGGAGGAGGATACTCAACTGCTTTATATGCACAGCGAAGTGTATACACCGGAGAATGAAGGGGCGCTCAATGTTTTTGACCCGCGTTTGACGATCGAGTGGCCATTGCCCTTGGGTGATCTCTCGCAACGGGACACACATCATCCAATGATAAACAAAGATTTTCAAGGAATTAGAGTATGAAATGTAGATTTTGCAGCCATGAAGTGCATCATGAGTTTATCGATTTGGTCAATGCGCCCCTTTCGAATGCCTATTTAGCCTTTGATCAGCTTGATGAACCGGAGATTTTTTACCCGTTAAAAGTTCTGGTATGTGAACAATGTTTTTTGGTTCAAGTCGACGAATATAAAAAAAGTGATGAGATCTTCGATGCTGATTATGCTTATTTCAGTTCCATGTCGAGCAGTTGGGTAGAGCATGCCAAAAACTATGTAGAGATGATCGCGGACAAACAAAAGCTAAATTCACATTCACACGTGATTGAAATAGCGAGTAACGACGGATATTTGCTCCAATTTTTTCACTCCAAAAACATCCCGTGTCTTGGTGTAGAACCGACCAAAAGTACGGCAGATGTCGCAAGAGCTAAAGGGATCAATGTTATCGAAGATTTTTTCGGTGAGACCTTGGCGGGAACACTGCAAAAAGCCGATGTGATACTGGGGAACAACGTCTTAGCCCATGTCCCCAACATCAACGATTTTGTGAAGGGGTTAAAAATCGCGTTGAAAGCCGATGGGATTATCACCATGGAGTTTCCTCATCTTTTAAACCTTGTTGAAAAATCTCAATTTGACACCGTATACCATGAACATTTTTCCTATCTCTCCCTCACGACAACGATGAGTGTTTTCAAAGCGCATGGATTACAGATTTATGACGTTGAAGAGCTTGTAACACACGGCGGAAGCCTGAGGATTTATGCGTCTCACAGTGAAAACAATCGCTCCGTTATGCTGAATGTAGCTGCCGTACTACAAAAAGAAATTTCGGCAAATCTCGATAAACTTGAAGGATACAAGGGCTTTCAAGAAAAAGCCAATAAAATCAAATACGATTTTTTGAATTTTCTTTTAGACGCCAAAGCTCAAAGCAAAAAAGTTATCGGATACGGTGCAGCAGCCAAGGGCAATACGCTGCTTAACTATTGCGGAATTAAAAACGATTTGATTGATTTTGTGGTCGATAAAGCTCCTTTAAAAGTAGGAAAATATCTTCCTGGAAGCCACATCCCGATCGTAACGGAAGAGAATATCAAAGAGATGAAGCCTGATTTCGTCGTTATTTTTCCATGGAATATCAAGGAAGAAATTATCCATCAGCTACACTATATCCGAGAATGGGGCGGTCAATTTGTAGTAGCGATTCCCCGTTTGGAAATCTTATGAAAATAGCGGTAACCGGGGCTACAGGCTTTATTGGTAGACATTTAATCCCGATTTTAAGAGCAGATCATGACATCATTGCCATCGCACGATTCCAAGACCCGACGGCTCACTACCCGTGGCTGGAGGGGATTGAAAAAGTAGCAATGGATATAACGGATCCGCAAAGAGATCCGTTTGCTCTTATGGGGCATCCAGACTTGCTCATACACCTTGCATGGGGAGGATTGCCCCATTATAAATCGCCCTATCATCTCACCCAAGGTGCCATGCACCTTTTATTTTTAAACAATCTATTGGATAGTGGACTTAAAAATATGACGGTCATCGGAACATGCTTCGAGTACGGAATGGAAAACGGGGAGTTATCCGAAAAGGATATCACTGAGCCTTCAAATCCATACGGACTTGCCAAAGACTCTCTCCGAAAAGCGTTAGAGTTTTTAACGGCCGACAAAGCATGTGTTTTTAGGTGGATTCGATTGTTTTACCTGTACGGCGAAGGACAAAACCAAAGCTCTCTTTTATCCCAATTGGACAGAGCAATAGAAAACGGAGATGAACTCTTTAATATGTCCGGAGGAGAACAACTGCGAGATTATCTTTCCGTCGAGGAGGCTGCCAGGTACATCGCTTTAATAGCAACGCAGAAAACGGGGGATGGAGTCATAAATTGCTGCAGCAGCAAGCCCATATCGGTACGAAACCTGGTCGAAAATAGAATCAAAGAAAAGTCGGCAAACATAGCTTTAAATCTCAGCTTTTACCCCTACCCTGATTACGAACCTATGGCATTTTGGGGAAACAACACCTTGCTTAATCAAATAATTAAAGGAAATCACCAATGAACCCAATAGAAAAATTTGAAATAGAAAGAGCTGAGCTTATCAGTTTAAATGGAGAAAATAAGGGATTGAAAGTATCTGCCTTAGATTTCCTTACAAAATCTGCAGAAGTAAACTACTCTTACAATTTTTCTTGGCTTGGTCGTCCAATCATTCAATACCCACAAGACATGATAGCTATGCAAGAACTTATATGGGAAGTAAAGCCCGACCTCATTATCGAAACGGGTATTGCCCACGGAGGCTCGCTAATATTCAATGCTTCTATGCTTGCTCTGTTAGAAATATGTGGAGAAATTGAAAAAGGGGAAGTCCTCGGTATCGACATCGACATCCGAGCCCATAACAAAGAAGTCATAGAAGCTCATCCATTGAGCAAAAAAATTACGATGTTTCAAGGCTCCAGCATCGATGACGATATGATCAGAAAAGTACATGACTTCGCCAAAAGAGGGAAGAAAATTCTGGTTTGTTTAGATAGTAATCATACGCATGAGCATGTTTCAGCAGAACTGCAAGCATACGCGTCTCTCGTGAGTGTCGGAAGCTACTGTGTAGTATTTGATACTTTAGTCGAAGATATGCCGCAAGGATTTTATAAAGACAGACCTTGGGACAAAGGAGATAATCCGAAAACTGCCGTTTGGGAATTTTTGAAAACCAATGATGAGTTTCTCATTGATGAGCAGATGGATAATAAACTTTTGATTTCCGTTGCGCCAAGTGGATATTTGAAGAGAATGCATTAAATAAAGAGTAGGTCAGATGAGAGAAAAAGTTAAATTTACTGTAATTATTCCTACTCGCGAAAGAGCAGATACTTTATATCATTGCTTGCGCACAATTATTGCACAAGATTATGAAAATTTAACTATCTTAGTAAGTGATAATTTTAGCCAAGATAATACCAAAAAAGTTGTCGATTCCTTTGATGATCCAAGAATTAGATATATTAATACTGGTAAACGTGTTAGTATGTCTCATAATTGGGAATTTGCACTAAACCATGTCACTGACGGCTGGGTAACATTCGTAGGAGATGATGATGCTCTATTGCCTAGAGCACTTGCAAGAGTTTCTGAAGTAATCCAACAAACTAACTGTCAAGCGATTGTATCGAAATGGTGCGCTTATGATTGGCCGAATAGTACCGTTAATGCAAATCGTTTACACATTCCTTTAACTTCAGGTATAGAACAGAGAAATGGGCCAGAGTGGTTAAGCGCTGTAATGCACGGTCACGCTAGCTATCTAGATTTACCACATTTGTATACAGGCGCATTTGCAGATATTTCAGTTATTAATCAAGCCCGCAATGTAAACGGTATCTTTTTCTTATCAATGACACCTGATGTTTATTCAGGTATTGCTTTAGCGTCAATACTTGATCATTATGTAATGCTAAAAGATCCTGTAGCAATCGCTGGTATATCAATACATAGCAATGGCGCTTCAACTCTCGGGATAGGGACTAATAAAATTCCTGCACAGAAATTTTATTCTGAAAAAAACATTCCATTTCATAGCAAATTAACAGGTGGAGAGGTGGTCAAGTCTATCCCTATTCTAGCTTATGAATGCTATCTACAATCTATACATCTCCATATAGATTTTTTAAATGTTAAAATTAAAGATCAGCTAGAGTTAGCATTAAATAATATAAACTTGGAGCATTATGAAGATTTGAAAAAGTTTTGTTTTCGTGTTGCAAAAGACAATGATATTACCCTGTTTACTTCAAATTACAAAAAAACAATAATAAAAAAAGAGTCTTTTTTTAATCGATTTAAAATTATTACGAATCTTTTTTGTTGTGAAGTAACTGTTTCTGGCAAAGAATATGGGATACAAAACGTACATGAGGCTGCACTATTAGCTAATGGAATTTTCCTTTTCAAAATACGGCATGCAAGCTGTATTCAAAATATTTTTTCTTACTTATTGAAAACTAGAATAGAGAAAAGTATCAAGTTTTTTAAAAAATCATAAAGAAACAATAATTAAGCTAAATTACTAAAAGCGAAGGTATACTTTCTGTCTTAGATATCTTCACTAATTCGGTGGATTATTTTTGAGAAAAATCTTACTAGAAATATTGGGAAATTGGTTTTTATTAACTTCCTAAAACTTAAATTAAAAGCTAAATCTTGAGACTTGAAAGAGATCCCATAAGTCTTACATACCAAAAAAGGTACTACCATGAAGCAAAAAACGAAAGACATAATTCGTAATTTAATCTTTAAAGTGCAGGGACGAAAGGATAAATGGGCATTTATAACTTCTCTTGGAAAAAATGTTAAAATATTTGATGTTGGATGCGGCAACCATTCAGCTAAGTTTGTAAAAAGAATTTCTCCAACATGTAAATATGTAGGTATAGATATCGGTGATTATAATCTCTCACAATCAGATAAAGATCTAATGGATGAATATATTTTGGTGAAGCCAGAAGAATTTTCAACAGAAATCAATAAGTTTTCCCAAGAATTCGATGCAGTGATTTCATCTCACAATATTGAACATGTATTTGATCGGAATGCAACTTTAATAGCAATGCTACAAAGTGTAAAGAAAGGTGGGAAAATCTACTTAAGCTTTCCATGTGAGGCATCGATAAATTTTCCACAACGATACGGAACTCTCAATTATTATGATGATGGCTCCCATCAAGGAAATCCTCCAAAGTTTGACGATATGATTAAATTGATCATAAAAAATGACTTTGAAATTAATTTTGCAAAAAAAAGATACCGTCCATGGTTTCCATTTCTTAGAGGTATTATTATGGAACCACAATCTATGTTGCAAAAAAAAGTATTAAGTGGAACTTGGGCATTGTATGGCTTTGAAACAATAATTCACGCTACAAAAAAAGCATAAAGTTCTCATAAAACGCCATTTTTGAATGCTATCAAAGTAAGATTAAATAAAATCGTATATTTATATTATCACTTATAAAAATGAATTCAAGAGTTTGCTGAGAAGAATATTAAAGGGATTTAATCGAGTATGAAAACATTGTTTTTATTCATATTAAGATTTTTTTATTTTTATATAAAAAGAATTTTTATTTCTCATAAACACTATGATACGGTCATCGTCAACCTTGCTGGTGGGATAGGTGATATGATATTAATCGAGTCTTTTTTAAAACAATTTGATGATACCAAAAATGCGCTTGTCGTCTATCAACACACTGCGGAATATTTAAAGCTCTTCATCAAAAAAACTCATTTTATTATTATTGACCGTGAAAATATATATTCAGAAATTGGAAATGTAAAAGTGGCTTGCAATCTTTTATTGGTTCCAAAAGAGGACATGGAGGCACATTTAACCGCTGCCATTATTAAGGCTAAGCACAAAAAATATCTCTTAAAAGCCTACAGCAATCCACTTTTTAATACTACAACCAAGTTCATTTATCGACCAGAGTCTCTTGCTAGATCTTTCTTTGGAATCAAAAACGAGCACTTCAATATTATGAGAATACATTTAGTCATGTATTTATATTACAAAATATTTATTAACTTTAATTATGACGAAGTATTTTTTTCCTATAAGAAACATTATCTTGAAAGTTTTGAAGAATTTTTTGAAGAAAAAAGTAACTTTTTTTTACCTAAAAAATATACTGATACAAAGACTGTTATCATTTGTCCATTTACATCCGATGTTAAACGCAACTTATGTATTCAAAACTTAGTGAGCATAAGTAAAGAACATCAAAAATACAATTTTATTTTTATTGGGAAGGGAGTACTGAGCCAAAATGAAGCAAACATCCTTTCGAAGCAAAAAAATATACTAAATCTTATTAATCAAACAACATTTGAAGATCTCTTTGAATTGTACAATAAGTCCGACTATTACATTGGTGCCGATACAGGCATGGCTCATTTAGCGATGAAATATCAGTTAAAAACATTGGTCATCATTAATAACGCATCAGCTTTAAACTTATTTTATAATTATTACAAAGAAAATTTAACTCTTTTTCCTATCTTTGCTACGCACAAAAAAGAAGATGTATTTGATTACAATTTATATGATATAACTACATTGAATTATGAATATTTAAATAAACAAATAAATAAATTTCTTACTTAAGAGAAAAAATGATCCTATTACCCTTAAAACGCTTTATCTTAAAATTATTAGCACGCAAAAAACTAGCATCTTCCTATATACAGCCGGGCATTTATCTAACTCAATCAATAAAACCGGAACACGTCCTTTTTTATTTTAATGATCCAAAACGATTTCATTTGGGAGATCATCTCTTCTTTGCCTCTCTCGTGCAACTTTTTATAAATAACAATGTAAAAGTTGATGTATGTCCTCAACCATCAATGGCATTTTATTTTAATGCCATGGGTGCAAATAGTGAAAAAAATCCAATTCCTGAATCCTACGATTTAATCATAACATGGATAGGGTTCTACGATTTATTTGAAACTCTCAATATACCAATGCTTATTATTGATACAACTGACTGCAGGATTGACCTTCCATTAAGCGATTACCTTTTATTGCATGTTGGACGTTTGTTTGATTTTAATATAAAGACAACGCCATCAAAGCCTTTTATCCCAAATCTGAATTATCCAAACCATTTAATAGACCCGAACATAAACTATCTTGTTTATAATCCGTATTTAGATTCTTCCCCTTTTCACATGCGAATCAAACACTATAAAAAATTGGAAGATACCGCTAAAGAAGTAGCAGATAAACATCAATTGAAAATTATTTTGGCTGGAACGGAAAAAGAAAAAAACAAAGATCAGAAAATCTACGACTTTGTTGCGTTGGATTTGCGTGGGAAAACTTCTATTGAAGAACTTTTTGCATTGTCATCAGCCGAAAATGTACTTTACAACGTCTCTTTCGATGCACTTATCATGCACTTATTCTTTATTGTTTCAAAACCTTCTTATATTCTTTTTCGTGGACGTTTCTTAAAGAAAAATGCAAACTTCGTATTAAATATTATCAATCCAATTTTTAGTATTTCTGATGAAAAAAAATATCAGCTGATACACTATGTTGAAGCATAAACAATGAGAATTCTCCTTACCGGCTCAACAGGTTTTATCGGAAATTATTTTGCTAATAACAATACTTCTTTGGATACCATCCCTTTTTCGTTTCAATGCGACGATATCCAAAATTTCGATCTTTCCAATTTCGATACTATTATACATCTCGCTGCCCTCGTCCATCAGATGAAAGGTGCCGATCCGGCAGAGTATCATCAGACGAATGTCACACAAACACTTCAGTTAGCAAAAAAAGCAAAAAAAGAGGGTGTCAAACACTTTGTTTTTATGAGCACGGTAAAAGTTTATGGAGAGGAAAGCAATACAATCTATACCGAAAATACACCCTGCAATCCCAAAGATAATTATGGAAGAAGCAAACTGATCGCAGAGGTGGAACTTCAAAAACTCAATAATGAGTATTTCACCGTATCCATTATCCGTACCCCTGTTGTATATGGTGCAAAGGTCAAAGCTAATATTAAAAACCTCATCAATCTAGTTAGAACAATGCCCATTTTACCATTTGGCAATATCGGCAATCTACGAAGTATGGTGTATGTCGGTAATCTCTCCGCTTTGATCGAGAAAATAGTACAACTGCGAGAGGAAGGCATCTTTTTAGCATCAGACAACACTCCTATTTCCACGAGCGAATTTATCCGAAAAATCGCCGATGCTTTAGGAAAAAAACGTTATTTGATAAATATTCCATTGTTTGAACGTATGTTAAAATTTTTAATACCCTCATTTTATCAACGCCTCTTTGGAAATCTGATAGTCGATAACACCGATACAAAAAAAAGGTTAGACTTCCAAAATCCATATACAACCGATGAGGGAATAAGATTGATGATACAAGGAGTTAAAAGGTGATAGCGAAACGTATTTTTGACATATTATTGGCCCTATTCGCCGCTATTATCCTGATGATACCGTTTGCCCTCATCGCCTTAATGGTGCGCGTAACCTCAAAAGGACCGATTCTTTACTGGTCGCAGAGGGTTGGTAAAAACAATACCCTCTTTTTAATGCCGAAATTTCGAAGTATGGGGGTGGACACTCCCGCAGTTGCTACTCATCTTTTAAGTCATCCAGAAACACTTTTCACTCCCATAGGCTCGTTTTTACGTAAAAGTAGTTTGGATGAATTGCCGCAATTGTGGAGTATTTTTAAGGGGGACATGAGCTTTGTAGGACCCAGGCCTGCGTTGTTTAATCAAGACGATCTTATCTCACAGCGTACCTTAGCAGGAGTCCATATTCTCATACCTGGTCTGACGGGATGGGCGCAGATCAATGGACGCGACGAGTTACCTATCCCGCAAAAAGTTGTCCTCGATGCAGAATATTTAAAACAAAAAAGCTTTTGCTTTGATCTTAAAATATTAATGTGGACTTTTTTAAAAGTGCTCAAAAAAGATGGAATCTCCCACTAAGTTGATATAGAGCCATACTTTGGCTAAAATACACGATCTAAATTAGGAATATTCATGCTAAAACTCACAGATGAACAAACATCTATCCGCGCATTACTCTTATTCATAGTCATAGCTTATATTTTTTCGGTTGGAATGCGCTTCATCTGGGTAAATGAGTTTAGTCCATTAGTGCAATTTCACTGGAATAATGAGCTGATGATCAACACCAATGATGGCTATTTGTTTGCCGAAGGGGCCCGCGATATTCTTCAAAGGCATCATGAAAAAAATGATTTATCGGGAGTTGATTGGCCAATTGCTGAACTTACCGCTTTTCTTTCAAAAGTACTTCCTATAAACTTTGAAACTATTATTTTATATATGCCCTCATTTATTGGCTCGCTCTTAGTCATCCCTCTGATTTTAATCGGACGGGCTTTAAATCAAACGACCATGGGCTTTATTGCCGCTTTACTTGGATCTATCGCATATAGTTACTATAACCGCACAATGACAGGCTACTATGATACAGATATGCTCAATATTGTATTTCCGGTACTCGAAATATATACCTTGATAATGGCATTAACCCATCAACGCAATCGTTATCTTATCCCCATTACCATTTCCATCGCACTGTATCAATGGTGGTATCCGCAAGCCTATGCACTAGATAGCACTTTATTTGTAATAATGATTGGGTATGCTCTTGTTTTTGATAGAAAAAATATCTATTTTTATAAGATAGCCCTATTTATTCTTATCGGGATTTTAGCCCTCCCTTTTTTCGTCAAAATCGCTTTAGCTATTGCTCTTTTTTCGTTCTTTCACTTTCAAAATGTGCTTTCCAAAAAAACATTTTGGCCTCTTTTTGCAGCTATTATCGGTATCTACTTTTTTACCGGTGGAATTGATCCGATTTGGACACTTTTAAAAGCATATATCTTTAAAAGTGATCAAGAAAATGCCGTTGTCTCAACACTGCACTACTACAACGTCATGTCAACTGTACGAGAAGCTGGTCATATCCCCTTTAATATTTTTGCTGAACGTATTAGTGGGCATACAATCACCTTTATCCTTGCATGTATCGGTTATATCATGGCTCTTCTGGCTTATCGTCAGCTTCTGGTTACACTTCCTCTTGTCGGGCTTGGATTTATTGCTATGTTTTCAGGATTACGATTTACCATCTATGCAGTTCCGATCATGGCACTTGGATTTGCTTATTTTCTCCTATTTTTAACTCAAAAAATCGAAAAATCATGGCTTCGATACGTGTCACTATTTATATTTACAGGAGTTGCTCTTTATCCAAACTATCTTCATATTAAAGAGTACATGACACCGACCGTTTTTACAGCGGGGGAGGTCACATCTCTCGATCAACTTCACAAAATTGCTAGTAGAGAAGACTATGTTGTCACATGGTGGGATTATGGTTATCCGATTCGCTATTACAGTAATGTTAAAACTTGGATTGACGGGGGAAAACACTCAGGGGATGTTAATTATCCGGCATCTTTTGTACTCACAACACAAGATCAGTTCTCTGCCGCCCATATGATGCGTCTTTTCACAGAATACACAGAGAAAGGCTACAAAGACACCAATAAAACTCAAAATGATTTTGAGTATATGATGACTAAAGAAGGGTTTAAAGATCCTGATGAGTTCTTAACTGCTATTACTTTACCGGAATACAAGCTTCCTAAAAAGAGCAGAGATATTTACCTCTATCTTCCACTTCGAATGCTGGAAATATTTCCAACAGTGACACTCTTTAGCAATCTCGATCTCAAAAATCCTGATAATCGGCCGCAGCCTTTCTTTTATGCCACCCAACAGATTCAAGATACCGGAAAAACAATAGAGCTTGGCAGCGGTATCTCAATCCTTAAAGAAAAAAACAGCCTCAAATTAGGTAATCAAGAAATGCCCATTAAATCCTTTTACCAAGTCGGATATACCCAAAACAAAATCCTTCAAGTTAATGAACAAAATTTCGGTAGTGAAGGGCTAAATGTTATCTATATGGCAAGCTATAATCGATTTTTAGTTGTCGATGATTTTTGTCTTAACTCAACTTATCTTCAAATGTTTGTCTTTGAGCACTACGATAAAAATCTGTTTGAGCCCGTTATTCTTGATCCGATGACAAAAATTTATAAACTCAAAATTTAATCCACATGCAATCCACACGCAAAGAGCCTCTAGTCGGATTTTTGGCTCCCAGCAGTGGCAAGCGGTTGGGATTTTTTCTTTTTTCGGATATTCTCCTCTCTTGCCTCACCCTCTATGGTGCCTATCTTCTTCGCTTTAATTTTCATATCCAAGAAGATTTTCTCGTCCCCTTTTGGCTTGTTGCATTTTGGATCATTGTCCTCAAATTATCGTTTATCGCTCTTTTGGGAGGGTATCGTTTCATTTGGCGTTTTTTTGCTCTCAATGATGCAAAAAGACTTTTTACGGCTCATCTTTTAGCTTACGGACTATTCACAGTACTCTTTTTTAGTTTCCAGGAGTCCTTCAATCCATTCCCAAGAAGCGTCATTATTATTGACCTTTTCCTCTCTTTTACCCTCGTGGGTGCGCTTCGTTTTTCCAAACGGCTTATTCTGGAATCCAATGTCAATAAGCTTAAGCCCTCCATTGTCATAGGGATATCTTCCAATACGGACACTCTGATCAAAAGTTTGCTCAAAGGGAATTATTACCCTATTGCCCTCGTTGCGGTGCTTGAAAAAAATCACAATATGGTAGGTTCGGCGATTCATAACATCAAAGTATCTGATCTTACTAAACTCGTAGATCTTATTGCACGGCACAACATTGAAACGGCCATCATTGAGGGCTCACTCCCGCAAAAAGAGCTGCAAAATGTCTACGCCCTGCTTCAAGAAACCTCCATTAAGGAGATTAAGCGCTCGGTCAACTTGGACGATACCAATAGCAATATTGAACCTCTTCGTATCGAAGACCTTCTCGCCCGTCATCCCAAAGATCTCAATACCCAGACCATCGGGGACTTTATACGAGACAAAACGATTATCATCACGGGAGCAGGCGGGAGTATCGGAAGTGAAATAGCTCTTCAATGTCACCGCTTTAACGCAGGCAAACTCATTTTAATCGATCACAGCGAATATAACCTCTATCAAATCGGAGAAAAAATACCCTCAGCCGAACTTTACCTGTGCAACATACTCGATCGCCCCATGCTTGACTCCATTATACGTGCCAGTTATGCGGATATTCTCATTCACGCCGCCGCCTACAAGCATGTACCCTTATGTGAAGCCAATATTGGCGCTGCTGCTACCAATAACATTCAAGGAAGCTGCAATGTCATCGACAGTGCCATCGAGTATAACATTGCTAAAATCGTCATCATCTCAACCGATAAAGCGGTACGCCCTACCAATATCATGGGGGCCACTAAACGAATCGTAGAGCTTTATTCTCAAAATATTGATCCGCGCAACAGTGAAATTGTCGCAGTTCGTTTTGGAAATGTACTGGGTTCCAGCGGAAGTGTTATCCCTAAATTCAAAGAACAAATCGATGCAGGTGGTCCTATTACCCTTACCCACCCCGACATCACCCGCTATTTTATGCTCATAGACGAAGCCTGCCAGCTCGTTCTTCAAGCTGCCGCCATTGCAAAGGGGGGAGAACTCTTTATTTTGGATATGGGAGAGCCCATCAAAATAATCGATTTAGCCCGAACGATGATTCGTCTGTACGCTCATAAAGAGATAGAAATTGTTACGACGGGATTGCGTCCGGGGGAAAAACTGTATGAAGAACTTTTGATCGATGAGAGTGAGCAAAAAACGGCATTCGAGTCCATTATGATTGCAGGGTCAACCACGTATCCTATCGGCTTACTCCGTAACGACATTCATGCACTGCTTGCCTCAAACGAGCCGATTAAACTACTGAAACAAATTGTTCCCGAATTTACACATCCTGAGGCTTAACCAAAATAAAGAGATTTCAAATCGCATCCCTTTAAAAGCGTGCGATTCGATCGAAAATTATAATTCTGTTTTAAGAGCAGCCCCATTAGAGGCGTTAGACACGAGGAGACTGTAACGTTTGAGCCATTTAGAGGTAATCTCTTTTTTATGCGGTTTCCACGCGGATCGTCTAGTGGACAGAACCTCTTCATCGACATTAAGCTGCAATAAATGGGTATCAACATCGAGTTGAATCTCATCACCATCTTCAATAAGGGCAATAAGCCCACCTTCAGCAGCCTCAGGACTTACATGCCCGATCGAAGCACCACGAGTCGCTCCGCTAAATCGTCCATCCGTAATGAGGGCTACGCTTTCGCCCAGACCCATCCCCATAATAAGTGCCGTAGGAGCTAGCATCTCTTGCATCCCAGGCCCTCCTTTTGGTCCTTCATAACGGATGACAACCACATCGCCTGCCTTGACTTTGTGAGACATAATCCCCGTAATGGCTTCATTTTGAGAATTAAAACAAATCGCCTTGCCGGTAAATTGACGCATATTGGGGGTAATTCCTGCCGTTTTAACGACCGCACCCTCAAGCGCCAAATTACCAAATAAAATAGAGAGACCACCTACCGGAGAAAAAGCATTTTCATTCGTATGGATGATGCTGGTATCTTTGATCACGGCATCTTTAATCCGTTCACCCAGCGTCTCACCCGTAACCATCATCGCATCCAAATGCAATACCCCACCACGACGGCTCACCTCTTTCATAACGGCATTCACACCCCCTGCACGGTTAATATCGTCCATATGTACCGTTGAGAGTGAGGGAGAAATTTTGGCAATATGGGCTACTTTTTCCGAAATCTCATTGATTTTATGAATACTAAAATCCACTTCCGCCTCTTTGGCGATACTCAACAAATGCAATACGGTATTACTTGAACCGCCCATCGCCATGTCTATTACGAACGCATTATGAATCGCTTTGTCATTGAGAATATTGCGCATATTCCATTTTTCGCTGTTTTTGTCCAGCGTCATCTCGACAATCCGCTTTGCGGCAACTTTGACCATTTCGATACGTTCCGGAGTCATCGCCAAAACGGTACCATTCCCAGGTAGAGCAACCCCCATTGCCTCACAGAGGGTATTCATCGAGTTTGCGGTAAACATCCCTGAACAACTCCCGCCGCTTGGACACGCTTCACACTCGATCTCATACAGCTCTTCATCGCTCATTTTGCCATTGGCGTGTTGTCCTACCGCTTCAAATGCTGTTGCAAGATCGATCGGAGTACCGTCTTTTTTGTGCCCTGCTTTCATAGGGCCGCCTGAGACGAAAATCGTCGGAACATTGACACGTAATGCCCCCATCAACATTCCCGGAACAATCTTATCGCAGTTGGGGATACAAATAAGCCCATCAAGTTTGTGCGCATTCATCACCGTCTCGATACTGTCCGCGATCAATTCACGACTCGGCAACGAGTAAAGCATCCCATCATGCCCCATAGCGATACCATCATCCACACCGATGGTATTAAACTCAAACGGCACCCCGCCCGCTTCTCGAATCGCCTCTTTGACGATACGGCCGTACTCTTGAAGGAAAAAATGTCCCGGAATAATATCGATGTGCGAATTCGCCACCCCAATAAACGGCTTATCGAAATCCTCATCTTTAAGCCCGGTTGCTCGTAACAAACTTCGATGTGGAGTTTTATCAAATCCCTTTTTAATTGTATCGCTGCGCATAAAAATTCCTTTATTATCGACTAATCTTACGAATTATAATGTTTTTACTCCATAAAAAGCTTATGCTGTTCGTAATTTAGGGAAATGACAAGAAAAAAATATACATTTTTATTCACACCTCTTTACATGGCATAAATTTTCCGCTATACTTCCATTCCACAAAAACAAGATGCGGGAATAGCTCAGTGGTAGAGCACGACCTTGCCAAGGTCGGGGTCGCGAGTTCGAACCTCGTTTCCCGCTCCATATACCTCAGTTGAAATATCGAAAATCGATGTCTCAATTGAGGTATTTTTTGTTATCGTTGCCCGGATGGCGAAATCGGTAGACGCAAGGGACTTAAAATCCCTCGGTGGTAACACTGTGCCGGTTCAAGTCCGGCTCCGGGCACCACAATTACATGGATGGTGGCATGGCCAAGTGGTAAGGCGCTGGTTTGCAAAACCTTGACCCCCGGTTCGAATCCGGGTGCCACCTCCAAAATGTAAAAAATATGCTCATTCTTATACGGGTCACTGGCAGAGTGGTCGATTGCACCGGTCTTGAAAACCGGCGAGGGTTAAACCTCCTAAGGTTCAAATCCTTAGTGGCCCGCCATCATACAAAAATCCCCTTCTCATTACTCTATACAATAATCTTTACTCTTCCGACAGAAGCATTACTTATAAAATGCCACCGTACAATCGCTATCATAATAACCTCGTCTAAAAACAATGCGCACATTCAGCCGTTTTCCCAGTTTCTCGATATTAGCAGCGGTGAGGTAATTGTATGTTTTTGAACGCTCTTCCCCTTCTAAAAAGTTAAAGATCAATCCTCTCGAAGAGGCGTTATAACACCGTTCGATAAAGCGATACGATTCATTTTTTTCTAAAATATTTAGAGCGCCGCTGCACACATAAAAATCGCCCTCTACTAATGAATCTGATACTATATCGCACAAATAAATCACTTGACCCGTCCGCTTTCGGGCCTCTGCAACCATAACATCCAAAGAGTCTAACCCCGTATATTGAATCGTTTCTCTGCCATGTGCATGTAAATAATCGAAAAAATCTCCGAATCCGCATCCGGCATCGACGACTGAAGCGGTATTAGAAGGCAAAAGAGAGAGTATCTGATCAAACCGTACCAGCTGCGAGTCCTGCGAGTGCCATCGCAACCCTTGCGGGGTAAGGCCGTGTTCCTCGATCCCTTTATGATAAAATTTGGTGTTGCATATTTGAGCCATAATGTTCCATTATTAAATTTTTAAAGCAGCTTCTCCATGATATAAACGATCAGCGGTAAGGTCACCAAAGAAACAACAATCCCATATCCGACCAATGCCGCGCTTAATGCAGGAGCAAATCCAGAAGCAATCGCCAGTGCTCCCGCCGTAATCATCGAGGGCATCCCCGATTCTAAAACGGCTGTTTTCAACGCGAGCGGCTCTACTCCCATTGCCAACAAAATTCCAAATGCAAAAAACGGCATTACGATCAGTTTGAGCATCAAGGCCTTGGTGAGCATCGAATAATCCAACTCTCCGCCGAACCTCATCGAATACCCCACCGACACCAGTGCCAAGGGAACCAATGTCGAAGAAAGCAGTTGAATATATGGTAACGCTATCGATGGCATCTCTCCAAATACAAGGGAAAAAATAAGAAAGATAAACGGCGGAAACATCAAAAGTTTTTTCAAAATAAGCCGCTTATGAAACGATCCTGTCTCAAACCGGGCGATCACAGCACTCCCGTAAAGCGACAGCATTACAAATGTCCCGAACTGATCGTACATCAGAACATAGGGTATCGCCTCTTCGCCCAAGAGGGTATGGATGATCGGTATCCCGACAAATGACGTATTCCCCAACGGTATAACGAGGAGCAAAGCTGCCCGCACCTGCATCGGTTGATTTTTCGTCATTGCAATAACAATTGCCACCATAATCGGAAGCAGCAGCCACGGAATCGCAACAACTCCCAAAGCAGAGAGATCGAGATGCACCTTGGGAATTTGGAGCAAAACCGTCGCCGGAAGAGAGACGTAGATGACAAAAAAATTGAGGCTTTTAGAAAAATCAGCAGGGGCATCCGTTTTTTGGAGTCCAATGCCGATTAATAACAATGCGAGAATAAAGACAAATTGTTCCAAAGCCGTTCCTTAAAAAGGATAATAAAAATAGTAATCCTATTTTAGCAGAACTTCTTTTTGTCCGATATAGATATAACTCCAAAAGGAGAAAAAATGGATCCTATAAATTCAAATGTATCGACGACTACTCAACTTTATGCTCTTAAAAAAGCAATAGATTTACAGTGGCAAGGGGTAATGCAGGTGCTAGAAAGTGCTTCAGCATCGTCTGTTACAGGCATTGGTCAAACGCTTGATATTCGAGCATAGTTTAACCTAAATACCAACACTCTCATTCTCTATCAAAGGGAATGAAAGTATGTACTAAACTCACAAAATAATCCCCAACGAATTTGCCAACAGCACTAACTCTTTCTGCGCATCCTCAAATTCAAACTCTTCAACTTGCTTTTGTATTCTTTGCATCTCTTCAAATCCTCCCAACTCATCGATCAGATCTTCCATCATAGTGCTGGCATCGGAATCCAAATTAATAAGCTGAGCGTTGAACTTGCGCAGTTTTGTTGCCAAAATATCTTTATCCAACGACATAGAATGGGCATTTTTTGCCACAGCAGGAAGCTGTTGCTGGTTGCCAAATACCGAGTTTATTTTTTCCAAAAGACTGATCAGTACGGTTTCTAAACTGAGAATTGCTTCATCCAAACCTTCCGTTGTATTATTTTTAAGGATATTCTCCACAGTTGCCGCATGTTCAGCCATTAACTTGGCCCCTATGGTTCCTGCAAGACCTTTGAGGGTATGCGCTTCCCGTTTTGCGGTTTCGGTGTCATTGGACGCTAATGCAGTCTTGATACGTACCACGACATCGAATTGGGTTTCGCTAAAACGACGAATGAGTTTGCGAATCAGCTTAATATTCCCTCCCATACGTATGAGCGTATTGTTGATCTCAAGCTCCGGGATATCCGGCAAAGTCTCTGTATCGTCTACTATAACTCTCGGCTTTGCTTCTGGATGAGCCGGTTTGATCCAATGTGCCATGGTGAGAAACAGCTGTGTCACATCGATCGGTTTTGGGATATGGTCGTTCATACCCCATTTGATGCATTTTTCTACCAGCGCTGGATGGATGAGGGCGGGCGAGGCCGGAGCGAGGTTCGCGAGAGCGCGGGCTGGACGTACTTCGAGGAGAAAATCCAGCCGAGGGATGAACGGCTCTACTGGTCGGCCAACGCGAAGCTGATCGAAGCGCTGCGCGAGGCGGGGCTCGACGTGTCCCGGCCGCAGTCGATCGAGCATCACTTCTTCGGCGACGAGCTCGCTCTCCGCGAGGCTGCAGCGATCCTCCAGATAGCGATGCCAGGCCAGGCCCTGCAGGTCACGGTCACGCCCAGCTCGCCGGACGGAGACGACACGGGGCAGCTCACCGCGACGGTCGTCGTCGTCCTCGATCCCGAGATCGTGTCCTTGCAGGAGTGGAAATTCCGGAAGATTGCCAGTGAGCTCGGCGTGGACTACGACGGATGGGGCGCCCAGGTCGGCCCGGGCGAGGAGCCACCACGCGTCCGCGCGGCGCCAAGGCCCGTCGGGCGCGAAGGTATGCGTGCGCAATCCGCGGCGATCGTGCAGCGGCTCGATCTCGCGGGCTACGACAACGCGAGCATCAACAAGGTCGATGCCTGGCTCGACTCCGATGCTTGCCATCAGGCGCTC
>JBBQNL010000004.1:0-94179 GCA_038329855.1 Campylobacterales bacterium
GGTATCGTTCGATCAGCCTCTGGCTACCGCTCATATAACAGGATTGGGTTGTGTCCATCTCCTCGAAGCGATCCGCATCGTCAACCCTAAAATCCGTTTTTACCAAGCATCAACTTCTGAGATGTTCGGTGAAGTACAAGCGATCCCGCAGATCGAAAGCACTCCGTTTTACCCGCGCAGTCCATACGGTGTTGCAAAGCTCTATGCACACTGGATGGTGATCAATTATCGTGAGTCGTATAACATCTTCGCCTGTAGCGGAATATTGTTCAATCACGAGTCACCGCTTCGCGGTCGTGAGTTCGTTACACGTAAGATCACGGATAGCGCAGCGAAAATCAAGCTTGGAAAACTTGACGTTTTGGAACTGGGGAACATGGATGCCAAACGTGACTGGGGATTTGCAAAAGAGTATGTCGAGGGGATGTATCTGATGCTCCAAGCCGATAAACCCGACACCTTTGTCCTCGCAACCAACCGTACGGAAACCGTCCGTGATTTTGTCACGATGGCGTTTAAAGCGGCAGGGATCGAGCTGGCGTTTAGCGGTAAAGATGAAAGTGAGATCGCAACTGACGTGGCAACCGGGGAAGTACTCGTCCGCGTTAATCCAAAATTCTACCGCCCTGCTGAAGTAGAGTTGCTGATCGGCAATCCAGCAAAAGCAAAAGAGGTATTAGGGTGGGAGCCAAAAACGACTCTCGAAGAGCTATGTGCGATGATGGTTACTGAAGATTTACGGAGAAATGAAATTGGTTTTAGCTTCTAAAGTCCTTATTACCGGTATCGACAGCTTCACCGGAGGTCATCTCTCTAAACATCTGAGCTCATTAGGGTATGATGTCTATGGCACCGTAATTCGAGGTGGAGATGGTATCACTTGTTTCGATTGTGATATTACCAAGGTACAGCAATGTAAAGATGTTCTCTCCTCAGTTAAACCAGAATATGTCATTCATCTCGCAGGTATTTCCTATGTCGGACACGATAATACTGAAGCTTTTTATCAAGTCAATACTCTGGGAACTCAAAATCTGCTTGATGCTTTAGTAACCTCTAATTGTGTACTTAAAAAAGTGATTTTAGCGAGCAGTGCGACCGTTTATGGAGATCAAGGGCGTGAAGTTCTTGATGAGTCGATGTGCCCGCAACCGGCAAATCATTACGGTATCAGCAAACTCGCTATGGAACATGCGGCTCGTACATTTTTTTCCAAATTGCCTATAATAATTGTCCGTCCATTCAACTATACAGGTCTGGGACAGCCGGAACAGTTTCTCGTCCCAAAAATTGTCAGTCATTTCAAACATAAAGAAAATGTTATCGAGTTAGGAAATCTCTATGTATCGCGTGAGTTTAATGACGTGTCACTAGCATGTGATATCTATACAAAATTGCTTCAATGTGACACTTCTGGAGAAGTTGTTAACCTCTGTTCAGGTCAAGCTATTAGTTTGATGGAAATCATAGAGCTGATGAATACGATCGCCGGATATAAGATCAACGTTCATGTCAATCCAGCATTTGTGCGCGCGAATGAAATCAAACGGCTCGTAGGTTCCACGATACAATTAGAACAGCTGATTGGTAAAATTACACCCATAACGCTGGAACAAACATTACGTGTAATGTATCAAGGATAATTATGTTTTCCTATCATACTTCTGATATTGAAGCTTTAGAGATTGTTCAAAAAGCCTGTATCCGAAGTTTCTCCAATATTATTTCATCTGTATCCAAAGTATTTATCTATATTTCACCTACAAATGAGATGTATGATGAGATATGTTCAAATGCCAAAAATAGAAATAAAATTCTTATTTTTGGCACATTGACGCCGAAAATAGGTTCTTTTTTAGGCTTGAGTGTGCAAAATCATAACTTTGAGTCGGACAAAGCATCGGCTGAAATAGATCATGCTATAGCATTTAATACAACCGAATATCGATTACGGTATCTTCCTCATAGTTTAAATCAAAATGTACCTTATGAGATTCGTCATTTTGCACGATTTGATTTTACGGATGAGTGGAATAATCATGGATATGGACGCATTACGGTCGATAAAAGTATATGGTCAGTCTCCTCGGTTATTAAAAATGAAACAGCTAAATCGCTCGTCATTATTGAAGACTCCCATGGATTTGTCAGTGACTTTGCCACGTTAAAAGATTTCGAAACAAGTTCACTTTTATACATTAACCGTCCAATTGGACTGGTCGATGGGCTCGATTGGGTCATGGTCGAAAATTTTTTATGCCGATACCGTACTGATGAGTTAGTTGCGGCTCCACTTATCCTTGATTTACCTAAAGGAGTTAAAGGAGTGGTAAGTTCACGCCTGGATTGCGATCAATCAATTATTAATGCAAAGCCTATAGTCGACTTGTACAAAGCATACGGTATAAATATCTCATTGGGAATTTCAACAGGGATTCCTATCAATCAAAACGATATCGATTTTATGCAGGAATTCCACAATAATAGTGGATCGCTCGTCTCACATACCGTAACCCATCACTACAGCTGGGGGCGTGATTATGCTCATGCACTCGATGAGACTATCGGATCAAAACAGTGGCTCGAAGAACATATTTTAGGATTAAAGGTCGACCATGCCGTCTCTCCTTTTCACAGTAATGAGCCATTTGCTATTCAAGCACTAGCCGATGCTGGATACAAAGGCTTTATTTCTGGTATCATACATAATGACCCAGAATATTTAATCGGTGTCAGTGGTGAAGTACCTTTTGTAGATAAAAAAATTATTTCTCATTCCCAGCAATGTATGATGCACGGGGATTGTTTTCACCGCTATGGAAACAGTATTCAACCCTACAAAGAATCATTTGAAATGCATTTGAAAGCCAAAAAAATGTTTGGTTATCTGGATCATCCTTTCGGTGGATACGATTATGGATGGAGCAGTGAAAAAGAACGTCTAGATGCGCATAAACTGTTTATTGAATATATTCAATCCCATGAAGGAATTTATTGGATAACACTTGATGAACTTCTCAATTTTGTAATGCGTAAAAGTGAGACGCGCATGGAAATAAAAAACGATGAGCTGGAGATTGTGCATCAAGCATCGGATGTGGTTATAGAATATCGCGGGCGATTGTATGAGTGTTGAAAAACTCCTCTTCGTATTTGGTACTCGCCCAGAAGCAATTAAGATGGCTCCTTTGATCAAAGAATGCCAAAAATACCCTGAGAGTTTTGAGGTAAAAGTGTGTATTACTGCACAGCACCGCCAAATGCTCGATCAAGTCTTACATCTTTTTGACATCGCTCCCGATTATGATCTGAATATCATGAAACCGAATCAAGATCTCTATGATGTGACGAGTAATGTGCTTTTAGGATTACGAGATATTTTCAAAGAAACTCAACCTGATATAGTACTAGTACATGGCGATACAACAACGACTATGGCGGCCAGTTTGGCTGCGTATTATCAACAAATCGATGTAGTTCATATCGAAGCGGGTTTGCGAACACATAATATTTATTCTCCCTTTCCAGAAGAGATTAATCGTCAATTGACCTCAAAAATTGCTAAATATCATTTTGCGCCAACACAGAGTGCAAAAGAAAATTTGATTAATGAAGGAATCAATCCTCAACATATTTTTGTAACAGGCAATACTGTCATCGATGCCTTATTAGAAAGCGTATCTATACTCAAAAATAGCTCAATTGTAATAGATGGATATAATTTATCAGATCGTCCGTTTATTCTAATCACAGGGCATCGTCGTGAAAATTTTGGTAATGGTTTCGCACAGATATGTGAAGCACTCAAAACGGTTGCCATCTCTCATCCTGAAATTGATCTTGTATACCCCGTCCATCTCAATCCCAATGTTAAAAAACCTGTCAATGAGATATTAGGCTCCATTGAGAATATCTATTTAATTGCTCCACAAGATTATCTTCCCTTTGTCCATTTGATGAATAAAAGCTATCTCATCCTCACTGATAGTGGTGGAGTTCAAGAAGAAGCGCCAAGTTTAGGTAAACCAGTGTTGGTAATGCGTGATACAACAGAACGTCCTGAAGCAATTGAAGCAGGAACGGTTGTATTAGTTGGGACAGATATAAATAAAATTGTTAACTCTGTCAAAACACTGTTGAATGACCATAATGTCTACAGCACTATGTCCAAAGCAATGAATCCGTATGGAGATGGATCAGCAAGTTCACGAATCGTTGAAATTTTACTAAATATGGATCATTAAATGGATATTATCCTCTTTTCAACGGCTGACTGGGATAATCCTTTTTGGACCAATAAACAACATATGGCAAAAATATTTGAAGAAAATGGGCATCGAGTGATTTACATTGATTCTCTAGGACTTCGTAGACCTACTGCAACCACAAAAGACTTTTCAAGAATATTAAAGCGTTTTAAATCCCTCATAAAACCATATTCTCGAGTAAGTCGTCAAATATGGCGTGTCAGCCCTTTTATATTACCATTCCATAACAACAAGAGTGTATCATTTTTCAATAAATGGTTTTTATTCATGGTTATTCGAATATTGTCATTTTCTTTAGACTTTAAAAAAGTAGTAGTATGGACTTATTCTCCTGTGACAGATGATATTGTTGATTTATTTAACAAAAGCTTACTTGTATATCATTGCGTCGATGATTTGAGAGCTTCTCCTGGAATGGATGCCCAGATGATTGAACGACGTGAAAATAGTCTTGTTAAAAAATCAAATTTTGTCTTTACGACAAGTCAAGCACTGTACGATCGACTTTTACCATTGAATGAAAAAACATATTACTTTAATAATGTTTGCGATTATAAGCATTTTTCAAAAGCAGCTAAAGAGACATTTGAAGAGCCCGATGATTTACAATCTATCAAAAGACCAAGAATTTTATTTATTGGAGCTCTTAGTTCTTATAAAGTCGATTTTGAATTGATTGCTTATATTGCACAAAGTAAACCTGATTGGGAATGGATACTAATTGGTGAAATTGGTGAGGGTGAACCACTAACTAATATTGACCTCTTAAAAAACCTAGGGAATATTCACTTTTTAGGCCCAAAAAGTTATCATGAATTACCTATCTATTTACAACATTCGGATGTAACTGTTATACCTGCGCGTATCAATCAATATACTGATTCTATGTTTCCCATGAAATTTTTTGAGTATTTATCTGCTGGCAAGCAAGTGGTTACTACCAATTTAACCTCTTTACACAGTTATTCAGATCTATATTTTAATAGTTCAAGCGATCAAGAATTTTTACAGAATTTGAAAAATATTTTAGATAATGGCATACAAAAAAATAACGATAAAATTTTAAATAATTGCTTGGAACAAACATGGCAAAAACGATATTATGACATGATGCAATATATGCAACCATATCTAGATAAAGAGAATGTATGAAAATATCCGTTATTGGCAGTGGTTACGTAGGATTAGTTAGTGGAGCATGCTTTGCACAAATGGGGAATAGTGTTATCTGTGTAGATATTGACCAAGTAAAAGTCGATAATATCAAAGAGGGAAAAATGCCTATCTATGAGCCAGGCTTAGAAGAGATGGTATTAGAAAACTGTAAACAGGGCTCACTTGATTTTACGACTGATATTGCTTATGCAATTACAAACACTACAATTAGTTTTATTGCCGTGGGAACACCAATGGGAGAAGATGGAAGTGCTGACTTACGTTACGTTCTCGCTGTTGCGAAAAGTATCGGACAACACATGAGTCAGTATATGGTTATCGTCGATAAATCAACGGTTCCAGTTGGAACAGCGGATAAAGTACGTGCAACGATCCAACATGAGCTATACAAGCGTGGTAGTGATTTGACATTTGACATTGTTTCTAACCCAGAGTTTTTAAAAGAGGGCGCTGCAATCAAAGATTTTATGCATCCTGATCGTGTGGTTATAGGAGCCGATAATGATACAGCTATGCAGATCATGAATGATCTTTATTCTCCGTTTATGAAAACGCGAGATCGCTTGATCAGTATGGATATCAAATCAGCAGAGATGACTAAATACGCCGCAAATGCCATGCTTGCTACTAAAATTAGTTTTATGAATGAAATGGCAAATATATGTGAACTTGTTGGTGCTGATATCAATAAAGTTCGTAACGGAATTGGCAGTGACAGTCGTATCGGCTACAGTTTCATCTATCCTGGATGCGGATACGGTGGAAGCTGTTTTCCTAAAGATGTTCAAGCCTTGGCAAAAATGGCTAAATATTTTGGATATCTTCCCCGTATTCTTGATGCAGTTGAAGCAGTCAACCATGATCAAAAACATGTTATTTCTCAAAAAGTATTTAAGCGTTTTGGAATGGATCTCAGAGATAAAATATTTGCTGTATGGGGCTTGGCATTCAAACCAGAAACAGATGATATGCGTCAGGCAAGCTCTATCACAATTATCAATGATCTCACAGAATCTGGAGCTTTGATCGTAGCATACGATCCAAAAGCACGCCATGAAGCAGAGTTTCACTATTTAAAAAATAATACGAAGGTTAGATACGTAAATAGTAAATACGATGCACTAAAAGATGCCGATGCAGTGATTTTAGTCACTGAATGGCAAGAATTTCGAAGTCCAGATTTTGAGGAGATGAAAAAATTACTTAAGACTCCTATTATTTTTGATGGACGTAATCAATTTAAAAAAGAAAGAATAGCTGAAATGGGATTTGACTATGTTCAAATAGGGGTCAAATGAAATCTTTTAAAATTGCCATCATTCACGACTGGCTCACTGTCTATGCTGGAGCGGAAAAAACATTAGAACAGATGTTAAAGCTTTATCCACAAGCAGATATTTTTACCATTGTTGATTTTTTACCCCAAAAAGATCGGAAATTTTTAATTGGGCACAAAATCACGACAAGTTTTATCCAGAATCTCCCTTTTGCTAAATCTAAGTACCGGAATTATCTACCATTAATGCCACTTGCTATTGAACAATTTGATCTCTCTAGCTATAACTTAGTGATATCTAGTTCTCACGCCGTAGCAAAAGGAGTTATTACCGGACCTGATCAAAAGCATATTTGTTTATGTTATTCACCCATTCGCTACGCATGGGATTTGCAGCACCAATATTTACGAGAAAGTGGTTTAGATAAAGGCTTAAAAGGATGGATGGCTCGTTCCATGTTGCACAAGATACGATTATGGGACTTGCGTACTGCCAATGGTGTGGATGATTTCATTGCTATTTCTGACTTTATTGCTCTTCGTATTTGGAAAGTATATCGTCGTGAATCGGTTGTTATTTATCCTCCTGTCGATGTGGAAGCGTTTAAACTGCATGAAAAAAAAGAAGATTTTTATCTTACGGCATCGCGTATGGTTCCCTATAAAAAGATAGATTTGATTGTAGAAGCATTTTCAGCAATGCCCAATAAAAAGCTGATCGTTATCGGAGACGGTCCTGATTTTGAAAAAATCAAGGCTAAAGCAGGCACTAACGTCATACTAATGGGATATCAGCCGTTCGAAGTATTGCGTGATCACATGCAAAGAGCACGCGCATTTGTCTTTGCCGCGGAGGAGGATTTCGGTATCGCTCCTGTCGAAGCGCAAGCGTGCGGAACACCGGTAATCGCATTTGGTAAAGGCGGTGCATTGGAAACGGTAGAGAATGGTGTAAGTGGACTGTTTTTTGATACACAAGATATCGAAAGTCTGTGTAAAGCCGTGGAGAAATTTGAAACAATGGAATTTGATTATCCAAAAATCTCCATACATGCTCGTAAATTTTCAGAGGAGCGGTTTTTAGCTGAGATGAAATTATTCTTTCAAGAAAAACTGAAGAAGTGATAAAATGAAAAATTGGATTAATCGTGCCACTTTAATCGTATTTGATCTCATTAGTATTTTTGTTGCTATCATCCTAGCATTTAGTATACGTCAATGGTGTGATTGGTTCGAGCGGTCTGTCCCCAATGATCTTGATCATTATCTCCAGTTTGGATTACTCTATGCTGTAATTATTACTTTGCTCGCGATGGAAGGTATCTATTCCAAACGGTATGATTTTTGGCAAGAGATGCAACGGATAGTTAAAGGGGTATTTTTAGCTTCCATTATTTTTATGGCTTTTTTGGCGATGACAAAACAATCCGAAAGTTATTCACGATTTGTTCTAATGGCTACTTTTGCCATTACCGCGATTATTTTACCATTGCAAAAATATTATCTTAAACGATTACTTTTCAAAATCGGCACATGGAAGCATGAATCAACCATAATCGGAGAAGACACTTTTTTTACGCAACATGTCTTTAAAAATCCCTATCTCGGGTATATTTTAACGGATAAGCGTAAGGCAAAAACACTATTTATTTCATCCGCCATAGGAATTGAAGCTCTTGAAACCTATTTGCATGAAGCTATTGTCCGCAAGCAAGAAGTCGTTTTTGTTCCACTCGTTACCAATTTTGATTTTTCTGATGCCCATATTATCCATCTGTTTAATGCACGTAGTAATCTTATCATTGTCGAAAACAATCTTCTTAGTAAAACAAATCAATGGATAAAAATCACTCTTGATACCTTTCTTTCTCTACTAATATTTCCATTGTTATTGGCGCTTATCAGTATTATCGCTATACTCATCAAGCATGAAGATGGCGGAACCATTTTTTTTAAGCAAATTCGTTTAGGTAAAGACGCAAAAAAGTTTGTTTGTTATAAATTTCGTTCTATGCAGCAAAACAGTGATGAGTTGTTACAAAATTATTTAGTCAAACATCCCGAAGAAATCAAACACTATGAAATTTATCATAAATATGACAATGATCCTAGAATTACTAAAATCGGAGCTTTTTTACGCAAAACATCATTAGATGAACTGCCTCAGATTTTCAATGTCATCAAAGGGGAGATGAGTTTAATAGGACCACGCCCTTATATGCCCAATGAACGTTCTAAGATGGGTAATAATATAGACATTATTTTAGCCGTAAAACCAGGGATTACTGGTCTTTGGCAAGTGAGTGGACGTAACGATGTTGATTTTGCAAGCCGTGTTGATTTGGATGTCTGGTATGTTCGAAATTGGAGCGTTTGGAAAGATATTGTGATTTTGATCAAAACGGTACAGGTTGTGATTGGAAAAAAAGGGGCAAGTTAGCCCAAGACAACACCTTTTTAAGTCAGCTTATGTGATAATCCCACCTCTATTTATTAGCCTTTTTGTATAAAATAATGTGTGAATTTATAACAACAATTTATTTAAAACTTATGGATATTTAATGAAAAAAACTTCCCCTATTTCCATATGCCTTTTCCCAGCTGCAGGCTACGGAACCCGCTTTTTACCCGCCACCAAAGCAATGCCCAAAGAGATGCTTCCCGTTCTCACAAAACCTCTCATCCAATACGGTGTCGAAGAGGCCATGAATGCGGGAATGAACACCATGGCGATTGTCACCGGTCGAGGAAAGCGTGCTATTGAAGATCATTTCGATGTCAGTTATGAGCTTGAGCATCAGATCAAAGGGACATCAAAAGAGAAGATGCTTGCCGATATCCGCAATATTATCGACAAATGTACTTTTTCTTATACTCGCCAAGTCGAGATGAAAGGGTTAGGGCATGCCATCCTCACCGGTGAAACCCTCATCGGCAATCAACCTTTTGCCGTAATTTTAGCCGATGATCTATGTATCAACGATAACGAGGGGGTCCTTGCTCAAATGGTTGAACTTTACAAAAAATACCACTGCTCCATTGTTGCCATCGAAGAGGTCGACCCTTCTCAAACAGATAAATACGGGGTAATAGCCGGCGACGAGATTGATAGCCGTGTGTATCGGGTAACAAATATGGTGGAAAAACCATCTCCCAAAGATGCTCCGACCAATATGGCGATCATAGGGCGTTATATCCTCACTCCCGATATTTTCGACATCATCCGACATACCAAACCGGGAAAGGGAGGCGAGATCCAAATCACCGATGCCCTCCTCGAACAAGCAAAAAACGGCAACGTAATCGCCTACAAATTCCGTGGAAAACGGTATGATTGCGGAAGCATTGACGGGTATGTCCAAGCAACGATCGAACTGTATCAAAAAGGTGTAGTATGAAAGGGATTATCTTAGCCGGAGGAAGCGGAACACGCCTCTATCCCATTACCAAAGGGGTGAGTAAACAGCTTGTCCCCATCTATGATAAACCGATGGTCTACTACCCTCTTTCTGTCCTTATGCTCGCAGGTATCACTGAAGTGCTCATCATCTCTACTCCAACTGATCTTCCTCGCTTCGAAGAACTTTTAGGGGATGGAAGTGATATAGGGATGCGGTTTGAGTACTGTGTTCAACCTAGTCCTGATGGTCTTGCCCAAGCATTCATTCTTGGAGCTGATTTTATAGGGACAGATGATGTCTGTTTAGTATTGGGCGATAATATCTTCCATGGTCATGGTCTCACCAAATTACTGGCTCAGTCGGTTAAAAATGTCACCGAAGAGAAAAAAGCGACGGTATTTGGCTATTGGGTCAAAGATCCGGAACGGTATGGTGTTGCTAAATTTGATAATGCAGGGAATGTCCTCTCAATCGAAGAAAAGCCTCTAAAACCAAAAAGCTCTTATGCCGTTATTGGGCTTTATTTTTATCCCAACAGTGTTGTAGAGATCGCTAAAAACATCAAACCCTCTGATCGTGGAGAACTTGAAATTACTACGGTTAATCAAGAATATTTGGCTCAAAATGCCCTCAAAGTTGAGCTCATGGGGCGCGGATTTGCATGGCTTGATACGGGAACCCATGAGAGTCTGCTTGAAGCTAGTATGTTCATTCAAACGATCGAAAATCGTCAAGGGCTCAAAGTGGCCTGTCTCGAAGAGATCGCGTTTGAAATGGGGTATATAAGCAAAGAAAAACTCCTTGAACTCGCCAAGCCTCTCTCTAAAAACCAATACGGTCAATATTTGATCCGAAGAGCCAATGAAGGGAAGATAGGCGAATGACATTTACCCGTACGGCCATCACCGATGTTATCATGATCGATCCCAAAATTCACGGCGATACGCGCGGTTACTTCGTCGAGACATTCCGTGCCGACAAACTTGAAGCCTTTTTAGGCTTTCACATCCCTTTCTGCCAAGACAATGAATCTTCAAGTTCTTACGGTGTCTTGCGCGGGCTTCATTATCAACTTCCTCCCCATGCCCAAACCAAACTGGTCCGCGTGATCGAAGGGGAAGTGCTCGATGTCGCGGTCGATATACGCAAAGGGTCACCGACATTTGGTCAACATGTTGCCGTAAATCTCTCCAGTGAAAACAAACGCCAAATGTTGATCCCCAGAGGATTTGCTCACGGATTTGTCGTCCTCTCTGAACAATGCACGTTTGCCTACAAAGTCGATAACTATTACAGCCCCGAATGTGATCGGGGAATTGCCTTTGATGATCCTATGCTAAACATCGACTGGATCGTCGAAACAGCGAAACTTCAGTTCTCTGCTAAAGATACCGTGCAGCCTAAATTTACTGATGCCGATCATTTTACTTTTGGAGACAATCTCTATGTCTAGAATCCTCGTCACAGGAGCAAACGGGCAGCTGGGAAGCGAGCTGAATGCAATTCATAGTGATTATCCTCAGCACCATTTCATTTTCGCTGATAAAAACATTCTTGATCTAAGCAATCTTTGTAAATTAGAAGACTATTTTGACAATACAACGTTTGATGTCATCATCAACTGCGCAGCCTACACTGCTGTAGACAAAGCCGAATCCGATGCAGAGCTTGCCAATACGATCAACCATCGAGCCGTTTCACTGCTTGCCAAAATTGCCAAAAAGAAAAATATTTCACTCATTCATGTTTCCACCGACTATGTCTTTGATGGCAAAAACTACTGCCCTTATCTCGAAACCGACCCGACCAATCCCCAAAGTATTTATGGACGCACCAAACGGGATGGGGAGAATACTATTTTAGACGTTGCACCTAAAAACACCATCATCATCCGTACCTCATGGGTCTATTCTTCATTTGGAGCTAACTTTGTAAAAACCATGCTTCGTTTGGGTAAAGAACGGGATAGTTTAGGGGTAATCTTCGATCAGATCGGAACTCCGACATACGCACGAGATTTGGCAAAAGCAATTTTAGACCTTCTTCCAAAAATAAAGAACGAGGCTCCAGAAATCTTCCATTACAGCAACGAAGGGACTGCCAGCTGGTACGATTTTGCAAAAGCGATCTTTGAACTTTCCAATATTGAATGTGCTGTTACCCCCATCACTACCGATCAGTATCCCACACCAGCAAAGCGCCCCCACTACAGCCTGCTTAATAAGGCAAAAATAAAACAAGAGCACAGTATCATTATTCCATACTGGAAAGATAGCCTCAAAAAGTGTATTGAACTATTAGGAGAAAAATTATGACAACCATTTTAGTCACCGGATGCGCCGGATTTATCGGGAGTAATTTTGTCCCTTACTTTTTAAATAAATATTCCAATATTCGTCTAATCAATCTTGATCTCCTAACCTATGCTGGAGATATGGCAAATCTCTCTGATGCACCGCAAAGTGATCGACACATTTTCGTCCAAGGGGATATTTGCGATCGTCCTCTCGTCGAATCACTGTTTGCCCAATACGATATTCGCGGTGTGATCCATTTCGCTGCTGAAAGTCATGTCGATAACAGCATCAAAAATCCGGGTGTGTTTGTTCAGACGAATGTCAACGGAAGTTTTACCCTCATCGATGTCGCCTATAAAAGCTGGATGGAAAAACCGTTTGCCTACAAAGTAGGATTTGAGGGGTGTCGATTCCACCATATCAGCACCGATGAAGTATATGGAACACTGAGCGAGACAGGTCTGTTTACCGAAGAAACATCGTATGCTCCTAATAGTCCTTACAGTGCTAGCAAAGCAGGAAGCGATATGATCGTACGCTCTTATCTCCACACTTATGGGATGAACACCGTTATCACCAACTGCTCCAACAACTACGGCCCCAAACAGCATAACGAAAAACTGATCCCGACTGTCATACGAAAAGCACTTGCCGGTGAAAACATCCCCGTCTATGGTGACGGTAAAAATATCCGAGACTGGCTTTATGTATTAGACCACTGCAAAGGGATCGATTTGGTCTATCACACCGGCAGATCGGGCGAAGTCTACAATATCGGCGGACGTAACGAACGAAACAACAACCAGATTGTTGCACGTATTTGTACACTGCTTGATACCATGAAACCGCGCAATGATGGGAAAAGCTATAACGAACAGATTACGTATGTCGAAGACCGTGCCGGACATGATCGTCGCTATGCCATCGACGCTACCAAACTCGAAACCGAATTAGGCTGGAAAGCCGAAGAGACATTTGATACAGGGATTGTTAAAACCATCGAATGGTATTTAAAAAAATACAGTTGTACGTAAAAAGCTCAAAGTCTTTTTACGGTATCATTTCCAATTATTTTACCGTCAAAAGGATAGATGAATGAATTTCATCATTATTATTGTGAATCGAGTAAGTAAATTATTAGGTGCATTAATTAAAGCGTTTTCCTACCTTTTTCATTTTATTTTCCCAAAAAAACGTTTCACCATACCGACAGAAAGCCATGCTTTATTTTCTTCTCAAACACCTACAAATATCACAAAAATCATTTGGCAAACCAACTATAGCAATAATGTCAGCTTACCTGTTTATATGAACTACCTGTTTAACCGCCTCATGTCATTGGATTGGGAGTACCGCTACGTCAGCACTGAAGATCGTTTGGATTTTATGAGAACACACGCTTCACAACAAATTGCAGATGCTTTTGAGCAACTCACCGATGGAGCTTCCCAAGCCGATTTATGGAGACTTTTTGTTTTGAACAATTATGGCGGAGTCTATATGGACATCGATGCACACGCTGTATGGCCACTTTCAAAAATGATCAAACCGGAGGATAGCGAGGTATTTTTGATGACCAAACACAATTACAGCAACTATTTTATTGCGAGCGCGAAAAACAATCCTCATTTAGAAAAAGCCATTGCAATTATTGTCGATAATATAGAAAAAAAGAACATTGGGAACGGTGTATACGATCTAACCGGTCCAACAGCACTCAATAAAGCGATTGGAGATGATGTCGTTAATCATCGGCATAATCGTATCACCTGTATCCAAGGCAGCTTTACCAATGAATACTTTCAATACATTGACAAACCACGAGGCAAATGGACATACGCCAAAAAAGATGAATTGTTAAAATCATGAATAAAAAAAATTAAATGCTATTTAACAGTTATACATTTATCTTTTTGTTTTTGCCAGTTACATTTTTCATCTATTTTTGGCTCAACAAAAAGCGTCTTACCGAAGCATCGAAAGCATGGATGGTTTTTGCTTCATTATTTTTCTATTCCTGGTGGAATATTGTTTATTTGCCATTGATTTTAGGCTCTATCCTTTTTAACTTTGCGCTAGGTTCCAGTATTTCCCGCATGGAAAGCGCTGAAGTAAAAAAAGGAGTTTCACGAAAAACTCTTTTAGCCTTTACCATTATTTCGAACATCTTATTGCTTGGCTATTTCAAATATATGGATTTTTTCATTATCAATACTAATATACTGTTGAGTGCTAATTTAGATCTGATGCATATTGTTCTTCCTCTTGGTATTAGCTTTTTCACCTTTACCCAAATTGCTTACTTAGTTGATGCGTACCGTAATGAAATCAAAGAAATAGATTATCTCAACTATACCCTCTTTGTCACATTTTTCCCTCATTTACTCGCCGGACCAATTTTACATCATAAAGAGATGATGCCTCAGTTTGATGCTATCAAGAACAAAGTTATTAATTATCGCAACATTTCCACCGGTCTTTTTCTCTTCTCAATCGGGCTATTTAAAAAAGTCGTTATTGCGGATACGTTCGCACCATGGGCCAATGCAGGGTTTGATACGGCGCAAACGCTCAATATGATTGAAGCGTGGGCTACCAGTCTAAGTTATACATTTCAGCTTTATTTCGATTTTAGCGGTTACACCGATATGGCATTGGGTGTTGCACTTATGTTTAACATTAAGCTTCCGATTAACTTTAATAGCCCATACAAAGCACTTAATATCCAAGACTTCTGGAGACGTTGGCATATCACCTTGTCCCGTTTTTTAAGAGACTATATCTATATTCCTCTTGGTGGCAATCGTAATAGCTCTTTTCAAACGTATAACAACCTCATGATCACTTTTATCCTCGGCGGTTTGTGGCATGGTGCCGGCTGGACGTTTATCTTTTGGGGTTTCTTGCATGGCGGGGCTCTCATTCTTCATCGCATCTGGAAACAATTCAATTTTACCATGAGCAAATACCTTGCATGGTTCATCACCTTTAATTTCATCAACGTTACCTGGATATTTTTTAGAGCTAAAGAGTGGGATGATGCAACGAAAGTGTTGTCATCAATGTTTTTTGGAGCTATAATTTTCCCCTCGGAAGGGTTCATATCCAAGTATTTCCACTTCTACGTCTTTCACTTTAGCAACAGTTGGCTGACCAATATTTATGCCGACAAATATATCTTGTGGTATTTATTGGGAGCTCTAATTTTAGTCCGTTTTGGCAAGAATAGTCAGCAATTGACTCAGAATCTGAAACTTAATACAATAAATTTAATAATTTTTGTTGTGATATTTGTTGTTTCATTTTCAAATTTGAGTGGTGTTCATGAATTTTTATACTTTAATTTCTAACCAACAAAATCCGCGACAGTGGATTTTTAGGGGGGTCATCAGTATTATTGGCGCTATCTCCCTATTGTTTATTTTTAACTATGTTATTGATCCCTACAATATGACTAATTACAATGTTCTCAAAATAAAATATAAATTTGCACGGGATGATCGAACTGAAAAGCTCAATTATTTTAATTCACTCTCCACATTTGACAATATCCTAATAGGAAGCAGTCGGGTCTATAGTATCAATCCACGGACCGTGTCTTCACTATTAGGTGGAAGTACTTACAACTTTGGTGTCGGTACGGCAACGGTAGAAGATCATTTGGGAATATTGCTTTATCTAAAAAAACACAACAAGCTGCCTAAAAACCTCATTATAGGTGTAGATTTTTATACTTTTAATCCAGATGTACCCCCTAATTCCTATTTTTTATCCAATAAAGAACTCAATTTTTTATCTTTTAAAAATAGTACACAGAATGAAAACTGGTCCAAATTCTTATCCCTTGATGCCACGAGGGCTTCTTTTAAAACACTCACTAATCATCTTAAAAATGAAAATGAAAAGCCACGGTTTGATGCTCTTGGCTGGGGGGCTCCTTATCAAGACAACAGCTCAAGAGATTTAGAACAAGAATGGATCAAAACTCGTACTGAAATACAAGAAAATCGCGGGCAAATGTATTCTAATTTCAAATATATTCATATTGATAAACAAAGAATCCACTATTACAATCAAATCAAAAAGTTATGCCGAGAAAATAAAATTAAACTCTATATTTTCAATACCCCACTGAATCCACTACTACTAAAAGAGCTAAAAAAACACCCTGAAACCAATAATGCCCTCAAGGAATTTACTCGCTATTTGTCTACCTTTGACAATTTTACAGACTTCTATAACGATAGTGATTTTCACTCCAACTCATTACTTTTTAACGGCGCAACCCATACGACTGCCAATGCAGGTGATCTCATCATTAAAAAAATTTTACTAAAGGAATAATAATCCTCCATGAATAAACAACCAACCGCCATTATATGTCTCTCTCCCAACTTCGGCGGGATGGAAATCGACAGTATCAAACTGGCTCAGAAGCTGAGTCCTTACGTGTCTATCACCCTCATCGCACAAACAGGGAGCTTTATCGCTGATTCAAAAGATGAATATGTCGGTTTGAATGGCATTAACCTCGAAACAATCTCCCTTCACTCCTCTGTTAGTTTATCAATCATATGGAATGCAAGACGTATTATTCAGGATAGAGGGATCAAAAACGTTATCTTTTTTGGTGCAAGCGAACTCAAATCACTCTATTTTGCTTTTTTGGGGCTTGATATCAATCTGATCGTCCGACACGGCACGACCAAATCCCGTCCCAAAAAAGACTGGTTTCATCGGCTAATCTACAGCAACGTTAACTACCACGTCTCGATCTGCAAACATCTACAACAAAATGTTGAGTATATTATCCCCTTTGGCAAACATTCCCAATCGGTAATGATCTATCCCTCTTTTGACCTTCCGGAGATTCACAAAATAGATCATGAGAAGCTCACCCTTTTGCATGTGGGGAGAATTGCAGAAGGCAAAGGACAAGCCGATGCCATTCAGGCCTGCCAAATCTTACATGACAATAAAATTAACTTTATCTTCTACCTCGCTGGAGGATTTGATCAACCGTACGAGCAGCCATTTATGGAGCTTTATCATTCACTCCCGTACAAAGATAAGATTGTATTGGTCGGATTTACCAAAAATGTTCAGGAATACTACGCCAAGGCCGATATCTTTTTATTCCCCAGTTATGGAGAAGGATTTGGAAATGCTTTTATAGAAGCCTTGGCTAATAATTTAATTTGTATTTCCTATGCCAATACCTCATTTATAGAGTTTAGAGAGCTTGGATTTTATTTTCATCTTTGCAAAAATAAAAATATTGAATCGTTAAAAACGACACTCTTTCAAACCATAGAAAATTTGTCTTTAGAAAAATCAAAACTATCAGAAAATCAAAAACTGATCAAAGAAATTTTCAACCTTCCAAAAGAGATCAGCGAATATCAAAAATTGCTGATCTAATCACGAAATGGCTTAAAAAATGAGTGGGTTGCCAATTCAAGCATAGGCATATCGCCGCGGCTATCACCGTACGCATAGATTTCATCATAGGAAGAAAGATCATGCTGCCCTCCAATCCTATTTACCTTTTCTTGGCCATGACAATTTTTTGTTAAAAATGTACCGTTTAATCGGCCGTTTTCTATTTTCAGCTGTGTGGCTATTAACGCTAACCCATTTTTTAGACACCAATTCTTTAGCCAACATTCCATCGAAGCCGAAACAATCACAACTTGATGTCCTTGCTGCTGGTGCCATTGTATTTTTGCTATCGCTTTAACACGTACAATCCTCTCGATTTCATCAATCGAATATCGATCAGCAATGCCTTGAAACCGCGTTACCTCCCACCCTTTAAAAAAATAAGTTATCATCTTTTCTTTTGCAAGATCATTGGGTATCAACTTCAATACATAGGCTATCAAAAAAGGAGAAAGCATCAATAGTCCCCAATAATAGGATGGCTTCCCAACCGCATATTGGATAAAATCTCTTAAACTGTCTTTTTTGGTAATTGTCCCATCAAAATCAAAAAGAGCTAAAGTCATAACAACTCAACTAACGTATTCGTTTTATGCTTAGAAATAAAATTAACAACAGATTGATCATATCGATTTGTGTCAATAGATTCAGGTATTTGGATATATATATTTTTGTTCTTCTGTGGGTTTATTCTCCCAACAAAAGCGTTCCAAGTCTCTTTTTTATCTTGAAGCGGTAACGCGTAAGGTTCTCTGAACTCTAAATCTGTTCGCAAATATTGCAAATGTATTGATCCAAAAACGACTATGCTATTTTTTTCAAGTTTTTGATATGTATTTACCACATCTTTCAGTGTCTCTGGATAAGTTTTATCTTCTTTAAATATTTTTATTGGAACATGCGAAGTCCATGATACAAGCGCAAATAAAATTAAAATAGATTTAACAGGCTTTACATACACAGAAGTTGCCGCTTGGAATACATAATTCATAAATCCTATAAACAACAAGAATGTCCCTGGTCCTAATAACCGATAATCAAACTCATTAAATTGTGTATTCCATCGCATAGCTACTATGGAAACCACATAGGACAAACCAATTCCACCAAAAATGAAACTTACTCTTACGACATCATTACTCTTTTCTTGCATGAAAAAGTTTAAATTTCTTTTATCATTAAAAATCCAAAAACGGATAAGTAAAAGTTGAATAATAAACATAACAACTGCGCCATTGGACATCGTAGCATTTGTAATGACTAATTCTACAAAAAAAGCTTTTAATAACATAATGAGTAAGTTTATATTCGTTTCCGGAGAAGAAATACGAGGCATTCCGGTTGTGTATCCCGTCACCAATGTATTATGATAAAGATATCCCATAACGAAAATAGAATTAAGTACTATAATAAAAAATATCATCATAAATTTTTTGCTATCTTTTTGTATAAATAATAGATACAAGCTTAATATGCCCAATACCCCTACACTGAACACTCCAATGTATCTCGCCAAGAATAAACACAATGAAGAAAGGAGTAAAAAAGTCCATGTTTTGAAATTATTAGAATTAATGATATATGCGTGAATAGAACTACCAAACCATATCAAACTAAAAATAAAAAATGTTTCACTCCATGTATAAGAAAAAATTTCAATATATGCTCCAAAAAAGAACATCAATCCAAAAAAATACGCATTCTTGTGAAAAAGCTTACGAAAAAAAGCCAATATTCCACCTATCAATAATATATTCAAAACTTTAGAAGCCAAAAAAACAGACAAGCCCGTGATTTTAGCAAGTAGAAATATTAATGTAGGATAGCCAATAGGCCATATTGCAAAAAATTCTTTTTCATTTCCCGTATCACCATACGCAGATACATAATATCCATGGCCTTCCAGCAAATTTTGAGCACATGCAAGGTAGTTAGCTGAATCAGGTGAAATATAGCCATCTGCATTAAAATATGATTTTGCAAATATTGAAATGGTTATAATGACAAAAATAGCAATCAGGTACAAATCTTGTTTTTTAGTGATAAACTGCATTTAATATTCCCTCAAATACTCATTTTTTTAAATTTCCATTCCGGTATTAATGTGATAATTGACATGATCCAAAACCAAATCCATTTTGTATAAAGGATATCTTTTCCTTTTTTCTGCGCGGCAAAAATTTCTTTTGCCACTTCTTCGGGCTGCGCTGTAAGTTTTGCGGGCAGATCAAGCCCTTTGGTCATTTTGGTATTAACAAATCCGGGTTTTACTGTGAGAACTTGCACTCCGCAGCCATACAGTCTATTTCGAAGGCCACTGAGATAAGTGCTAAAGCCGGCTTTTGCACTCCCATAGAGATAGTTTGCTTTTCGTCCTCGATCACCCGCTACCGAACTAATACCCACAATAAAACCATTTTTCCTTTCCTCAAAGTCATTCGCTACAATATTAAGAAAACTGACACAACCGGTATAATTAACCTGAATGCTCATCAGTGATTGAGTCCAATCCCGTTCAGCTTCCTTTTGCTTTCTCATGTACCCTACCGATACAATGACACCCAGAGGTTTAGGATCCAATGCATCATAAAAATGCTGATGGGTATCGAAATCGATAATATCCAATTCTTTAAGCTCTACATTTCGTCCGGTACGTATCTCGATATCACTTTTCAGCCCTGAGAGTTCCTCGATATTTCTCCCAGCTAGACAAAGGTCATACCCGTGATGGGAATACTCTCTCGCTACCGCTTTTGCAATATCACTTTTAGCCCCGATGATTAATACTGTACTCATATTCCAATCCTTTTACTTTGTAACGATTGAAACGCCTTATCGGCTCCTATCGCTTTTCGAAATGCTCTGAATTTTTCGATCATCGGATACCCTTTTTCAAATGTCGCTTTGCTCACCCGTACATCTTTGGTAAGATAAAGTCGACCGCTAAAACGTAATACGATCTGATCGAGTTGATCCAGCAGCTCAAACAACCCTTTTTCGATTTTAAAATCAAGCGCCAAACTATACCCCTCCATCGGAAACGAGAGATAGTTATCATTAGCCTTGCCGTAGAGTTTGAGTACAGCGAGAAACGATCCTTTACCGCTTTCGGCGATGGCTCCCAAAATCTCTTGTAGCCCTTCGAAACTAGCCTCTTTTGGGAGGATAAACTGATACTGCGTAAAGCCGCCTTTGCCATAAATACGATTCCAGTTATTGATACTGTCGAGTGGATAGAAAAAGGTATCAATGTCCACAGTTTGTTGTGATACACCATTGGGAGCTTTACCGTAATAAAGCCAGTTAAAGGCTTTGACACTTAGGTTATTAAGTGCAAACGAGGGGAAATTAAACGGGATATCCAGTTTCTTTTTCTTTTTGAAATCCAGATCACCATCTTCGGTAAAATCCCCTACCATCAGCAGACATTTACCAATATTGTCCCCTTTTGCCAGACAATCGATCCACGCAACTGAATAAGGCATATGGGCATATTGTTCAAAGGCGTCAAACGTTTCGCGGAGGTTTTTCGTTTTGACGGTAGTTTGATTGATATTTTTGGATCCTATGCGCTTGAGGGCAATTTTAGCATCAAGGATCACACCGGTCAGCCCCATCCCTCCACACGTCGCACTAAAAAGTTCATCCCCTTTTTTACAGGTTTTGAGTTCACCGTTAGGCAGCATCATTCTCATTTCAATCACAGATTCGCTAAAACACCCTTCGACATGGTGATTTTTGCCGTGCACGTCACTTGCGACTGCTCCTCCAATAGTGATGAGCTTGGTACCTGGAGTGACTTTGAGAAACCACCCTTTTGGGACAAAACATTCTATGATCTCAGAGAGGAGAACCCCGCTTTGCAGATGCACGACACCATTAGTCTCGTCAAATCCTAAAAAATAGTTATACGGCTTGCAGTAGACGATGTTCTTATTTAATGCACTGTCTCCATAACTACGGCCATTGCCATAAGGAATCATTTCATCATTGGCAAGAAAATACTTTTGTAATTCTGTCGGATTTTTTAATGTAAAAAATTGATTTATAATTTTCGGATACATACCCCAACTGTTTAGACTCATTTTAATCCTTAAAGACAAATCTTTTATCAAGATAATATTTTATAATATATCCAATACCTAAACCAACTACAGCACCAAGATATTTAGCATTTTCACTTTCATACAGATAGTCAAAGGTAATCTCAAACGCCCAGAAAACAAACGTTGTCAATACTCCCATTAACGAGTAGAGTGCAAATTTTTTACCGTCGTCCCTTTTGCTTTTGGGTGTGTGATAAAAGATATACTTTTTATCCAAAATATATTTCGTTATCAATCCCGCAAGAGTACCGAAAAACATTGCCGCATACAATGCCAAAAGTCCCTTATACAATATAAAAGAGAACCATTGCACTCCCAAATTAATGATCGTCGAAACAATAGCGAAAAGGATATAACGGATTGCAATCATTTATACAACTTTGGCAATAATATAAAAACTGATAATCCATCCGATCAAAACCAGTTGTAAAAATCTGTCTTTGAGAACAAGCTTAGTTGGACTTCCGCTGTTTTGCTCAACAAACGTCAACTGCATGTACCGCAAAATTCCGATGATAACAAAAGCAGATGTTAAATAAAGATTATGTGTTCCAAGCCTCTCTATCACGTCGGATGACACAGTATACATCAAATAGGAAACAACTGTCACCCCTGCCATGAGCGTCATAGCAGCATTAACCATCTCCAAATTATAGCCATCAATGTTTTTTCGAGTCTTTTTACCATCCAATGCCAACAAACAATCATCGCGCCGTTTTGCCAGAGCCAAAAACAAAGCCAAAAGAAACGTTACTAATACAATCCACATAGAAGGTTCAGTATTTATGAGCACTGCCCCTGCAAAAATACGCAAAACAAATCCTAATGCGATGATAGAAATATCCAAAATAGAAATATGTTTGAGTTTAAATGTATAAGCAATATTAAGAATCAGGTAACTAGCTATAATCAGGGCGAAAGCAGGCGACAGCATTATGGATCCTATAGATGCCATTCCTATGAGCCCAATCATTAATACAACTGCTCTGTGTTTAGAAACTGTTCCGCTGGCCAACGGACGATTTTTTTTTGTCGGATGAAACCGATCTTCGGCAATATCATGATAATCATTAAGAATATATATACCGCTTGCAGCGAAGCTGAAAAGTATAAATCCAATGCTTAGTATCATCAAAAGATCTACATTAAAATTGAACGTAAAAAAGAAGGGAGCAAAAATGAAAAAGTTTTTGATCCACTGATGCAACCGAAGTAAAATTATAATTTGTTTCATTTATATATCACATTACCTTTATCTTTTTTTTATGAGGGATTAATGGACGAGATTTAAATATTTCAATGCTATTGTCTTCGGATTGAAAGGCTCAACATAAGATGAAAAATTCGAGCTCGTAGAATTCTGAATACGTTCATACAATTCTTTAATTTTTACCGCCATCGATTGAACATCATTCACCGGAACTAAATTATTTGCTAGGTCTCCCATTAAAATTTCTCGTGGTCCTGATTCACAATCCGTACTAATCACTTCTACACCCAAAGCCAATGCTTCAGGAATTACCATCGAAAATCCTTCTACCTCAGAACTCATAAGCAAAATTTTCGCATTTTTAATAATTGGATATGGATTTGCAATGAATCCGGTACAAATCACTTTCTTTTCTAAATTCATCTCGTCAAGCAAATTTTTTACATTTGAGGACACGTTATTACCAATCAACACAAGATCAGCATCAATTCCAGACTGTTTATAAGCTTTAATCAAGATATCATGTCTCTTATAAGAACCATAATTGCCAACATGGACAAGATAATTATTAGAAGGGATTTTAACTTCAATATCCAAAGCTTTATCCATAATCCGGTCATAATCAATAGGATTGTGAATAGTCTGAATACTTTTTGGTTTTATCTTCATTTTATGAATAAAATCATCCTCTGCACCCTTAGATACAGTAATAATATTTTCCCCGTCATATAAACGTCGATACTTCCAAAGACGCCGCAGCCGTTTTAAAATTCCTTTTTTTTCAATATAAACTTTAGAAAAAGTAGTATGGATACAATAATAGGTATTAGGATGTTTAATTTGTTTTACTACCTGATCTGTCTCCGGAAGATTTGAAAGAACTAAATCAAAAATACCTTTTTCGTGCTCAATTGCATCGACCAGTTTTTTGAGCTTTTTTCCATTCGTAAAACTTCTTTTTTTATATCCTAATACATCAATAGGAAGATCGAAATCAACTTCAGACTCGATAATTCCATGCATAATAATAAGATGGACATAGTATCCCATTTTTTGCATCGCATGAGCCAAAGTCACAACAACTTTCTCTGCGCCTCCTCCAACTAAAGAATTCGTCACAAATAAGATACGCTTCATTGCAACTTTCCTACAATTAAAGCTAACAAAATCAATCCCGTGTAAATTTTTAATTCTGAAAAAACTTTTAAGCTGTCACTTTCTGGAGATGAACCTTTAGCCATTGCTGCAGCTAACAATACAATCCATAAGGAAAAATAAAACTTCATGTTAAATGTTTCCGTGAGTAAAGCAAAAGCAATCGCTACACTCACTAAAAGCATGATTGCCTTTAATTCTTTATCCTTTTGCTCATATTTATAAATTTGTGCAAATATATTTAAAAAAATAAGTAATCCAACTACACCAGTCCCAACCAAGATTTCAATGTATTGATTATGAAAATGAGTCATATCTTTTAGAAAATTCTCCTCAGCTGGTATCCGCTTGCGTGTTTCATCCAGCCCATCACCGATGCCAACACCGAACAATGGATTGTTAGTGATCACACCAGCACTATGATACCAAAGTCCTAACCGATTTCCCGCTGAAGAGTCAAAATTCTTCGGGGCCTGAATATTACAAATCGTTTCATCAACCCTTTTTTGAAAAATCGAGCTTAATTTATATCCACCTATACCGACTAGTCCAATAAGCAGGACGATAGCAACCGCAGGTTTGAACATTTTTTTTTCAAGCGACAAAAATAAACTCAAGAGAATCAAAACGGCATAAAGTAAGTAGCCAATCCGCCCACCCGTAATCAATAGGTTCATAGTCATAGTCATAATAAATATTGATGCGATCACTTTATAACTGATAGCCACAGGTTCAAACACACGGTATATCAATATTGATACACTAAGGGCTAATGCCATTCCATAATGAGAATGGTGTAAAAAAGGTGACGGATCATGGATAGCATAGGAACTATATATTTGGATCCCCTGCCAAACCAATTGTGTCGGTAAAATTTCAAAATGGATTCCATAAGAGATTAATTCACTCAGCAACATCCCACCTAAAAAAGCAGAAATAATCCGTAAAGAGAACCTCTTATCAATAAAAGACAAAAAGAGAGGCAAAAAAAGTGCATATTTGACACTTTTTACTAAAGCTATACCCTCTTTAATATTTTCACTCCACAATAAACTCAATACATAAATGCCAAAAAAAGCCATCAAAGCAATTACTACAGGATTTTTCACAACGGATGAGAAGTAAGTTTTAAATTGACCACGGAAAACAATTAACAATAAAATTAATGAAAAAAGAAAGGAGCAAGCTCTATCATTGATCGGCACTACAAAGGCATACGAAACCAATAGATAATTAAGCCATAAATTAAATTTTAATTCATTAGTCGCACGGAATGATGAAAACATCTTAAGCAACTGTATTTGCATGAGAAGCAACTCCTAAGGTGGCGTAAAATTGCTTCATCTGTTTTTTTTGCAGCATCGATTTTAGTTCTTCAACATCACCAATATTTCTATAGGATCGAGTATGATAAAGGTGAAAAATATTTGCTGTAAATTTACATGATTTCATCTGTAATCCATATGCTTCGAATCTCCATTGCAAATCAGTATCATCGGCCAAGGCAGTCTCTCCATAACTTTCATCGTATCCACCGATCGCAATCATATCTTCTCTAAAACATGAATAATTACAGCCTAATAAATTAGTGTTGCTTTTTTTACGATTTTGAAAAAAAGTCCGGTATATCCAACTTTTAGGGTTAAGCCAAAAGCCTTGCTCAATATGAGATCCATCACCTTTTTTCATTGCTCTGAAATACTTAAAATAATTTTTTTCGATCTTATAGCCCTTTAATGACTTTTGACGAATTTTTCCACTGATCAACTCCCCTACATTGATTCGCCTACCAGTAAGTATTTTTCCTCTCTCACTTAAAGTCACATGCCCTTCAATGAAGGTAGTATAAGGGATACAATCACCATCAATAAAAATAAGGTATTCTCCGCAACTTGCCAAAATAGCATTATTGACTGAACGAGCCTTCCGAATACCTAAATCCTCATGGGTCGTATGTTTAATATCCAATCCGCTTACTGTTGCTATGTACTCTCGCATTTGAGTATTCTCGCCATCTTCAGCAATAATAACTTCAAAGTTTTTATACGTCTGCCGCTTAAGTGAATTGATAATCAAAGAAAGAGATTCAACATCTTTATAGACAGCGACAATAAGACTTACACGCATAAATTTTCCAATGCGATTTTTAATTCACCAAACTGCTTCTGGCTCTCAAAAACATCCAGTGCTTTCTCTTTTCCTGCAATTGCAAAAGTTTTTCTCAACGCTTCCTCTTTTTGCAATTTTGCCAACTTAATCGCCAAATCATCCGCATCAAACGTCTTAAAGAACAATCCGGTGACCCCATCGTCGATAATCTCGAGAGGTCCGCCGCTGTCGCTGGCACAAACACACACACCACACATCATCGCTTCTATCAGCACTAGTCCAAACGTCTCATTTTCCGTTGCCAATACCATCACATCACACAGCTGCATCATTGCCTGTGCTTCACGGGTAAAGCCCGTAAAAAGTATGCGGTCTTTCAATCCGCGCATCACCACATCTTTTTGAAGTACGTCCAAGTACTCCTCATTCATCGCATGTCCGACGATCAAACCCTTTGCATCGATCCCCTGACGAATCAGTTTTTCGATTGCGTCGATGAGAACCCATTGCCCCTTAGGCGGTTCAATGCGTCCCACGATACCTACCGTAAATGATTCACCCAATCCGAGCTGTTTTCGGCGATTTTTCTTTTCCTCATCACTGATAATTTCCGGTTGTTGGGCACCGATGTACAGTACTTCCACTTTTGGGCAAATCTCATGTGGGACAAATTTTTTGATCTGTGTTTTTACCTGATGGGTCACCGCCAGCATCAGGTCCATATTTTTATAGAGGAATCGGTGGTAAAAATCGTCTTTGAAACGGGTCATTGTCATGTGTCGTGTCTGCACAATTTTAGCTTTACGCTTAGAAAAAAGTTTTGCCAAAATCACCATCGGGATATCTTTTGTCCAATGAAGATGAACGATATCAATACCATTTTTATCTATTATTTTGGCTAATTTAAGAAAATCATACCGCCCGATCTTCTCATAAGGAAAATCGGTATTTTCATAGTATTGTTCAAGCTTTGTCTTGACACCTATGACACTTAGAGCATTTAGCGTCTGCGATGCACGCATCATATAAAGTTCCAGTCCTCCCAAATCAGGGGAAAGGCATATTTCTAAGATTTTCTTATTCACGGAGTCTCTTTTGTTCCAAATTCATCTCATAAAGCTTGATGTATTTGTAAAAATTGGTCGCCATGTGCGAAAATGCGATAATAAGTCCCGCATACCCGTCCAAAAATCCGCGTTTGAGAATATAGGTACGAAAAAATGAGTACAGACCGTTAAAGAATGCTTTGGCGGGGGAAGATGACTTTTTGCCGACATTATCGGCTGCAAAGAGAGTCGAATAGCGGTCAAGCTTGATGATAAAGTCGGAGATACTCATGTAACTGTAATGTTTCATATTTCCCTCGATCGGAGCTTTTTTCATCCCCTCATCGAGTATGTTTTCATGAACAGCATTGTCATTAAACCGTGTGACTGATTTGTTGTACAAACGGCGAATTTTTTGGTTATTCCATCCGCAATGACGAATTTGGATATCTTTGTAATACGCTAAAAAATTGACGATATAGATTGTATTCACATCAAGCAGTTTAGTTTGCAGCGTATGCAGCAACTCATCATCGACGACCTCGTCGCTGTCGATAATCAATACCCAGTCATGCACAGCATAGCCAGCCGCACGATTTTTGGTCGTACCGAATCCATCGAATTTCCCTTCGATCAAATGAACGTTCGGATACTCACGGGCTATTTCCAACGTTCCGTCGGTCGATCCGTTGTCATACACAACCACATCATCAAATTCTCGCAAACTTTCCAAGGACTTACGAATCGTTCGCGCTCCATTTTTGACGATCATCACTGCCGATACATTCATACTCAACTCTTTATCATTTTAACTACGGTTTTAAACCAAAATCCAAGCTGTTTGAGGGGTTTAAATAAGGCGTCCGGCGTTTTGAGCGCATCTCCTTTTATCCGATAAATCAATCCGCCGATCCCTTCCCACGAAGGATTTAAGGCATTGCCGATACGAAAAACATACGAGTAATGTTCATGTGCCAAGGCTACGGCCGCATCGTTGTATTTTCCATACGGCAAGACAAACGAATCGACACGGTATCCGAGCTTATCCTCCAACAACACTTTTGATCCGAAAATCTCTTGCTCCAAATCAATACCCTCGTCACTCAAATTCACATGATTCATCGAGTGTGACGCAATCTCCACTAAACCGCTTTGTACCATCTCCCGCAACTCAACATACGTACAAAAGGGGGCGAAAGTTTCATAGTTTTTATAAATTTCATGGTGTTTCAAAGAGAGTCGTTTTTCCGATTCGATATCCGTATTGTCAAGAATATATGCGACAGGAACAGCAAGTAAAGCTTTTAAATTGTATTTTTTAAGCAAAGGAAAAACATAGTGATAAAAATCATAATACGCATCATCAAACGTGAGACAAATCGAAGGACTTTGTGCTTCTTCTCCCGGAAAAATACTCACATAGCGTTCACTGATCAAACGCAGATGTGATTCCATCATCGAATCTGAATTCGACAGGGGCAAATCATCACTGTTGATATGATGATACATTACGACTTGAATCACGGTTCCCCCTCTTTTCAGCAATAATAAAGTATGATACCATACCCTCACTTAAGGATTTTTCGAAACGCCATGAGTACCCGATATGAATATAAAGATGATTATGCTGCCCTGAAATCCTCGTTTGAGTCCATACGAGAAATTTTTGCAGGTGACACCTACTCCATCCATAAAGCCCGCAATGAACTAAAAATTATCTCCCTTGATGGATTAAAAACCGTCGTCAAATCATTCAAAGTTCCCCATTTTCTAAACCGTATTGTCTACACCCATTTTCGCAAAGGAAAAGCCTATAAATCGTACCATAACGCCCTACGCCTTGAAAAACTCGGTATCTCTACCCCAAAACCGATCGCACTCATCGAGTTTTATGAATCGGGTCTGCTGGGAGAGAGCTTTTTTATCGCGGAATTTTTTGATTACGATTTTACGATTCGCACACCCCTTCTCGAACCGCTCAAAGATCGAGACGCTATTTTCACCGCCTTCGCTGCCTATACCTACGACTTGCACCAAAAAGGGGTATGGCATCTGGACTACTCTCCCGGTAATATTCTCATAAAACGAACTGAAGACGGATATCAATTTAGTATTGTTGACATCAATCGAATGGAATTTAAGGAGATTTGTCCGTTAGAGGGATGTGAAAATTTTAACAAACTCTGGGCGAGCGATGAAGATCTGAAAATTATGGGGCGCGAGTATGCACGGCTTAGCGGATTGGATGAAACCATCTCCATCAATGAGATGAAACGTCATAACGATGAAAACAAACGGATTAAAAACTTTAAAAAAAGACTCAAAAACCTGCTGAAAGGCGATTTTTCAACGCCTCTTTGACATTCTCAAACATCTCTGTGCGTCCTGCCGGATCGAGAGGAATCATAAAGTGATGCTGCTTTTTTTCTTCCCCGATACTTTTCCATCGCAACGCGGAGGCAAACCGTGAATCTCCAAAAAAAGTAAACGTCTCACACCCTACTGCCGATGCGAGATGATACGTCCCCGTAGAGGTACTCACAAAGAGTTTAAACCCACTAAGCAACGCTGCGAAATCAACAACACTTCCGCGAGAACGATAGAGGATAACCGAATTCTCACCCAATAGTTCTTTGGCTTCTTCATAGAGTCTCTCTTCATCAGGACCGAAGGTCATCACGACATCAATGTTTTCATCCGCTTGGGCTATTTTTACCAACTCGATGTATTCACGAAGCGTCCAATTGGCATCCGATGAACCGCCAAAGCCGGGATGAAAAGCGACCACTGGTTTAGTAACCGCATATTCTTCGCAAAATGATTTGAAACTATCCTCGTCGAAATGCAAAAGAGGTTTGGGGAAATCAAGATTTATATCCCTAAAAAGTGCTCTAGTGAGCTGAAGATTGTATTCAAACTCTGCCATCTTCACTTCGCTTCGACGTTGCGTGATGCGGCGGTTGTAAAAGATTTGAGCGATTTTTGTGGCGGGGGCGATGCGAATGGGGATACGGGCAAGCCATTGTGCAATTGCCACATGTGTATTGGAAAAAAGGGTGAGTGACGCATCGATTGAGACTGCTTTGATCTTGCGTGACAACGCTAAAATATCGTCTCCCTCATCCACAATCACCTCATCAATAAAATCACATGAAAGGGCTAATTTACGGTTCAAAGGGGCTACAAGGACAATGATACGATTCGAGGGATTATGATGTTTCAGAACGTACAATGTCGGAAGTGCCGTGATAAAATCACCCAGTTTGTCATTACGCACTACCAATATATTCATGCCTTGCCCTTGTTTTAATAGGGTTATTTTACCCAATATCGCTATAATCTCACCATGAAAGAACCGTTTGCCTGGGATACGTATTCCGATCAGCCCGCCATCATCAAAGATAAAACGCTCAAACGTGCCATGCGCCGATCAGCGCTTTCCTCCCTCATCAAAACTTTTTTAATAGCACTGCTCACGCTTCCTATCGCCTTGCTGCTCATGCCCTTTATACCGCGCCGAACCATCACAGGAAAAGATTTTTTTGGGCTAGGGGTCAATCTCGATAAAGAACCCAATACCACCCCTTATCTGATCGATGAACTGGGAGTCCATAAACTCCTGATTCGCATTCCGCTATGGGAGATGGGACGATTAAACGAATACGTCACATTCATCCGCTCTTTTAACAACAAAGAGATCACCGTGGCCCTCCTCCAAGACCGTGAACACATCGACTCCCCGACTCTCACAAGAGATCATTTCATCCAAATTTTTGACGCGCTTGATGATGTATGTACAAACTACGTTATCGGCAGTACGATCAATCGTGCCAAATGGGGATTTTTTAGTGTCAACGAATATCTCGATTTTTATGCCATTGCCGATACCCTCAAAAAAGAGAGATTCCCCCACCTCAAACTCATCGGCTCTCAGGTGATTGATTTCGAGCTTCACTTCACCGCCCATACTCTTTTTAATTTTCAACCTATTCACTTTGATGCACTGGGCAGCTTACTGTACGTCGACCGGCGCGGTGCCCCTGAAAACACCCAAATGGGGTTTAGTCTCATGGGAAAAATCAATCTCCTCTACTCTCTTCTGGCTCTAAGCCCAAAAGCCTCCAACGAGCTTGTCATCACCGAGACCAATTGGCCGATTAAAAACACGGCCCCCTATGCCCCGACCAGTGAGACAGAATGTGTGAGTGAAGAGGATTATGCGGCATTCATGGTACGCTATTATTTGGAAGCCTTTGCCTCCCAAAAAGTAAGCTGTGTCTATTGGCATCAGCTCATTGCTCCCGGATATGGACTCATCGATAACCGCGAAGGGATACGAAAGCGAAGCGCCTTTGATGCGTACAAAACTATGGTGTCTCATATGAGCGATGCACAATTCTTACAATACCGCAAAAAAGCGGATGAGTATCTCCTCATCTGTTCTACTCCCAGAGGCAATTTGCATATCACATGGAACCTCAACTCATTTCCTATTTATACTTATAAGGCTGTGTCGTGAAAATTCTCATTATTCTCCCCAACTGGCTCGGCGATGCGGTGATGGCAACCCCTGCCATCGAGGCACTGTGCATCATCTATCCTAATGCACAACTGACCTTTGTTGGTTCCTATGTCAGTATCGAAGCGCTCAAACATCATCCACAATGCACACGCTCTTATGTCGATGAGACGAAAAAAGAAGGGAACCGCCTCCTCAACACCTACCGCTTTGCCAAAAGGCTGGGTGTGCACGATATGGCAGTCACCTTCCGAAATCAGCTTTTCTCATCACTCTTAGCACGCTGGAGCGGTACCCCCATCACCGCAGGACGGTCAGCTTGGCACTCGCGTCTTCTTTTGATCCATGCCATCCCACCATCCCACCCAAGCCATCTCGTAGAACAATACCGTGATATTGCCCAAAGTTTAAGTGAAAAACCGCTCGAAATCGGACCTCTCCAACTCCATATCAAACCTCACGTATTTGAGCGTCCGACATTGGGAATCAATCCGGGAGCAACCTATGGAAGTGCCAAACGGTGGTATCCTGAAAAATTTGCCGACGTAGCGCGTGCTTTGAGCAATCAGTATGAGATTATGCTCTTTGGAGGACCCAATGAAGTGGAAATGGCAAACGATATTGAAGCACGTCTAGAGGGGATAAAAGTCACGAATCTCGCAGGAAAGACCTCGATACAAGAGCTGTGCAGTTTGATTGGCGGATTAAATCTTTTTATTACCAACGACAGCGGCCCGATGCACGTTGCGGCAGCGTATCAGGTGCCTACTGTTGCCATTTTCGGCCCAACACGCCATTTGGAAACGTCCCAATGGAGGAATGAAAAAAGTGTCATCGTAAGGCATGACATGGAATGTGCCCCGTGCATGAAGAGAGAGTGCCCTCTGGGACACCATGAATGTATGAAGAGTATCACCTCAAATGAAGTGATTGAAGCGGTAAATAGATTAGCTGGATTCTCACCTTCGCGGGAATGACGAAGAAGCTAGCAAGACGTTTTATTGATTCTCTCTATTGTGGCCGTGGTACTTTTACCATTCACAAACTGCACCAATCGCAATTCTCCCGAAAATTCGGCCCCGACCACCGATTTTCCCTCATAATCTCCCCCTTTGACGAGAATATCCGGAGCAATGTTTTTAATAAGCTCATACGGTGTTTCATCGCTAAATAGGACGACATAATCGACCGCTTCAAGTGCCCCCAAGATATAGGCACGGTCTTCTTCGTTATTAACCGGGCGAGTCGGGCCTTTTAGAACGCGTACGGACGCGTCGGTATTAAGTCCTACGATCAGGACATCCCCATAGCTTTTTGCCTCTTGAAGGTATTTGACATGCCCGACATGAAGAATATCAAAACAGCCGTTTGTAAAGACAATACGTTTATTTTTTGCTTTGAGCCGTTGGACAATTTCTACAATCTCACTGGCAGATTTCAGATGATCACGCGAGTCGCTTTGGTGCAACGACGCTTCGTATTCTTCGATCTCTTCGAGCGTGACCGTGGCGGAGCCGATTTTACCCACGACAACGGCTGCGGCACGATTGGAAAACTTGGCCGACTCATCAATACTCATCCCCGAACTTAAAGCAAAAGACAACGATGCAATGACCGTATCTCCTGCGCCCGTCACATCAAAAACCTCGCGGGCTACCGTCGGAAAGCGACGCATGGTCCCATCATCAATCGCTATCCCATCCTCAGACAGTGTAATCATAGAGCACTCTAAAGCACATGTATCTTTGAGTTGTAACAATGCTTCACGCAGTGATGATTCATCATTAATCGTAATTCCCGTTGCTTCCGAAGCCTCTTTTTTATTCGGTGTCAGCAAATAAGCACCGCGATATTTGGTGTAATCTTTCCCTTTGGGATCAACGAGTACTTTCTTGTCCATTTCTCGTGCGCTTTGGATAATTCCCTGTGCAAGAGAATCGGTAATTACCCCTTTGCCATAATCCGAGAGGATAACAATATCACACTCACTTATGACTTTCTTGGCATACGCGACAACCGCTTGAGCAGAAGCATCCGAAATGGATTCCTTGGATTCACGATCATAACGTAGAATTTGCTGATTGGAGGCTACAATGCGACTTTTTTTGGAGGTTTTTCGGTCGTTTTGAACCACCAATCCCTCGCATGACACTCCAAGCTTTGTCAACATGCCTCGTAACTCTTCACCACTCTCATCATTTCCGATGACCCCTGCAACCGAAACATTTGCCCCAAGTGCAACGAGATTGTTAATCACATTACCTGCTCCGCCCAAAACGGTCGTCTCACGAGAAATATCCACCACTTGCACAGGAGCTTCTGGAGAGATACGCTCACATCCTCCCCACAGATAATGATCAATCATCAGATCACCGATCACCAAAATACGGGGATGAGCATTATGAAGATGGATCATGAAAGTTCCTCACCAAAAAGTCGTTTGATCTCCGGCACGTATGCAGCGATCCCCTGCTCAAATTCAAATCGAGGGGAATACCCCAAGATATCACGGGTTATTTGGATATCGGCCTCGGTATGAAATTGGTACCGTCCAATATAAGGATTGGGCATATATTCGCACGCATACGAGGTGCCCAACTCACGCTGTAAAATATCGACCATCGATTGAAATGAACGTGCTTTTCCGGTTCCCACGTTAAAGACACCCGATTCTTTTGGACTGGCGGCTAAAATATTAGCTTGAATGATGTCTTCGATGTAAATGAAATCACGCAAAATCTGATCCGAATTTTCAAAAAGTTTCGGATTTTTACCCTGCAAGAGCTGATGACCAAACTGAATGACCATCGACGCGGTTTTGTTTTTAAAAAACTCTCGTGGACCGTAGACATTAAAATAACGCAATCCGACAATACTGATATGGTCATGCATTTGGGAATATCGATGGGCTGCATGATCCATCATCAACTTCGAAAAACCATACACATTTTGAGGCGCTTCGCGTCCGACACGCTGGGGGGAGGGGGCATCCCCATATGTCGCACCCGATGAAGCATAAATCATATTGGCACTGTGTGCTACCGCGATATCGAGTAAGTCAATAAATGCATTCACATTCGTTTGAATCATCAAATCTTGCTCAAGAGCTGTCGTATCGGAAATCGCCGCTTCGTGATAGATGTAATCGAATTTGTACTGTGTCGCAAGTTTGGCCAGAAGTATTTTGTCATTGATGTCACCGCTGATCACATCTCCACGGAAACCGATAAGATTTTTAAAATGACCGAAACTTTTTAGATTTCCATTGGAGAGAGTGAGATTGGAGCGAAATAAGTCCAGTACAACGACATGTGACTCAGGATAATTGTCTTGAAAATAAAAGGCAAGATTGGAGCCGATAAATCCAGCTCCTCCTGTAATAAGAATGGTTTTATGATTAAAATCAACGTCACTGTAGCGCATACTATTTTCCTTAATTCGATTAGTTTCATATTGTAACAGAGGTATCATTAAAAGAGAAAAAAGTTAGTCTTGTTTAAGATAGATGAGAATATAATGGCAATCAAATTTTAATACGGAGAAACAAATGAAAAAAATTGCTCTTGCAATGTTATTCGCTGGTATGTCATTGATGGCTGCCGATGGTAAAGCTTTGGCTGGCAAATGTGCTGCATGTCATGGTGCTAGCTTTGAAAAAGCGGCTCTTGGTAAATCAGTAATCGTAAAAGGTCAATCAGCTGCAACTGTTGAAGCTTCTTTGAAAGCATACAAAGCAGGTACACAAAACAAAGCTGGTATGGGAGCATTGATGAAAGGTCAAGTTGCTACTATGTCAGATGCTGACATGAAAGCTCTTGCTACTTACATCGCAGGAATCAAGTAATTTAAACGCCAAAGGAATTCATCCCTTTGGCTACGCTAACGCTAAGTTTCCCTCAGCGGGAAGCTCGCGCGTAGTAAACCACGCTTTATTAATCTTTCACTTCAAACTTTATTTTCTTTAATTATTCTGGTCTATACTCTTTCTTTTTTAATTCTTCTCTTTTTTTCTGTTGATCGGCTAAATCGTTGAGATCTTTTTCATCATCGAAATGGACATGCGTCATCATCTTTTTCTCATCGTCAAACTGACCGTTTTTAATCGCCCATAAAAATGCGGTCAACGCCGTAGCACCTAAAAAAAGAGAAGCCCCTAACATCATCGCTACTACCCAACTGTCCATAAATACCTTCCTTTATACGCCATCGGAATGCATCCCGATTGGCTACGTTAACACTGAGTTTTCTTCGGCAGAAAGCCCACGTGCAGTAAACTGCACTTAATATTCTATCTTCCTATTTATACATCCACCGGCTTCGCATCGAGTTACCGACGACAAGAAGCGAGCTAAACGACATCGAAATCGCGGCCAAAAGCGGTATCACATAGCCCATCATAGCCAAAGGAATTGTAATGGAATTATAAACCAGCGAAATCCCCAAATTTTGCTTGATCAGACCGTACGTCCGTCTGCTGATGGCAAATGCTTCTGCCAGTGACGTCAAGGAATCATTCATCAACACCACATCACTCACCTCGATGGCAATATCGCTTCCGCCGCCCATAGCAATACCGATATCAGCACGCGCTAACGCCAGCAAGTCATTCACTCCATCGCCGGCCATAACGACCACATACCCTTCATTATGCGCCGTCTGAATAAATTGCGCTTTTTGTTCGGGATTAAGATGGGCATATACTTCATCGATACCTACCTCATTGGCCACACGCTTGGCTGCTTCTTCATGATCACCCGTTAGCATGACAATCCGTAACCCAAATTGTTTCAACGCCGTAATCGATTCAGAGGCTCTCTCTTTAGGGAGATCGCGAAGCTCATACGTCGCTGCCAGTACCCCATCAATAGCGTAATAAAAAAGGCTTTTATCGCTGATGAAATCAATCTTTATACCGCTGTCTTGCATCAACAATGCATTGCCGCCTACGATCATAACCTCACCAAGACGTGCAACAATACCTCGTGCGGGAATCTCTCGTACATCATCGAGACGAACCTGCTCCAACGTCTCATCCATCCGCTCCAGATATTCACAAACTCCTCGGCTGATGGGATGCTTAGACGCTTTTGCCATCGAATACAATGGGGCAAGCTCAAATGTCGAATGAATCGTCGCATAAACGACTTCAGGGCGCCCTTGTGTAATCGTCCCTGTCTTATCCAAAACCACCATCGAGGCTTTTGCCATCGTCTCAATTTGTGCGGCTGATTTGAAAAGAATCCCTCTTTTGGCACCCAATGCAAGCCCCACCAACGTCGCAACCGGAGTCGCCAATGCCAACGCACACGGACAGGCGATAATAATCACCGAAATTCCCACCATCAAAGAGCGGTCAAAACTGTGCGGCCAAAAGTACCAACCCCAAAATGTTGCAATGGCCAAAAATAAAATAGCGGAAGAGAAATGTTGAGACAATCGGTTCGCCAGCTGTTCGATATTGGGTTTATGGCTCAACGCGTTTTCGAGCAGATTGACTAAATTTGAGAGGGTCGAGTGGGCGAAATCTTTGGTAGCACGGTAGTTAAGCAAGGCATCAATACTCGTCGTTCCGCTGATAATCAAATCTTTGGGTCGTTTAAAAATAGGCTCCGATTCTCCGGTGAGATTGGACTCGTCAAAATTTCCCTCACCGCTTAGCACTTCTCCATCGATAGCCGCTCGCTCTCCACTTCGGATACGGATGATATCCCCAATCTTGACCTCATTGACATTCACCTCTCGCACACTCTCACCTTCGATAATGGTCACTTCCGAGGGGATGTGTTTACTCATCACATCGAGGGTATCCGCCGCATTTTTACGGCTCAATACTTCTAGAAACTTCCCAAAGAGGACGAAGGTAATGATCATTGCTACCGAATCGAAATAAGCCTCCCCTTTTTCAAATACTGTTATATAGATGGAATAAAGATACGCCAGACTCGAACCTGTTACGACCAGTAAATCCATCGTAACGCTCTTATTCTTCAATCCATAGTAGGCACCACGATAAAAGACCCACCCGCTATAAAAAAGAACCGGCGTGGCAAGTGCCCACTCAGCAATGTTCAAAATCGTCTTGATCTCTTGCGTCATGCCGGTAAAATACCCGCCGTATTGGGCGATCGCTACCCACATCATATTCATGGCGCCAAACGTCGCAACCGCCATTCGCAGATAATACTCTTTACGTTCTTTGTTCGCCCTCACCTCTTGAAGCGATGCATCGTACGGAAAAGCATTGTATCCGACGGCGCGAATCATATCGATAATGGCAGAAAGTTTAAGGGTATTGCCATCCCAGATAATGCGGGCTTTATTGTTGGTATAATTAATATGCGCTTCAATGACACCTTCCATCCTGTGAAGTGCTTTTTCATTGAGCCACACGCACGCAGCACAATGAATTCCCTCAATGACAAGAGAGACTTGAGAGAACCCATCTTTATCTTTTGTGATAAAACGCTCACGAAATGCGGGGGTATCGAAATTGGAGCTCGCCTCGAACTGCTCTACAGGAGGATCAAGGGTAGTATCTCCTATCTTGGAGTAAAAACTCTCCAATCCTTCATCTTTGAGCAGATGAAAAATTCCCTGGCACCCTTTGCAGCAAAAGTGATGTTCTTCATCTTGGATCATCACTGAATCGCCAAATTCCAAATGACAATGATCGCATTTCACCTTAGACATACTCGAATTTCCCATATTCACGATTTTTTCGTACATAATTGTATTGTCCGCAAACACCCTGCATTACAATGTACACGCCGCTGCAAGAGCGAAGAGAAAATCCTATTGCCATAGAAAGATTTGCCGCGGCTTCAATGGGATCAATACTAAAAGGGATCATAGCCCCCGTAAAAACCACGGTTTTCTTGAGATCCAATCCGGCAACCGTCTCTGCACTCATATCCATTGTATCGGTACCGTGAACGACGATAATAACTTTTTCATCACTCTTCGTGATCGTATCTGCCAAAAGTGCGCGATCTTCGTCATCCATTTCCAAAGAGTCTTTATAAATAAGTCCTTCAATCTCCACAGGAACAACCAACGCGTCAAGAATTTTTTCTACCGCACAATTATCCTGAGGAACAAAAAGCTCTCCGTTAAGGGGATTATAACGCTTATTAAACGTCCCTCCGGTATTAAGGATCAGCATAATAGTTCTCGAAGTGAGCGAATAATTTTTGTGGCTTTGGAAGTCGTAGCATTATGGGCTAAAAGGATATTTTCTCCGACACCTGCTTTTTGTGCTGCTTCAATATCCCGTTCGTTATCCCCAATCATCACCGAATGCTTCATATTTACATTATATTTTCTTTGGGCTTCCAAAAACATTCCCGGTTCCGGCTTTCGACATTCACACGCTCCGTCAATGCTCTCATGATGGGGACAATGATAAATATGGGTGATGGTGATTCCCAGCGTTTTAAAATGCTCTATCATCCATTGACTCAAAAGGGTAAAATCATTTTCACTGTAATACCCTCGTGAAATCCCTGATTGGTTGGTGACGATGATGATCAGATAGCCTTTTTCTTGATAGGCACGACATACCTCGATTATCCCATCCACGAGTTCAAAATCTTCTATTTTATGAAGATAGTTTTTCTCGACGTTGACAACGCCGTCGCGATCTAAAAACAGAGCTTTACGCAACGCCGCCGCCAAAAAGTTCTTTTTCGATGATGTCGCAGAGAATATGGCCGATTAAAATATGAGACTCTTGAATCCGCGGTGTCGCATTGGAAGGGATAACGATTGCAAAATCTGCCATTGCAGCCATTTTACCTCCATCACGTCCCACGAGTGCTACGGTGCTAATTCCACGTTCTTTTGCTGACTCAAAGGCATTGATAATATTTTGTGAGTTACCTGAAGTGGAGATACCGATAAACAAATCACCCTCTTGTCCCATCCCCTCTAGTTGCCGAGAAAATACTTTGTCATACCCGTAATCATTGCCGATCGCCGTAAGATTCGACGTATCGGTTGTCAATGCAAGCGATGGGATAGAAGGTCGATCAAAGCCATAACGCCCTACCAATTCTGCGGCAATATGCTGTGCATCCGCCGCCGATCCCCCATTTCCTGCCAACATTGTTTTTTTACCTCTTCGATAGACTGCGACACACTCCTGTGCCACCGTAACGATCATTTCCAACAGGGCATCATTGTCTAAAATTGCTTGTTTGGTTGCCGCTGAATCGGCGATTTGTTTGATAATATAGTTCTTCATCATTTTCTCCTAATAGGTAATACCTGTTACCGAACGTACTTTTTCAAGTATCGGCTGAGCAATAGCACTCGCTTTTAATGCACCATTTTTTAGAATCTCTCGTACTTCGTCGGGATTGGCCGCATAATGTTCACGACGGGTTCGGTAGGGACGAAAATACTCCCACAACACATCGGCAAGATAAAGCTTGAAATGTCCATGCCCTTCTCCGCCGCGCGTATAACGTTCTTGCAGCGCAACACGCTCATTCTCATCTAAAAAAAGTTTGATAATATTATAAACATTACACGATTCAAACTCTTTGGGCTCTTCGACTCCAATGACTTCAGTCACAATTTTTTTCACCGTTTTAAGTTGATTCTTTTCTTCACCGAAAATTGTAATGGTATTGCCGTAGCTCTTTGACATCTTTTGCCCATCCGTTCCCGGAACGGTCGCCACATTTTCATCGACTCGAAATTCCGGTAACGTAAAAATGTCACCGTATTGGTTGTTAAATTTCGTCGCGATATCCCGTGCGATCTCGACATGCTGAATCTGATCTTTTCCAACAGGGACAACCTGCGAACCAAACAGCAAAATATCCGCGGCCATCAATACCGGATATGAAAAAAGACTGTGGTTGCTTGCAATTCCGCGAGCGGTTTTATCCTTATAGCTATGAGCCCGTTCCAGCAGTCCCATGGGGGTAAAACCTGATAGTATCCAGTAAAGTTCTAGAACCTCTTTGACATCCGACTGCACCCAAAACGTACTTTTGATAGGATCCATTCCCAATGCTAAAAAATCTGTTGCCGCTTGCAGCGTAAGCTGGCTCAAACGCCCGCCGTCACTGAGTGAAGACATCGCGTGATAGTTAGCGATAAATGCAAATACTTCGTGCTCTTCTTGTGATTGGATCATTGGAAGAATTGAGCCAAAATAGTTCCCGATATGTAAATCGCCTGATGGCTGAATACCTGTTAAAACGCGCACTGCAACTCCTTGAATAAGGATAATTTTACCGTAGTGTGACTTAAGCTTCCTCTTAAGAAAAAATGTGTTACATTATGACTACATCAATCATAAAGGATTTAAAATGAATGTCCAAATTCGCTCCAAAGAGATTACTCTTACTCCTCATCTAAATGATCATATTTCTACCGCTATCGAGAATTTCAAACGTTATCATCTTGATATTACTACCGTCAATGTGTTAATCACCAAAGAAAAACAAGGAGTGAGTGTCGAATTTGATATGCACATCGCTCACGCACAGCCGGTTGTTATCTCAGACAGTGACCAAAATATTGATACGGCTATTGATTTGGCCATTGATCGTGCCAACAAGGCACTTGGTCGTTTACACGATAAAATGAAAGATCATCACGCCACTTCGCTTCGCGATATAGAAGTGGCAGAAGAAGCAGAAGCTGAATAATGGTATACAGCTGGGTTCTTTGGTTTCACATCATCTCGATGGTGTCATGGTTCGCAGTACTTTTTTATCTACCAAGACTTTTTGTGTATCACGTCGAAAATTCAAATAATTCGGGATTTTTAGAGGTGATTCATATCATGGAGATGAAGATTTACAAATACATCGGTATACCGGCATTTTGGGCAACCTTGTTGTCAGGTATCGCGCTGATTGTCATGTCAACGCAGCAGTACGGGGTTAATGTTTTTCAAATGGGAGGATGGATGCATGCTAAAATCACACTAGTAGCGATTTTAACTGCTTATTTTTTCTCGCTTGGACATTATCGCCTCAAGCTGCAAGGAAACAGTACTTATAAAAGTGGGAAGTTTTTTCGGATGTATAACGAGGTACCGACGATTTTACTCATCGGTATTGTTGCTCTGGTCATTGTAAAACCGTTTTAACGGTTTACCACATCGCTCTTTTCTTATGCGTTTGTGGTTTCTTGCTTGCATTTTTGCTTTTTGCTTTAAAGAGTACCGGCGTCCCTTCAAAATCAAACTGCTCTCTCATCTGATTCGTTAAATAACGACGGTAACTAAAATGCAGCCCTTGAGGCTTGTTCATAATCAGTGCGATACGCGGTGGGCGAATATCATATTGGGTGGCAAAATAAAGACGGATATTCATACCGTTGATACTTGGCAAAATATGTTTACGCATTGCCGCTTGAATCACTTCATTGAGCTTGCTTGTTGAAATACGCTGTGAATAATTTTCGTTAATCTTGAGCAGCATATCAAAAATTCTATGTACACGCTGCTTGCTTTGCGCCGAAATGGTAATAATCGGGGCATAGCTCAAAAATTTAAAACGATCCCTCACTTCTTGAATGATCTTATCATAATCCTCTTTTGGAGCCATATCCCATTTGTTCAATACAATGAGACACGCAAGACGATTTTTATCGACAAACCCTGCAATTTTTTCATCCAAATCCATAAACGGCTGTGACGCATCGAGAACCAACAGCGCAATGTCTGCATTTTCGAGCATCTCTTCGGTACGCATCAGCGCGTATTTTTCAATACCCAAAATCTTGCCGCGTTTACGTATTCCCGCCGTATCAATAAAGGTGATCTTTTTATCTTGGTATTCGACTTCTTCATCGATAGGGTCAATCGTTGTCCCCGCAACCGAGCTAACAACCGAACGCTCTTCACCCAAAAGGGCATTGAGGAGTGAACTTTTTCCGACGTTGACACGACCGATGATAGCGACTTTCATCTTGTCAGAATCTCCAGGCTCATACTCTTTAACCAGCCCTTTGAACGCTTCTTCCATCTCTGCAAGATCACCGTTCATCTCTCCATCATCTTCATCGTCCATATCATCGTCATCATCAGACTCTTCATCATATGACTCGACAAACGAATCAAAACCATCCATTTGATCGTCCTCGTCTTCTTCCCCCTCTTCAGGTTCAGGAACGACAGTCGCCGATTCAGGAAGTACCGAAGCAACCCAATTCAACAATGGTAAAATAGAGCGATTATGAGAAACAGATATACCAAAAATATTATTGGTACCAAACTCATAATACTCCCAAAGCTTCTCCTGCATCTTATCATTGTCAATTTTATTGACGACCAAAGCGATCGATTTTCCCATCGCTTCCAATTCGTAAAAAAGCTTTTTATCGTCTTCCTCAGGCAAACTTTTACCGTCCACCATAAAAAGGATTATGTCCGCTTTATGCGCTGCTTCAAGCGATTTTTCTTTGATCCGGTCAAAGAGTTCGCACCCCTCGTCCAATCCGCCTGTGTCGAGAATTTCAACTTGTTTGTCCACGATTACGGCAACACGTTTTTTGACATCACGCGTTGTACCCGCTTGTTCAGACGTGATTGCGTCACGCTGTTTCAATAAACGGTTAAACAAAGAACTTTTGCCCACGTTTGGTTTACCAATGATGGCTAGTTTTTGCATTATTTTCCTTCTACGTCATATCGGAATGCAATCCCGATTGACTACATTAGCACTTAAGTTTTACCCACACCGGGGTACAATCCCCTCATCGAGAATCCTAAATGCGAATCTTTTTGTAAATTTTAAGTTTTTTATTATAGCGCAATTGCACTTAGTGTATGATTGTAGAATGACAACCTATAATTATGACCAATTTAAAAACGATATTCCCCTCCTTGGAAACCTGTGTGAATCCTTTAAACCTGACACTATTGTTGCTATTGCACGGGGAGGAATGACGCTGGCACATGCATTATCGATGGCGCTTGATGTGCGTAACCTTTACAGTATTCGATGCGAAAGTTATGACGAAAATGTCCAGCGTTCCACTATCCGTATCGTTGGAGAATCCAATTTTCCAGATGCAACACGATTGCTTATTGTGGATGACATTGTTGACAGCGGACAAACGCTTCAGAGTCTTTTACCTTTCTTGCAAAACAGTAACCCTCATACTCTTTTTAAAACCGCTTCACTTTTTACCAAGCCTACCGCACTGATACAGCCTGATTTTTCCTTATACGAAGCTACCGATTGGATCGATTTTTTTTGGGAAAGAGATTTCTTAAAAAGCAATTTGCTATAATCCGCCTACTGTAAATTTTCAAAATTTTATCCATCAAGGACATTTATGCCAAAAGAGTACATTTTCACATCTGAATCCGTAACCGAGGGACATCCCGACAAAATGGCAGATCAGATCAGTGATGCGATTTTAGATTACATCATCGAACACGATACAAAAGCACGCGTAGCCTGCGAAACATTGGTCTCAAATGGCTTTTGTGTCATTGCCGGTGAGCTAAAAACGACCGCCTACGCTCCGATGCAAGAAATCGCCCGTCAAGTCGTCCGTGAAATCGGCTATACGGATGCAACCTACGGATTTGATTACCGCTCATGCGCGGTGTTAAACGGTATCGGAGAGCAATCTCCCGATATTAATCAGGGAGTCGATCAAGCAGGCGGTGAAATCGGTGCCGGAGACCAGGGACTGATGTTTGGTTACGCATGTCGTGAAACCGATGTCCTTATGCCGTTGCCTATCTATCTGTCCCACCGTCTTGCTGAACGTTTGGCGCAAGTTCGTAAAGAGGGAACTATCCCTTATCTTCGTCCCGATGGAAAAACCCAAGTGAGCATCCGTTATGTTGATGATAAGCCCGTATCGGTTGAAACGGTTGTCGTCTCTACCCAGCACGCTCCAGAGATTTCTCAAGAAAAATTGCACGCAGATGTTATCAGAGAAGTCATTGAGCACGTTATACCACGCGAGCTCATGAGTCCGAATATCGTGTATCATATCAATCCAACAGGAAAATTTGTCATCGGCGGTCCTCAAGGGGATGCAGGGTTAACAGGGCGAAAAATCATTGTTGATACCTACGGCGGAGCTTGCCCGCATGGCGGTGGAGCATTCAGCGGAAAAGACCCGACCAAAGTCGATCGTTCTGCTGCCTATGCTGCACGCCATGTGGCTAAAAATTTAGTCGCAGCGGGCGCATGCGATCGTGCAACCATCCAAGTATCCTACGCTATCGGAGTCGTTCATCCTATCTCTATTATGGTAAACACTCATGGTACGGCTGTCGTTGCGGAAGAAAAAATAGAAAGCTGTGTCAAAGAGTTGTTTGATCTTACCCCACGCGGCATTATTGAATCTCTTGATTTATTACGCCCTATCTATCGAAAAACTGCGGCATATGGACATTTTGGGCGTGAACTTCCTGAATTTACTTGGGAAAAAACAGATAAAGTCGATGCGATCCGCGCCTACTTAGGGCTATAATTTAATTTTTGTCATCCCATAGATCCTTTGGGATTGACAAGTCGTAACATTTCCCATTAATAAAATCAACTATCCTTACATTTTTTAGCTACCTTTAAAATTCTTCTGTTATAGTTACTCATATTTATATTTAGGAGAATCCATGGCAGTAGTAATTAACGATACATGTATTAACTGCGGCGCTTGTATTGATGAGTGTCCAGTAGAAGCGATCGTAGACGAGGATGATAACCCAACCGGTGAAGAAATTTACTACGTATACGGTGATAAATGTGTTGAGTGCGTAGGTTTCCATGATGTTCCTGCTTGTGCAACTGCTTGTCCGACAGAAGGTTGTATTACATGGGATGAAGTTGGAGAAAGTCCATCTCACCGTGATGATGTAACAGCTGAAATGCGTTCAGGAAAAGTAAATATCGTAGACTAATCACACGATTAAATACTAAAGGGATTTATCCCTTTAGCTACACTAACTGCTACAAAAAGATAGCTTCTTCGAAACATATATTTCACTTTTATCCTTATCTTTATTATCTTTAATATTATTAACATTATTCTTTCGCTATAATCCCGCTCTATTATTTACATAAAAACAGGAGCATTGATGGAACAGACATTATCAATCATCAAGCCTGACGCCGTAGCAAAAGGTGTCATTGGAAAAATTTTGGATCGTTTTGAGACAGATGGTCTTAAAATCGCAGCTACCAAAAAAGTTCAGCTTAGCCGTCAAGACGCTGAAGCATTTTACGCAGTACACGCTGCTCGCCCTTTTTTCAACGACCTTGTTGATTTTATGGTAAGCGGTCCTGTTGTTATTACAGTTCTTGAGGGCGAAAACGCTGTTCAACGTAACCGTGATTTGATGGGTGCAACGAATCCTAAAGAGGCAGAAGCTGGAACTATCCGTGCAGATTTCGCTGAAAATATCGATGCAAATGCTGTTCACGGAAGTGATTCAGTTGAAAATGCTAAAAACGAAATCGCATTTTTCTTTTCAGGTCGCGAGATCTCTTAAATGACATTAATTCCGTTTAAACACTTAAATTCTATCCCCTTAGAGTTTGAGGTTGTCGTCGATAATGCTTTTTTAAAAGGAACTTTGGTTCATAAAAAAGGGAGAATTGCACAATTAAACGGTACAATATCAGGAAGCATTTCAATACCTTGTGATTTATGTGCTGAAATGGTAGAGAGGGTTCTGAATGAAGAGCTCTCTTTTTACCTTTCAGACGGTATTGTAAGTGAAAACGAAGATGAACTTGATATCGTTGAAATCACAACGCCAATGATTAATATGGAGGAGCTTTTAGCTTCCGAAATTGAACTCATTAAAAGTGATTATTTTTGCTGTTCGCTCTGCGAAGGCAAAACAGTAGAACAAGAGTTCTAAAAAACGAAACATTGAGTCTTAGGCACAGAAAACCTAGCGCAAGCATGGGCTTCCTGCCGAAGGAAACTCAGCGTTAGCGTAGTAATGGGGATTTGATTCCCATTGCGTTTACTTTAAATAGAAAGGACTATTAACGATGGCAGTACCTAAAAGAAGAGTGAGTCACACTCGCGCAGCAAAACGCAGAACTCACTATAAAGTTTCACTTGCTCGTCCAGTCAAAGACAAAGACGGCACGTACAAATTGTCTCATTACGCTAACCCAGTTACCGGTGAGTATAAATAATCGATGATCAGAATTGCTATTGATGCAATGGGAGGGGACTTCGGTCCCGAACCAATTGTAAAAGGAACCATAGAAGCTCTCAAAGAGAAAAAGTTCGAAGCAATTTTGGTTGGCAAAAAAGATGAGATTTTGTCTTTGCTACCCAAGGGCTATAAAGACAAGATTTTAATTATCGAAGCGAGTGATGTTATCGATATGGGTGATGCTGCAACGGATGCGCTCAAACGTCAAGAGAGTTCTATTTATAAAGCAGTAGAATTGGTTCGCAACGGTGAAGCAGACGGTGTTGTCAGCGCAGGACACAGCGGTGCAACAATGACTCTTGCAACCTTACGTCTAGGACGGCTCAAAAATGTATTGCGCCCGGCATTGGTCACATCTATGCCTACCAAAAGCGGAAAACGAAGTATTTTGATGGATGCAGGTGCCAATGTAGACTGCAAAGCAGAGCACCTGTTTCAGTTTGGAATTATGGGGTATTACTACGCCCAAGATATGTTCAAAGTTAATAGCCCCCGCGTTGGCTTGCTTGCCAATGGCGAAGAGGATTCTAAGGGGAACGAAGTGACCAAAGAGGCATTCAAAATGCTCGAAGGTCAAAAAGGGTTCATCGGCAACGTCGAAGGGAATAACATTTTTGACGGCTCTTGTGATGTCATCATCTGCGATGGATTTATCGGAAATTTGGTCCTCAAAGCTTCTGAGGGAGTCGCCTCAACAATCAGTTATTTCATCAAAGAGTACATTCGAAAATCACCCATCGCTATTACGGGCGCCTTATTAATGCGCAAAGTATTCCGTTTACTCAAAAAAGAGATAGATTATGCCGAAATCGGAGGGGCTCCCTTGGTTGGAATCAAAGGGTGCGCTATCGTAAGCCACGGTAAAAGCAATCCAAAAGCAATCAAAAATGCTATTTTTCAAGCCATTCTCTATGTCGATACGGGTGTCAATGTGCACATTGAAAATCGTCTTGAAGAACTTAAAAACTAAACTAGCCTGACACAAAGGTATACCATGTATGCAGCGTTTCGCTCTATTGGAGCTTATGTTCCCACCAAAATTCTTTCCAATGCTGATCTTGAAAAGATGGTTGATACAACGGATGAGTGGATCTTTAAACGTACAGGGATAAAAGAACGCCACATAGCTGCCGATAATGAAACGACGAGTGATATGGGTGTTAAAGCTGCTGAAATCGCTATAGAACGTGCCGGACTTGATAAAACACAAATTGATATGCTCATCTGCGCAACTATCTCTCCAGACTATTTTTGCATGCCATCAACAGCTACTATTATCGCGGATAAACTTGGTCTACAAAAAGTAATGGCATATGACATTTCTGCGGCATGTACCGGTTTTGTCTATGCGCTGAGTGTTGCCAAAGCCTTTATCGAATCAGGTATGAAAAAAAATGTTCTTATTATCGGAGCGGAAAAACTTAGTGCGATAACCGATTACACGGATCGAGGTACCTGTATCCTATTTGGTGATGGTGCAGGTGCTGCCATTATTAGCGCAAGCGAGGAAAAATCTGAAGCGATTATCGATATTCATACCGGATCGGATGGCTCGTTCGCGGATCTTTTAATGTCACCTAATGGCGGCAGCGGTTCCGTTCATGATGATCTTAATTCAACGGCATGTTTTATGAAGATGAAAGGGAATGAAACCTTTAAAGTAGCGGTTCGTACTCTTACGAGTGATGTTGTTTCTATTTTAGATGAAAATAAGATTGAATCATCCGCTATCAAGCATTTTGTCCCCCATCAAGCCAACTACCGCATTATCAAAGCCGTTGGTGATGCCCTCAATCTAAGGGAAGACCAGGTCGTTCTTACGGTTGAAAAATACGGCAACACCTCAGGGGCATCTATTCCGATGGCCATTAATGATATCTATGAATCCGGTCGCCTGCAGCAAGGTGAATTGATGCTTCTCGATGCCTTTGGCGGCGGTTTAACTTGGGGAAGCGCTCTCGTCCCTTTTGCTGGTAAAGGTATTTAAATATCGCTACAATAGTAAATCTTTTTACCAAGGTTTACCATGCTCTACTCCAATCCCCTCATTACTATTGAACTTCACGACAGCGAAATTCCTTGGCTTAAAATCTTTACCCATATACAGCATAAAGAATTTTCAGAGTGTTCAGCTTCCGAAAAAGAGATGATTTGGAACTGTTTAGATATTATCGAAAAAAAGATGTTGGAGTATTTCAAACCGGCTAAAATCAATATTGCTTCATTTGGCAATATGTTACCAAGAGTTCATTGGCATATAATGGCACGATTTCATGAGGATAGCTATTTTCCAGAACCGATGTGGGGAGTTAAGCAAAGAGAAGGAAATGCAAAAATAGCTCCAATGGAACCATTTTTGAAAGAGTTAAAAGAAAAGTTAATTTTGAACTTTGGCTAAACTGTCACTCCGTACTACGACACGGAATCCATAGATTAAATGGATACCGTAACAAAGTACGGTATGACAAGTGACTTAGCTTCTTGGTCGGCTATCTGAACGGTTTTGTCCGCTGAAGCTGCGTGAACGGTCACCACGATCACCGCCGGTACCTGCACCAGCATTGCGATCGTTGTTTCCACGGTATCCGCCGCCTGAAGAGCTACGCTCCCCTCCACCGCTTGCATTACGGTCATTATTACCACGGTATCCACCGCCGCCGCTTCCGCCACGGTTGTTATTCCCACGGTATCCACCACTGCCACCACGACGATTTCCACCGCCATCATGACCACGACTTTGAAGATTACTAAGAATTTTTTCCATACGCTCTGCTGAGATACCAATTTGATTCGGTCCCGCAACGGTGTTACGCTCCATCAACAAAGAAATCAATTTATACGCAATTTGCTCTTGGTCGAACTCTTCTTTAAGTGCGTCAAGTACTTTGTGCGCTTCATCATAAATATGTTGTTTTTCGATTTCAGCTAGAAGACGGTTTACTTGAGAATTCTTAACATCCATTTTACTTGGAATATAAGCATGCTCCATCGTTGTTCCAACTTTAGATTTAATACGCTGAAGCTCTTTGAACTCAAGAGGGGTAACAAGAGTTATCGCTACCCCTTTTTTACCCGCACGTCCTGTACGACCGATACGGTGAACATAACTTTCAGAGTCAAAAGGGATATGATAGTTGAAAACGTGTGTGATACCATCGATATGCAAACCGCGAGCTGCTACGTCGGTTGCGATCAATACATCAAATGCATCGGATTTAGCTCCCTTGATAACGCTCTCACGCTGGCGTTGTTCCATGTCGCCATGAAGCCCTTTTGCCGAATAACCCGCTGCTGACAATACATTCGAAAGACGATCAACCTCTTTTTTCGTACGGCAGAAAACAACGCTTTTTTTAGCATCTTCTGCATCCATAAGACGGATAATTGCATCATCACGCTCAGACTCTTCAATAACATAATACTGCTGTGCAATATCAGTATTGGTCGTTTCAGCTTTTGTGATCGACGCAAAAAATGGATTGACCAAAATACGCTCTGCAAGATTTTTAATCGGCTGAGGCATTGTTGCTGAGAATAGCAATGTTTGACGCTCAGTTGGAAGATAGCTGAAAATCTCGTTAATATCGTCCAAGAAACCCATATCAAGCATTTCATCGGCTTCATCCAAAATTACCGTTGATGGAGCAAAACCTTTAAGCATATCACGACTCAACATATCCAGCAAACGCCCTGGTGTTGCAATGATAACCTGTGCGCCACGCTCGATAAGATCAAGCTGACGGTTGTACGAACTACCGCCGTAAATCGTGACCGTGCGAGCACCTAAATGCTTACCGTATTTAAAAATCTCATCACTGACTTGGTTCGCAAGTTCACGTGTTGGGGTGATGATAAGAATTTCAATACCGCCTTTAAGATGCATTTTATTCAATGCTGGAAGTCCAAATGCGGCTGTTTTACCTGTACCCGTTTGGGCTTGACCTACTACGTCACGCCCTTCCATAATGACAGGGATAACCATTTGTTGAATAGGACTTGGATTTTTGAAACCTGCTTGATCAATACTTTGCATAATCTCTTTGCGAAGACCAAACTCCGCAAATGTTGGAAGCTCTTTATCGAGCACTTCTACTACTGTTTCTACGTTATTCATATTTCTACCTTTTGTATATACGCCACGCCAACAAAAAAAGGAATCCGTTTTTCACGAATGAAAATATTTCCTAAAAAGCCCATGTTGCTATGCGTTGCTTGCTGTGACGTTAAATATTGTCCTCTTGGACGACAAATTTTCAGAGAATTATTCTCTTACCATGGAAGGTACCTTAGTAAAGTTTTAGATTTTTTAAAGCTTTACGAAGGCACCCAAAAATTTCGAGCGAATTATAACTTATATAAGCATAATTACTCCTGATAAACCCATTGTAATAAAAACTAAAGTTAATCTTTAGTTTCAGAGTGTTTAGTTTTCGGATAATTTTTTTTAAACTTCAGGGATTATACTTGCAAAAATCATTAATCGGAGACTATCATGTTTAACGTACGTATGGAAAAAGAGTGTGGCTGTTTTAAACGAAGCGGAATGCCAACAGTCAAAGCATTTGACAACAAAGACGATGCATTGAGCGAAGCGCAGGAGTGGAGCGAAGAGATGAACGATACGTTTTGCCGTAAACACAAATTTAACGTTGTCGAAGAGGGCAATGAATTCATTATCAAATTAGAAATGAACTAAGACACTTTAGCGGTGTCTATCTAGCCAAACCATTAACCCTTTTTGTCCATGGAGGCGGTTTTCTGCCTCTTGGAAAATCACACTTTGATCTCCTTCTAACACGTCTTCGCTCACTTCTACCCCGCGATACGCTGGCAAACAATGCAAGAAAACAGCATAAGGGTCCGCACGTTTCATTAATGCTTCATCTACGATATAACCCGTAAAATCTTTAAGTCTTTGCGCTTTTTCCTCTTCTTGTCCCATGGATATCCATGTATCGGTCGTAACAACCGTGGCACCCTCTACCGCAACTTTTGGGTCATGAGTAAACGAGATTTTTGCACCCGATTCTTGCGCAAATTTCATGGCATCGGCAACAATCGCAGGATCACACTCGTATCCGATCGGAGTTGCCACACGAAGTTCAAATCCAAGCTTGCTTGCCAGCATCAGCCACGAATGAGTCATATTATTCCCATCGCCAATGTACGCTACGATAGGATTTTCATGGCGACCGCACTCCACCATCGTCATATAATCGGCAAGAAGCTGAACCGGATGATAACTATCACTTAATCCATTGATAACGGGAACACTGGAATGGCTTGAAAACTCTTCAAGCATCGAGTGCTCGAATGTGCGAATCATAACCATATCTGTCATCGAAGAGATAACGCGAGCCGTATCTTTGACCGGCTCCCCGCGTCCTAAATGGATATCACGGTTTGAAAGAAAGAGAGCATGACCCCCTAGCTGAAACATCCCAACCTCAAAACTCACCCGAGTGCGAGTAGAACTCTTTTCAAAAATCATTCCCAACGTCTGTCCCGCCAAATAGGGATGTGGCTGTTTTGCTTTTTGTTCTCTTTTAATGTCCAATGCCAAATCGATAATCTCTAAAATTTCTTCTTTGGTGTAATCACGTAAAGTTAAAAAATGTCTCACAAAGAATCCTCTATTTCAAAAAATAATCATAGCATAAAATCATTTCATTCACGTAACAGTAACGCGACCTCTTTGGCATGGTAACTGATGATAATGTCTGCACCTGCGCGTTTGAATCCGATCATTGTTTCCATTATGACTCGATTGTAATCGATAAGCCCCGCATTCCCGGCAAATTTCAGCATCGCGTATTCACCGCTGACGTTGTACACCGCAAGAGGCAATTGTGATGCTTCACGAATATCGCGGATGATATCCAAATACGCCAATGCAGGTTTCACCATCAAAATATCCGCTCCCTGCGCTTCATCGGCTAAACTCTCACGAATAGCTTCGCGACGGTTAGCGGGATCCATCTGATACGTAGAACGGTCACCGAAGCTTGGAACCGACTCTGCCACATCACGAAACGGCCCATAATACCCGCTCGCAAATTTGGTCGAATACGCCATAATCGGGAGATTTGGATATCCGCCATTGTCCAATGCCTCGCGAAGTGTCGTGATAATCCCGTCCATCATCCCTGAGGGTGCGATCATATCTACCCCTGCTTTGGCATGAACCAGCGCCTGTTGAGCAGAAATACCCAAAGTCAAATCATTATCGACCGTCTCATGCACGTGATCCAATATCCCGCAATGTCCATGGTCTGTGTATTCACAAAAACACAAATCGGTGACTACGAACATTTTTGGATAAGCGCTCTTGATCGCACGAACGGCTGTCGCAATAATTCCATGATCGCACAAGGCATCGGAACCTATCGAATCTTTAACGTCCGGAATACCAAACAAGAGTATCGCATGGATCCCTAACGATTGCAGCAGTGCACACTCTTTTAAAATCTCATCCAAACTCATTTGAAAAACACCCGGCATCGAGGAGACTTCAGTCTTAATTCCCTCCCCTGAGCGAACAAAGAGCGGATAAATAAAATCATTCGCACTGACATGCGTTTCACGCACCAATGAACGCAAAGTAGGATTTAAACGGGTACGTCGGAAACGATTCATGGGATAGCTCCAAATTATGGTAAAAGCGAATTTTATCGCTGATTCGTTTAAAAGAACCATTTTTTCAGAAACGGCCATTATAATAACACTATGAAAACAACGATAAAATTTGAAAAATCTGCTATTGCCAACCTTCCAAGCCAGTACGGGCACTTTAAAATCCGCGCGTACAAAGAAGGCTATCAAGAACATTTGGCCATCTTTACAGAAAATTTTGAAACTGCAGAAGCTCCGTTGGTGCGTATTCATTCCCAATGCCTTACCGGCGATACGTTTGGAAGCATCAAATGCGATTGCAACAATCAGCTCCATAAAGCACTTGAGCTTATTGCCAAAGAAGGGGGTCTCATCATTTATCATGCGCAAGAGGGGCGAAATATCGGTTTGCTGAACAAACTCAATGCCTATGCGCTACAAGATCAAGGACGCAATACAATTGAGGCAAATATAGAACTCGGATTTGCTCCCGATCAGCGTACCTATGATGTTGTACGTGAAGTGTTTGATGATTTTAACCTCACCAAAATTCGCCTTCTTACCAACAATCCGGCAAAAGTTTTAATTGTTGAAGGGTTGAATGTCGAAATTACAGAGCGCATCCCTGTCATTATTGATTCTAACCCTTATAACGAAAAGTATTTACAAACAAAAAAAGAGTGTATGGGGCATTTCCTTGACTAATTTGCATCGGCTTATGAAAGCTCAAAATATTACGGTAGATGAAAGTTTTTATGAATACGCTCATCAGTACAAAGAGCTTCTGCTGCAATGGAACAAGATTCACAATCTGACAGGGGCAAAAACAGCGGCGCAAATCGATGAGTTTATCGTTGACGCGGTAGCACCCATCACTTTTTTACCTTCCATACACAAGGCAATGGACATCGGAACAGGGGCGGGATTCCCAGGAATGATTTTAGCATTTGCCCTGCCTCAAACGCACTTTACTCTCGTTGAACCTCTTGCCAAGCGTGCCAGTTTTTTACAATTTGTCAAAGCCAATTTGGGCTTGGAGAATGTGGAGATCAAAGCCATGCGGGTAGAGCAGTTGGAGCCGCAGAGCTTTGATTTTATCACCTCTCGCGCCGTGACCGATACCCAAATGTTGTTAAAGCTATCGCAGCCGTTTCGAACATCGGGTACCCTCTTGCTCTTTTACAAAGGGGAAAAAGTGTATGATGAAATCAATGAATCCTTAAAATATAAGATCATTGAGAAACACAATCGTCACTATCTCCTTATCGAGTCCTAAATTATGTTTAAATTCTTACTTTTTGCCGGTGTTATTGCTACCGTCTATTATATGTTCTTTGCTAAAAAGAAAAGTCTAACGGCTCCCAAAAATGATACCTCAATGGGCGAAGCAATGATTCCATGTGCTACATGCTCAACGTACATTCAGGCCAAAGAAGCACTCATGAGCAGTGGCAAATACTATTGTTCTCACGAATGTATGGGAAAGAAATAAAATTCTGCCTCACATGAGGCAAGCTTTAGTGCCATGTGCTGCAAGCGTAGCCAAAGGGATATATTCCGTGGGCGTTCAAATCAAATAAATAAGGATATTATCATGATACTTTTTGGACATCCGCTGCTGCCTTCTGAGCAGTTTTATCACATCAGTTCGATTGATGCTATTGCAAATACCCCTTCAAATTCCGTTATTGCGCTATTTTTTGAAGAGCAAAATCTTGATATTATTGAGCATCTTCATCTTAATAATATCCGCTTTGCTCTTTATGTTAACTCGAATGTTGAGGCTGTTTTAGCTGAAAATTTTCACGCAACGTACCTCATCGTAAACGCAAAACACGGTGAAGAGATTCAAAAAGTTGCCGAGCATTATCTTTTTGATGCAAAAGTATTGGGATATTGTGAAGAAATGGATAATCTCGAAAAACTGATCGATATGCGATTGGATGGGGCTATTTTTGCTGAAGCGATTGTAAAAATCACTTCATAAATTTTCGTTCATCCTGAGCTTGTCAAAGGGTTCTAGTCTACCCACTCTCTTTTTAAATCTTTATCCAAACAGGCCAAAATCTCATACCCGATTGTTCCCACGGCCTGAGCATAGTCATTGGCATTATCAAAAATCAATAATTCTACTGTATCGCTTGCAAAGATGGCGCTGTCCATCGAGATGCGCCCTCGAAGTAAAACTCCCTCTGGAGTACAATAGTGATTGGATGCAAGACGATTTAAGCCATTGGCGTATCCCAAATCATATGTCGAAACCACTTCATCCTCTTGGGCTTCATATACACCGTTGTATCCGACCCGTTCCCCTTTTTTGAGCAAACGAGTAGAAATTTTTTCTCCCCACAACGATAAAACAGGTTTGAGCAAAGGCTGTGGCAATGAATCTTCCATCTGCAAACAGCCGTATAAAGCAATCCCTACTCGAACCATGTCATCATCGCATCGATTAGTACGAAAGGCTCCGGCCGAATTGGATAAATGAAAACGGGGATTCCATTTGTACTTTTTTGCACGTTTTAAGACTTCTTTTTTAACCTCATCAAATGCATTGCGTTGCCAAAACCACTCGGAGCTCAGTGTATCGGCACTTTTAAAATGGCTCATAACTCCAACACACTCCAACCCCTGATCCGACAGAATCCCAAAAGCTTTCTCTATCTCATCCATCCCTACCCCGTTACGGTGCATTCCAGTATCGATTTTCAACTCCACTTTGGTACCGGTTGGAAATTGATCGATCGTATGAAGCGAGTTAATGACGTAATGAAATTTTGGATTGGAAACCGTCGGAAAATCAGCAAGAATCAAAATAGTCTCAAAAAAAGGTTCGATCTCCAATGCTTCTCGTTCCAACCGAACAACGGCCTTGGTAACCCCATAATCACGTGCCGTCTCTGCAATCATCACCGCCCCGTGACCGTATGCATTGTCTTTTAAAACCACGGCGATTTTATCTGTTCCACCGACTTGATGTGCGATAATGTCAAGATTAGTTCGAAGTGCCTCACGGCTTAATGTTATTTTTCCCATAACGGTATTATATTCTAAGGATTGTTAATGCGCTATTTCCCCGCCGAATTTGAACCCCAAAGTTTTGTTCAACTCATTTTTCCTCACCCTCAAAGTGACTGGATTGATTATCTCGAAGAGGCACGGGAGTGTTTTGTCAATATAGCAACTGCTATTGCCCAATATCAACCATGCCTTATCATCTGTAATGATGTAAATTTCGTCAAAAACTATTTTACCTCTTTCGACAATCTCATCTTTGTACCCTATCAAACAAACGACACATGGGCACGTGATTGCAGTGCATTGAGCGTCATTGATGAGGAAGACGATGAAGCAGTTTTGCTTGATTTTACATTCACCGGATGGGGTGGAAAGTTTGATGCCTCTCGTGACAATGCGATGAGCCATTCACTCTCGAGCATCTATGGTGCCCGTATGGAAACAGTGGATCTCATTTTAGAAGGCGGCGGCGTTGAGAGCAATGGGACAGGCTCACTGCTTGTCACAGCAGAGTGCCTGCTCAATCCCAACCGAAATGCCCATTTAAACAAAAAACAAACCGAAGCCATCTTAAAAAAAGAGTTGGGTGTCGAGCAGATTTTATGGCTTCATCATGGCTATTTAGCAGGAGATGATACCGATAGCCATATCGATACCCTCGCACGATTTATTGACACCAACACGATAATGTATGTCAAATGCGACGATAAAGAAGATGAGCACTATAGCGAATTGAAAAAAATGGAAGAAGAATTGCAAGTTTTACGAAATTTAGACGGCGAACCATTTACCCTTATTGCTCTGCCAATGACAAAACCGATATTTTACGATAATGAGCGTTTACCGGCAACCTACGCCAATTTTCTAATCATCAATGAAGCCGTATTGCTTCCTATCTACAATGATCCTCATGACATGGAGGCAATTGCCATTTGCGAACGTGCCTTTAAAGGACGAAAGATCATCCCTATCGACTGCTCCGTTCTCATCCGCCAGCACGGCTCACTCCATTGTGTTACAATGCAGTTTCCCGAAGATGTCTCTTTACGAATGGAATAGGAGGCTAAATCCAGAATAGAGAAAATAGCCCGATGCACCTAAAAGAATAAGGGTTAAAAGTATTTGTTTTGCATTCATTTTCATACAAAAATCATAGCTTCTTAACACTAATGTAACACTTTTTTCCTAGAATATCTTCATATTTTCTTAAGGATTAAAAGTATGAAGAAATTTTCTCTCCTCTCATTGGCGGCCATTGCTGCTCTCGCCTCTGAGCCCGTAGCCATCCAAAAAATCACCGTTGAAAGTGATACGATAAGTTCAGATATTTCTGCACAAGAACTTGCAGCATCCAAATCAACCGCTATGACAGGTAACACAGCTTCTATTTTAGCCGATATCCCAGGTGTCAGCGTTTACCAAACCGGAGGAAGCACATCCCTTCCTGTTATCCACGGTATGGCCGATGATCGTGTCAAAATCGACATTGATGGGATGACGATCACTTCAGCATGTCCAAATCACATGAATCCAGCCCTTTCCTATATCGATACCTCTAAAATTGAATCCATTGAAGTGATGGCAGGTATTACTCCAGTCAGTGCAGGCGGGGATAGTATCGGTGGAACCATTGTGGTAAAATCCAAAGATCCTGTCTTTGCTAAAGCAGCAGGAGAAGTAGTAGTCGGTGGAGACTTAACAGGATTTTATCGCAGCAACAGCCAAGCACGCGGAGCTTCGATAAACGCATCAGCAGCCAATGACAAAATCAGTGTCAGTTATTCTGGATTTGCCGAAAAAGCCGAGAGCTACAAAAATGGTTACGGTGCCATCGTTAAAGACACCCTGTATCAGCAACAAAATCAATCGGCAACCATCGCGTACAAAGTAAGTTCTGACGATATTGTCTCTCTTAAAATGACCAAAACTAATGCGCAAGATATTGGCTTTCCAAACCAATACATGGATATGCTGGAAAATGAATCTATCTCAGGTAATCTAGGTTATAAAGGAAAAATCGGAAAATTACTGATTGATGCCAATGCTTATCGTCAAGATACCGATCACTATATGAACAAAATTTGGGGTGAACGCGCACCTTTTAATCCTGCTAAGCCTTACGGAATGCCTATGTATACTGAAGCACAAGAGAGTGGTATTAATCTCAAAGCTACACTACCACTTAGTTCTACACAAACACTCAAATTTGGAGCCGATTACGATCGCTATCGTCTGAATGATTGGTGGCCACCAGTTACAACTACTGTTAGTGGAATGGGACCTGATACCTTTTGGAATATTAATAATGGTGAACGTGATCGTATTGGTATATTTGCTGAAGCAGTTTCACAATGGAGTGAAAAACTTTCCTCTGTCATTGGGGTCCGTACGGATATTGTAACCATGAATACGGGTGATGTTGTAGGCTACAATTCTACCATTAATGACCCTGTTGATGCAATTTATTTCAATGCCCAAGATCACAAAAAACGTGATAACAATTTAGATGCTACTGCTTCCACTAAATACGAATACAGCAATACCGCCGATATGGAACTAGGTTTTGCCCGAAAAACCCGTTCACCCAATATGTATGAGCGTTTTGCTTGGGCTGGAGGATACGGAACAAATCCGGCATTAGCTGTAAACAGTCCAATTCGTATGGATATGGCAATGATCAACTGGTTTGGAGATGCTAACGGTTATGTCGGCAATCTTGATCTTAAACCTGAAGTCGCCAATACAATCAGTGCAACTTTAGCTTTGCATGATATATCACAAAAAGAATGGGGAATAAAACTAACTCCATATTACACTAAGGTTCAAGATTATATTGACGTCAAAAGTCTTGGAAGCTCAACGACTGGAATGTTTACCAATATTCAACTTTTGCAATTTGTTAACACCGATGCCCATCTTTTTGGAGCTGACCTATCTGGATACGCTGTATTATGGAACAATGCTGACAACGGAAAAGGAACCATCAAAGGTTCGGCCAGCTACACACGAGGCTTCCGTGATAACGGTGGATCACTCTATCACATGATGCCACTTCATGCGAAAGTTTCACTTGACCGTGTTTCAGGTCCATGGAATAATGGAATCGATATCGAAAGCGTAGCTGCTAAAGAATCAGTTGATGCACTTCGTAGCGAACCGATGACACCGGGATATGCGTTGGTTGATCTTCGTACTGGTTATGCATGGACAAAACAATTGAATATGGATTTATCGATTACCAATCTCTTTAATCATGCATACGAACTTCCCCTAGGCGGTGTAGATATTGTTAATGATTCTGATCAAAAAGCCCCATACTCACCTCTCCAAGGCATGGGACGCTCATTTAACGCAGCAGTTAGTTACAAGTTCTAATTTCCACTGCCCTTCTGGGCATCCTAATGTTTCGTCAAAACTTCAGGATTCTCCTCTTCCGCGAAAGCGGGAGGCCTTTCTCTTAAAACGCTTTCACTTTAAACGTATCTTTATCCACATAATAGGTGTCTTGAAAATCATACCCTCGTTTTTTAATCGGTTTTGTGCGGAGTTTTTCATTAAAAATTCGGTCTAACTTACTGCGAATAGCCATAAATATTTTATTTTCTTTTCCGCTAAACCCTTCGGTTTTCTTCTTCATGACACTAAGCGGATCAATCGGCCTGCTTCCATCATACATTCCAAAATGTAAATGGGGACCCGATGAGAGCCCTGATGAACCGACATAACCGATCATCTCGCCTTGCTTAACGCTTGATCCGCTATGAATCCCTGCTTTGAACCCTTTTTGATGCGCATAAAGGCTTGTAAGGCCATTGGAATGATGAATTTTTATCGTTTTACCGTACCCATTCGAATAACCGACAAAACTTACCGTTCCATCCCCGGTTGAGAGTATCGGAGTACCTGCTCTGGCTCCAAAATCAACGCCGACATGAGCGCGGTAGCGGTGCAGTACCGGATGATAGCGCCGTTTTGTGAATCCCGACGTTATCCGAGCATTACGAATCGGGAATTTAAAAATAAATTTTTCAATCTGAGCCCCTTTGGCATCGTAAAAGTGTCCATCACTGTGGCGGTAAAGGGCATAACGGGTCCCTCCGATTTCAATCATGGCACCCGAAACTTCAGGCATCGAAAAAAGTTTCCCTTGACGATATTTTTGCTCATAGACGATCACCAGCGGTTCACCCGATTTCAGATTCTTTTGAAAATTTACCCGCCCCTTGAACATCTTGACAAATGTTGAAGCCAAATTTTTAGATCCCGTTGCGTGGAGAATATCATCGTAAGGAGCGCTAGTGATTTGAGTATAAAGGACCTCTTTATACGTCTCGCTTACGATAGGAATCACTTTCATCGTGTACTGTCTCTTCGGGGTCAAATAGATTTGGAGCTGCAGCTCATCATTTACCGGAATTAAAACTTGCTCGATAATATGTTTAGAACTCACCAGCATTTGGCATTTGGCATTGTACGGAATATCTTCTGTGAGCTTTTGATCCTCTCCGTCCATGTTATAAAAAAGAGAGAGGGGAAGTTTTTTACGTTCTAAAAAAGTGAGAAAACTCTCTCCATCTTTCCATTTAAAGAGTGTAACCTGTGAAGAAAAAAGGAAAATGGGCAGCAATAAAAAGAGAAATATCCGACCCATTACCATCCTTGATCACTATTTTTTTACAAAAAGAGTCTTAAATGATAGCAAAAAATCTGTTTACAAAGTCTCTATTGGCTATAATCGACTGATTAACTCACCTAAAAGGTTACCTCAATGCGCATTTTGTTTTTTTTATGGTTCGCCCTTGGAATGCTTGAAGCTTCCTCAATCTCAACACCTCTTTTAAGCATTGAAGAGAAGCATGGTACCATTGAAGCCCCTGAACTAAAAGTTGGAATGAGCGGTTTCATAGTTCGTCATTTTGATGCCACGCACAGCTCCATTATTGCCAATGCGCGTGTCATTGAACTCAACACTGCCTCAAATCGTGCCGTTGTTGAATTCTCAACCTACGATGGATTGCGACAAAATTCACTCCCCAGCGGAACATGGAATCCAAAAGTTGCCGATGAAGTGGTTATCGCTTATGATTATGGACGCGCCCTCTTGATCGCTCCCAATGATGATGCCTACCTCGCTTTAACTGCCAGCATCCCTAATATCGAGTGGATTCACCCTGACCTCTATGCGACGTACCTCTCTCACAAAGGGCATCCAACCCCGCAAGTAGAAGATTTTCGCAGTTTTTGTACCTCTACCTCTATTGGCTTATTGTTTGTCCAAAGCGCACAAACCCTCTTTACTCTCGATTGTAAAAACTTTGCCTTGCTTCAAAGCGTTGAATCGCTCACAAAAGATAAAAAAAGTCAAACTCCTTTTTACACACGTGTTCCAACCATTCGTGCTGCATGGTGGGGTAAAGGCAGCTCAAAACTGGACAGTTACGAACCGTATTATCTCGAACTCATTGCATTAAGCAATCCAAAAAATAAAGAATTATATAAACTCTACAAAGCGAAATTTGGCGAAAAAAGTGCACTATTGCGCCACTTTGACCTCAAGGAATAATCATGTTTCCCTCCAATGCACTCACCTTTTTTATCAACTTACTGGGAAGCGAAAATGTTTACAGCGACAAAGCCCATTTGATCGCGTATTCATATGATGCGACTCGTGAAAAATTTGAACCCGATGCCGTCCTCTTCCCTCGTACTGAGCAAGATGTCAGCGATATTTTAAAATATTGCAATGAACATCGTATCGTCATTGTCCCTCGCGGTGCCGGCAGCGGTTTTACCGGCGGCGCACTTCCCTCTTCCGGCGGAATTGTATTGGCATTTGAAAAACACATGAACAAGATTCTAGAGATCGACATGCAAAATATGGTGGCTATCGTTCAGCCGGGAGTCATCAATATGGAGCTCCAAAAAGCAGTCGAAGAAGTAGGTCTATTTTATCCGCCCGATCCTGCAAGCCAAGAGTATTCCACGATCGGCGGCAATGTCAACGAAAATGCAGGCGGTATGCGTGCAGCGAAATACGGTATTACCAAAGACTACGTCATGGCCATCCGTGCCGTTTTACCCAATGGTGACATCATCAAAGCGGGAAAACGTACCATCAAAGACGTGGCAGGATACAATATTGCCGGGATCTTAATCGCTTCGGAGGGGACACTGGCTGTCACCACCGAAGTGACTCTCAAGCTCCTCTCAAAACCAAAAATGACCAAAACGGCCATGGGAATTTTCCCCACCGTCAGTGTGGCGATGGAAGCCGTTTACAAAACGATGGCAAGCGGTGTCACTCCCGTTGCAATGGAATTTTTGGACAATCTTACCATTCGTGCGGTGGAACAAGTATATAAAAAAGGACTTCCAGTCGAAGCGGGAGCCATTTTGGTAACCGATGTGGATGGAAATCTCGAAGAAGATTTGGATTTTCAATTGGGAATTATCGAAAAAGTTTTTCGTGAAAATGGATGCAGTGATTTTAAAATCGCCCAAAACAAACAAGAGGCCTCGGATTTGTGGTTTGCGCGACGTAATGCGAGCCAATCACTCTCAATTTACGGTTCCAAAAAAATCAACGAAGACGTGACCGTTCCCCGTTCTGCCTTGCCTGAACTGTTGGCTAAATTCAATGCCATCGCCCTTAAATACAACATCAATATCCCCTGCTTTGGCCACACAGGCGATGGAAATGTCCATACCAATGTCATGGTTGATGGCAAAGACCCTGAGCAGGTCAAAATCGGCTATGAAGCGATCCGTGAAGTGTTCCAAGCCACCATCGATTTAGGGGGGACACTCAGCGGCGAACACGGTATCGGTTTGGCCAAAGCCCCTTATATGTCCATGGCGTTTACCCCAGAAGAGATGGCTCTTTTTCAGTCCATTAAAAATGCCTTTGATCCCAACAATATTTTAAACCCAACTAAAATGGGACTTAAATAGACCATGCTTATAAAGAAAATACGGCGGAATATTCGACTTTTCATCTTTACAATGTTTGACAGTGATATTACCGTGTATGCCTCCAGCCTTAGTTTTTATACCATTTTCACGGTAGTGCCGTTGCTGATTATTTCGCTTAGCCTTATCGCCAATGTCCCTGTTTTCAACGAACAATACAGCAAAATGCAGCTTTTTATTTTCGACAATATTATGCCCGTTCAAACCGAGGCCATTGCAGGCTATCTCGACTCTTTTTTTAAAAACTCAGTTCAACTCGGGGTCATTGGATTTATAACAATGGTTGTATCTTCGTTCCTCTTTTTTCAAAATTTCGAACACATTGTCGAAAAGATCTTTCACTCCCCTCAACGAGGAATTTGGGAAGCAATCACCACGTATTGGACCCTTATCACGCTAACCCCCATTGTCCTTATCACCTCCATGAGTCTTAAGGCCTATCTTGAGGCTAATGTCACAGGATATGCTTTAAGTGCCCTCTCAATCTTCCCTTTTTTACTGCTGTGGGGAATTTTCTTTTTAACTTATAAAATTGCCGTTAACTCGGATGTCTCTCTTAAAGCAGCTGCTATTAGTTCTTTTATCGTTGCTGTTGTTTGGGAGTTAGCAAAAAACAGTTTTGTTCAGTATGTTTTTTACAATAAAACGTATGCAACGATGTACGGCTCGCTCTCCGCTCTTATCTTTTTCTTTTTATGGATCTATGTTTCATGGATTATTATCATTTACGGTATGAAACTATGCTATCTGATACACCGCGCCGATCAGCGTCAAGACCCCAAGAATCCCTAAGCTCCAAAACGCCCATTTCCATCGCATCGCCATCAGAGCCAAAACAACGCTCATTATCCCAAGCCACATGGGGATAAGTACGGAATGTATGTCCCCAGCTTCAAACAATTTCATTAAATACGGATCAAAAATATTACCCCAAGGGGTAAAATGGAGGACTAAAACAGCAGGGTAATAAAGATTAAAGAGCAGTGCCAAAGGGACCGAGGCGATATGCCACAATCCAAATGTCCCAAAAATACTCAGCGAAATCGGAAGCATGACCAAATAACACCAAATATGAAGCGCTAAAAATATTTGCCAAGCCTTCCAATGTTCATAATAACGGATAAAAATAAAGATAGAGAGAACTCCAAACGACGAAAACCAAAATCCCAACGAGAAGAAGAGTTTTGGGAAAAAAGCAAGCAATAGCCCCAATGTTACTAACAGCGTCTGAATCGAGACGACCTTGATCCCCCGATCATACAGCCAATATCCCACAACAATCATTCCAAAAGAGCGTATCATTGGAGGGATAAACTCCAATGCCCACAAATACAAAAACAGCAGTCCAAGCACGATAAAAAAAAGATCCCGATTTCCATGACGATATGGAAAATAACGATCATGCAGCCATCGATAAGGGGGACGAAGTAAGAAATAAGCGATAATGCTCAAAATACCAAAATGATATCCGCTGATCGAGAGAATATGACTAAGCCCCATAGCACCCACAAGCGTTTGAAATTCTTGGCTCATCGGAGTTGCCACAAATAATGCACCGTAAAGCTCTTTCATCCTCTCATCTGCATGCATGGATGCAATATACCTATACCATCGTTCTTTAAGACTAAGCTGTGGATACACCTCAACAATGGATACCCGCGCATTAAATCGGCTAAGATAATCTAAAAAACTCACCTTTTTGACTTGAACCTCAACCAAAAGCTCTCGCCCCCGTAAATCTCGTAAATACGGGCTCATCACACATCGTACCAATGAACCATTATCAAGCTCTAATTTGATAGATGTTTTGGGTGTATTGTTTATGAGTTTAACCTCTTGCGCGATGACTTCTGCATGCACAAGCGGATCATCGTATTGCTTAAGTTCTAAGTATTTATGATATTCGTATGTAAGAGAAAGTGAAGCGATAAAGAGAAGAAAAATGACAAAAAGTGAACCGCTTTTAAGATCAAACAGATCGATACGCTCGAGTTTGCTCATCAAAACCCTTTTTTTAGTAAAAATCTGCCTCGTAAGAGGCAAGCTTTAGTGCCATAGCGGCGAACGTAGCCAAAGGGATTTTATTCCTTTGGCGTTCAAAATCAGATTATCGGCATTGAAACATTTCCGGAACCCATATCGATATCCATGTTCATATTGGCACTTTTCATGTCAACACTCTCATACACAATCTGTGCCGCACCAAATGTCGGTTTATCCACAAAACGGGTAAACTTTTTCTGAAACATCAGTTTCACATGCCCCGTTGGTCCATTACGCTGTTTCCCGATGATAATCTCCGCTTCCTCTTCCTCTTTTTCAACGTATTTGCTGATAAACTCTTTGCCTGCGTTGATCGCCTCTTTTTCCCGCTCTTTTTCCTCTTTATACAAATAGACATCGTTACGATAGACAAAGAGGATAATATCGGCATCCTGCTCAATCGAACCCGATTCACGAATATCGCTGAGCATGGGACGCTTATCCGAACGCGATTCAAGGCTACGGTTGAGCTGAGAAAGGGCCACGATAGGGATTTCAAGCTCACGGGCAAGCATCTTCAGTCCGCGTGAGATTTCACTCACTTCGAGGTGACGATCCTTTCCCCCTGTACCATTCATGATTTGGAGGTAATCGATGACGGCCAGTTCGATCTCCGGATGACGGCTTTTGAGTTTTCGCAGTTTGGAGCGAAGCTGATGGATATTGACCGAACCGTGATCGTCTACAAAAAGCTTAGAATGGCGCATCTTGTCCACAGCATCGTTAAGCCGTTTGTACTCTTCAGGGTTCATATCCCCCACCCGCAGACGCTGAAGCTGGATCGAGGTTTGAACGCTCAACAATCTCAGCATCAGCTGTTCTGCCGGCATTTCCAGAGAAAAGAATGCCACCCCTTTCCCTTTTTCGAGGAGGTTTTGAACCATGTTGAGCGCGAACGATGTTTTCCCCATCGCCGGACGGGCTGCAACGATGACCAAATCCCCTTTGCCAAATCCGGTAGTCATTTTATTGAGTTCGGCATATCCCGTATCGACACCCACCAAAATCGCATCACCACGCTCACGCATCTCTTCGATGTATGCCATCGTATCATCGGTGATTTTAGGGGCATCTTTAAAATCAATCGATTGGGAGTTTTGGGTAATTTCATAGAGCTTTTTTTCGACCAAATCGACCACATCATTGCCGTTTAGATTCTCTTCGAGGGTTACCCGCTTGATTTCTGTGGTGAGAGTCAGAAGATGACGCTTGATCGCCTTGTCTTTGATCTCTTGAACGTAAGCCGTGGTATTGGAGATAGGATTGGCCGTGAGGATTTCAACCAATACACGCTCATCAAATTTTTGTTTTCCGCTGAGTTCTTTTTTAATAAACTCTTCATCGATGGGAAGATCTCGGTGTGCAAGAGAAAGCATGGCACGATAGATCTCTTGGTGTGCTGCGAGATAAAAATCTTCGGCATTAAGTACCGCTTCAAACTCATCAAATTGAGCGGGATCAAAAATAATGGAGCTAAGGACAGAACGCTCAAACGCCAAATTGTATAATGACTCTTCCATCAATCTTCCTGTGCTTCCATTTTTTCTACTTCTTCGATAAATCGATCGACAAGCTTGTCTTCATCCAAACGTGCAACTACTTCGCCTTTGACCATCACAAGACCCGAGCCCTTGCCGTAGGCAATCGCGACGTCGGCATGCTTAGCTTCACCTATTGCATTGACCACACACCCCATGACTGAGAGATCGAGCGGTTTTTTGATGTGTTTCGTCCGCTCTTCAATCACGGCAACGGCACTGACCAAATCCGCTTCGATCCGTCCGCATGTGGGACATGAGATGATATTGGGACCCTCACGTGCAACTCCGCTGTCTTTGAGAATTGCACGACCGACTTTGATCTCTTCTTCGAGCTCACCCGTGATCGATACGCGCATCGTGTCCCCGATTCCATCGAGCAGCAATGCCCCCAGACCTATAGCGCTTTTGATCGTTGCGTGAAAAATCGTCCCCGCTTCCGTCACACCCAAATGAAACGGATAATTGTTTTTTGGTCGCAGCATCCGATACGCTTCGACGGTGCGTTGTACGTCACTCGCCTTTAGGGATACTTTAATATCGGTAAAACCTAAATCTTCGAGAAATTTAATGTTATATTCTGCCGAGGCGACCATACCTTCCGCCGTCTGCCCGTATCGCAGCTCGAACTCTTTTTCCAAACTCCCCGCATTAACCCCGATACGGATAGGGATATGGCGCTCTTCACACGCTTTAACAATTTCACGTATCCGCGATTTCTCCCCGATATTTCCAGGATTAAAACGGATACAGTCCACCACTTCTGCCGCAATAAGAGCGAGCTTGTAGTTAAAATGGATATCGGCAACGAGGGGGAGAGAAATTTGTTCTTTAATCGCTTTAAGAGCTAATGCATCTTCTTCATCGGGAACCGCTACGCGGACAATGTCACACCCGGCAAAATGGAGACGATTAATCTGCTCCACGGTAGCTGCAACATCCGATGTACGGGAGTATGTCATCGACTGTACGGATATTGGAGCATCACCCCCGATGGCAACATTTCCGACATAAATTTTCTTGGTAGGGTATCGTGTAATCATGGTGAAGATTGTAGCTTGTTGGACGTTAATTTTACGTAAACTCTATGGGGTCCATATCGATTTCGACCAGCGGTGATTTGATAAGTTTTATCGATCGGATAAGCGGTGTACTTTTATCGCTCCGCAGCAAAATTTGAAATCGGTATTTATCTGCAATCTTTTCGATGGGTGAAGCGCCGAAACCTACAATCTCAATAGCGGAAACGCTTTTCAAAATATCAACAACTCTTTCCATCTCTAGTTTGGCTTTCATCCCGTTTTTGTGGGCAAACAACAGCCGTGCCAACTTTTTATAGGGTGGATAACGCCCCTCTCGAATTTTTAGTTCCTCTTTCAAAAACAACTCGTAATCGTCCACATATTGATGAAAAAATGACTCATTAAAACTCTGAACAATCACCGTCGAATCGTTTTTACGCCCGCTTCGTCCCGCGATTTGAATCAAAAGCGACAACGCTTTCTCGCGTGCACGATAATCGGCTTGCCCTAACAAATTATCAATCCCCATCACAACCGCAAGTGCTATATCGTGATAATCATGCCCCTTGGAAAGCATTTGCGTCCCCACAAGCAGATCAATCTCGCGTGCATTAAATGCTTTGAGCACTTTAATCAACTTGTTTTGGGTCGTAATCACATCGCGGTCAAATTGCTGTATTTTAATTCCGCTAAAATTCTTCTCAAAATGCTCCACAGCCTCTGCAGTCCCAAGTCTTGAAGTTGTCAAATGGCCGCTTTGACATTTTGGACACACACGTGGCAATACTTCCGTATAGTTACAATAGTGGCATTTAAGAGCGCGAGCGTTTCGATGCAATGACATCCCAACGCTGCAAAACGGGCATTCTAACGTATACCCGCAACTGTCACATATCATAGTTTTAAAATTCGCACGTGTAGGGATAAAGACAATTCCCTGATGACCTGAGTCATAATTTGAGATAATTTTTTCATCCAAAAAGGGGGTCAATGCTTCGATAGATGGTTCATACACAAAAGAACGTTTGGAAGCGTAATATCCCCCTTTCAAACGATAAAAAGGATATTTAACATAACTGCTTAAACTGGGCGTTGCACTGCCAAGAACAACCGGTATCTTTAAAAGATTCCCCATATAAATCGCCATATCCCGGGCATTGTAGCGGGGGCGTGAAGACGATTTATAACTCTCATCATGCTCTTCGTCCACAACGATCAACCCCAAATCATCTAGTGGCAAAAATAAAGCCGAGCGAGGCCCTGCAATAATACGTGCCGAACCATCGTATATCTTTTCCAATGTCACTTTTTTTTGCTTCGGAGTCATTTTTGAATGCCACAGCACAAATGCTTCACCAAAATGTTTTTTGAACCTCTGTTCCATTTGAGGAGTAAGAGAGATTTCCGGCAAAAGCAATAATGCCCTTTTCCCCTTATTTAACACTTCGTCCATTCGTTTCATATAGATTTCGCTTTTACCGGCACCGGTATCACCGAAGAGGAGAGAAACGGGATGAGAATGGATAAAATCGAGGGCTTGGGATTGGGTTTGCGAGAGACTAATACTTCCCGTCATTCCCACGAAGGCGGGAATCCAGCTTCGTATTGTGTCGCACTCTAAATAATCCTTACCAGAAATAACGTCATTAGCTGGATTCCCGCCTTCGCGGGAATGACGAAATGGTACAAAAAGATTAAGTGCTTCACCCAGTGAACAACTATAATACTCCGCCATAAAATGTGCTGTTTTGATTTGAAATTCAGAATAGATACAGAGGAATGAGGGAGATTGCGGATCGAGTCCGCAATGACGAAAACCAATAGGCTGTGTTGTAAATGCAGGCTTTTCTACTTCAAAAAGAACCACCCCCTCCATCTCACGTTTAGAAAGTAAAATAGAAACTTTAGTACCGATTTGTAAAGAAAATTCTGAATGATAAATAAGAAGATCAAGAGGAGAGCCCAAAAGGGCTATAGAATAAAAATACACTTTAGCCGTTAATTTGTTAATGCATCACAGCTTCCAGCACCCGCCGTACAAGTAAATCGACCACCCGTAATATTATAGTCAAACTGCGTATCTGCGTTTAAAATTTTAAACTTATAGGTGTTGGCAGCCGTTTTTCTCCAATGACCGTTGGTATCCCCTGAAACAATACCATACTGCAATAATGTACTTGTTGCTGTTCCATTATTGTCAAATAAAATGTCTCCATTATTTGATGGAGTAGCTGCATGATCAAGAGTAGTAATATACGTAGACTCTCCACGCATCAAACGTCCTTGACGCTCACTCACAATAGCTGCACGAATAGCGGCAACATCACTGCGACCTTTTGCCATCTGTGCATCATCCCGTGTTGCTGCAAATTTCGGTATTGCAATCGCTGCTAAAATACCCAGAACAACGATAACAAAAACCAGTTCAATCATTGTAAAAGCGTTTCGTTTATTGTTTAACATAACTACCTCTTAATTTTATTGGATAATTCTCAGCATGTATTAATTTCTGAAGCTCTAAACACATATTATCTCCTGTTCCATCACCCAAACTCATTTGAAGAATATCATCACATGCTGTTCTATTAATATCAACAATAAGACAATTATTTATTTTTCCGCATTTTATAATCGCTTTATTAGCACTCAAATTTGCATCGCCACTTTTTGACAAAAGTTCAAAATTATTTGACATTAAACTCATAGAATCGTTTGTTTCACCTTGGCTTGTAGCGAAAGCAGCGACTTCTTGTATACCTGTTCCTACACCATACGCCAATGCAGATACTTTTGCATCATCCCGTGTTGCTGCTAATTTTGGGATTGCTACTGCTGCTAAAATACCTAAAATAACAATAACAAAAATGAGTTCAATCATCGTAAAAGCAGTTCGCTTCATTAACTCAACACCTTTTGTACTGAATTTTATGATTATCAATAATCATAAAAATCAAAACAAATAACTAACATTCCCACTCAAAAGAGTGGAAGTTGACTAAAGAAATAAGAAGTTGAGCTTAACGCACAACCGATGTTCCAGCAACACTTACTTGTCCTTCTGGAACGATAGCTCTTACCGCATCACATATTGTACTGTTTTGGTCACCATGAACTGTTGAAATTGCTGTATTATTTACATCAATCATTAGACATGCTATACCACCAATTTTGTCTAAAACACTAATATTACCATCAGTTGTGGCTGTTCCCATATATCCACTATTTTTATTTTCAACGTATGTATTAGACGCAAGTGTCATATTGGCATCGCCAATTGGAACAATACCTTGAGCTGTTGCATATGCAGCAATCTCACTAACCATTGTTTTTGCATTAGTTGCAACTTTTGATGCTTGTGCATCATCACGTGTTGCTGCCAATTTTGGAATAGCTACTGCTGCCAAAATACCTAAGATAACGATAACGAAGATTAACTCGATCATAGTAAAACCTGAACGTTTCATGGCTTACTCCTTTAATATAGAAAAAAGTAGTTACACTCGTAACTCTATTGTTATTATGAGCCTCATATTCTTAGAAAGCGCTTAAGACAACATTCTCTCTGATAATAATTTGTTATAAAGTTAAGCAACTCTCATTCTTTAATTCCAATTAAACATTGAAGGCGTATAATTCGCGTAACAATGTTGCTCGCATGGGCGAATCAAAAAGGCGAAATAGATTATGAATATTGCAGAGATTGGTGAATTAGGCATAAAAAACACCCAAAAGATTTTCCACAATCTGGGTTTTGATGAATTGATCGAGCATGAACTCCGTAATGGTGAATGCGTCATGACTGCCAGTGGTGCGACCACCGTTGATACAGGTATCTTTACGGGTCGCAGTCCCAAGGATAAATATTTCGTCAATCAAGACCCTTCGAATCAGTATATAGCATGGGGGGATGTCAATAAAAAAATCGACAAAGCCGTTTTTGATGAACTCCTCGTGGTTGCTCGTGAGCAGCTCTCCAATAAAGATCTTTATGTTACCGATGTTTTTTGCGGTTCCAGTGCCTCAAGTAAACGCTCTATCCGATTTGTCTCTGAAATCGCATGGCAGTCTCATTTCGTCAAAAATATGTTTATTCGCCCCACTTCCGATGAACTTACCGATTTCAAGCCCCAATTTACGGTTCTTAATGCGTGCAAAGCGGTTAACAGTCAGTGGGAAAATCATGGTCTTAATTCGGAAGTGTTTGTCCTTTTTGACATCGAAGCCAATCTGTGTATCATCGGCGGCACGTGGTACGGTGGTGAAATGAAAAAAGGAATTTTTTCAATGATGAACTATTGGCTTCCGCTTGAGGGGAAACTTGCGATGCACTGTTCAGCCAATGTTGGACCGCAGGGTGACACCTGTCTCTTTTTCGGTCTCAGCGGAACGGGTAAAACTACCCTCTCAACCGACCCTAAACGTGCGATAATCGGAGATGATGAGCACGGTTGGGATGATGAGGGAGTCTTTAATTTCGAGGGTGGATGCTACGCAAAAGTAATCAATCTCGATCCTTCCAGCGAACCTGAAATCTATGCCGCTATCCGTAAAGGGGCATTGTTGGAAAATGTCGTCTTCGATGAAGACGGTCTGGTAAACTATGAAGACGGTTCAAAAACCGAAAATACCCGTGTCTCTTATCCTATCGAACACATCGAAAATCATCAGCCATCGCTTCAAGCGGATCATCCGCAAAACATCATCTTCCTCTCTGCCGATGCCTTTGGGGTACTGCCCCCTGTTAGCCGTCTCTCCAAAGAGCAGGCAATGTACTATTTCCTCAGTGGCTATACGGCCAAAGTTGCAGGGACAGAGCGCGGTATTACGGAGCCTGTAGCAACGTTCAGCTCATGTTTCGGAGAAGCATTTTTGCCTCTTCACCCTACCGTTTATGCCAAACTTTTGGGAGAAAAAATCGATAAGCATAATGTTAACGTTTACCTTGTCAACACAGGTTGGACCGGTGGAGGATACGGGGTGGGTAAACGAATGAGCATCAAAGATACACGCGCTTGCATCCATGCTATCTTGGACGGTTCAATCAATGACAGTGAATTTCAAACCACCAATACTTTCCGATTTAACATTCCTTTGACACTCAAAGGGGTGGATTCTACGATTTTAAACCCTCGTAATGCATGGTCTGATAAAGAAGCGTATCTCGTACAGCGTGATCATTTAGCGGGATTGTTTATTAAAAATTTCAAGAAATACACTGACGGGCAAAATGGATTCGATTATTCTGCTGCGGGACCGAAAGTTATCGATTAATTTATTATACTTTTCTTTTTAATAAAGAAAAGTATCAAAAGAAAAGCGTCACCAAAACAAAACGCTACAAAATATTTTTTGGCACTTCTGCCAAATATTTTGGCTCTAGGAGAGTTTTGGTGACATTATTTTTTTAAATTTACCAAGGCACTTCATCCGTTGCTACATAGTTTTTACCTGAACCATCTAGGGCGTCTGAACACTCTTGCTTATCTGATTCACTGCTAAAACTTCCGCAGTCAATTTTATAGACAACTTTTCCTGTCTTATGATCCAGTGTCATGCTTGCGTGCACTCGCCCTTGCTCTTTTAGTTCATAAGATTGATTATCATCCGACAATACCCATCCTTTCCCTTCAAGCTCTGCTACTTTACTGAATCCGACAGTGTTATTGCCATCCACTTTCATCTTATTACCAGCTATACGTGCAGCTTTTTGTGCCCCTGTGACCGTCGTAGTGATGACTGAGTTGATTTGGGCGATACGATACTGAACATAGGCCGTATAGCCCAATCCAACTGCTGCCCCTAAAGAAAGTATAAACCCTATACGTGTGAATCCATTACGCATCATAAAAACATCCTTAAATAAGAAAATAATATTAATTATGCCTAACGTTTCTTAAAATAATAGATGATTGTGAGTAAAGAATGATATTTTATGTGAAAGAAGAGCTGGATTCACCCGTAAGGATGAATCACGAATAAACTAGATTAGCAAGAATAAGTAGATTTGAATTCAAACGCTGTTGGGCGCGCTTCGTCTTGCCATACTTGTGTTTCGAATTTGTAGTGTTGGTATGTGTCAACAAATTCAGGTGTCATAACCGGTTGAAGGAATGCATTATCACGAATCAATGCTTCCAATGAACCGCGCAAGGTGTGTGGCATTTGTGGAATTCCCTTTTCACGAATTTCATCAAGGCTCAATTCGAACAAATCTTCATCCATTGGTCCAACCGGAACGGTTTTGTTTTTGATACCATCAAGTCCTGCTAGCAACATTGCGGTAAATGCAAGATATGGACATGCTGTTGAATCGGGGAAACGCATCTCGATACGGGTTGCTTTTTCACCCGCACCGTAAGGAACACGGCAAGATGCTGAACGGTTTTGGCTTGAATACGTCAAGATTGACGGTGCTTCAAATCCTGGGATCAAACGCTTGTATGAGTTCGTAGATGGATTAGTAAAGGCTGCAACGGCACGTGCGTGAGCAAAAACACCGCCAACATAATGCAATGCTGTTTCAGAAAGGTTGCTGTAACCGCCCTCTTTGTAGAAGGTATTTTTGCCATCTTTCCAGATAGATTGGTGAACGTGCATACCGTTACCGTTGTCGCCGTAAAGCGGTTTTGGCATAAAGGTTACTGTTTTACCGTTAAGGTGCGCTACCATTTTGATAACGTATTTAAGTTTCTGAACGTTGTCCGCTGCGTTTACAAGAGTATCAAATACGATACCTATTTCGCCTTGGCCTTGTGCTACTTCGTGGTGACCCAAAATAACTTCAAGTCCTACTTGCTCAAGAACAAGCATCATCTCTGCACGTAGGTCAACCATAGTGTCGATTGGTGCTACCGGGAAGTAACCCCCTTTATTACGAGGACGGTGACCTGTGTTGTAACCGTCTTTGAACGATTTTGCATCATTCCATTCACCCTCTTCTGTATCCACTTCATAATACGAGCAATTTACTTCATCACGAATTTTTACGTCATCAAAGACAAAAAATTCATTTTCAGGACCGAAATACGCCACATCACCTACACCTGCGTTTGCAAGATGCTCTAATGCTTTTTTAGCGATTGAACGAGGGCATTTTTCATACGCTTGATTTTTGTAAATATCATAGACGTCACAAAATACGATAATGGTCGGATCAGCGGTAAATGGATCCATAAATGCGGATTGGGCATCCGGTTTTAATAACATGTCCGATTTATTGATCGGCTGCCATGCATCGATAGACGAGCCGTCAAATGGTAGACCGCCTTCGAATTGACCCGCGTTAACCGCGCTCATGCGGTAGCTAACGTGGTGCCATGTCCCTTTCATATCGGTAAAGCGAAAATCTACGAACTGAACGTCGTTCTCTTTACAAAAACTGAAAAACTCATCTACACTGTTTACAAATTTACCCATGCGGTTCACCTCAGAAAAAAATTAAACACAGTATAGCAAATTAATATTAATTGTAAAAAAGGAAAGTGCTTAAAATTTAATCATCTCTCGATCTCTGTTGCGATATGTGGCACACTCGCTGTATCCAAAAGAGCGGGCTAATGCTTCGATTTCATCTGTAAACATCCCCACTTGATCCGGACGATGAGCGTCGGAACTAAAAGTAATCGGTATCTCCAATGTGGCTATGGATTCTAATAGTATAGAAGATGGGTAGGCCTCTTTGACGGGCTTTCGAAGGCCTGAAACGTTAAGCTCTATCACCATATTGGCTTTTTTAATCGCTTTGAGTGCATTGGCTGCCAACAGCCGAATATCGGTTTTTGGAAAAAAATTAAATACTTTTAACAAATCCAAATGACCGACGATATCAAATTTTCCGCTCAACGCCATTTCTTCGACCAAACCAAAATATCGTCCGTATATAAGGTCCATATCCGCTCCGTCGTATCGGTGGATAAAATCAGGATTATCAAATCCCCATTCATCAATAAAATGGACGCTTCCGATCAAATAATCACACGGACGTTTTAAAACACGATCATCCATGTATCCCGGTAAAAAATCAACTTCATAGCCTAAAAACAGTTCTATTTTCTCTTTATAGCACTCTTGCGCTTCTCGTACCCATTTCTCATAAAGTTCCATTTGATCGTAGGACATCCGATAGTCGTAATCGTAGTCCATCGGAGCATGATCTGAAAACCCGAAATACTTTGTACCGCACGCAATTGCGGCTTCCACGTATTCATTTACACTCCCCGTTGCGTGATTGCACAAAAGCGTATGATTATGAAGATCGACTTTCATTTTTTTCCTCTTGAAAATAATCGTTTTAATGCTATTATAGTGCAATTTTTTATGAGGTAACCATTATGACACAAGAAGAACTTGATGCACTTATGAATGAAGACATGGAAATGGATGACGCAGGTGATGAAGAAGAGATGATTGATACTGTCGAAGAGATCAATGAGCCCATCAACAGTGTCGACAATCCCAATGGCTATCGTGCTTCTGCCGTGCACAGTTGGCCTCCCCCCCCTCCAACCGATGATAACAAAATGGTTCATCAGCTTGATGATGTGACCAAAGAGAGTGAAGAAAAAGCATCGGAGATTTTTGATCTGATCGAAACCATCAGCAATGATTTAGGGGATGGCGAAAAGCATATCAAGGGAACCAAAGAAATTATTGACTCCAATATTGTTCTTTTTACGACACTGCACGCGAAGTTCCCTCACGTCGAAGCTTTTAAAACACAGCTGACCCAAAACGCTCAAGCGAAAGAAAAACTCGAAGCGGTAGAACAAATCCTCCAAGACGGAGGGGATGCTATCATGAACGTTATGGATATCATGCAATACCAAGATATCCACCGTCAAAAAATCGAGCGCGTCATCAATGTAATGCGTGCTCTTTCAACCTATATGAATCATCTTTTTTCAGGAAAAATCGACGATTCAAAGCGGGTTGCTTCTGCAGTACATATCCATGGAGACAGCAATACCGAAGATGTTGTTACCAGTGATGATATTGAAGCGTTGTTGGCTTCGTTCGGGCAGAAATAGCACTGTTATACTTTTCTTTTTCATAAGAAAAGTACCAAAACAAGGGAACCGCTTTTGCAAAGCAAAATGTTTCTCTGAAAAGAAAATCGCCTCCACAACAAATCGCTACCGATACGGCTTCGCACTTCTGCGGCCGATCGGGCTCTTTGTATATTGTGAAGGCATAATCAAGAGCTAACTTGCTACTTTCAAACAATCAACACCTTTTTTTCGCTAAAATTCTTCCAAATTATTAAAAATGAGAATTCATACTAGTGAAAAAAGTCGAGCTCCTTTCCCCTGCCGGAAACTTAGAAAAACTCAAAATTGCCATCGATTACGGTGCAGATGCCGTGTATGGCGGAGTGAGCCACTTCTCGCTTCGTATCCGATCGGGTAAAGAGTTTGATTTGGAAAGCTTTAAAGAGGGGATTGATTATGCCCATGCACGCGGACGCAAAGTCTACGTTACCATCAATGGATTCCCTTTTAACTCTCAGCTGAAACTTCTCAAAGAGCATATTGCCACGATGGCGTCACTTCAGCCGGATGCCTTTATCGTCGCTACTCCCGGTGTTCTCAAACTTGCTCACCAAATCGCACCGCAGATTCCTCTGCATCTCTCCACGCAAGCCAATGTCATGAACGTACTGGATGCCCAAGTCTATTACGACATGGGAGCGCGCCGTATTATCGCCGCACGGGAAATTTCTCTCAAAGATTTAGTGCAAATCAAGGCTGAACTGCCGGATTTGGAAATCGAAGTGTTTGTCCACGGTTCGATGTGCTTTGCGTACAGCGGACGTTGTCTTATCTCGACGCTTCAAAGCGGTCGTGTCCCCAATCGAGGAAGCTGTGCCAATGATTGCCGTTTTCCGTATGAGATGTACGCGGCCAATCCGGATACGGGAACACTGTTTAAACTCGAAGAACACGAGGGAATCGGGACATATATCATGAATTCCAAGGACCTCAATTTGGCTTCGCACATGAAAGAGATTTTAGACAGCGGTGCGATCGACTCGGTTAAAGTGGAAGGGCGTACCAAAGCCCCCTATTATGCGGCTATCACTGCAAAAACCTATCGACGTGCAATTGACGATTACTATGCCGGACATTTCGATGACGAAGCGTATCAAAAAGAGCTCAATACGATGCAAAACCGCGGGTTTACCGATGCTTATCTCATCAACCGCCCTTTTGAAAAGCACGATACCCAAAACCTCGATTTTACGATGATGATGGGAACCCATCAAGTAGCGGGAATGGTGGATGAATCGGGAGAATTTTTTGAATGTAAATACAAAACATTTCCCAATGACCTCATGGAACTTGTCGCCCCCGCTGATGCCCTCATCCAAGAAGTCGATAATGAAATCGGTACCATTAGCAACAAAGATGGGCAATGGACCATCCTCTTTAAACAGCTCATTGCTGAAAACGGAAAAGTATGGGATCAGGTTCACAGCGGAAACCTCAACCGCTTTAAACTTCCGGCTGCACTTCCCCACTTTACCTTTTTTCGTATCCCTGCGACTGAGGAAATGGGAGTGGGTACACGATGTTAAATTTAAATCACAGGAGTAAATAAATGAAATTCGTATCAATTATTATGGGGAGCAAAAGCGATTTTGATGTTATGAAATCGTGCTCAGACACGTTCGAAGAGTTTGGTGTTCCGTATGAGCTTATCATTTCCTCAGCACACCGCAGTCCTGAGCGTACCAAAGACTATGTGATCGCGGCCGAAGCCAAGGGGGCGCAAGTCTTTATCGCAGCAGCTGGCATGGCCGCTCATTTGGCAGGCGTTCTTGCTTCTAAAACGATCAAGCCTATCATTGGTGTCCCTATGAGCGCATCGGCTCTTAGCGGTATTGATGCATTACTGTCTACCGTTCAAATGCCCGCTGGTATGCCGGTTGCGACGGTTGCTATCGGTAAAGCCGGAGCTATCAATTCCGCTTATTTGGCAATGCAGATTTTAGCATTGGAGAATGAAGAGCTTCGTATGAAGCTTCAAGAAGACCGTATCGCAAAAGCAAAAAAAGTGGAAATGGATTCTTTGGAGATTGAAACTATTTTATAAACCCATTGTTCCCCTTTTTCTTTGCTCGTGCAAAGAAAAGGCCGAACCGGTAAAAAGAAAACACGATAGGCTGACGCCCTAACCATAACCTTCCAATTTTTTTATTCGCGTATAACTGGGCTATCTTTCATTACTTCACAAAATCAGGTACAGAAATTGCTTTTAATGTATTAATTAATCAAAGGGTAATCAACATGCACGAACACTGGATGAGTATTCACGAATATGCCGATTTGACCCAAACCAGTCCCGAAGAGGTTGAAGCACTCATTGTCCGCGGAAAATTGACAACCATCGTCGAAGAAGGGGTTATTCTCATCGATCCCTCACAAGCTATGGGTGGGATTGTTCCTGCATCGATAACAGAATTGAGTGCGTCGCATGCGGATATTACGATGGGCGCTAGTTTCGTTGAAAAAACCATCGGGACGATCATCAATCTCCACGAAAAAGTCCTGTCTGCCAAAGAAGAGACGATCGAGTCGATTAAAAATGAGAATATGTTTTTAAAAGAGGCATTGGATTCTCTCCAAGAGCTCTACGATGAAGATCGCCGAACCATCGCAATACTCACCGAGCAGCTCAAACTCTCTGCCCAAGAAGTGGAATTTATGCGCCGTAAATACAAACTGATGTGGGGCAAAGTCATCGAGGACCATGCCACACAATGATAAGCGAAGCGTGGGCATTCTGCCGAAGAAAACATAGCGTTAGCGTAGCCAATTCGGGCTTTGCTCGGATGGCGTTATGAATATACAAAATGAGTGCATAGGGTGTATTATTGCTCAAAGCGAGCGTGTCTGTGAAGCGATAAAGGCTGATGAAGCGTTAACGAAAAAGATCGTCTCGTTCGTTGAGACATCACTTTCTAGTGCCGATTTCACTCTTTCCCCTCCCGTTATTGCGGCACCTTTGTATGAAGCAATGGCGCGTATGAGTCAAAAAGTCGATCTCTATGATGAACAAAAAAGCCATGCCATTGTACAAGCACAACAGTATATGCCGTTTTTACATGAAACCATCGAACAAAGCAATAATCCCTTTATGGCTCTGCTCAAAACCGCTGTCGTTGGAAATGTGATCGATTTGGCGGCAGAGGTGACGTTTGATTTACATGGGGCGATTACTTCCGTTTTTGACACCCCTTTTACTCATGATGATTCGGGGATTTTGAATGAAAAGCTCTCTCAAGCTTCAACCCTTCTGTATATCGGCGATAACACGGGGGAACATCTTTTTGATGCGTTAGCCATCGAACATCTCAAAATACTCTACCCAAATTTAGCGATCACCTATATGGTTCGAGGCAATTTTATTATCAATGACGTGACGATGAAAGAGGCATTAGAAGCCAAGATGGATCATATCTGCACCCTCATGGACAGCGGGGTCAATACTCCCGGATTTGTCTATGAACGCAGTACTCCCCAAGCACAGCATCTTTTCGATACCGCCGATGTCATCATTGCCAAAGGGATGGGCAATTATGAATGTATGAGCCCGCAGCGACGCTCTAATATCTGTTTTTTACTGAAGATCAAATGCTCTGTAGTATCGCGTTCTCTCGGACATGAGATCGGAAGCATTATCTGTAAGTTGGACTAAACACTAAGCATCTCGTCATAACCGCGAAGGCAGGAATCTGGCTGGATACACCCTGAAGGGCACTTCGCCCGCCTTCGCGGTTATGACGAACGGGATAAAAACTTTTTAGCTATAATAGCGCACTTTTTTAGAGGATTTTTTATGATAACTTTTGGTGACATGCTTTTAAAACTGCAACAATTTTGGAATGAGCAAGGGTGTGCGATTGTTCAGCCTTACGACATTCCAGCAGGAGCCGGGACGTTTCATCCGGCAACTTTCTTACGCTCACTGGACTCACAACCGTGGTCGGTCGCCTATGTTGCCCCTAGCCGACGACCTACTGATGGCCGCTATGGCGAAAATCCAAACCGCTTGGGGAGCTATTATCAATTTCAGGCTCTCATTAAACCTTCTCCCGAAAACATCCAAGAGCTGTATCTAAAAAGTCTCGAGTATCTTGGGCTGAATCTCAAAGATCATGACATCCGTTTTGTCGAGGACAACTGGGAGTCTCCAACGCTTGGCGCGTGGGGTCTGGGATGGGAAGTGTGGCTTAACGGGATGGAAGTGACGCAGTTTACCTATTTTCAGCAAGTAGGGGGGATTGCGTGCGACCCTGTTGCCGTGGAGATCACCTACGGAACCGAACGTCTGGCCATGTATCTCCAAGGAGTTGACACGGTATTTGACATCGTATGGAGTGAAAACCAATACGGCAAGACACTCTACCGTGACATCCACAAAGAGGGTGAAATCCAGTTTAGCCAATACAATTTTGAAATCGCCGATACCGCTATGCTGTTTGCCGAATTTGAAGCCAAATCAGCCGAGTGCAAACGGTGTCTGGATGCACAGCTGCCTTTGCCCGCTTACGATTTATGTATGATGGCATCCCATACGTTTAACACCCTCGATGCCCGCAAAGCGATCTCAGTGACCGAGAGGGCCAACTACATCCTCAAAATTCGTGAACTTTCCCGCGGATGCGCAGAACTTTACAAATCTCAAGAGGCCGAACGAATTTTACGCGTCAAAGCGTAATTTCCCGCTTCAAGGCTCGATTTTACTCATTATTGTTGGCTTTTCAAATTGACATGACATTTTAACTCACAAATTTCTCACATTATCGTAAAAATCCTGCTAGAATATCCGGATGAATATAATTAATAATTTTACTGCGCCCCTAAAAAAACGTGATTATACCGTTGCGCTTATCGATACGGATGATCGTCTCAATCATGCCATAGCCGATAAACTTCGGAGCATGGGGTGCACTGTATTACAGGCATTCACCTCCGAAGAAATCCCATCGATCCTTTCCCAGCATCCTGATTTTATCGTGATCGATCCCGTTTTTGATGTGTGTGACGAACACAAACTGCGTGAGTATTTATACCAAATGGATACAGCTGGTATTGTCATCATATCCTCCGATACCAATCCGCAGCGGCGCGAATATCTCTTTGAGAGCGGCATCTTGGAGTACATCTCCAAAGACGAGCCCCTCGAAGAGGTTGCCGAAGAGCTCATCGGCTTATTTGAAACCATCCAAAATAATGCTTCCTATCATGTTACCATGATCGGCGGCTGCGAGTCTTCGCAAGAAAAATTCAAACAATGGGTTTCCCACCGCAAATATCAGTTGTGTTTTCTAAAGCAATGTTCACAACTCATCGAAAAATGGAATGATCAGACCCATGAACTCCCCGATTTGCTCATCTTGGATTTGACAAGCCGCGGAAATGTCAAAGAGGCGATAAAGCTGGTCCATTTTATTCGTGTCCACAAACTCTCTGAAATACCGATCATTCTCCTGCTGGATGAAAGCGAATCGATCCTCTCTTCCAAACTCTATCGCGCAGGTGTCAGCAGTATATTGACGACTCCGTATGCGTATGAAAAGCTCCTCGCTAAAATCACCCATCATCTGGATTATCAGATCAGTAAAAAATGGCTCAAAAATGAGCAAAGTCTTTCCAGCCAGCTTAAAACAATGATCGACTCAAGCGCCATCGTTTCCAAGACCGATCCCAAAGGGATCATCACCTATGTGAACGACCAATTTTGTCAAATCACCGGCTATAGCCGTCAAGAGCTCATCGGAAAACCTCATAATATCATCCGCGATCCCGGCAACAGCCCACTTTTTTTTGAACAGCTGTGGCACACCATCCAAAGCGGAAGAGTCTTTCACGGGATCATCAAAAACAAACGTAAAGACGGAAGCAACTACTATGTCGACAGTACCATCTCTGCCATCATCGACGACAACGATACCATCATGGAATACATCAGTATCCGCCATGACGTAACCCCTCTCATCGAAAAACAGCAGCAGATCGAAGAACAGCGCCGACAAATCAAAAATGTCCTTGACGCCCAAACCAGTCTCGTGTGTATGGTGGACAAGAGCAAAGGGATACTCCAATCCAATCGCGGATTTATGGACTTTTTAGGCATTACGAGTCTGGATCCGAACGTGTGCGGATTTAGCAGTTTAAGCGAACTCTTTTTGGATGTCTATGATACCTTTCAAGTCCAAAACGGCGCACGCATCGTCTGTCTGGACCGTCTTTACGAGATGCGAGAAGAATTTGTCAAAGTCGCGATGAAAGACCGCTTTTACAACCACCATATTTTTGCCATCCACGTCGAAAAAATCCCCGACAACCGATTTACCGACAATGTCTGCTATCTTGTCTCCTTGGAAAATATCACGCAGCTGGACCGTGCACTGCGCGAAGCCAAAGCCGCATCGGAGGCGGAGAGCCGATTTTTGGCTACCATGAGCCATGAGATACGAACCCCCCTTAACGGTATTTTAGGATTTGCCGAGCTGCTCGCGGAAACGCCCATGGATGAGCAACAGCAAAAATACCTCAAAACCATCGCGTACAGCGGTGAAACCCTGCGTCAAATCATCAACGATATTTTGGATGTAATGAAATTTGACCGGGAAGAGCTGGAGCTGAACATCGAATCGGTCAATATCATCGGTGAACTCGAAGCGATGATCTATCCGTTTTATCCCCTCGCGGCTAAAAAAGGGGTGGATCTGCTGGTCTTTATCGATCCAAAACTTCCCAGCTCAATCGACGTCGATTTGTTACGGCTCAAACAAATCCTCATCAACCTCATCAGCAATGCTATCAAATTTACCCCCAGCGAAAAAAAAGTGTATGTACGTATCAAAGCCCTTAAAACAACCGAAGGTACCATAACAGTCGGATTTACCGTCGCCGATGAAGGAATCGGAGTAAAACCGGAACATAAAATACATATATTTAAACCATTTATCCAAGCCGACAGTTCCATTTCCCGCGAGTATGGGGGGACTGGGTTGGGACTTAATATTGTTACACGTGTCATTGCTGCCATGAAGGGGACCCTATCGTTTAAAAGTACCTATGGAGCCGGCAGTGTTTTTCACACCACCTTGGACTTTGTCGTCAATGCTGCCCAATCACCCTATAAATGCCAACTTCACACCACCTATCTTTATTTACCTCGCTCTAAACCCTCACCACGATTTTTGTTGGTAGAACGATACCTAAAAGGATTCGCCTGCTGTGAATCCCATCTCTTTCGTGCTCACACGCTCGAGCAGATAACGGATGATAAGCATTTGCATATCGTTTTGTTTATGGATATGATGAGCGATGAGGAAATTGTCACGGCATCAAAACAGTTTTGCAATGCAAAACTGTTTGTCGTCCCTTCTGCTCTCACCTGTATCATTCCTCTGGCTTTAGTCAATGAAAATCTCATCTATTTGCCTGAAGAACTCAGCTGGTCCACCATCGCTAAACGCCTTGAAATAGACAACCAGATAAAACCGATCAAATCCAAACAAGAAAAATCGGTTACCTTTAAAAATCTTCACATCCTGGTTGCCGAGGACAATGAAGTCAATCAAATCTACATCCATGAGCTTCTCAAAATCTTTAATGTTGATCACGAGATTGTCCATGATGGGTATGAAGCGGTGAAAAAATGTATCAATTCCAAATATGATATGATCCTCATGGACATCAATATGCCCAACATGGACGGGATTACCGCAACGCAACAAATCCTTCAATATGAAAATGAAACCCTCTCTCAACACACTCCTATCGTCGGTCTCAGCGCCGATGCCGTTGCCAAAAACATTGCTTTTTATCTGTCCCAAGGGCTGGATCGGTATCTGGTGAAACCGCTACGAAAACAAGAACTCCTTACCCTGCTGCAAGAGTATTTTCCCTCTCACATACAAACTGAAAAAACGGCTGAGAAAAAAATAGAATCCCATATGCACTCCAATCAAGCAGTTCAACCATCTCTTGCCACTTTTGTTGCATCTAAAATTGAATTGCCCCAAGAGATTGTGATGGAACTGTTTAAAAAGTTTATCAACAATGCCGAAACGATTTTGACCCAGATGGATGAGTATCCCGATGATCCTGTCGCTCTCAAAATGGCGATTCATTCTCTCAAAGGGATTTCCAGAAATCTCTATCTGAACGAATTGGGCCATTTATGTGAAGAATTTGAGAAAAAGCTTTTATCCCTTTCTCCGGATCAAAAGCAAGAACAACTCGAAGAGATTCAACGTGAAACAAAAAGGAATATTCAACAAATGAAAGAGGAGCTGGCCTAATGCATATTGACAACTCTTTTGTCATTGTCAACATTGACGATAACGATATGAACCTTTTGCTTATTAAAACGTTTCTCCAGGAGATCGATGCGACCTTTGTCAATTTTACCAATCCCGCTGCTGCGATTGAATATCTCCAAACACACCCTTTTGATTTGGTAATCGTCGATTATCAGATGCCCGAAATGGACGGTATTGAAGTCACTCAAGCCATCAAAGCAATCGATCCAGACGTCCCCGTCATCATGGTGACGGCCAGTGAAGCCGAGGACTCGATCCAAATCCAAGCCCTCAAAGCCGGGGTAAACGATTTCATCAAAAAACCGATCAACAAAGCGATTCTCCTCAATCGTGTCCAAAATTTCATTAAACTGCGCAAAGCCATCGTCTATTTGAGTGATCAGGAACATATGTTGCAAATTGAAGTGAACAAAGCAACGGCCAATCTCCAAAAAACCATCCGTGAGCTGACCGAAGCGTATGCAGCATTGGAGGACAAAGAACATGAGACCCTTCGCGTTTTATCCCGTACTGCAGAGTACAAAGACGAAGAGACCGCCAACCACGTTAAACGCGTTTCTGGCTATGCTGTTCTCATTGCCAAAGCTCTCAATTTGGATGAAAAAGAGCAAAATATTTTGCATTTTGCCGCTCCGCTGCACGATCTTGGCAAAGTAGGAACCCCCGATCATATTCTTCTCAAGCAAGGACGTCTTGAAGAAGGGGAGATGCAAATCATGCGCGAACATGTGATGATCGGTGCCGATATCCTCCAAGATGCCACCAGCCCTTATCTCAAAGCGGGACATGTCATCGCTTTGAGCCATCATGAAAAATATGACGGGAGCGGATACCCAAACGGTCTCAAAGGAGAAGAAATACCGCTGTATGGCCGTATTGTCGCCGTTGCCGATGTTTTTGATGCCCTCACCTCGGTACGCCCCTACAAAACAGCGTGGCCGTTTGATGACGCGATTGATTTTCTAAAACAAAATGCAGGAATCCATTTTGATCCTGTTCTTATCGACCACTTCACCGACCAGCTCGATGAAGTTTATGCCATTCATACCCGTTACGAGGATTAACCGCTCATGAAAAAAATACTGATTGTTGATGACCAAACCCTCAACCAAACGCTCCTGGAAGCCTACATCAACCAATATTGCCAGCTTCATAACGAAGAGATCGAGATCACCAAAGCAGATGATGGTCTTCAGGCGGTCACTTTGTGTCAAGAAACCCCTTTTGACCTCATCTTTATGGATATTTTGATGCCCAATATGAACGGGATCGAAGCAACCAAGCACATAAATGCCCTCCTGCCTAATACGATCATCATCATCGTCTCAACCCAAGGGGATGAGGAAAATCAAATCCAGGCCCTTCGCAACGGAGCCAAAGACTATTTTGTCAAACCCATACAGCCTGATGTTTTCAAGCGCCGCCTTCAACTCTATCTGGGAATGATGACCAGCAACAAAAACACTCTTTCTAATAAACACAGCATTAACCCTTTTAGCCATGCCATTTTTTGCTACAAAACGACCTATCTCATCGAAAACGAAGAAGATCTCGCTCAACTGTGGGAATCAATGCTCTTTACCATCAAAGACAATGTCCGAACCAATTTCTTAAGCGATCTGATCCGCTTTATGTATCAGCTTGGACAGGTAATGCTAGGACGCAAAGTGCAGCCGCAAATCATCATGGAAGAGAATGAGAAATACTATTTTTTCTCGATCACCAATGTCAACATTATCCCCTCGGTCAAAATTACCCAACTGATTGAAAGCTATCTTGAAAATGCAACCTATCAGCTGGCGTCCAATCTCCTGGCGTTCCAAGTAGCCAAAGAGTATTTGCCAACCCTCACCCCTATTGTCCAAACCGTTCCCAAAGAAGCCATTCAACCCATCGTGCAAGTTCAGCCGGCAGAACAGCCAAAACCGCCTGTCGATGTCACTTATCATAAAGAAATCGAAACCCTTCAAAAATTTGATTTTATGGAAGACGAAGACATCACCTCACTGGAACTCAAACTCAATGAACTTGCAACGCAGTTTTTATGGATGGGGAGCAACGAGCTCAATGCCGACGACGTCGATCAAATCGTCAATGCGTTTGAACGGACATCTAGTATTTTACTTCTCTACAGTGAGACACAGACACTGGGGATAGCGATTCGCGATTTGACCTCGATCATCCAAAAAGATGAAAAAGTCTTTATCGAAATGGCACCGCAAATGTCCGCACTGTGCAAAAGTTTCAATAATGATCTAATATTATGGTTTAGAAGTGTCTTTTATGAGGGCGCTCCTTCGATTAACTATATGGATGCCTCCATCATCTCGAATATTCAGATGGTGCAATCCTTCCTCTCTCCACCCGAGGAGGTCAGTATGGATGATGGTGATGGGTTTGAGTTTTTTTAATCGTTTCAAAATGAAGGGGACTGTATGATAGATCACATCCAAAGCGATCGCGCTTCATGGCTGAATGTGTTTTACCAAAAATGGATCGTCTGGCTTCTTTTCATCCTCTCTTTGCTCTTTACCGCTTTTATCTCGTATCGTCTTCACCAAGAACACAATACAATTTTTCGCAATCATTTTAACGATGCCGTTGTTCAAGCCAACGAACTTATTCAAGAAAAGATCCTCTCTCACGAAGCGCTTCTCAAAGACGCAATAGGAGTGTACGAATCAAGCGAAGTACTGACGCAAGCAGAGTGGCACCATTTCATGACGATACAAAATTTTCCTATCGTTTATCCTGCTGTACAAGAGACCGGTTTAATTTTTTCCACAAAATCGTATAACTTTCCATGGGTTCAACCATCATTATTAGCTGGAAAAAGATTAGCTGACTTCATAAATAACCCGATCACACGCAGTACGATTCAAAGGACAATGAATACAGGGGAAATTTCACTTTTCGTAGGAACCATTGTTCCAAATTCTCCCGCAATTGATCTTATGATGGTTCTGCCCATCTATCAAAACGACAACCCCAACCTATCACCCAAAGAAAAACGAGTTATCGGCGTTGCTTACACCACCGTTAATATACAATCTCTTTTTCAATCGTTGGTAGGAGATTCAACCCGCCAACTCGATTTTGCTTTGTACAATGCTAGAGATGGCCATCTGCTCTACCGCTCACAGCTTACACAACCGAAGTATTCTCCCAAATATCATATCTCGTCAACCCTCACTATAGCCGGAGAAAATTTAAGAGTAGAGTATACAAGCACCCCTGCTTTTGAATCCAAAATACATTCGGATGTCTCGATGATTGTTGCACCGATTGGTGTGTTGTTAAATCTCCTTCTTTTGATGCTGCACCTTGCTTTTATACGAAGCAGAAACAATTTGAAAGAGACCAATAATGAGCTTCACATGCTTCACACGCTGATCGATGAATCCAACGATATGGTCTTTATCCTTCGCATCGATAACGGTACGATTGAATACATCAATGAGACAGCCAAAAAATTATTGGGCTACTCTCTTGATGAGATACGTTCCATCGGAATTGACGGTTTTCGTCGTCCGATCAAAAAGAGTGAACCCTTTGCCCAGCATCTCAATGAGCTCAAAGAAAAAAAACGATTGACTGATTACGCGATTCTCATCCGCAAAGACGGCAGTGAATTTCCCATCGAAGCCAATGTACGTCTCGTCCACTACAACGGGGTTGACTACAACATCGCCATTGTTCGGGATATCACAGAAAACGAAGCCTATACACAAAAAATGTCCAATATAACCGGATATTTGAATGAAGCACAAAAACTCGCCAAACTGGGAAGCTGGAATCTGAATCTAACCACCTACGACCTGAAGTGGTCGGATGAAATTTACGAAATTTTTGAGATTAACAAAGACGAGCATGATCCCAGCTATGAAGGCTTTTTAAATGCTATTCACCCTGAAGATCGCGAACAAGTCAATACCGTCTATCTAAATTCAGTCGAACAGCACACCTCGTACAATTACGTTCATCGGCTGTTAATGAACGATGGTCGAGTCAAATATGTTCGTGAACAGGGTGAAACTTTTTATGATGAAAATGGCACACCCCTCGAGTCGCGCGGTACGGTTCATGATATCACCGAACAAGAAGAGTTGAAAAACAGCCTCATCCAAAAAAATCTAGAGCTGTCAGAAACGACCAATCAACTTATCCTGGCAACGCAAGCCGCAGGAATGGGAATTTGGGTCTTTCATTTTGACGATAAGACCTTTACCGCCGATGCAAAAATGCTTGAGCTGTATGAAATGCCCTCCGAACTTTTGGAGGTTCATTTAGCATTTGAAGAGTGGACGTCACGATGTCATCCTGAAGATGTCGAAGAGGCAGTCCAAAAGCTTCAACAATCAGTTGCCCAACTGAAACCGCTCGAAATGTCTTTTCGTATCGTAGTTCCAAGCGGCACGAAGTACATCCATTCTGCTGCCATTATCAAATACGATAAAAAAGGAAATCCTATAGGAATAGTCGGTACCAACCGAGATATCACCACCGATAAAACGCTGGAAGAGTCCCTCATCGCAGCCAAAGAAGCGGCCGAAAGTGCCAATCAAACTAAAACAGACTTTTTGGCCAATATGTCTCACGAAATCCGTACTCCTCTCAACGGTGTCATCGGTCTGACCGATCTGGTTTTGCAAACCCATCTGCAGCCTTTGCAACGTGACTACCTCACCAAAGCGCAAACCGCGGCAAACGCACTTCTAAGCGTTCTCAACAGTATTTTGGATTATTCAAAAATCGAGGCTCATAAATTGACGCTCGAATCAATCCCGGTGGTCATCTCTAAAATTCTAGACAACACGCATGCTTTATTCAACTATAAAGCCCAAGTAAAAAATCTTTTATTTGAGACACACATCCAAGACAGCGTCCCCAATACGATCCTCGGAGATCCGTTACGATTACAACAGATTTTGAGTAATCTCGTGGGAAATGCCCTTAAATTTACCGAATCCGGATATGTTCGTGTATCAATTTCGGCAACACCTCAGGGTGAGCGCCACAAACTGACGTTCGAAATTTCCGACAGCGGAATCGGTATGTCTCCCCAGCAGCAAAAAGAGCTCTTTCAGCCTTTTTCCCAAGTCGATACTTCTTTTACCCGTAAATACGGCGGTACCGGTCTGGGGCTCATGATTACCAAAGAACTCGTCGAGCTCATGGGAGGAGAAATTTCCCTCCAAAGTTCACCGAATCAGGGAAGCACATTTAGCTTTACCGCATTATTCGATCAAGCGCCTCATTTCGAAAGTAGCCCTGAACCTACAAGCGCTGCAACAAGTGATATGAAACTTGGTTCAAACGCCAAGCCCATTCATATCCTGCTGGTCGAAGACAACGACCTGAACCAACTCGTAGCCAGCGAACGGCTCAAACAAATGGGAATCACCTGCGACATTGCCAATAACGGGCTCGAAGCACTTGAAATGGTCCAACAACATGAGTACAATGCCATTTTGATGGATCTGCAAATGCCGGTGATGGACGGACTGGAAGCAACTCGTGAAATCCGAAAACTCAAAGGCAAAGAAAATCTCCCCATCATCGCGCTCAGCGCAGCGGTCTTCCAAGATGATCTTGAACTGGCAAAAAAAGCCGGAATGAACGATCATATTGCCAAACCGATCCACACTACGGCATTAAAAAATGTACTGGAAAAATGGCTAGGCGTTTAAAAAATAGCCCCTTTCTCCAGATTTCGATACAATCGCATTATGCAAACACTCATCGGCCAAATCGACAAAATCATCTATGAGAACAGCGGATTTTTCATCGCAGCACTCAAAAGCGGTGAAAAAATCAGCGCCCACTATCACGAAAGCGATGTCGAAAATCTCCTCAATGCTGCCATCACCCTCAAGGGCGAATGGGAAGTACATAAAAGCTACGGCAAGACTTTCAAAGCCGAATCGCTCCTCGTCAATCAAAATGAACTCTTCTTTTTTCTCAATCGTGTCGTCAAAGGATTTACCAAAAAACTCACGGCCGAACTCATCGAAAAATACGGCCAAGAGGGGCTGGTTGAGATTTTAGAAAATAACATTCAAACCCTCCTAGAAGTCAAAGGGATGAATGAAAAACGGCTGGAGCGGTTGGCCAATGGGTGGAAACAGTTTCGCTCTATGCGGCGGTTGGGAGAATTTCTAGCCCCTTTTGGCGTCACCCCCATCCTCCTTCGTCTCATAGCCACCGCGATGAAAGAGGTCAAAAACCCCATCGAAACCATCCAAAAAAATCCGTACACCCTGATGCGAATACACGGCATCGGATTCAAAAAAGCCGATGACATTGCACTGGCGATGAAAGTCCACGAGCATGACCCAAGGCGCATAGGGGCTGCTATGGAATTTACATTGAGCGAATATTGCGACCAAGAGGGAAACAGCTGCATCGAAAAAAGCACCCTTTTTGCCAAGCTCGACGGATTACTCGACTTAGGAAATAATGCCGTCTATGAAGAGGCTCTGTTTGATCGGATCAACGAGGGGAGTATTGTCATTTTGTCCAGCGGTAAGCTCGCCCTCGATCGGATTTATGAAGCGGAAAAGTTTTTGGTGGATGATTTCAAAAAACGCTCCAAAAACAATGACACAAAATTCACCGATGACTTAACGACATTCTTGAACGAACACGCACTGGATCTCGGAGAACAGCAGCGCAGCGCACTGGAACGTATCAACGAGGGGTGCAAACTGTTGTTGCTCGTAGGGTATGCCGGAACAGGGAAAAGCACGACGGCCAAAGCCCTTTTGGATTTGTTAAACACCCGCTATGGGCGTGAGAGCATTATCACCTGTGCCCTAAGCGGTATCGCATCGCAACGGATCAAAGAGCGTAGCGGATACGAGAGTGCCACCATCCAAAGCCTCTTGGTCAAATTTGAGGGTCACGACACCATGCCCTATAAAGTCGTTCTTATCGACGAAGCCTCGATGATAAATTCCCTCCTTTTTGCGCGGCTGGTCTCCAAAATCGATGCTGATGCGACCCTCATCATCGTGGGCGATGACGCGCAGCTCCCCCCTATCGGCGCGGGAAGCCCGTTGAGCGATTTTATTTCTCTCAATGTCGCTCCTACGATCACCTTGACTCATATCTATCGCCAACGCTCCGATCAGGCCATCGCCCTCATCGCCAATGATGTACGGCTTGGAACTATCCCTGCGTATCAAGATGTCTATGATGATTTCACCTTTACCTCCGTCGATATTTCCAACCGATACGCGCTTAAACACTCCCTAAGCAGCACCGAATTTGAGGAAGTGTTACACACCAATGCCCAAAATATTTTAGCCTCCATTGCATCGACCACGCTCGAACATCTTCCCCTTTCCCGCTCCCATCTCGAAACCAAAAAGATCAAAGAGTATCTCAACCATTTTCAAGTCATCTCCCCCATGCGCGGACATGCTTTGGGGGTGGATAATCTCAATGTTCTTTTGCAGGAGTATTTCAATCCCAATCCCAAAAAAAAGATCAAAACGCACCGCGGAGAGTTTCGTCTCTTTGACAAAGTGGTACATATCCGCAATGAAAATATGCCCACCCATACGACCGAAGAGTTCAAAGATCAAAGCGATCCCGTAGAGCGGCGAATCTATAACGGCATGTGCGGATTGCTTTTTAAAATCGATGAAGAGGACGAACAGCTAAGCGTCTATTATCCCAATGAAGAGCTCATTGTTCACTATACGTATGAAGGGGTACGTGACCTGCTCAGCCTCTCGTATGCACTGAGTGTCCATAAGGTTCAGGGGATGGAGTATGAAAACGTCGTCTTGGTGATGAGTTTCTCCCACCTCATCATGCTCAATACAAAACTCCTTTATACGGCAATCACACGGGCCAAAAAACGGTGTATTATCATCGGGGAATCGAGTGCCTTTGAAATGGGATGCCGACGATTAGAGACCACCAAACGCAACACGGTCATCCAAGAACTGTTACGTTAAAAACACTAAAGAATAACCATTTTTCATTCTTTGTTCTGTGCTATACTTATACAATAAATAAATCAGTCACGAGGAATTTTCCATGAAAGTATTAATGATTTCTGCTATTGTAGCAACCAGCGTATTGGGCGCCTCACTCATCAATGAAGCCAAAACAGCGGGGTTAAAGCCGATTCCATCTGACGTAAAAGCGCTGAACAAACTCACCTCTAATCCTAAAAATCCTACAACATCCGCCAAAGTGGAACTGGGTAAAATGCTCTATTTTGATCCGCGCCTCTCCAAAAGTGGACTGATTAGCTGTAACACCTGTCATAACCTGGCTTTGGGCGGAAGTGACGGTATGGCTTCAGCAATCGGACACAAATGGATCTCCAATCCTCACCATTTGAGTTCACCAACAGTTTACAATGCGGTATTTTACAGCCAGCAGTTTTGGGATGGACGAAGCCCTCACCTCGAAGACCAAGCCCAAGGACCCATTCAAGCAGGCCCTGAGATGGC
>JBBQNL010000005.1:0-75655 GCA_038329855.1 Campylobacterales bacterium
ATGCAATAATGAGATTATGACCGTAGGGTGCAGTTGCAGCAGTGTATTGCTGTTCATTGAGGCGAGAGAGTGGCAAGAGGCTCCTTAAAGCCCCTCTTGGGAGCTATGATCGAAAGTTTTTAATCGGTTCGGCAAAACCAAATCCAGGATGATCTTTTGCATCCAATAACGCTTGAGCCATAGTTGCATTATCTTGGTTGAAAATCAACGGAGCGAGGAAGTTGACGCATGATTCATCTAGAGGATCTTGAATAACAACAACATTATATACGACTAGCTTTGATTTTTCATTAATATCCAATAATACACGAATCGATGTTGGTATATCAAATGAATACTCACGCAACGTGTATGGATTTACGATGGTAAAAGAGATATTGGCATCATCACAATTTTTTAATGTTGCGAAAAGGTCATCCGTCACATCCAACTGTACTTTTTTCATGGTTTCAAAACCTAAAATAGGCGATTTTACTTCATACTGCATAATAATCCTTTTTAATGTATTCATTTCTCTCCACTAAAGCAAATCACGTTCCCTTAAATTTCGGTATAATTCGCCCATATTTTCCTACGTAAGGCTTACCTATGTCCGCTACTCATTATGACCCCAAAAATATTGAAGACAACTACTACCCTATCTGGGAAAATCGGGGTTATTTTGAAGTCGATGGCAACAAGCGTATACTAAAACCAAACAAACATTTCTCAATTATGATGCCTCCGCCCAATGTGACTGGACGACTTCATATCGGTCACGCCCTTACTTTCACCCTCCAAGACATTATTGTACGCTACAAACGAATGGATGGATATGCGACCCTCTGGCAGCCCGGAACCGATCATGCGGGTATAGCAACCCAAAACGTCGTCGAAAAACAGCTTTTAGCACTGGGAACAACCAAAGAGGAACTTGGACGCGAAGCATTTTTAGAGCGGGTTTGGGAGTGGAAGGAAGAGAGTGGCGGAATTATGGTGGGACAGCTGCGTAAACTCGGCGTCTCTCCCGCGTGGAGCCGTGAGCGATTCACGATGGATACAGGACTCAAAACCTCTGTCAAAGAGGCGTTTGTCCATCTCTATAACCAAAACCTCATTGTTCGCGGCAACTATATGGTCAACTGGTGTACGCACGATGGTGCACTCAGTGATATCGAAGTCGAACACGAAGAGCATCAAGGCCATTTTTATCATATGCGTTACCCGTTTAGTGACGGAAGCGGTCATATCACGGTTGCCACTACGCGTCCTGAGACCTATTTTGGAGATACTGCGATTATGGTCCATCCCGATGATACGCGCTACACACACCTTATTGGAAAAAGCATTACCCTCCCCCTCATCAACCGTGAAATCAAAATCATTGCGGACAGCCATGTCGATATGGAATTTGGAACCGGTGTGGTTAAAGTCACCCCTGCCCACGATACGAATGACTATGAAGTGGGCAAACGTCATGATCTCGAATTTATCACCGTCTTTGATGAAAAAGGGATGTTAAATCACCATGCAGGTGAATTTGAAGGGTTGGAACGGCTAAGTGCCCGTGAGGTGATCGTCAAACGTTTGGACGCAGAAGGGTTTATCGAAAAAATTGAGGACCATATCCATCAAGTGGGACACTGCTACCGTTGTAAAAATATCGTTGAACCGTATATCTCCAAACAATGGTTTGTCCGCAAAGAAGTGGCGCGCGGTTCGATTGACAAAACCAATGAGGGGTTAACGCAGTTTTTCCCGCCTCACTGGATCAACAGCTACAACTCATGGATGGGAGAGCTTCGCGATTGGTGTATCTCCCGTAAGCTTTGGTGGGGACACCGTATCCCTGTCTTTTACTGCGAGACTTGTGACCATGAGTGGGCAAGCCTCGAAGAACATCCGACATCATGTCCCCATTGTGCAAGCACTTCATTTACCCAAGACCCTGATGTATTGGATACGTGGTTTAGCTCCGCTCTTTGGCCATTCTCGACATTAGGATGGGGCAATGGCGATGTAACGGCTGATTCACAGTTTCAAAGTGAAGACATGGCAAAGTTTTATCCCAATACGCTTCTCATCACCGGATTTGACATCCTCTTTTTCTGGGTTGCACGGATGATGATGATGGGGGAAAGCTTTACGGGTGAATTGCCGTTTAAACACATCTACCTTCATGCTCTCGTACGCGATGAAAATGGTCAAAAAATGTCTAAATCCAAAGGCAACGTCATTGACCCTCTGGATATGGTAGAGCAGTACAGCGCCGATGCATTACGCTTCACTCTCGCCGTTCTTGCTGCTCAAGGGCGTGATATTCGCCTAAGCAATGACCGTCTGGAACAAAGCCGAAACTTCACGAACAAACTCTTTAATGCCTCAAAATTCTTACAAATGAACGTCGATACGTTTAAAGATTTAGAAGATCAAGAGATCACAACGCCGTTAGGACGCTATATGCTCAGCCGCTTTGGACGTGCCACTGCCGAAACACGAGCCTTTATGGATGAATACCGTTTTAACGATGCGGCTACAACCCTCTACCGCTTCTTGTGGAACGAATTTTGTGACTGGGGTATCGAGCTTGGCAAAGCGAGCAAAGAGAGCGTTCATGAGCTGGGAAGCATCTTCAAAGAGTCGATGAAACTGCTTCATCCCTTTATGCCATTTATTACCGAATACCTCTATCATGAGCTTTCAGGAACCACTCTCGAAGAGGGCGATTCTATTATGATTATGCCCTACCCCGAAACAACAACGATTGATGAGAATATCGAAGCCCAATTTGCCATCATTATGGACGCGATCATCACTATCCGACGTGCTAAAACACTGGTGGATTTAGGGAACCAAAAAATTCCTCTCGCATACGTCAAATGCGGTGGTAATCACACAATCATGGAACCTTTTATCGCTCGTTTAGGAAAAGTCGAAGCCCTTAAATTTACCGATAGTAAAGTAGATAATGCAATCAGTGATATTGGTGAAAGTGTCGAAGTGTACCTTCCGACCGATGCGATTGATCTGAGTCCAATCATCGACCGACTCACGAAACAACGTGAAAAACTTCAAAAAGAGTCTGATAAACTTAACGGAATGCTTTCCAATGAGCGTTTTGTCGCCAATGCGCCCGAAGCGGTGATCACCGAAAACCGTAATGGATTGGCCGATGCGCAAGACAAAATAGCGAAGATCGACGAACAACTCAAATCACTACAAAGCTAATAGCAGAATTTAATCTGCTATTCCTTCTATCTCTATCATTATTTTCACTTCATCTCCCACAACAACACCGCCGGATTCTATGACGTTATTCCAATTCAATCCGAAATCTTTACGATTAATTTTACCCTCAAGAGTCATCCCTGATCGTTGATTTCCATTATTATCAGTCATCACACCGCCCATATCAATATCCAATACGACTTTCTTTGTTACGCCATGTATACTTAAATTTCCAGTTACTTTATTCCCCTTTTGGGACAACATAGAAAATGTCATTTCAGGGTATTTCGACACATCGAAAAAATCAGCACTGCGTAAATGATCATCCCGTTTAGCGATTCCCGTATTAATCGTCGCTGTTTTAACCGTACCGTTAAGCGATTTAAGCACCCCTTTTTCTAAATCATACGATCCGCCAAAACCGCTAAAATTCCCGTTTACACTACTCACCATCATGTGCTTGACCTTAAATCCAACACTAGAATGAGCGACATCAACACTGTACGGTGCGGCAAATAATGACATTGATCCTAACAACAAACCAGATACTGCTATTTCGATAAAACGACTTTTCATCGGATACCCTTTGTGTGATTAAATTTGATTAATTGTAGTCTGTTTTTTAGCATTATTTCTTAATGGGAAGTTAATGGGAAAAAAATTTAAGCTTTGCTATACTTTTAATACCACAAAAAAGGGATAGTATGGAACTTTGCGTCGCACTTGATCTACCTACAATGAAAGATAATTTAGAACTTATAGAAAAAATTAAACAATATCCAGTTTGGCTAAAAGTGGGCCTTCGCTCTTATATTCGCGATGGAAAGCCATTTATTGACGCGATCAAAAAGATCAATCCCGATTTTAAAATATTTCTTGACCTTAAACTATATGATATTCCCAATACTATGGCAGATTCCGCAGAATCCATTATGGGATTAGGTGTTGACATGTTTAATATCCATGCCTCAGCAGGTCGTAAAGCTATGTGTGAAGTGATGAAGCGTCTCGAGCCTTATGAAAATCGCCCTCTAGTTCTCGCAGTAACCGCTCTTACCTCTTTTGATGAAAATGAATTTAATCATGTATACGGAGAAAATATTGCAACAAAAGCTGACCGTTTTGCACAAGATGCTCACGAGGCAGGGCTGGATGGAGTCGTTTGCAGTGCATACGAGAGCGCATCCATTAAATCTCTAACATCCAATACATTTATTACTCTTACACCAGGCATACGCCCGTTTGGAGAAGATGCAGGAGATCAAGAACGTGTAGCGACTATCGAAACGGCGCATAATGCAAAGGTTGATTTTATCGTTGTTGGACGACCCATTTATGCATCCCAGAACCCTGCTTTAGTCGTAGAAAAAATTATTAATTCGTTGTAAAGCCTATCCACCATGCATAAGCACCTTTTTAAGGTGCTTGTTATCTAACCATGACTATAATTACGCCCTCTTCAACATATATGGACGAGTAGGAAAGCGGCTGAATCCACCTCCCTGCTAAGGAGACGTACTGGCAACGGTACCGAGAGTTCGAATCTCTCCTCGTCCGCCACCTAAACTCCCTACTTTACGAACTTTACAAGCCTCAAAAATAATTAGCAGTGACCTTATGTACTATTACTTCTTACATCATTTTAATGCATTCTTCTGATTATGTGCTATTATAACTTTTAAAAATTGTAATAGCACAATAAAAAGATTAAAGAAATGATGAATTCATCTCACAGCCATGATAGCAGTCAAAATTGTAAAAAATATACAAAAGAGTTAGAAGAGCAAAAAGAGCTCTACGAATTAGTCTTTAAAAAGACGGCAAGCAGTGTCCTAATTATAGATATCGAAGCTAACAGGTTTATAGAGTGTAATGAACCGGCTGTCGAAATATTAAAATGTACCTCCAAAGATGAAGTGCTAAACTTACGTCCAGCAGACCTTTCTCCCGAATTTCAACCTGACGGTAGAAAAAGCGATGAAAAATCAGATGAGATGAATACCCTTGCTGTCAAAAACGGTTCACATATATTTGAGTGGAAACATCTAACGAAAGATGGCGCTGAGTTTTGGGTTGAAGTCATTTTAACTCCTATTACACTGCATGGGAAAAAAGTGCTTCATGTAATTTGGAAAGACATTGCTGACCGAAAAGCTCTAGAAGAAACTCAATTAAAGCATACCCTTGAGCTTGAGCAAAGAGTGCTTGAAGAAGTAGAAAAAAATAGGATCAAAGATAAAGAGCTACTTCTTCATTCGGAAATGGCAAAAGCTGAAATGGCAAAACTTTTATATTCACTTGATCAAAATGTCATCTTTTCAAAAACGGATTTGCAAGGAAATATTACCCAAGTGAGTGAAGCTTTTTGCGAAATAAGTGGATATACATCTGATGAACTCGTAGGTAAACCGCACAACGTCATAAGACATCCGGATATGGAAAAAAGTGTTTTCAAAGATCTATGGGAAACTATAAGTCTTGGCAAAAAATGGCAAGGTGAAGTCAAAAACAAAACAAAAAGCGGCGGATTTTATTGGGTGCTAACCAAGATCGAACCCGAATATAATCCTAAAGGTGAGCCAATCGGCTACTATGCCGTGCGCCACGATATCACAGCCCAAAAAAAAGTGGAAGTGTTAAAAACAAGACTTGAAAGTATCAACATCAACTTGGAACAACAGGTCAATGATCGGGTCAAAGAGATAATCGCTTTGGATAAAGAGATTCAAGATACGCAAAAGGAAGTCGTATTTACGATGGGTGCTATCGGAGAGAGCAGAAGTAAAGAGACAGGTAATCATGTCAGAAGAGTAGCCGAATACTCGAAACTTTTAGCTCTACATTATGGCTTACCGACAGATCAGGCGGAGATGTTAAAACAAGCCAGCCCCATGCACGATATTGGTAAAGTCGCCATTCCTGATTCCATTTTAAATAAACCCGGAAAATTTGACGAAAATGAACGTCTCATTATGAATACACATGCACAGCTCGGGTTTGATATGCTAAAACATTCTACTAGACCACTGCTAAAAATGGCAGCAACAGTAGCGTATGAGCATCATGAAAAATGGGATGGCACAGGATATCCGAATGGTTTAAAAGGTGAAGATATTCATATTTATGGAAGGATTACAGCACTTGCAGATGTATTTGATGCACTAGGAAGTGATCGAGTATATAAAAAGGGGTGGGAACTTGAGCGCATTTTAAATCTTTTTAGAGAAGAAAGGGCCAAACACTTTGATCCCAAGTTAATAGATATATTTTTTGAGCATCTGGATGAATTTTTAAAAATTAGGGATAAATTTTTAGATTAGAAAATATACCTCTAAAATAGACAATTTAAACGATAGCGTGGTGTCGCTATAGTGCCATGTACAGAAGTTAAAATAAGCGAAGATTGTGCAAAAGAGACGTTGGAAACTTCGCTTTTAGTGAGGTTTGTTAATATTGCGTGAGGATTCGAATCTCTCCTCGACCACATCAATTTCATACAACGCCAATTCAAGTAGTAAGCGCAACACACAATTAAGCTAAAAGATAGCCCTTCGTGTTAATCAAGATTTTTTATTAGCATTCTCTCTTCTTCCAATGAAAGGTAACGCCACTGACCGATTTCGATGTTGAGTTTAAAACTTCCAATGCTGATTCGGTTCAACTCTAAGACCTTTAACGGCGTCCCAAATTTCGGGTCTTTCAGCGCCCCAAAAAGCCGTCGAATATGCCGATTCTTTCCCTCGTCAATTACAACCTTGAGTTTTGTTTTCGCGCCACCAATACTTATCTTTTCGACTTCAAGAGCTCTCAGTAGACCGTGCGGGCTTTGGACTCCTTTCAAAGACTGCGCAATATGTTCGTCTGTTACGTGACCTCTGACCCAGATCTCATATACCTTGATGCAATTTCCAGGTTTGGTCAACGCGTCGCCGATTTTACCGTTGGTTGTGAATAACAAAAGCCCTTTAGATTCTAGATCAAGGCGTCCGATTGGCATCCATTCGTCATGAAAAACCCAATCAGGCAAAAGATCATAAACTGTTTTTCGCCCAAGTTCGTCAGATCGTGTGACCACGTAACCCTTAGGCTTATTTAGAGCTAACAGTTTTTTCGAATAAGGCGTTGTTTTATTCATTAGGCGTATTCCTTAGGGATTTTGATGAGCCCTTAAATTTAGATTGTTTCCAGTGACTATCACTGTTGCACTTTAAACTTGAGCAGTATCAGACAATCCAAGCGCCATCTCTATAAACTACATCATTCCCCAATGTAAAACTATGCGTGTCAACAAAAACATCTACATGGTATTTTCCATCCCTGCGTTTGAAGCCGGGTTTGCCATAGATACCGTGTTTGGCTCCCAATGATAGGTGAACACCACACATACGCTCATAGGTTCCGGTATCGGCAACTGTACGTGTTTTAGTAAAGGCTCGATTTAGTCCTAGTCCTAGTTCTCTCACCCAGACGACACCTTCATCGGTGCGTATATTGGAAAGTATCTGATCAAATGCCGGCGTGGAATTTTCACACTCTATGACTTGACCTTTTTGTATCATCAGGGTAATCGGTGTCTTGGGATAATTGAGCTTATAGGTTACGTCACCGAAACTAAAAATTTTGACGCGTCCATTTACGGCCGTTAAGTCTTGTGCCTCCGTAAAAACTTCACCCAGAGGAAATTGACCGCCTATGTTGGTCATTTCTGAGTAATCACCGATATTGAGTTTTGCGGATTCAAACGGGGTTGCGTAAACCAAAAACTCTCCTCCGCTGTCCAATACGCCTGAAGGTGCTGCATCTATTTTGGCTTTGAGTGCTCGGCCAACGCCACGGTAATAATCAGAATCATACGCCAAGGAGTCTATATAAAATGGTGCCTCATCATCGGACATACGGCTAAGATGTGGATGCTCGATCACTTTTATTTTACGCTTAAACAGCTCGATGCGCATGCGAAATTCATTCAGACGAAAACTCTTTGACTGTACTAATGCCACAAAATCCGATGGCTGTAATTCCGCCAGTATTTCCAGTATCTCTTCTGGTGTCCGCTGATTAAAATCGATAAAAGTTGCCTCCGGCAAACAGCGCTTGTATGCTTCGGCCAAAATCCTAGACAACAAACAATTGGTGTCATACACGACGACTGCGGTTTCTTGATCGGTATGATTAAATACCAATGTCAACAGGTCGGTCAAATTTTGCTGCGCTGTCATAATCAACGCTTCATCCTCTTGCGATGAATAGAAGTGATCATCCATTATTTATCCATTATTACAATGCAGTCTCTACCGCTTTCTTTGGCCTTATACAATGCAATATCAGCGGATTCAATAAGATCATCATGATTATAATCGTCCGTTGGAATTTTACTGCTGATTCCAAAACTCATTGTTACTGATTTTATTTTTATATCATTAAATACAAACTCATCTTTGCTTTTGAGATTTTCTTGAATATTCGTACAAATTTGTTTCGCCGCATCAATATCCGCATCGTATAAAACAATTATAAACTCTTCACCGCCATATCGTGCGACGATATCCATACTTCGTTTCAGTGAATTTTTTAGAATTTCCCCTATTTCCCTTAGAACCATATCCCCAGCAAGATGCCCATAGGTGTCATTGATTTGCTTAAAATGATCAATATCACACATAATCAAAGTAACTTCTACCCCTTTACGGTGCGCCAAATTCCAAACATCTTCAAAAGATTGATCGAAATGACGTCTGTTTGACAACTTCGTCAACGGATCAGTGATCGCGAGCTCGTTTAATTTTTGATTGGCATCTTCTAACTCTTTTGTTCTTTTTTGGACTTTAGATTCTAATGACTGATTTACTTCATCCAATAAAATTGCATAGGATTGAATTTTTGTGACCATGCTGATAATTGCATTATGAATTATCCCGACTTCGTCGTTTCGATTTGAGGGGAGCAATGTAAAATTATTCAGCTTTGGATCGTATTTCAAAACATTCGCGCTAAGATCTTTTAAATATTTAAATTCGCGTTTGATGATATAAATAAATACCATAAGCAAGAAGAAGGTAACCCCAAAAATTTTCAATGTTATCACTTGATTTTTATTCACGATCATTTGATAATTGTGGTTGTCAAAATGTAAATTCATCGTTCCAAAGGATTCATTCGTAATAGGATCTAAAATATTTTTGCTGTAAGCATGCAAGGTGTCACGATTTTCCTTGGAGATATCTTTTTTGTTTTTTATGTAGCGATAAAGTACATTCCCTTTTGTATCGATTAATTCCATAGTGACCAAATCGGTATTTTGTTTTGCTATTAAATCTAAATACTCTTGATTTGCATCGTTTAATCCGAGTGAAATATTCAATGCAATGACCGGGGAAATCGTATCGATCAATAAATTATTTTTTGATTTTTCTGATTCGCTAAATTGTTCCACAATATTTTCAGATAATAAATAGCGCTCTGTTCCTACAATAAACAAGGCAAACAAGACAACACCGATGAGCATTTTTATTTCAATACTGATACTTCGCATTATTGCCCATCCTCGCTGTAAATTTTTGAAACTCGCAGCAAAGTATTATCAAGATCAACCCCTGCCAGTCGAAAAGCACTCATATTGATATACGGAACCACTTTTCTTCCTAAAAAAAGAGAGGATGCTACCCCGTTTTCAAGATATTTTGCATCGTAGGACATGCTTATCATGGCATTCTTGTTGGAAAAATCGGCCGCTTTTTTGATATTGGATTCACTACTGTCAAACAAAAAGACCATCTGCGCATCATGACATGACTCTATATCTGCATAAACGGTATCTGTCATTTTTATTTTTAAATTTTTGATTCCTTCAGGGTATTCTGAAGATATTTTTTCCCTCAATGCGTCAGCAGCCCTCGCATCCACTTTATCGTGAACGATGCATATCGAAATTTTGTCTTTAAACTTATTTTTTTTCGTGCTCATTAAGATCATACGCGGGAGAATTTTCGAGTATATAGTTAACACTTCATCGTCATATACTGATGCATGCAACAAGGTTAAAGAGGAAGAAATAGATAAAACAAGCAATAAACTGAAAAAATTACGTATCAATTTTTCTTTTCCTCACATAAAAAACTCATATATTCACCATTTTATTGTTCTATTAGCAATTAGACTATAACATATATTAAATTAATGGATCTAATATATCCTTATCCAAAGTGCTGAAAATGAAAAAATATATTCTCTCCGTCGTATTGTCTGCTCATATAATAGCCCATGCTAGCGAATCTACTGATTCAAACGATTTCGAATCTCTCATAAACGATGTCAGTGAAATAGCGACCAAAAAATCACTCAATGTTGATTATCTCCCCTCAGTTGTCACGGTGATCGATGCGCAAACCTACCGAGATGCCGGCATCCAAACGATTGCCGAAGCGTTGGACATGCTTCCCGGTATTCAGATGCAACTGAGTCCTATGGGTTACACTATGACTACCGTACGAGGGTTAAAAAATCCCAATGCTTATCTCTCCGATAAGATCAAAATATTGATCGATGGGGTAGCTATCAACAATGAAGTGCTAGGAAGCAGTTATTTCTACATGGATTTTCCGATGCAGCTGGTTGAAAAAATAGAAGTTCTACGCGGCCCAAACTCTACTCTATATGGTGCCGGTGCGTTTTACGGAACGATCAATATTATCACCAAGCTAGGAAGTAGCACAAAAGAAAATCAACTCTTCTTGGGAACAGGAAGTTACCAATATCGGGCAGCAGGAACCAATCTGAACACCTCTACCGATAATTGGAAATTGTTTGCTGATGGCTATTATAAACAAAATGACAAATCATTACCAGTCAAAGACCAGAATCAGGAAACAGAGGAAGCGATGAAGGATTTCTCGATTGGTTTTAAGGCGATCAATGGGGGATTTGAATTTTTGACCCGTTTAAAACAAAGTACGTATGGAAACTTTTACAGTTATGAAGGATATTTAAATCCTATACCACAGAGAGATCAAGACCATATCAACAGCTATTTTTTCTCACAACTCTCCTATAAAAAATCTTTTAATGATTACAAATTGGAAACAAAAGCCAGTTTTTCTCATCGAGAATTTGACTTAAAAGAGAATACAGATCTTGTTACTTCAATTGCTGATAAGTTTGCAATCGTGGATATTGATATGCAAGAGGGCTTTTATACCCGTGAAAACTCAATCGAAGAAAACCTCGAAGCCGAAGCTATCTTGACCCTCCCACCAATCCAATCCAATGATATTCTAATAGGGGTAGGGGCGCGTCAAGTTAATATTACCAAGGATGAGTTTTATAGCAGCATTGAAAATACGATTACGCAAAATAAAGATGCTATTTTAAATCATCCTAATTATGATAATTTTAGATATCGAGAAGAAAAAGAGTCTGCCTTCTGGGCCAATCCAACGACGACCCTGCTACCAAAAGACACTAGCCGAACCATTGCTTATGGTTATGTTCAAGATTTAATATCCGTCACCGATAATATTGATCTAGTTCTTGGATTACGAGCGGATGACTACTCGGATTATGGAACACAATGGAGTAAAAGAGCCGGGCTCGTCTATCGAGCCACCGATAATACGATTTTTAAACTCCTCTACGGCTCGGCCTTTCGTGTTCCTACGCTGATTGAGGCCTATCAAAATGGACATATCAATACCCGTGCTGGAGATAGCACTATCGTCCCTGAAGAAACCGATACCTATGAAGCAGTAGCTATTTATACACCGAATCTCAATCATAAGTTTTCACTCAATCTCTTTTATTCGCAATTAAAAAATATTATCGATCTTGAAGAGTTTCCAAACACTGATCCGGGATACCAAAACTTTAAAGATCGGTACAGTAAAGGGCTAGAGTTTGAATATTTTTATCGTACGGCAATGGAGCACAACCTATATTTCAATGCGACCTACCTTGATACCCAATACACCCTTCCTGCTGAACCAGACACTCGCGACTTTGGTAGCGGATCGTCAACTGTCAGCGGAGGTGGAAATATTAACCAAAGCATGCCCGACATTTCCAAAGTAATGCTCAAAGCAATGTATGTCTATCGTCCAAGTGAAGCGCTATCATTGGGAACAACGTGGCGATATTTCTCAGAAACAACTGAAACTCAATTATCGTGGGTTGAGAATGATGCAACTTCGGATGCAGTTCATATTTTTGATGAAACGGTAACCTATAGATTTTCATCCGCCAGTGAGATCAGACTCACCATTAAAAATCTTTTTGACGCAGAAGTGACCCAGCCAAGCTATTACTATTCTACGGATGGCGGAATAGTGCGAGAGGGGAGAAACTGGTTTTTAAGCTATAACCTGAAATTTTGATTACTAAACCTTCCAAATCGTGCTAATTACTAGAGGTTGTTGGCAAAATAGTGCTTGACACCATCAATCATCCCGTCTACCATCCATTTCTGATACCGTGTGTCTGCTATGCGAGCTGACTCTTCGGGATTGCTGATATAACCCATTTCAAACAAAATAGCCGGCATTTGCGCCCCAACCAGAACCCAAAATGGGGCTTCACGCGCACCGTTGTCTTTAACATTCGGATACTGTTTTCGCAAGTTATTGAGAACCCCTTTTTGTATATCGATCGCCAGTTTATTCGAAGCAATAATTTTTTCACTGTTTAAGACATTCAAAAAACTGAGCTTACCGTAAGCCCCCATTTCACTCATGTCTTCGGAATTTTCCAAAGCAGCAACCCGCATGGCCCGCTCACTTCTTCCAGGAGAAAGGTAGTATGTTTCAATCCCGTACGCCGCATTCGCATCTGAGGTTTTCGGGATTGCATTCGCATGAACCGATAAAAAAAGATCCGCCGATTTATCATTGGCAAATTTTGTCCGATCTTTGAGCTCAATAAACGTGTCATTTGACCGCGTCATATGAACCGTATATCCCATCGAACGCAATTCTTCGGCAAGTTGAAGCCCCACTTGCAAAACGATATCTTTTTCCATATGCCCGTTTCCTACGGCACCGCTGTCTTTTCCGCCATGCCCTGGATCGATAACAATAACTTTTTTACTTCGATCTTTTGGGGTCACATTCAATAAAGGGGGAGGCAATATACTTAAAGGTGGCTCTTGCATAACAACAGGAGCCTGTACTGGAACCGTACTTAAAGAGATAACAGGAGGGGACTTAAGATCGTTTTTTGAGGCTAAATCGATATAGAAAGAAGTTCCCTTATAAAGAGGCTTGATCGCAATAGCATTAGTGCTTTCAATGACAATGCGCAACGTTCTAAGATCATACTGTGCGATACGAATCTTTTGAAGTGAGTTGTAGTCCATGACCCTTGTTTGTGAAATCGCTGCTCCGTCAATATCGATGATGTAGCGAAACCGCTGCTTATCTGATTCAATAATTTTAGAAAGTTTAACCTCTTTTGAATCAATCACCGTGTCAAAAAGCAGCTCGATCCCCGTATCTTTGGTTTTTAATTCCAATAAACGGTGATGTTTTAAAACAGAGACCGTATCTGAAACTTTTAACGCTTCAGGTTCTTTGGCAAGCTGTGCAGTAGGAGGGGCTAAAACAGGGGAGGATTTTTGATATTCTTTTGGAAATTCAAGCGGTTTTTGACTCTTTTCGCTGGGTTTAACCTCTGCAGACTGGGCAACTGCAACGGTTGCAGGCGGTACATTGGAAATAGGGGATAATTTAGCCAATTCAGACTTGTACTTCGTCACGTCAATGGCCAGGAGATTCCCCCCCTTCACGATTCCCTCAAGAGCTTCTTTAACCATTTGGGTATTTTTCGCACTCAAGGCTTTCGTATAAAGAGACTTGTATTCATTATAGCCGCGAAATTGCTCAATTTCATCACCACTTTGAATCGCCTTTTGCGCTTTTTCCAATCGTACTGTGTCTTCAGATGACCCTATAAGCAGCGATACAAAGAATAAAAGGGCAAATAAAAATCGGATTATCATAGGCAAACTATTCGCCTTGCGTCAACTTCTCCATCAACTCTTTGACGGAGATAATTTTATTGATACGGTATCCATTCGTCCCTGAAAAGAAAAGACCAAATTCCAAATTCCCCATATACGCATCACTCAAACGATCAGCAATACAAAAACCGACCTCTTTAGCTTCAACACCGCGGTGGCACGGCGCAACGCAGTTAGAAATACATTTGATCGCAGGACCCGTTCGTGTGTCAATCAGACCATGAAGATTGGTACGAACACCTCGAGCAGGATAACCCACCGGAGATTTCATCAACGTAATATCCTCTTCTTTCGCATCCATCAAAACTTGCTTGAAATTTTCATGCGCATCACACTCATAAGTTCCGATAAAACGGGTACCCATCTGAACACCCGATGCACCCAACGCCATCATGGCATCAATATCATTTTTATCCCAAACACCGCCTGCTGCTATAACGGGAATATTTCCCCATAATGCGGCTTCTTCAACGACAGGACGCACCAGATTTTCAAGCTGATATTCATCCATTGCACACTGCTCGTAGGTAAACCCTTGATGTCCGCCGCTTTTAGGTCCCTCTAGAATCACCGCATCCGGAAGACGGTTATAACGCTTTTGCCATCGTTTGCATATAATAGATAGTGCTTTAGGGGATGAAACGATAGGAACCAAGGCAACATCCGGATAATCAACCGTAAACTCCGGCATATTTGTTGGCAGTCCTGCACCGGTAATAATGATGTTTGCACCTGCTTCGCACGCATCAGTGACGACTCGGCCGTAATCATTAATCGCATACAAAACATTACACGCTAACGGAGCATCTCCGCAAATTTTTCGAGCGTTCTCAAAAATCGCGACAAGCCCTTTTTTCGAATAGAAGTTTTCTGCTTCCAAGGGACGACCTGCAACGAGTTTATCTGAGTAGGCCTTATCTCCATAATTACCCGTTCCTACTGAACTGATAACCCCAAGACCGCCTTCGAGTGAAACGCTGCCGGCGAGTCTGTCCCAGCTGATCCCCACACCCATACCACCTTGTACAATGGGAGTTGGAATCGTATATTTACCGATTTGAAGTGGTTTGAAACTCATTAAGACACCTTTATTCTGGCAAATTTTCGCTTACCGATTTGCACGACGTATTCGCCCTCTTCGAGTTGTAGCTGTTCATCGTCTATTTTATCTTGATTTATTTTAACAGAGCCTTGCTTAATATCCCGACGTGCTTGAGACGTTGATGGGCTTAACTTTGCATCCACTAATAATTTTGCGATCCAAATCGGTCCCTCAAACGCGTATTCATCCATTTCACTCGGAATCTCGCTTTGCCCATGCACACGCTGAAACTCTTGGGCTGCCCCTTGAGCTTGATCTGTCGTGTGGAAACGGGACGTAATCTCAAATGCCAACGCCTCTTTGACTTTTTTCGGATGAAGAGAACCATCCTCAACCCCATTCTTTAATGCCTCGATTTCGCTCAAACTAAGGGTGCTCAAAAGCTCATAATATCGCCACATCAATGTATCACTGATACTTAGTATTTTTCCGTACATCTCATTGGGTTCATCGGCAACGGCAATATAATTTCCCAAGCTCTTCGACATTTTTTGCACTCCGTCAAGCCCCTCAAGAATAGGCATCATCAAGACCGCTTGTTCTTTACCCACTTGATAAGCACGTTGCAAATGACGACCCATCAAAAGATTGAACTTCTGATCCGTCCCGCCGATTTCTATATCGCTTTTTAGATGAACGCTGTCATACCCTTGTAGCAATGGATATAAAAATTCACTGATGGAGATCGAAATTCCGGCTTTGTGCCGTTTGTCAAAATCATCCCGTTCCAACATACGTGCTACGTTAAACGTCGTTGTAAGCTCCAACATCCCCGCCGCACCCAAGGCATTGATCCAGTCAGCATTAAAAACAACGGTGGTTTTTTCTGGATCCAAAATTTTAAAAACTTGACTCTTATAACTTTGCGCATTCTCTTCGATCTGCGCCGGAAGCAATTTTTTTCGGGTTTCACTTTTACCGGTCGGGTCCCCGATTTGGGCGGTGAAATCACCGATCAAAAACTGGATATGAGCACCGTATTTTTGAAAGGCGGCAAGCTTTTGCAGGAGTACCGTATGTCCCAGATGCAAGTCAGGAGCAGTGGGATCAAATCCAGCTTTTACGGTATAAGTTTCTTTTTTTTCAAACCAATTTTTGAGAAGCGCCTCTAAACGCGCTTCATCAATAATTTCGGCTGTTCCGCGTTGTATTTCTTGCAATGCAATTTTAATTTGATCATTCATTTTCTATCCTTGGCTTCGGTACGCATCGTCGGTCCGAAAAAATTGTATGATTTTACCTTTTTTATCGAGCTTGGAGCGTAGTTTGTTCAAATCGCGTTCCAAGGTTTGAAATTCCATCTCGCAGTATTGTGTATGTTCAGACTTGGTCTTTCCAAGCTCAATACTGTTGATATCAACATCCATTTTAGCCATGTAGGTGAGTAAATCCGCAAGAGATCCTTTCGCATTGGCCATACTGATGATGAGATGGTAACGGCTAAAGTGCTGCTGTTTCCACTGTACAAACAACATTGGGAGATGTTCATCGATCATTGAACTCGCGTATTTGCACATTTTATGATGAATATGGGCTTTGCCCTCTTGATAAAAGGCCACAATCTCATCACCTGATTTGGGATGACAGCAATAATCAAAAACGGCATCCGAAATATTATGGTTCGTCATTACCTCAATGGAGTTAAAAAGAAAAGATTTTAATTTAAAACGATCACGTGTCCAAAATGCACCAAAACGGCTGCTTGACTGCATCTCTTCTTTGATACGATTGAGAACCTCTTTGAAAAAATCAAGCTCGCGAGGGATTCGATACCATTGATCGGACATTTCTACTTTTTCTAAAATCTCATGCACTTTATCAGCAGGTAAACGAAGAACCGATGAGAGAATATTGACGCCGCTGTCGTGATCGATAGAACGTATCCGTCCGTTGCAATTAGCCCGCATACTCGACTTGGCTCGTGAAGTTTTTACCGTATCAATCCACGTACATCGCGTAATCTTTTTTCCATCGGATGCATTGACGATTCGAACCACATCACCGTTGTGAAGCTCCGACAAAAGACTTGCTTTTTCTTTGTTAATCAAGCACCCCTCGGCACTGTCACCCACTTGGGAGTGAATGGCATACGCAAAATCAAGACATACCGCCCCTCTAGGGAGGGTAAATGCTTTTCCTTTGGGAGAAAAAACAGTTATGTCGTCACTGTAGAGATCGTTTTTGATCAACTCATAAAACGCTTCTACCGACTCATTCTGGTATTGGAGGTTATGGAGCCAATCCAAGTTGATCGCATTATTTCCTCCGCTCTTGTATTTCCAGTGTGCTGCAACACCCAGTTCTGCCGTTGCATGCATCTCGGTGGTACGAATTTGAACTTCAAAAATAGCGCTTTCATCAAAAACCGTCGTATGCAGGGTCTGATAGCCATTTTCTTTGGGAATTGCGATGTAATCTTTAAAGCGGGCACTCAATGGCTGAAAATTTAGATGGACCATCCCAAAAACTTTATAACAGTCAATCGGACTCTTGACTAAAATACGAACCGCCAAGAGATCAAGAATCTCATCGATACTGATCCCTTTTCGCTGCATTTTCAAATAAATGGAATAATCGTGCTTGACACGGCTTAAAATTTCAAAATCATCGTGACACATTCCGTTTGAAAGTAAAATCTGGGTTAGTTTTTCACAAAATTCACTTAATCGTTCATTGATAGAACGGAAATTTTCGTCTAAATAACTCTTAATTGCAAGCTTGTCTTCGACAAAAAGATATTGGAAACTCAAATCCTCAAGAAGATTTTTAAGAAAGGATATTCCCAAGCGGTGTGCGATAGGAGCATACACCACCAAAGTCTCTTCGGCAATTCGATGCTGTTTGGCGGGAGAAAGGGCATCGAGAGTAAGCATATTGTGCAATCGGTCGCACAACTTTACGACCAGAACACGGACATCTTCGATGGAAGCCAAGAGCATTTTACGAAACGTAAGGGCAGAAGCGACCAGTTTTTGATCCGAATCCGAGGGGATAAGCTCCGCATCACGAATCATATCGATTTTCGTCAACCCTTCCACTAAATGGGCGACGTCCGAACCATAATCAAATCCGATTTCTTCAATTGTGATCGCTGTATCTTCGACCACATCATGCAGCAATGCGGCAATCACCATCGCTTCATCACCCGTGATTTCGGCAACTATACCCGCTACTAAAATAGGGTGAACAATATAGGGCTCACCGCTTTTACGGCATTGCCCCTCATGGGCATCCGATGCTAAGTTAAAGGCCTGTTCAAGAAGTGCGGAAGACGGAATTCGTTCAAATAAATACGCATGGGCGCGCTGTATATCATTGATTTTTTTGATGGCTTCAATATCGATTTGGCTCAATGATACGACTTTATTGTGGGATTATGCTTTGTCGATAAAACCTTTGATAGTGACAAACCCCTCGGCTATCTCCATCAAAGCAACATCAGCAGCTTTCATTTTTTTCAAATCAACATTGAGCTTTGTTGGAGCACCGTTTTGAAGCTGATCTGAGCGTTTTGCTACGGCGAGTGCCAACTGATAACGATCAACATTTGCTGTTTCTAATGCTTTTGCGGTTAATTGTTCTAGTCTCATCTAATATCCTTATGTCTGAAATTTATTGTACGATTGAGCAATTTTCAAAGTTGCCTTGAATAATGCTCAACAAATTGCCGGGAGTAAACATGTCACATACGATAATCGGAAGCTTGTTCTCTTTTGCCAAGGCAATAGAGGTGTCATCCATGACTTTGATATGGTCTTGGAGTGCTTGATCGTATCCAAGAGTCGGAAGCTTGACCGCATCCGCAAACTTTTTCGGATCTTTATCATACACACCATCGACTTTAGTCGCTTTAATGATCACCTCAGCTTCGATCTCTACCGCACGAAGCGTTGCCGCCGTATCGGTGGTAAAGAAAGGATTACCAGTACCTGCAGCGAACACTACCACACGGCCATGCTCTAGATGACGTACGGCTCGACGGACGATAAAGGCTTCAGCAATCTGTTCCATCTTAATGGCACTTTGAACACGTACCAACATTCCCTCGTGCTCACACGCTTCTTGAAGTGCTACCGAATTAATAACCGTTCCCAGCATTCCCATGTAATCACCCGCTGTACGGCTGATAACACCGTCAGCTGCTGCAGTTACTCCGCGAATAATGTTCCCAGCACCAATGACGATTCCCACTTCAATGCCTGCATCTACCAAAGTTTTAATCTCTGTTGCAATGAATTTGAGGATTTTTGTATCGATGCCATAACCGTTTTCACCAGCCAAAGCCTCACCCGAGAACTTTACCAATACACGTTTGTAACCCATACAACCTCCTCATTAGAATTATTCGCATTATATTTTATTGTCGCTTTAAGGTTGCTTTGACTAAGATTTGGTTTTTAGCGGCCAAAGGAAATATGTGAAGTTTTTAGCTTTTTTCAAAAGATGGTGGAACTCGATGAAAGAACCGTCGCCTCCCCATTACGGCAGAAGTATTCACGCCCTTCCCAATCCAAAAGAACAGGAGCTTTTTGATTTATCCGCAGCTGCATTTAGTTCCAATGATATCCTGCTAGGGTATCGATATTTTTTAGAATCACTTCAACATGCCAATGACCCAAAACACTTAGAAATCAACAGTAACGATCATGGCATTACCTTTAAATTAGCTCAAGGAAGCGCCATTATTCATGGAGAGGTAACCGTAAAAGAGTTTAAAGCGATTGCAAAAATTGCGCAAAGCTCTGCGCTGCATGTTGCAATGAAACGACGATTTTTAGAGCGTAACTTTCAACTCACGTATTGTCGTTTTCGCCAAAAAGAGGACATTGTTTCTTTGGGAGTTAAGATTCATAATACAACCATCACCCCTCAAAAAATATTTTTTCCGCTTCGAGAACTCGCACTGAATGCCGATTTTGAAAAAGAGTTTATTGCAAGCGAATTTGATTCATCCGCTCTTTTGGAATACGACCATCTTACCCCGCTTAGTCTGGATAAACTCCACCGCTATTATGACAGCATGCGCGAATGGATCGCTGCAACCAAATCCAGTTTGGTCGGTCTCCTTTCCAATGACAACAGCGGAATGGCCTCGTTTAGCTATCTAGCCTTATTACTTCAAATCGATTATCTTCTCATCCCCCATAAAAAAATGGCCAAAGAGATCAATGAAAAAATAAACACCTATTTTTTAGAAGATGAAAAGCTCACCCAAGATAAAAACAGCGATTTGGAAAGCTATCTCGATACCCTTGAGTCAATGAGTTTTGAAATATTTTCAACCCAGTTTTACAGCGCTCCTACGACTTTTTCTCCGTTTGATCAGGCCATGCACGATGACATTGCAGACTTTATTGACGAATCACTGGCCAAAGTCCGATGGTATAAAAACAACCATATTACCTACGTTATCTCCACCATTTACCGCTATATTGCCCTGTATATTCTCTTCAATTACGGCATTCATCCTTCATTGCGGGCTTTATTTCATCTGCATGTTCAAATCTATGCATCGAATTTTTTTGTGGCAGAAGGAGAAACTTTATTCTACGACAGTACGCGAAAAATATTTAACAAAGAAGCTATCGCCAATGCCATTGATTCTGCTCTCTCTCCCTATCAAAATCGCTACAAAAATTTGACTAATTTTGCCAATGAGCTCAACTACATCGACCTCGATCATTTCAGCCAAAGCTTCTATATCCAAATCAAAAATCTTGATTATCAGGAGGTTTAAAGATGAAGCCACTCACTCAAGCAACCCTCGAAACCTCCATTGAAAGCATCGTCCAAATCATGACCCCTTACGGAACGGGCAGTGGTTTTGTCATCGGTGAGTTGATTATTACCAATTCTCATGTTGTGGCCGGATTAAAAGAGGTCATTATCAGTACCAAAACCCTTCCAAGAGCTATTGGGAATGTAATTTATGACGATGCTGGATATGATTTAGCCTTTATCCGCTCTCCCGAACCACTCAATCCCAACCATCACTTAACCCTTTGCAGCAGTTCGATAAGCGATGGAGATACGGTTATTGCCATAGGTCACCCCTACGGTCTGAATTACTCCACAACAGAGGGGATTATTTCCAAAGCGATACGACTGCAAGGAGAGGTTGAATACATCCAATTTGATGCAGCTATCAATCCAGGCAACAGCGGAGGACCTCTGTTAAACGAAGCTGGAGAAGTAATCGGCGTCAACACCTTTATTATCCAAAACTCCAATAATCTTGGATTTGCTCTCCCCTATTATCTCCTCCAAGAAGCTTTGGATGAATTTTTGGCCCTTGGTGCAATCGACATACTCCGTTGCGTATCGTGTAAAAACCTCATTCTTGAATCGTCCATACAAAATGATTATTGTCCCAAATGCGGCACAAAACTTGACGTTGCCAAACGCAGACGGGAAGGGTATAAACCCTCAGGTGTTGTCGCTTTGATCGAAAAAATACTGGAAAAACTGGGGATCAATGTCACCCTCTCCAGACGCTCACAGCGAAGCTGGCGGTTTGAGTCTGGGACCTCTCGTTTCGACATCAATTATTATGACAATGGGGTGATCATTGCCGATTCAGCCTTGTGCCGGATACCCCAAGAGAATATTGAGAGCTTGTACGATTTTTTACTGCAAGAAAATGAAGTGTTAGAAAATTTGCACCTCTCCATCGATCAAAATACCGTCTATCTCTCTTATGTAATTATCGACACCTCTTTGACACAAGAAGAGGGGGAACGGACGATTGAAACCTTCTACAAACTCGCCCCCCAGTATCAAAAAAATCTTATTGAGACGTTCAAAGCACTTGAGCCTAAATACGATGAGTTTGAATAAGCATTGAGACTTCCTCTTTTTGTGGAAAATCAGCACCCATACTGATAATAAAGGACGACGCCTCTTGAAGGGTAAGGGTTGTTTTTTTGATCATTGATTCATCCACTAATACCGTATATCCGCTGGTCGGATTCGGAGAGGTCGGGATAAACAACACGCAGATATTTTCATGGCGATTGAGCAAATATGCCGGAACCCAGAGTCCTTCTTTTGGATATTCAACCAAAACAACCTCTTTTTTTGTCCCGTCTTCACCGCCTGAGAGCATAGCCGCAAGTTTTTTAGAGACTGAATAGACAGAACGGATAGCCGGAATTTTTTCAAACGTACTATCGATCATCGAGACAAAAATAGAACGTCCGTATTTCTCGATTGAAAATCCAAGCAGTGCAAATACACCAATAACTCCCACCATAAGGATGATGGTTATCTCAAACGAGTTGGTATAATCGTGCAAAGAAAAATACGCACTAACTCCCAAATTTTTCAAATAATTAACTACAGTCAAAACTAAAATCAAAGGAAATAAGGATAGTGCTCCGACAAAAATATAACGAAATAACAGTTTGGCTCTTGAGCCCATAAACGTCCTTTTATGACAAATTGCCATATTATAGAATACTTTTTGAAACACTTTACTACAATAACAGATATTTTAGGAGAAACGATGCAACCTTTTACCCATTTTAAACTCAATCTAGAGACCTTTTTGGATGATTTAAATCTTCTGATCGAAAAAAACTATCAAACTATTGCCGCTTTACTCGAAATTAACGATAAGACGTATGACAATTTCGTACGGCCGTTTGATACGATGGAAGAGGAGATGGAATTATTGTTCACCCCGCTTTCCCATATCAATGCCGTCAATAATTCCGAACTTTCCCAAAAAGTATATGCCGACTCCCTTCCGATACTCACCGATTACTCTACGTTTGTAGGGCAAAATCTTGCTATTTATGATGCCTTCAAAGCAGTAAAAACAAATGAGTATGATGGGCTGAACCTCCAACAGCGCCGTATCATCGATCTGAATATTCTCCATTTTGAACTCGCAGGGGCTCATTTGGATGAAACCTCCAAAAAGCGCCTTGCCGAAATTAATTTACGAAAAAGTACGCTGACCAATGATTTTTCTCAAAACGTTCTCGATGCTACCAATGCCTACGAAAAAATTATTACCAATCCATCCGATGTACAGGGAATATCTCAAGGGGACCTCGAAGATGCAAAATTTGAAGACGACGGAGTAACGAAATATCGTTTTACCCTCCAAATGCCTTCTTACATCGCCTATATGACGTACGGACCCAATCGTGCAATCCGTGAAGAACTGTATCGTGCCTATACCACCCGTGCCCCTCAAAATGGAACTATCATCGATGAGCTTATGCGCCTTCGTCAAGAGATGGCACACCTTTTAGGTTTTGAGAGCTACAGCGACTACTCACTCGCTTCTAAAATGGCACCGGATACCCAAAGCGTTCTGAAATTTTTAAATGAATTGGCTCAAACGTCTCGCGTACAGGCCGAACGGGAAATAGACGAGCTGCGTACCATTGCCGATGGCATCGATCTCCAAAGCTATGACACGGCTTTTTACGGTGAAATCCTCAAAAAAGCGCAATATGACATTGATGAAGAGGAATATCGCCCCTATTTTGAACAAAAATCGGTGATGAAGGGGATGTTTGAATTTCTGAATAAAATGTTTGGAATTTCATTTGTCCCTGTCGATGAGCCCCTTTGGGATGAAAAAGCAACCATGGTGGATGTTTACGATGGACAAATATTGCGTGCACGCATCTATTTTGATCTCGAAGCTCGGAAAAACAAACGCGGCGGGGCTTGGATGCATAACTTTCAGACCCATTTCGTAGATACCCAAGGAGATACCCATCTCCCAAGCGCCTTTGTCGTTTGTAATTTCCCTCCTTCATCTCCTACCTCTCCTTCCCTTTTGCGTCATGACGATGTCGTTACCCTCTTTCATGAAATGGGGCACACACTACATCATGTCCTAAGTTGTGTTCAGGAACATGGCGTCAGCGGCGTAAACGGAGTTGAATGGGATGCGGTGGAATTTCCATCTCAGTTTTTGGAAAGTTTCGCCTACGAAGCCAAAGTTCTCAAACTCTTTGCCAAACATCACCAAAGCGGTGAAACACTCAATGATGAAATGATCGCTAAACTTATCCGTGCCAAAAATTTTCAAAGCGCCCTCTTTATGCTTCGTCAGCTTGAATTTTCACTCTTTGATTTTGAGCTTCATTTAAAACTCTACCAAGGTGACGAGATTCAATCTCTCCTTGACTCTATCAGAGAGAAAACGGCACTTATTAAGCCTCCCTCTTATAACAAATTTCAAAACAGTTTTAGCCATATTTTTAGCGGCGGATACAGCGCAGGATATTACAGCTACAAGTGGGCAGAAGTCCTCAGTGCCGATGCCTATTACGCGATTGTGGATGAAGGTATTTTCGATTCGGACCTTGCACAGCGCTATAAAGAGATTGTTCTAGGTGGCGGTGGGTCTCAAAGCATGCAAAAGCTTTTTATGGAGATGATGGGGCGTGAATGCGAAACCAAGAATCTCTTACGGCTCAACGGAATAGAAGTATGAGATTTTTTTTACTTTTACTCATAAGTATTACATTTTTGGGAGGCACTGAAGTGAAAATCGCATCGTATAATGTAGAGAACTTGTTCGATATGAACGATAATGGAACCGAATATGAACAATATGTCCCCAATACATCATGGGGATGGAACGAAGAGATGCACCGCATTAAGTTACGTAATACTGCACGTGTTATTAAAGATATCGGTGCCGATGTCATAGGACTGCAAGAAATCGAATCCGAAACCGCACTCAAAGAACTTAAAGCTGAGCTTAACCGTCAGGGAGTTTACTACCCTTATTATGCTTTTGCCCGTGCTAAAAACACTAGTGTTGCACCTGCACTCCTCAGCAAATTCCCAATCAAAAGTGCACTTAGTCATTCCGTAAGTTCAAGCCGATCCTTTCGTGATATTCTCGAAACAAAAATTGATATCAATGGCAAGAATCTACGTGTCTATGTCAATCACTGGAAATCCAAAAGCGGGCCGGAAAGTATGCGTATTCAAAGCGCCAAAGTTCTCAAAAATCTTATTGATAATTTAGATGAAAATGAACCATATATTCTTTTAGGAGACTTTAATTCTCATTATGAAGAATATCGTACCTTTACCAAAAGCAGAAGACATAACAATACAGACGGTATTACGGGAATTAACCATATTCTTAAAACCATAGATGACGATCAAAATCCACTCCTCTTTAGCGGACTTAAAAACTGTGATGACTGCACCTACAACTTATGGTATGAATTACCCGAAGATCAACGATGGAGCCATGAATACCGGGGCCATCATGAAGGATTGGATAACATTATCATCTCTCCATCGCTAGCCGACGGTAAAGGTATTGAGTATATACGCGGAAGTTTTGGACGTTTTGATGCACCTTATCTTTTTTACAAAGGGAAACCTTATCGCTGGCAGCAATCTCGTAAGTTTCCAAAACACCATCTGGGTGAAGGGTACTCGGACCATTTAGCAATTTTTGCGACCTTTAACGCTCGCTAGAGATGCACCACTCAATGGGAGCAATTCCTTGCTCTACGAGGTAGTCGTTTGTTTGACTAAACGGCTTGGAGCCAAAAAAGCCTCGATAAGATGAAAGGGGCGAGGGATGGGGGCTTTTTAGAATAAGATGCTTAGTCTCATCGATTAACGAAGATTTTTTCCCCGCATGAGCTCCCCATAAGATAAAAACAACGTGTTCCAGCTGTGCACTTATCGTCCGAATCACTTGATCGGTAAATTTTTCCCATCCACAGTTTTTATGCGAAAACGGCTCACCCGATCGGACGCTTAATAACGTATTCAAAAGCAACACACCTTGCATCGCCCAAGAGGTCAAATCCCCATTTGTAGAAAAATCACAGCCAACATCATCCCCAAGCTCTTTAAAAATATTGCGAAGCGAGGGAGGAAAGTCGATTCCACATGGAACAGAAAAAGCAAGCCCATGTGCTTGACCTGACCCATGGTAGGGATCTTGCCCCAAAATAACCACTTTTACCGACTCAAATGGGGTCAGATTGAATGCATTAAAAATCATATCAGGAGGAGGAAATAGGACGTACTCTTCTCTTTCTTTATTTATCAAATCTTGAAGGCAGCTAAAATAAGGCTTAGCAAATTCATCTTCAAGAGTTTTTTTCCATCCTGCCTCGGTCAATGAATCCAGCACCATTATTTCAAAAGATCGTCATCAAAAATAACCATTTCATAAATACTGCGCTTGGTGACCAGTGATTTTTCAGGAGGAACCCCGCTGCTTGCACGCATTCTTGCTAGTGCCGAGCGCAACTCTATCATCTCCTGCTCCATCATCTCCATCTTCTCTTTAAGACGCATTACAACATCAACACCCGCAAGATTCACCCCAACCTCACGCGTGAGTCGCAAGATAGTTTTGATTTTTTCAATATCCCGCTGAGAATAAAGACGAATTCTGCCATCCGATCGAGATGGCGATATCAGATTTTCACGCTCATACTGTCGAAGGGTCTGAGGATGAATTTCAAGAATTTTTGCAACTATACTGATCATATAGACCGGTTCATCAAAATGGTGCATGTTTACACTCCTTGAGGAAGGGATTTTTTCATCTGTTCTACCAAATCACTGTCGATCGAATCGACGGTTGGCAAAACAATATTCGCTTTAAGATACAAATCTCCTCGTATGCCGCTTTGGCGGTTCATAACGCCCATCTCTTTGAGGCGGAAGCGTTGACCGTTTTTGGTATTTTCAGGTACTTTTAGCGTTACCTCTTTTTCCAGGGTTTGGACACTTACTTTTCCGCCAAATAGGGCTGCATAGAGTGGAACCGTAAATGTTTTAACGAGATTATCCCCTTCACGCTCATATTCATGATTAGGTGCAATATCAATCCGAAGATACAAATCTCCGACTTGTGAACCGTGTTTTTTTCCTTTTCCACGAACACGGAGTTTTTCTCCGCTTTTGATACCGGCAGGAATTTTGATATCAAAACTTTCACCCGAAAGATTAATGGTATGTTTCCCGCCCAGGACTGCAACCGCAAAAGGAACAGTCACATTCGCATCCAAATCGAGGTTCACCGTCCTTCCGAAACCGCCTCCAAATCCTCCGCCGCCGAAGCCACCTCCGCCAAAACCTCCGCCGCCTTGGGAGAACATACTGCGCAAAATCTCATCTAGATCGACATTCCCCCCTTGAGCGCGTGAAAAATCATGGAAATTTTGACCTCCAAACATTGAATCGCCATACTGATCGTATTTAGCCCGTTTTTCTTTATCACTCAACACTTCATAAGCGGCATTGATCTCTTTAAATTTTTCTTCTGCTGATGGGTCTTTATTGACATCCGGATGGTATTGACGTGCAAGTTTTCGGTAGGCTTTTTTGATTTCTGCTTCGCTTGCGCCAGGAGCGATTTCGAGCGTCGTGTATAAACTTTTTGACATTTTAATTCCTGTTAAATCATAGTAATAATATTTTATAAAATTATAGCATAAAGGTTGAGTCAAAATCAATCAAGTTTAAAAAGAGAAATGCGTTGTATCGGGAGAAAGAGCAGATTGAAGATTGCGTCTTGATGACGCAACTGTTTTTAGTGTAAAAAGTGGCGGATTCCCGTAAAGTACAATGACATCCCATGCTCATCTGCCGCAGCAATGACTTCCTCATCACGTACCGACCCCCCAGGCTGAATAACGGTTTTAACGCCTGCACCCGCCGCCGCATCAATCGAATCGCGAAACGGGAAAAATGCTTCCGATGCCAAAGCTGAACCGCTTACATCCAATCCCATCTCTTCGGCTTTCTTGAGAGCACAACGTGCCGCGTCAACACGTGATGTCATTCCCATCCCAACAGCGACCATTGCCGAATTTTTGACATAGACCACGCAGTTGGATTTCGTCAAGGATGCGACTTTATAAGCGATTTCAGCATCTTTTAGCTCGCTTTCGCTTGCCGTGTGCTTGGTAACAAGTTTGGCATTTTTAACCTCATCATCACCGACACGATCCGCATCCTGAAACACAAATCCGCCGTCTATATGTTTGAAGTCAATTGCATCATTGCTAAGAGAGATACGATCGCTGCCGTACTCAAAAAGTTTAAGACGTTTTTTCGATTCAAATACCGCCAGTGCCTCATCATCTATTCGCCCGGCAATAATCACTTCCAAAAACATCTCATTCATTTTAAGGGCAAGCTCCTTAGTAACAACACCATTCACCGCAACCACGCCGCCAAATGCGGAAATCGGATCGCATTTGAGCGCTTCGGTATAGGCATCCATCAAATTGTCACGAATCGCGAATCCGCACGGGTTACCATGCTTGGCAATACAAATCGCACTCTCATCACCGAATGCCGCCGCGATTTTTACCGCACCGCTGATATCGGTCAAGTTATTAAAACTCGCTTCCCCTTTGAGAGTTTTGAAGTTTTGACTAAAGAACGTGTCAAACTCATACAAGCCCCCCTTTTGATGAGGGTTTTCGCCGTAACGGGTATTCATCACTTTGTTTCCGACAATAAATTGCTTCTCACCCATGCCGTTGTTAAAACGCTTGTTCATGTAGTTGGCAATCATACTGTCATACGCCGCGGTGTGCTCATAGGCTTTGATCATCAAACTGCGACGAAACTCAAGAGTATCTGAGCCGTTTTGAATCGCATTAAGGACGACCGAGTAGTCACTTGGATCGGTAATGATATGGACATCGGTAAAGTTTTTTGCCGCAGAGCGAACCATCGCCGGACCGCCGATGTCGATGTTTTCGATAATCTCTTCGAAATCGTCGGTACGTTCGATGGTCGCTTTAAACGGATAGAGGTTTACGCACACCAAATCGATCTCAACAATGCCGTATTCCATCGCCGTATTGACGTGAGAATCCAAATCACGGCGAAATAAAATTCCTCCATGTATGTACGGATTAAGGGTTTTAACACGACCGTCAAACATCTCAGGAAATCCTGTCACATCATCAATCTCAATAGCATCCACTCCTGCCTCACGCAACATTTTGTACGTTCCTCCGGTCGAAACGATCTCATAATCCAAACCAATAAGAGATTTGGCAAATTCTACAATGTTACTTTTGTCGCTGACGCTAAGCAGAGCACGCTTCATAGCTTTCCTTTGAGTGGGTGATTTACCCATAAATTAGTGAGTGAATTGTATCAAAAGGAGGTTTAGGAGAAGGTAAAATGAGGTAAAATTGCCTCATGCAACCATTTATTCACCCTTTTCCCTCGATTATTAATGCACATACCCGCATCCTCTTTTTAGGGAGCTTTCCCAGTATTGCATCCTTCGAACACTCTTTTTATTATGCCCATCCACGAAACGCTTTTTGGCCAATAATCGAAGAAATATTCAACGTAAAATTTGAAAACAATGAAGCAAAAAAACAATTCAGTCTTGAAAAAGGGATCGGATTATGGGATGTAATTGCTTCGTGCGAACGAAGCAATTCAAGCGACACCAATCTAAAAAATTGTATCCCCAATGATTTCAGAACCCTTTTAAAACATTACCCCAATATCAAAGCAATCGCCTTTACCGGAAAAAAGAGTTATGATCTGTTTAGTAAGAATTTTAAAGATTTGGAAGTAGCTCAAGTCATCCTTCCATCCACTTCACCGGCGCATGCGGCAATGACGCGAGCAGAAAAAACAGCTATTTATCAAGCCTTTTTAAATCAATTTTTAACTCTCTAACACCTGTTCAAAAATAGCTTTTGCCGTTTTCCAGCGATCCTCTTTGGCATTCATCATAACAATGAGACAATCACGTCCATCTTTTTTAGCCCGGGCGATTAAACAGGCCCCCGCTTTGTTTGTAAAACCTGTTTTAACCCCTACTGCATATTGATAGCGGTTTAGTAGACGATTGTGCGTATAGGCGGTAAATACTTTTAATTTATCTTTATTAAGGGCATAGTACGTATGATTATTGAGCTTGCTGATGGTATTAAAGGTTGGATTTTTAATAGCGTATTCGGTCATTTTTAATAAGTCGTTAGGGGAAGAATAATGTTCCTCTCCATCGTATCCACACGGATTGCTAAAATGGGTATGATTCATCCCGATTTGCCGAGCTTTGAGATTCATCATAGCGATAAAATGTTCTTCGTCCCCGCCCAATGTAATCGCAATCGCTTTTGCCGCATCGTTATCCGATTTGATCATCGCTGCTTTGACCAAATCCGACATCAAAATGATATCCCCACGCTTGTATCCTGCTATCGTGGGCTCCACTTTGGTCATCTCTCTCGTAATCGTTACTGCGTGATTCATCTTGCCACTTTGTATGGCCAAAAGTGCCGTCATCACTTTGGTTAAACTGGCCGGACTCACTTTTTTTTCGCCATCTTTTGAGTATAAAATATGTTTGGTGTTTAAATCTTTGACAACCAATGCTCCCACTTTAAGCTGGTCCAACTCATGCTTATCAATACCGGCATAAAGTGAAACCGTTACCAACAAACAGAGTATAGAAATTTTCTTTATCATTGCAAAACCTTTTCAATTATCAATACTTAGCCACTAAGCAAACAATATGCCATTTGGTATAATGGCATTAATATTTTGAAAAGGGGATAAATGCAGAAGCTTCGACGACTTTTTGCACTGCTGTTTATCCTCTCCCTTTTTGTCGGTGTCGTTCACGAACTAAGCCATAGTCATCATAATGGCGAACCGTGTGAAGTGTGTGTACTTTCTCATGCACCCGCACTTTTAGAGGATGCCGTTACCGTCACATCTCCAGATCATGACTACGAAAAATTTACTTTTAACAATGTCTCGTACCCCGTTTCGTTATCCATTCAAACCCGTAACCGCTCTCCTCCTCTGGCTTAAAATCACCCTTATTCAAAACAAACCATATCTATAAATATTTAACCTTTTAGGAGTTTACTATGAAAAAAACATTTTCGCTCGTTGCGTGCGCCGCGATCTATACCCTCGCCTCTGCCAATGAAGCGCATCTGGATACCATCACGGTCGATGGTTCTATAACTACTACGATCCAACACAAAGGGTTGCTCAAAGATTTGGTTGAAAAAACGGAAGTGATCGATCAAAAAGAACTTGAGCATACACAATCTTCTACCCTTTCTGAAGCCATTGAAAAAGAAGCTGGGGTCAGTGTCACGACAGGTTGTTCTATTTGCGGGCTTAAACGGGTACAAATAAACGGTCTTAAGGGCGAACATACAACGGTATTGATCGACGGTATCCCTTTTAATTCAACCGTATCGAGTTTTTACGGTATGGACGCTATCGGCACGGCGGACATCGAGAGTATCGAGATTGCTCGCGGGGCGGGAACGTCACTCACAGCACCTGAAGCCATCGGGGGAACGATCAATATTATTCCTCGAAAACCGCGTAAAAATGGGGTTGAAACGGATCTGTCGTTAGGAACATTGGGAACCAAAAACTACTCTCTCCTCGGTGAAGCGATGAGTGGCGATAAAAAAACAGGCGTACTCGTTTCGGCGGCCTATCACACGCAAGATCAAGTAGACAACGATCACAATGGGATCAGTGAATCGCCGAGTTTGGAAAATCAATCTCTCTCATTGATGATGACACATGAGTTTTCACCGTATGATTCGATCGAACTCAAAGCGAGCCATTTTACGTCCAACTCATTTGGCGGAACCATGGTCTCTGAGAGTTCTGCCGTTGCCAGTTATGATCCTAATGCCCTTGATAGCTCATTTATGGGAAGCAATGTCAATAATGTATATACCGGTCAACCAATGGAAATGTTAGAACGGATCAACACAACCCGCGATGAAATCTACCTCAAACAGCGCCATACCCTCAACGGCGAGATGAACCTCCAAACGACGCTTGCCTACGCCAAGCAGTTTCAAGATTCCCTCTATGAAGGGGCGGATTATCTCAATACCGACAAAACCTATTTTGGCGATATCAAAATCGATCATGCCTTCAACAACAACCATTTTCTAACTTACGGAACCGATGCCAAAATCGAAACGGCACGCTCTCAATCGGTCGCATTTTTTGATATTAGTGGGATGGATAAAGATGATTTTGATTACACCGCATTGGGTCTTTATGCCCAAGACGCATGGATGATCGATGATAAAAACGAACTGACACTCGCTGTGCGCGGTGCGAAAATCACTACCGACTGGCGAGCCAAAACAGTCCAAGGCAATGAAATCGATGAAACCATGCTTGTACCGCGTTTTCTTTGGCGACATAACCACACCAATGATTTGACTTCACGTCTCAGTGCCGGAATGGGATACCGTGCACCGTTGACCTTTTTTGAATCGGAACACGGGCTGCTCGACAGCGGATTTGCTATGGCCATTACGGAACTGGAAAAATCAAGGGGGGCGAGCTATGCACTCTCATACGATGCCAATGGATTAAATGTCACCCTATCCGCTGCCTATACACAGGTGAAAAATTTAGCTTATATCAATGAAGATTCAGGAACCCCTACCCTTCAAAATCTTTCTGAAACGGTAAGCGTCAAAAACGGTGATATTAGCATCGGCTATGAAGTTATGGAAGGGCTAAACCTCTCGGGTGTTTATGAAATATATCGCTATGATGATCTCTATAAATCACATCTGTCTCTAGCCGCCATCGAGCAGCGTGCCCGTTTCAGTGTCGATTATGACATTAACGGATGGGAATTGTATACGGAAGCAACCTGGGTCGGAGTGCGTGATTTAGCTCCTTATGGATACACGGATCGTTATAATGACTTAGCCCTTACTTCTCCTAAAAACACAACCTCTCCTGCTTACACAACCGTTGATCTTAAACTCTCGAAAAGCATCGACAAAAATTTTACCGTTTATGCGGGAGCCAAAAATCTCTTTGATACTCTCCAAACACATAGTGAATCCCCTCTCTTCTATGATGGAACAGATCCATCAAATGTAAGCTTTGATTCAGCTCACATCTGGGGGCCGTTACGTGGACGAATGCTTTATGCCGGGATAAAAGCCGCGTTTTAACCTAAAAATGCGTTACAATTGGGGATGCAAAAATCCTCAGCTGCCACTCTTGACATTGTCAGTGACTCATCTGGAGTCCTCTTCCTATGCAGCGGGGAGTGGACGCTCCATCATCTTGCCAAGGTCGCAGCCCAGCTCGAATCCTACATACCCCATTCCTTCATCACATGGAATATTAGCGATGTTACCCATCTGGACTCCGCTGGGGTGGCCCTTTGGCATTTATATTCTAGAAAATTTCAAGAAGAGGGCTTTTCATCTAGTATCACCGGCAGCAAAGAAGAGCATATTCGACTCTATCGTCTCCTTTATCCCCATCCGAATGCAGATCTACCTCCCTCAAACCGGGATGGATGGCTTTATTCTTTAGGGAAAAAAACGGTGGCTGTACTCCAAGGAATAGATGGTTTTTTAAAATTTTTAGGTGAATCTTTCATTATCTTGCTTTACAGCCTGCGCCACCCCTCCATCATCCGTTATCGTTCAATCAGCTCTCACATCGTCACCGCCGGTTTTAATGCTCTCCCTATTATTGCAGTAAGTTCTTTTTTGATCGGGGTAGTCATCGCCTTTCAAAGTGTTATTCAGCTTCAAAAATTCGGGGCTGACATCCTTATCGTCGATATGATCGGGATTTCTCTGACACGTGAACTCGCCCCTCTCATCACCGCCATCGTAATCGCAGGACGAAGCGGTTCAGCCTTTACCGCTCAAATCGGTGCGATGAAAATGACTCAAGAAATTGATGCCATGAGAACGATGGGATTTCATCCCTATCTCTTTTTAGTTTGGCCTCGCGTCATCGCCTTGATGATCGTTTTGCCTTTACTGATATTTTTTGCCGACATTATCGGTATTTTTGGAGGAATGGTGATCGCCAATATACACGCTCATCTCTCCTATACCGAATTTATTCACCGCTTGCAAGGGGCATTGCCGATTAAACATTTCATCATCGGAATCGTGAAGGGGCCATTTTTTGCCCTCTTAATCGCACTTGTTGGGACCTATCGAGGGTTTCAAGTCTCCTCCAATACCGAGAGTATCGGCCACTATACGACCAAAAGTGTCGTCAGCGCTATTTTTCTCGTAATCGCATGTGATGCACTCTTTTCCATTCTCCTTACGGAACTCAAACTATGAACCCCATCGTCATCGAAGTACGCGATATTGTCACCGTATTGGGAGAAAATCTCATCCACGATTCCATTAGCTGTACAATTCGTGAAAACGAAATTTATGCGTTGTTAGGGGGAAGCGGTTCCGGTAAATCAACCTTGCTTCGAGAGATGATTATGTTAGGAGTTCCTAACAGCGGATCCATTCATATTTTTGGGCAAAATATTGCCAACCTCTCATTGAATGAAGCGCAAGAACTGCGTCGAAAATGGGGCGTGTTGTTTCAATCAGGGGCCCTTTACTCTTCGCTAACCGTGGGAGAAAACATGGCCTTGCTGTATGAAGAGTACACCAATCTTCCTCCAAACCTCATCCATGAACTTATTAAACTCAAAATCGATCTGGTTGGCTTGCCCCCTCACGCTATCCATCTCTACCCCAGTCAACTCAGCGGAGGAATGGTAAAACGAGCCGCCCTAGCCCGCGCCCTAGCCCTCGATCCAAAGCTTTTATTTTTAGATGAGCCTACCTCCGGACTTGATCCGCTTAGTTCACGCCAGTTCGACACACTGATCCGGCAATTACGGGATCTTTTAGGACTGACAGTTGTCATTGTCACCCATGATTTGGATACCATACACCACATCGTCGATCGGTTTTCATTATTGGGTGAAAAAAAGGTGATTGCAGAGGGTACGCTTACCGAAGTGCTCGCCGTGGATCACCCCCTTATCGATTATTTTTTTCAAAAGGCAACGCATGGAATCCAAGGTTAATTACACCCTAGTGGGGCTTTTCGTTTTGCTATTGAGCAGCTTGCTTATCGCTTTTGCATTTTGGCTTGGAACACACAACGACGATGAGAGCCAATACCATCAATACAAAGTCTACATCACCGAATCCATCTCCGGTCTTGCCCCCGAAGCAACAGTCAAGTTTCATGGCGTTGATGTGGGATTGGTTCAGAAAATACAAATCAATCCCAATAACAGCGAAGAGGTAGAACTGACACTTAAAATTAAAAAGGGGACTCCAATACGAACGGACTCCACCGCAACTCTCAAATTTTTCGGAATTACAGGGCTGGCGTTTATTGAAATCGGGGGCGGTACTAAGAATTCACCTTTACTCATTACGTCAAAAGAAAACATTGCTACGATACCAACGGCACCTTCCCTTATAAAACGGCTCGATGAGGCACTAAGCAGTGTCATCTTTAAACTTTCCGATACCCTGGATCGCACGAATGCCATCATGAACGACAAAAATACGCAAAACTTTTCCACCACACTCGAAACTCTAAAAATACTTACAATGCAAATCAACAACTACCAAGATGAAATCGATACTTTACTAAAAAATTCGATTCAAACGGAAAAAAATATCGATCAAGCGATGATCAAAGTGGGCAATTCAGCCGACAGCGTCAAAAGTTCAATGGACACCTTCAAAGTGAGCATGAACGACAAATTTTCCCCCACAATGAAATCATGGGAAACAACATCCAAAAAAAGCAATGCGCTTATCGAAAAAATAGAAACGTCTATGAATCAAGGAGACTATAATCTTAAATCTATTGCATCCGATTCCACCGTTGAACTGAATGAACTTTTAGTCCAATCCCGCGCACTGCTTATTGAGATGGAGTCTACCCTGAAGTCATTACGAGAAAACCCGTCCCATCTGCTTTTTAAAGAATCAACACCCAAACCAGGGCCAGGAGAATAACCATGAAAACCATTTTTACCGCCGTTATCACGGCTTTTATTGTAACAGGATGCTCAACAACCTCGCCGCAAATCAGTGAATACACACTAACGACAGAAAAACCTCAAGCTCAACACAGCACATCCGAAACATCTTCCAAAACATTGCAATATCAACGAATCAAAGCACCTGCCTCATTGTCATCCAAATCCATTCTTTACATCAAAAACGATCAAGAAGTCGGGAGCTATCTCTACAGTACATGGATCGATTCACCTGTTGTAATGATGGAAAGATCTACTCTCGGTGCGTTGCAAGAAAGCCGCTTATTTTCCAATGTCATACCCATCTATTCTCAAACGAGGGGGGATTACGTACTCGAATCGGACCTCAATGCCCTCTATCATCGTATCCTTGATACGACGTCAAGTGAGGGGACCATCGACATTACCTATCGGCTCATCGATCTTAACACACGCCAATGCATAGAGAGCAAACGCTTTGTAGTCACTAACCCATCCGAGACACAAGATGCCAAAGGCGGCGTCAAAGCACTTAAAAAAAGCATGGAGATCCTTAATGGACAAATCCTACTATGGCTGAATCAAACAATAGAGATGAAAAAATTAAAATTTAGAGAAGAAAAAGAGGGTAGAAAATAGTTCCCAAGAGGGAACTAAAGGAAAATTATCCGCAAGAAGGAACGTTGCCTGAATCAGAACCGTATTCAAACAAGAAATCTCGTAAATCTTTTGATTGCTCCTTGAAGCCATCACCGCTAAAGTATGGCTCAGCCTTAGTACCAGCATGCGCCTTAATGATTTTTGCACCACCAGCGGCAAATAAATCTTCCCACTCGTCTTGTGTATGCATCGCAGCACCTTTGGTACCATTGCCATGACAGTTTTTACAGGTTTTTAAGTACCCTTTTTGACCTTTTTTGACATCAGCAGATGCGCTCGTTGCCATCATACCAACAGCAACAAGGGTCGCAAGTAAAAATGAAGTTGATTTCATCATACGATTTCCTTTTGTTTTATTATCAGGGGTATGATATCGCACAAAAAATAAATGGACGATTAATAAATCAAATTGAACTTATAATTCTTCTTGAACTTTTTCTTTTGCTTTGTTCGCTCGTACTTCCAGGCGAATTTTGTCTTGACGAACTTTTCGATACGCTTTGTATTGTGCTTTTGTTAGTTCTTCGCCCTCAAGACCTACTTCGGAACCGATCTCTTCTGAGCTTAGCCCTGCCTCATTCATCATCACCATTTTTAACTCTTTTTTAGTCAAATGACGTTTCAACGATGCATACAGCTCTCGCTCATCTTCTTCGATCTCGACCGCAGCACACTCGTAAAGTCTAACCAGCATATCACGAATCGTTTTTTCCGGGTTGTAACGCAACCATAGTGAATTTTCTAACATTAAAATACCTTTGTAATAATCTGTGTGAGGTCTTTCGTGTCAATAATGACATTCGCCTCTTTTTTGAGAATCTCTTTGGCGCAAAACGCTACACGTGTTCCGGCATGGGCAAACATGGAACGGTCATTGGCTCCGTCACCGATAACCATGGTCTCTTCTAGGGATATCCCAAAAAGTTCTTGCAAACGTTGCAGCATATCTCCCTTCGAAAAATCAAACATCATGTCTCCACCGACCAGTCCTGTAAGTTTTCCCTCTTTTTCATGCAGAACATTGGAAAAATCGGCATCGTACCCGAGGATACTTTTGGCATGAGACGTCGCTGAGCGAAAACCGCCGCTAAAACAAACGACTTTTATCCCTCGAGACTTAAGAGCAGCAATCGTCTCTACCGCTCCGGGCATATAGGGAAGATTGTGACAAATTTTCTCCACTTTGGAAAATTCCAACCCTTTAAGTAAACCGACACGCTGTTGCAGTGACTCAAAAAAATCGAGTTCTCCATTCATCGCCCGCTCCGTTATAGCGCTTACTTCAGGTCCAATCCCCAAAGCTTCGGCAAAAAAATCAATAGTTTCACCATCCATCAACGTTGAATCAAAATCAAATACCGCTAATTTTATCAAATCAAGAGTCCTATTTGTTATAATGATGCAATTATATCCAAAGGCATCTTTTGTTTGAACCTTTTATCGACAAACTGCGTCACAGTACGTATATAACCCTAGAAACCACCCCATCGCGCTCAGCACAGTTTGCTCCCACGATCGAAAAAATCGCAGCCTTGGGATTAGATCAACTCGTCGATGGGTTTAGCACTACCGATAATCCACTGGCCAAGCTCAAATACAATGCCCTCTTCGCCGCGATGAAACTCCAAGAGCGTTTTGGCAAACCGACGTTGGCCACCATGAGTATGCGTGACCGCAACCGTATTGCATTGCAATCAGACTTACTTGGAGCAAATGAAGCCAATGTTCGGGCTATTCTCGCCCTGACCGGTGACAGCGCCCACTACTCGGATCAGCCTCATGCAAAAGGGGTTTTTGAGGGAAATAGCAAGCTCCTATTGGAGATTATCAGCACCCTCAACAACGGAACCGATATGGCGGAGCAAAAACTAATCGCCCCCGTCCAAGAGATTTATCCCTTTGCCGTGATCGACTCCTATGCCAAAAGTGCCGCTACTTTGCAAAAGAAAATGGCAAAAAAAGTAATGCATGGCGCCATTGGGATCATCTCTCAGCCGGTCTATGATTTGGACAATGCCCGTAAACTTCTCACCATGATGGAAGAAGCCAACGCCGTATCCCCTCATCTCGAAAAATCGGTCCTCATCCTCGGCTTTTTCCCGATTACTAAACTTCGAACTGCCCGCTTTTTGGATGAAAATGTTCCAGGTATTTATGTCCCTCATGATTGGGTCCAAGCGTTAGAGACAGCTTCATTGATTGGTCCTGATGAAGAGTATCGCATCGGTTTTACTCTTAGTAAAAATCTCTTCGAAGAGCTCAAAGCGCTCCATCCGAAAATCCATATTATGACGGCCAATCAGTTTGAGTTAGCCAAGGCGATTTTGAGCTAATTTCAGCCTCTTTTGGCTATAATCGACTTACTTTACAATTTTAGGAATTATTATTTATGATCGATTTAAAACTTCTTCAAAAAGACTTTGATGCAACTGCCGCTTCACTTAAGCGCAAAAAAGTAGACTCTGAACTCATCACTTCTCTTAAAACAGCAAACGAAGCCCTAAAAATTGCAAAATTAACGTTCGAAAGTGCACAAGCTGCCCAAAATGAGCGCAGCCGTTTGTTTGGCCAGTACAAAAAAGAGGGTAAAAATACCGACGAACTTAAAATCGAAGTCGATGCAGCAAAAGCACAACTGGTTGAACTGACAGAATCTCAACGCAACGCGGAAGAAGCCCTGGAATCAATCGCTATGCGCGTTCCCAATTTTCCCGATTCCGATGTTCCTGATGGAGAAGATGAAAATGACAATGTCGAACTCAAAAAAGTTCTTGCTCTGCCAACGTTTTCCTTTACTCCCAAAGAACATTGGGAGCTTGCCGAACACAATGGGTGGATTGATTTTGAACGGGGTGTCAAACTTGCCAAAAGCCGCTTTAGCGTGGTGAGCGGTATGGGTGCGCGCCTAGAGCGGGCTCTTATCAATTTTATGCTTGACTTTAATCGCGAACGAGGCTTCATAGAAGTAAGTGTTCCGATGCTCGTCAACCGCCGTGCGCTAGAAGGGACAGGCCAGCTTCCAAAATTTGAGGATGATTTGTTCAAAGTCGAAGACGAAGAACTCTTTTTAATCCCTACAGCTGAAGTCCCTCTCACCAATCTCTATCAAGATGAGATTTTAAACAGTTCTGAGCTTCCCATCAAAATGACAGGCTACACCTCCTGTTTTCGCAAAGAAGCAGGAAGCGGCGGTCGTGATGTACGGGGGATGATCCGTCAGCATCAGTTTCACAAAGTCGAACTCGTCAGTATCACCAAAGCCGACCAAAGTGATACCGTATTTGAAGAGATGGTCGAGTGCGCCTCTGACCTCCTCAGAACGCTTGGGCTGCCTCACCGCCTTGTTACTCTGTGTACCGGAGATTTAGGATTCGGTGCAGCAAAAACGGTCGATTTAGAAGTGTGGCTTCCGGGACAAAACGCCTACCGTGAGATCAGCTCCGTTTCCAATACCCGTGACTTCCAAGCACGCCGTGCCAAAATCCGATACAAAGAAGAGGGGAAAAATATCCTAGCTCACACCCTCAACGGTTCAAGTTTAGCCGTTGGACGGACGATGATAGCCATCATGGAAAATTTTCAACAAGAAGACGGTTCCATCATCCTTCCAACTGTATTGCAAAAATATCTCTAAGGATTTAAAGAGACACTATGGCTGACGAGCAAGAAGAGATAATCATCATCGAAGAATCGGATGCTTCCGGTGTTGCTGCATCCGATGCAGCAGCTGATGAGACAACAAAGGCCTCCTCTTCTTCCGGTAAAAAAAAGCTTATTATTGCAAGTGCTCTAACGGCTTTATTACTCGCAGGCGGAGGGAGTGCTTATATATTCCTTTCTCACTCGGCTGATGAAGAATCCTCCATGCCGCAAGAATCTTTACTGACTGCAAAAAATTCTGATGAACCTAAAATACAGCCCAGCGAACTGGAAAATATGATTGAGCGTGCAAACTACATGTACGCCAACGGAAATCAAGCTGAAGCGCTCAAACTTTTTGAAAAAATCGCACTCTACTCTGAATCGATTTCGCAGTACAATCTGGGGGTAGTCCGTCTAAAAGAAAATGAATATTCACTGGCTCTGGAAAACTTCAAGCGATCCATTGCCATGAGTGAAAATCGATGCGTCAGCGCCATCAATGCCGCCGTATGTTGTTTGCATCTGAAAAAAGAAGAAAACTTTAACTATTACATTGATTTGGCACAAGCGTATTTGAGTGCCGAAAGCAACTCTCCGATGTACTCTTATTATTATGCTCTTATTAATTACTATCGGGGAAATTATTTTGAAGCACTCAGTGCCCTCAATCATCCTACTACCAAAGAGTATCTCCTTACACAAAACAAGCTCAAAGCTTCCATCGACACCCTTTATGGAAACTTTGACGGGGCAATAGCCCGATTGGAAGATCCACGTCAAGAACAAGATTCATTTTCCCTTGGCTTACTGTATGCGAACAAAGGTGATTTAAAGCGTGCAAAAGAGTATTTAAACGGTGCTGTTATTCAAAACAGCAAGCCTATTCAAGAGACTCTCTCTTTGGTGTTTGTCAACTTAAAACTAGGTCAACACCAAGAGGCCGGAAACCTACTAAAAAGAGTCTCAACAGCCTATCCTAAGGATGTCTATACACCTTATCCATTAAAAGTATTTCTCAAACCTACCCTCTTCAATCCCGATACCATGCAAAAAGCGTATCGTACCATCAATGGCAAAGTGCATCCGCAAACCTATCCTAAACTTTTCGCGTTTGCCCCTTATAAAATTTTCAATGCCAATCAAACCATCAGCTATATCCGTAAAGGGACCGCCAATATCTACATCGATGACATCGATTCGGCAAAAGAATATCTTGAAAAAAGTTCTCACGCATCCGATGTCGATTATGGAATTGCGCTGAATATCCAAAAAGCACTCCATTTCCGTTTGCGAGACGCCAATAAAGAGCTTCAAAAACTTCTGGTGAATCATCCCCAACACTCGATACTCCACTACGACTTAGCTTTAACGTATGCTCAATTGGGAGAGTATTCTAAGGCCTATGACCATTTTTTACGCTCATACCATCTGGATGCCAACAATTATCTCTCCGGAATCTTTGCTGTCATGACCTCCGAAATGATCTCTAAGCACAATCCAAAACTCATTTCCATTCTAAAAGAGAATCTTTCCCAAGAGAAAGAAAGTGAAGAGTATGAGCTTTATCGAACCCTCTTTAACCTAAGTGAAAACAACTATCAGGCATCGAGTCGTTGGCTGGACAACCGCTACAAAGAGCGCCCTCTTTATTTGGCTATGAAAATCATCATCGCACAAGAGCTCGGAGAGCAAAAAAAAGCCGAGAGTGCCTCCGAAAAACTCACCTATATGCAGCCAAATGATATTCTGCCTCATATCCTCTACATCGACACACATTTTAACAATGAACCGCCTAAGGCATATGCACGCGCGGCTCTTAATTATCTCAAAACACAAAAACTGTCGTATGAAGATCTTTATTTCGGACCCCAAATTGCCCGTGACAAAGCCATTGTCATGGCTGCTATCACAGGATCTCTTTCTCCGCTGATACAGAAGCTGGAAAACAAACTTCAAACCACCGCAGACAATCAAGCCAATCTCGTATCCGCGTTGGCGCTTGCTTATTTCTACCATAAGGATTTTGAAAAATCATACGCTTTGTACAATGAAGCCGTTGATACCTACAAACTTATCGACGAACGGACATTATTTATGGCAGCCTCAGCTTCTATTGCGGCAGAACATTATCAAAATGCTATCGGTCTACTTGAACTTTCTAAAATGACCAATCCAAACTTCTTGGAAAATCGATATGCCCTTGGACTTCTTTATATGCAAGCCCAAAACAATCCTGCGGCTATTATCCAATTTATCAAGATGGGAAACAGCGGCTTTACATCCAACTCATTTGATTTTCAAATCGATACCGATAAACTGGTTTTAGAACCCGCGACCTATCATCCTCTTTAAGAAGAAAAAGCAACTAAAACTTTACGAATGAAAACGGCCAAGAACGCTTTCGCCGGCGCGCACATCACTTCCGGCATTCACGTTTAAAACAACGTCACCAGGAAGATAAAAAACCGTTCGTCCGCGAGCTAAAAAGCCATAACGGGATCCCTCTTTCATCTTCTCGCCCTCTTCACCCTCAACGCGGATAGAGAAACAGCTTTGAGCGCTCGTATGCTCGATAAATACCTCGTCGCCCTGAAGTGACTTAAAAGAAAGAGCTGCTTTTTCGTTTAGTGTTTCGCACAAGGGGTGATGCAATCCAAGAGATACTCCATGGCGGATCTGGCACACTTCCATCACACCGTCAAACGGTGCACGAAGGATTGATACATTCCAAAGACCATTCAAAACTGTTATTTTTTTCATTGTCTGATTATTGATCAGTATCTCTTCGATCCCTAAAACAACCCCATCGACACAACTGAAAATACTGGAAGTCTCCCCTAGCGCAGAACTGCGCTCAGGATTTCGAAAAAGAATGATGAAAGAGATAAGAAGTGCACCTGTGATAAACTGAAAAAAATGCAACTGCGTCATCGTGAAAAAGAGGAAAAGAGTTCCCGCAAGAGCGATAGGCAGCCATCCTTGCTTAGATAGAATAAACGTGTCACTGTGCATTGCCATAAAAACTCCTAATACGTTTTAGTTCAATTCTCTTTAGGAGAACCCATCTCTTTTTTAGGGGAAAGTTTTGTTTCAATCCCATTTTCTTTCTCATAGGCTTCGATGATATCACGGACTTGATCCCCTGTGATATTTTCTTTTGAATACAACAATTCTACCATTTTTTCAATGGCATCGCGATACTCTTCCAAACGTGCTTTAACAATATCATACCGTTCATAGAGGGTATTTTTAATAAATCCATCCATATCTTCGGCCATTTTTTCACTGTACTCTTTGGCCTGCGTCATACCACCGCCCAAGAACGTGCTGCGCTGCTTTTCAAGCACCATCAACCCGGCTACATCACTCATCCCGTACATCTGGACCATCGCTTTGAGGATATCGGTTGTACGTTCCAAGTCGTTGGCTGCACCCGTAGAGATTTCTCCGATAAAGACCTCTTCCGCTGCACGCCCTCCAAGTAAGACATCAATTTCAGCAATCAGCTCATGACGCTGCATCAAGTACTTGTTTTCTTCAGGGGTATTGAGGGTATAACCAAGGGCCGCAAGACCGCGAGGAACGATAGAAACTTTGGAAACTTTTTTAGCCCCCTTCGTCGTTTCTGCCAAAAGGGCATGACCACTCTCATGATATGCGACAATCCGCTTCTCTTTTTCATCAATTCGACGGCTTTTCTTAGAAAGACCTGCAATAGCCCGCTCTACCGCTTCACGAAGATCCGCTTGTCGAACGGTTTTTTGACTTTTTCGTCCTGCCAGCAATGCCGCTTCATTGACGATGTTAGCCAGATCTGCTCCCGCGAGACCTGCGGTTAGACGCGCGATCTCTTCAATATCAGTATCGGTGTCAATTTTCACACCTTTGACATGAACCTTTAAAATATCAATACGCCCTTGAAAATCAGGCTTGTCCACGAGAACTTGGCGATCAAATCGACCTGGTCGCAATAATGCCGGATCAAGAATCTCAGGACGATTCGTAGCGGCTAGAATAATAACCGGGGTGTCCGTCCCAAATCCATCCATCTCGGCCAAAAGCTGATTGAGTGTCTGCTCACGCTCATCATTACCACCCATCATACCACCCGCTGCACGGCTTTTTCCGATGGCATCAATCTCATCGATAAAAATAATCGAAGGGGCGTCTTTTTTTGCTTGTTCAAACAAATCACGTACGCGTGCCGCACCGACTCCGACAAACATTTCGATAAAGCTTGACCCTGAAACCGAGAAGAAGGGAACATCCGCTTCACCTGCTACTGCTTTTGCCAGCAATGTTTTCCCAGTCCCTGGACTGCCCACGAGAAGAACCCCTTTGGGGATCTTAGCTCCTAGCTCGACGTATCGGCCCGGTGAACGTAAGAAATCGACAATTTCCAATACCTCTTCTTTTGCCTCTTGAGCACCGGCAACATCATCGAATTTTGTTTTAGGCTTTTCAGAGTTGACGAGTTTTTTTGAACTCCCCATCCCTAAAATACCGCCGCCCATACTTTTTTGCATACGCCCGGCAAAAAACATCCAAATAGCAATAATAATCAAGAAAGGGAAAAGCCATCCGAACATTTCGGTAAACCAGTTGCTTTCGTTAAATCCATTGTAGTCAATTTGCTGTTTATCCAACAAATCGGTCAACTTGGTATCTTCACCCAAAATACGACGCGTGGTATAAGCAGTCTTTGTCCCGCCATCTGAGCCTACGGCCCGAATATAGGTTTGACCAATCGCAACACTTTGAACCTGCTTGGTTTCAATGAGCTTTTTAAGCTCCGCATAGCTCACCTCTTGAGTACGAGTCGCAGCTGAGCCGTTGACTTTTGAGGCTAAATTGCTTTCATCACCCACAAATGCCTTAAAGAGCAGTATGATAACAATAGAGAAGACAGCAAAAGTGATAAGAGGATTTTTATTGAAAAAATTGTCATTTTTGTTTGGTGGGGTTGGTTGTTCGCTTTGAGACACGTGATTATTCCTTTTTTCTTAGTACAAGCGTCACCCATTCGTTTTCAACGATACGTTCGGCAATCTCATAATTTTTGTAAGCACGCAAAACTTTATCTTCATATTTATCCATTATTCCTGATAGAATTAATATTCCACCCTCGCGTAACCGTTTTTTCAGGTCACTCGCGATGAAAACTAAAACGTCTGCCACGATATTAGCAACGATAACATCGTACACGTCATTTGTTTCTTGGATAGGACCTTCCCATAATCGTCGATAGGTCAAAGAGTTTTGCGCGGCGTTTACGATTGCATTTTCAACCGACAGAGGATCTGTGTCGCACGCATCGACAATGGCCCTTTTTTTAAGGGCTGCCATGGCTAAAATACCGCTTCCGCACCCAACATCCATCACCAAATTTCCCTCATTGACATAGCTGGATATCGCGCGCAAACACGATGCAGTCGTCGGATGGTGCCCTGTCCCAAATGCCAATGCAGGATCAATCGCAATATTGAGCAAACCCTCTTTTGGGGCTTCCCATGTTGGATGGATGTAAAAAGGGTGTATTTCAATCGGAGTGATTGCACTTTGATACTGCGCTATCCAATCGTTATTTTTTTCTTTGGTAAGGGTAAGTTCCAGGTCAATCACTTCGCCCAAAGAACTTTGAAGGGCCTGAGCAAACTGTTCTATCCCCCAGCCGATGGTCTCTAAATCATCTTCGCTTCGAACGATAAATCCATCCTCAATCTCTTCAAAACCAATGGGAATAACATCGGCTAAAAAATCACTAAACAACTCAAGATGAGATGATGGTTTCACCACCAGCATATAGTAGTAATCTTGCATTAAGCCCCTGTACCAAGAACTGCTGCAAGTTTTTCTTTAAGAACTTGAGGGGTAAAAGGCTTGACGATGTAATTATTAACACCTGCTTTTAATGCCGTAATAACCTCTGCTTTTCCCCCCTCCGTCGTCACCATAATAATAGGCAATTCGGCGAAACGGGAATCTGCACGTACTTTTTTCACTAATTCAAGCCCATTCATCTCCGGCATATTCCAATCGGTAATCAGCATCCCCACATTAGGATTTTCATTAAGCGCTGCCCACCCTTGAAGTCCATCCTCACCCTCGAGAACATCCTCGTATCCAAGGCGTGAAAGGGTGTTTTTAATAATACGTCTCATGGTCGAGCTGTCGTCTACTACCAATAATTTCAAAACATGTCCTTTGTTATCGAATATCATTTTAAAGAATAATTGTCCAAATAATAGCTAAATGAACTTTGTGTGAACTTTAAAAAAAACGTTTTAGATCAATTCGACCCTCATAAAACGCTTTTCCTATAATCACACCCTCAATCACACCTGTCTCTATCAAGGCTTCTACGTCTGTATCATCCTTCACTCCGCCGCTTGCAATCGTAGGAATTCCGCAAGCTTTGGCAATCTCCAGAGTAAAATCGACATTTACTCCCGAAAGTGTACCATCACGTCCTACATCGGTGCAAATAATCGCTTCGACCCCAGCATCGGCAAATAATCGCGCCAAATCCGTTGCTCTCATAGAGCTCACTTCGCCCCACCCCTCAACGGCAACATAACCGTCAATCGCATCGATTCCCACAACAATAGGGTATTTGGCGGCCATCGCTTTAACAAATTCAGGATTACGCAGAGCGATTGATCCCAATATAAGCCGGTCAATACCCAGCTCTAAATAACGCAGAATTGTCTCTTCGTCACGAATTCCGCCCCCTAGCTGAAGCTTAACATTGCAGTGTTCACGAATAGCGCGGATTTGCTCCAAGTTTATTGGTTCTCCTGCAAAAGCACCGTTAAGATCCACCAGATGAATCCACTGTGCCCCCATCTCTTCAAATGTTTTTACCAATTCCCACGGTGTATCCGAATAGATCGTTGCGCTTTCCATAAGCCCTTTGGTAAGACGGACGGCTTTGCCGTCTTTGAGATCGATTGCCGGAAAAATAGTCATGAGGTTATTGCCTTTATAGATTGATAAAATTTTCTAAAATTTTTAGGCCATTTTTATGGCTTTTTTCGGGATGAGGCTGAATACCCATCACATTGTCATTGGCTACGGCACTCGTAAAACGGTATCCATACACGCATTCGCCGATACTGTTGGCTTCATTTTCACACAAAACATGATACGAATGAACAAAATAGAGATAGTCTCCTTCATCCAATCCATCAAAAAGCGGATGGGGTTTGGTAAACATTCGATTCCACCCCATATGAGGAACTTTAAGCGGAGTGTGAAAACGGCTCGAATCAAACGCAACGACCCGTCCCGGTATCAATCCAAGTCCTTCATTCAATCCAAATTCTTCACTGGAATCAAACAACAACTGCATCCCAAGACAAATCCCTAAAAGATATTTTCCGCTTTGAGCGTACTGACGTACTGCTTCGTCCATACCGCGCATTCGCAAATGTTCCATTGCATCCCCAAAAGCGCCCACTCCCGGTAAAATCAGCTTGTCATACGTATGCAATTGAGCGGGATCGGATTCAACCACGACTTTTTCACCCAGCAGATCAAAAGCATTTTTGACACTGGCAAGATTGCCCATATTGTAATCAACAATACCTATCATACATGTGCCTTATCATGGGTAAAACGGATATAAATCGCCAATCCAACCAGTAAAGAAGCAACCCCTCCGATAATATAAATCGCATTAACCAGCATCGCAGGCTCCGTCATAGCGAACTTAAAGACGAGCATCAACGCTTCAATAGAGAGGGCGATAATAATCGATCCCAAAAATCGGACCATGGTTTTATGTATATCTGAGGAAGGGTCTTTTTTGGAACGCCCCAAAACCTCTTCTTCAAAAAGGGTTTTCACCAAATCAAATATGGCCAAAGAGAGTGTCAGCAAAATAGTGGCTTCAAAGATGTCTTTGATCTCAATACGCTCGACATGACCGAAACCGTACATAAAAAATCCCTCTATCCCTTTGACAAACAGCAGCAATGCGACTGCAGCTAAAGCAAGGGAAAAAATAGCGTAAACAGCTCGGAAAAACTTACCCGCATTACTCTCCAACGCAAGAGGATGGGCGATACGTAGAACTTCAGTTAAGGGCATATCCAAACACGCCACAAACATGATATCGCCATTCTCGTCAAAAATCGGTTCGGAGGCCGTAACGGTTAACTCATCATTGAGCAAGGAAGGATAAGGGTCGGTAATCGTACAGCGGCGCTCGTTCATCGCACGGTAATAATAGGCTCTAGTGGAGCGGTTTTTACCCGCATCCTCCTCTTTCTTTCCGTCTTTTAGATACGTGGGGCCGACTTGATTTCCGGCAGAATCCAGCAAATATACGGCTTCTGTCCCTTGCAAGTCTCCTTTGATTTTACGAAGACGATCCGTAATATGTCCAACCGTTGCTGAGGGGAGATGATTGGGGAGATTTTTTTGAAAAAGGTAACAAAAATATGCCCGCGCCTTGGTACGAATTTCAGAAAATTGCTGTATGTCTTGGATTACCATATCATAAACTCCTCTGCCTCATTTGAGGGAAATTGTAGCCAAGTTGCGCTATAGTTATCCTTATGAAAAGTCCAAATATGCGTATCGCCATTGTCCGTCTCAGCGCACTTGGCGATATTGTAAACACCGCAGTCGTGTTACAAATTATTCACAGCTATTACCCCAATGCCCTCATCGATTGGTTCGTAGAAGAGGCGTTCACCCCAATACTCCAAAATCATCCGCTGATCCATGAAGTGATCCCTGTCCCGCTCAAACGACTGAAAAAAACCAAAAGCTTTACCCTCTTAAAAGAGATTATATACACCCTGAAATCACGTGAGCACTACGACCATATTATCGATGCGCAAGGGCTCCTTAAATCGGCACTTATCTCTTTTTTTCTTCCGGGAAAGGTACACGGATTTGATTCGCGCAGTGCCCGGGAAGGAATTGCTTCGTGGTTTTATGCCACCACCTCATCGATTCCCTATGAGATCAGTGTAATCCGCCGCAATGTGATGGTGATTACCCAAGCATTAAATATCCCCTACTCCGATACGCTCATAGAGCAAAAAGGCCCCGTTTTCAATACAATTCACTCTCCCAGTGAAGCAAAAAGAATTGCCTTGGTTATTGGGGCATCCTGGCCTAGTAAATGCTATCCCAAAGAGCAGTTCGCCATCCTTTGCGATTTACTCCCCTATGTGTGCCATCTCATTTGGGGCAGTGTGGCTGAATATGAGGATGCCCAATGGATTGCCAATCATACTTCCAATGCATTTGTTGCTCCAAAAATGTCGTTGACTGAGTTGGTTGATTTCGTGGCGGGCTGTACCCTCACCATCGGAAACGATACCGGACCCACCCATATTGCATGGGCCATGAACCGTCCCTCAATCACCCTTTTTGGCCCCACCAATGAGAGGATGATCTATCCCACTTCCATTAATATCGGGATTAAATCTCCCTCAAAAGTCGATATTTTTCACATCAACCGCAACGATTTTTCCATTTGTGAGATCGATCCCCATCTCATTGCAACCAAGGCTAAGGAACTTTTATAATGCTTTATCGTCTTTTTTTACTCTTGGATTCCTTTTTGATGGTCATGCCGCACCGTTGGCGTAAAAAAATATTTACATCGCTTTCCTCCTTCGCTCACACCCTCGCTTTTTCAAGAAATCGAATCATTCAAGCCAATTTGCAATTTGCTTTTGGAGATAAACTAAATTCTGTTGAAAAAAAAGAGATCCAACACTATTGCTACCGAAATTTAGCTCTCAATTTTTTGCAAGTGATGGAAAACCGACGAAACAGTGCCGACGATTTACGAGCTCAAGTGACCTTTGAAAACCGTGAGGCAGTCGACGCCCTTTTGAGCGAAAATCGGGGAATTATTTTTGTCTCTGCCCATTTTGGGAATTGGGAGTTGGGGGGTGCAGCCCTCTCTTCGCTGATTACCCCCGTCTCCTCTATCTACAAAGAGTTTAGCAATTCAAGCTTTGACCCCTATTTGCTCGAAGCACGGACCAATCACAAAATGAAACTTGCTGAAAAAAACGGAGCCCTTAAACATATTGCCAAAGCACTCAAAGGGGGTCGCTCCATCTTGCTTATGATTGATCAGGCAAGCAATCCTCGTGCAGGGGTAAAGATCGATTTTTTCGGTCACGAAACTTATCAAACCTCAACGCCTGCACAGTTGGCTCATAAATTCAATACCCCAATTGTGGGTGTTTATATTGTTTCCACGGATGAACAGCACTATACTATTACGTTTGAAACGCCTATCGAAGTAAAAAATAATGATGAACGGGCAATTTTAGAAGCAACGCAGACGCAAGCCAATGACCTTGAAAAAGTCATTCGCACCCATCCGAAGCTCTGGTTTTGGTGCCACAAGCGATGGAAGGGTGAATTTAAAGAAATTTATGCAGGATAAGCAGTTTTTAACGCTTTGTATAACTCATCAGGAGTCATCTCAGGATTATTTTCCCATGCAAGTTTCATCACGGCATTGTCTTCTAAGCCGTTCCAAATCTTGACATAATGACCCTCTTTATACCCGTGGTCTTGACGAAATTGATTGAGGATATTTTTACCGACATAAAGGCGATATAACTGTGTCGTATTCAATGCGCCTAGATAGGCCAGCTCAAGAAACTCTTCAATCATCGCACCGATCATCTCAGGCGAAATGGGAATCAGAGAGAGACGCATAACGTTTTCTATTTTAATCATAAGCACGTCATCCTCACCAAAAGGAAGAGGGGATTCGCTGTTTAATTTTTGATATTCGGGGGTCTGCGAGATTCTTTGCGCCAGTTCTTCTACAGGTTCTGCACCATTGGCTTTCGTAAATTCCAATACCAAACTCATAACAAAATGCCACACATCCACAATTTCGATTTGCAAATTTTCGTAGTCGGTCTCTTGGGCAATGCTTTTCCAATGTTTCCATCCGAATGAATCGATCATTTCAGCAGATTCCATCGTGATACATCGGCGCCAGTTTATTTTTTTGCCGTGTTTGGTAATCCCTTTTTCCCAACCAACTCCATTGGTAGCATCATTAAGTTCTTGCTGCAATGTCAGCATACTGAGTAGTTTATTCATGCTCATCCTTTAAAAAGTTTCAAATTATAGGTAAAATTCCCTATGCAAAAAATTATCTGTCAGAAATGTCTCTATTATTTTGTCACTTGGGAAGCCAATCAGCCACACGGATGCAAAGCGTATGGGTTTAAAAGCAAATACATCCCCTCCCAAGTCGTCCTAAGCTCTAGCGGAAAACCGTGTCATTTTTTCGAACCTAAGACTCCCGTTTCCAAATAAGCTTTTTACCAAACCCCAGTGTATTATCGGTCATTTTAATCTCATCCAGCCGTATTGTCCACAACGTCGGATTCATCACTCGTGAAAAAGGAAAAGCATCGAAATAAACCTCTTTTGCTTCATCGCATAGCATCATTTCACCCAGAAACTGTATCCCCTGAATTTTTCCAATCGTCTTGGTCTCCAACGCCACTGTCCCGGCAACAGTATGATCTTTTACAACATTAGCTCCATGCAGGGTTTCTTTATCGGTCGCGACAATAAAAGCCACTTGTTTTGAATCGTAAGCATAAAAAAGGGAACAACACCACAATTCCTCACCATACGTTGCCAATGAAAGAAGATGATGCTTGGAAATAAACGCTTCAATTTTTGGGTGCATACCCTCTCCTCTTTAATGCGCCGCTTAGCTTGTTTAGCGCAATGTCCAGCATATCTTCTGAAACCGCAAAATTAAGCCGCATAAAGCCCGAACCTTCACGACCGAAACTAAGTCCCGCACTCAATCCAAGCCCTGCTTCGTGAACAAAAAAATCTCGTAATTCACGATCTCCCAATCCCAATGCACGACAATCCAGCCATGCCAAATAAGTCCCTTGCGGAGGATAAAAGCCAATAATAGGATTATCCAATCCCCATCGTACAATTTTTTCCCGATTGATGCTCAAATGGTTTAGCAGTTTTTGATGCCACTGAGCTCCATGCGTATACGCCGCCTCAAACGCAACATGGGACAATACTACACCATCACCAAAATGAACTTTTCTCCGTTCTCCATCGTACAATGTACGTAAAGCAGAGGAAGCAATGCACACCGTAGAGATGCCAAAACCTGCCATATTAAACGTTTTTCCCGTCCCTAAAAACGTCACCGTATTTTCACGCAACTCATCACCAATCGATGCAATCGGAACGTGGGTATATCCATCATAAACAATGTCACAATGAATCTCATCGCTCACAATCACGATCCCATATTCCAAACACAATGCCCCAAGTGCCTGCAATTCATCTCTCTTCCATACCCGTCCAACTGGGTTATGAGGGGAGCACAGCAGTAATATTTTAGTTTTTGGAGTGATCTGTGCTCGAAGAGCCTCAATGTCAAATCGATATTCGCCTTCATCGTTTTGTTTGAGGGAATGAAGCACCACATGGCGATTATTCTCTTTGACTTGGGCAAAAAACGGGGGATAGACCGGGCTCATCACAATCACCTCGTCGCCCTCACAACTAAAGGCCCGTATTGCGCATCCTATAGAAGCTACTACCGAAGGAGAATAGGAAAGCCATTCTTTTTGTATTTTCCATTGATGATGATGTTCCATCCACCTACATTGGGATTCGTACGCTTCATCTTTCATAATTTCATAGCCGATAATAGGGTGTGTCAGCCTCTCTTCCACAGCATTCAAAACACACCTTGGTGTCGCAATATCCATATCCGCAACCCACATGGGCTGCACCGTTTCGGTTGCGAATAGTTTTTCTCTTAATGTGTACTTTTCGGCATTACTGCTACTTCTATCAACAGTGTTAAACTCATCCATACCGTTTTTTCCAGGCCTCATGCATCTGCTCTATGTGCGCGTATTTTTGTTCCTCAGACTCACCCTCGCCTACAACATAACGAAACCCTGCATGCTGGATAAAATGGCGACGAAAGGCATAACGGGCACTTCTCATGATCTCATTGCCCGTTGATGCCCAGGAACCGCCCTTGATCAAATTATGTTTTCCATCAAAAGTAGGCTCTGAAAAATCGTCATACCATGGATGAGTCTCGAATCCCTCAAATCCCTCCATTTGCGTTTGAGTCCATTGCCACACATTCCCTACAACATCATACAGTTCACCGTGCGCGAACGTATCGACAGGGACCGACGAGGCATAATGGGCAAAATTGAGATTGGCCCTGGAATCATCAAAAATTGCCTCATCTATACCACACTCTTGCGCCATAACCGTCCATTCTGCTTCACTGGGCAATCGATAGCTCTCTCCCTCTTGAGCACTTTTCCACCGGCAAAAGGCTTCCGCTTCAAGAGCATTGACTTCTACAGGCCAATTGTAGGGCATCTCCATTTCTCTAGTCAGTGTCCGATACCGAAAACTTCCATCCGCCTGAGGAATCCAAAACGGAGGACAAATGGCCTTTCTAATATGAAGATATCGCAACCCCTCCTCATCCCACCATCGTGAAATACCATAGCCGTTTGCCATTACAAAATCCATATATTCGCCGTTGCTGACCAAGTATTTCGATGCTTTAAACTCTTCTACATTGACAGTTTTTGTACCATATTCATTATCCCAACCATACAGCCCGTGATCGTCCAAACCTTTTCCAAGACGGACTTCTTGGGCATCAAAAGGTATCATTTCATTCTCTAATCCCTCACCCAAAAACGGACAAATGGGGAATCTGCTGTCATCGTTGATAAATTCTAAAGGCATCTGCCGATGGAGGACGCTTGATGTTTCGATGTGAATGCGCTCATGTTCAATCCCCATCCAAATTGCCCAGAACGGATGTTCTTTGGTAACAGGCAGTATCATGGGGAAAGTTTGAATAACCTGATCCACCCGTGCGCGAACCAGTAGACGATAATCCCGAACCTCTTGCACACTTGGCCAGGTCAAGCTTCCAGCATGGGCATCCCATGTCATCTCATCTATCCCTACGGCAAACAGCGATTCAAAATGGGGATTTATCCGCTCGCTTAAAATCCCTGCGGCTATGAGTTTGTTTATATAAAAAATGGCCGTATGACCAAAATAAAAAATCATGGAGTGGCGTGTTGGTTCCGATTGACGATAAAAGACTTCATCTGATTTTAACAAATCAAACAACGATTCAAAAAGATCAAAACTCTGATGAAAATAATGGCGCAGCTGTGCACGCGTATCTTCTGTAGCCTCTCCATCAAGGCGTACCGACTTACTCTGATTCCTTATCACTTTATAATCCTCTAAATCAATTAAACTTGTGCATTTATTGTACCTTATCCCATCTTATAGAAAAACTTCCAAAAAGATAAAGACAAAACAGTTAAAAAATGATTATAATGACGCATAGATAATAAAAACAGAACTAAGGTATAACAATGGCATTTGAACAAACCCTTCAAAATATGAGTATCAAGAAACGGATGAACTATCTCGTAGGTGCGGCGACCATGTCGGTCATCGGTGCATCCATATTTGTATTTTTCGCCTTAAGCAGCTTGGAAAGTCAGTACCGTGAACTGCAAGAAAAGACCATTACGGGTGCCACTTATGCCCTTGAAGTTGAAAAAGATCTGAACTACATCAGTAGAACCAGTCGTGATATCATGTTGGGTGGGGATTACTCAAAAAATCTTGATAAGCTGGATAAAAATATTCAAAAAATCAACACGCTTTTTATCGAGTTGGATAAAACAGCAAGTGGCCCCGATGAGCAAAAGCTCATCAATGATGCCAAAGAGAGCACTTCCACCTTTTTGAATAATACTCTTAAGATGATGAAATCGCTCGATGTCGCCACTATCTCGTCGAATTCCTCTTCTATCTATCAAAACTATAAAAATGAATTGACCCCTTACGCAGATGCATCCAGAGAAAAATTTGAAAAAGTAGTAGAGATCAAACGCAATAACCTCAAAACAGCCTCTGAAAGCTTTAATACACAAATTGCATTTTATAAATTTTTCGTTTTGTTAACAGGTTTTGGAGTAGCCATCGTCATTTTCATTTTTGCAACCATGATCAGCAATTCTATTACCGTTGCATTAAAAAATTTCACTCGCATTATCACAAGCGTTTCCCATGGCGACTTATCACAAGCTTGCGACAATATTTGCCCGCATACTGAAATGGGAATTATGGCAAATGCCCTCGATCAGCTTATTACCCAAATTCAAAATCTTATCCATCAAATCAATACCTCAATCTCGGGTGCGACCAAGGGAGACTTTTCGCATACTCTCACAGCAGCTGGAATGCACGGAGAGTTTGTCGATGCAATTGAAAATGTCAGTACCAGCATCACGATTATGAAAGCACAAGATCAGAAAAAACGACGTGATTCTCTTAACTCAGAGTTGAGTGGTTTAAGCATTCAAGTCACCGAATCGTTAAGCGTTATTCAAGACAACCTTCACAGCAATATACAAGATCTTAAAGAGGTGACAAGCGCCACTAAAAATGCAGCTGAACTCTCTACCGACAGCCGAAATACGATCTCAATCATCATTGATGAGCTCAATATGCTCAATGAAAAAGTAAGCAACAATAATGATGCTATCGGACATATTGCATCGCGTGCCAATGAAATCAACTCTGTTATTCAGCTCATCACGGATATTGCCGATCAGACAAATCTCCTGGCGCTCAATGCAGCGATTGAAGCAGCGCGAGCAGGGGAACATGGCCGCGGATTTGCAGTCGTTGCCGATGAAGTACGAAAACTCGCAGAGAGAACCCACAAGGCCACAGGAGAAATTTCGGTATCCATTAACTCTCTACAACAAAATATGAGTGAGATTCAAACGAGCGCTGAAGAGATGAATGAAGTCGTTGAACGCTCCAGTGCCAGTATTATTAGTTTTGAAGATACCCTGATTCAGCTTAGCGAAGGGTCATCAAATATTGTTACGTCGTCCCACAATATGGAAAACAGTTCCTTTATCATTTTGGCAAAAATCGATCATATTCTCTACAAAGCAAGGGCTTACACCAGCGTTATGGTTGGTAATCAAATGCTCACGCCGACAGACTCGCACCAATGTCGCTTAGGCAAATGGTATGATGGTGAAGGAAAAGAGCGCTTTGGACGAACAGGAAGCTATGATCTTATGAAGGCTCCGCATGCAATCGTTCACCAAAATGCCAATAAGAATCTCTCATTTATTGATAAAGGTGAAGAGACGATATTGGGCAGCAGTAGTGAGATTGTTACAAATTTCAAAGAGATGGAAGCAGCAAGTGAAAAACTATTTACTCTTATGGATAATATGATTCTTGAAAGTCGATACAATTAAAAAGAGAGATAATAAAAAGAGAGGTTTCCACAATGGTCGGAGCGACCTGACTCGAACAGGCGACCTCTACAACCCCAATGTAGTGCGCTAGCCAAACTGCGCTACGCCCCGATCAACAAAAGTGGACTGGAAGAATAATCGAAAATTGATTAATCCCACCTAAAAGCGATGTACTCAATGCAAACCATATCATCAGCACTCTTTCCCCCCTCTTTGCTGGCTTGTTTCACAACACGTCATGGCGGAGTATCAAAATATCCCTTTGCCGGCAATAATCTCGCTTTTCACGTAGAGGATGATCCTGCTGATGTACTTCAAAACCATGATCTGCTGAGCCAACATCTTGACTATCAACGATCGCATCTGGTACATATGCGTCAAATACACTCGGATATTATAACAGTTGTTAAGGATGACATGCATTTTGAAGCACCGCCAGAGTGTGATGCCCTCATTACCAATCGTCCCAATATCCCCCTTATGGTAATGAGTGCCGATTGCACACCGATACTGCTGCACGATTCTGTCAAAAGTGTAATTGCGTGTGTCCATGCGGGTCGCGAAGGTGCGCTCAAACATATTCTTCCAAAAACGATTCACCAAATGATTGCAGAGTATGGCTGTGATATAAGAGAGTTGCGTATCTCTCTTGGCCCATCAATCCATGGATGCTGCTATGAAATCAATGACAAAATAGCTCATGATGTAGTAGAAAAAGGATATATGAGTGCGTTGCGCAGTGAGGAAAACCGAGTTTTTTTGGATGTTAATACGATTTTATTGATTCAACTGGATGCGTTAGGGGTAAAAAAAGAACATATTGAAGTGATTGACGAATGCACCTCATGTCACCACGATACCTATTTCTCATACCGTGCCAATGCAAAAAAAACAGGAAGAATAGCGGGAATAATTATGCTTCGCTGACTTTTTTTGCCAATTGTTGCGGCAGAAGACCAAGGGATTCTTCGACAAGGTAGGTATTGCCGTGCGTGATAAAGTGATCCTCGTACTCAAAACTGACCACTTGGACATCGGATATCTTTTCTTCGGATAACCATTCAAGCAGCGCACTCCCTACCCCTCCTGCTCGCGCAGAATCACTAAAGATGTACCATTTCTTATGACAGGCAGCCATTGTCTTCAACATCAGAGTATCAAGCGGCTTCACAAAACGCAAATCAAGCAATGAGGGCTTTTCACTCATAAACTCGATCGTTTGAGCGGCACGTCCAACCCCATTTCCGTACCCAATAAACAACGTATTGCTATCATTCTCAATCAAAAGCTGCGATTTTCCTACTTCATATCCAATGGATTCTGGAAGATGCCCCTCTAAAAAAGCCCCTCTGGGGTAACGAATGGCACACGGATGATTATACTCTGCCGCAAACGCTATAATCTGATGAAACGATTGCTCATCTCGAGGGGCACACAGTGTCATATTAGGGATCAAACGCAAGAAGCTGATATCAAATGCCCCCTGATGGGTCTCGCCATCTTCTCCGACGATTCCGGCACGATCAAGAGCAAAAACAACGGGTAAATCCATCAAACACACATCGTGAATGACTTGGTCAAATCCGCGCTGTAAAAAAGTGGAGTAAATGGTACAAAACGGCTTGAATCCCTCTTTGGCCAATGCGGCCATCGATGTTACGGCATGCTGTTCTGCAATGGCCACATCCCAAAATCGTGCCGGATATTTTTCCATCAAAGCACTCAAACCTGTACCGCTTGGCATTGCCGCCGTTGCTCCGACTATTTTTGGATTTTGATCTGCTTGAACCATGAGTGCTTCAGCGTAGATTTGAGTAGCATTTTTCGCGGAACTTTTGACATTGGCCATTCCGCTTTTGAGATCAAACGGGGAGACTCCATGCCACTTTTCGTGCTTCCCCTCCGCGATTTCGTACCCTTTTCCCTTAATGGTTTGAACATGCACCAATACCGGTTTCCCCATGGCTTTTGCCATACCAAGAATATCCGTAAGCGATTTTAAATCATGTCCATCAACAGGTCCTATGTACTCAATCCCCATCTCTTCAAACAATATTCCCGGAGTAATGAGTTTGAAAGACTCTTCAAAGCGTTTGGCGAGATAATGGGCACTTTCCCCAAAATTATCGACAAATGCTTCCGTTTTCTTTTTAAATCGCTGGTAAAAAGGGCTTGCCATAGCGGAACTTAGCATTCGGCTGATTGCCCCTATGGGCTTGGCAATGCTCATCTCATTGTCGTTAAGAATAATCACCATCGGGTATTTGCGATCCCCCAATTCATTGAGCGCCTCATACACCATCCCAGCCGACATCGATCCATCCCCGATAAGAACAACGGGGACTCGGCTCTCCTGCTCATTTTTTAAAGCAATCGCTTTGGCCGCTCCCACACCTAATGAAATCGAAGTAGAACTGTGTCCTGCCACAAAATAGTCCGCAGGCGACTCAGAGGGTTTCGTATAGCCGCTTAATCCACCAAACTGACGCAATGATCCAAAATCTTCCCATCTGTCGGTTAAAAGCTTATGGGCATACGCTTGATGGGAAACATCAAAGATAAAAGGATCTTTGGACGAATCAAATACTTTGTGCATCGCTACAATGATTTCCGTGGCACCCAAGGTCGAACTTAAATGTCCGCCATTCGTACTCACAACCTCTAAAATACGATCTCGGATTTTTTGGGAAAGCGCTTCAAGTTCGCTGATACTGTACTCTTTTATATTCATTTAGGTTCCAAATTCACGATTCTAACACTAATGATCGTTTTAATCGTTCAAATCTTTTTTTTATCTGTGAATCAATGTTTCCCAAATCGCTTATGGCAACCACTCCGCCAACACTGATAGCACGATCCGAAAGGACCTCTACGTGTTTCAATGAACCCACTTTTTCAGAAATAGCTCCATGATCGGCAGGATTGACACGCAACGTGATCTTCGATGCCTCACCCAGCTCTTCGATCAAGGCTTCTGACAATTTAGCCGCAATTCTAGCACTGTTTTCTTGTGTTTCAATCCCAATCACTTCTTTTGCAATCTCTAACGCTGTATGGGTCAACTCTTTTTGGATTTCTATGAGAGTGGTACTGTATTGAGCTGCAGCCTCTTCGAGCGTTTTAACGGAAGCAGAGAGCTGATCTCGTGATTGAGTGCTGTTTTGTAAATTTTGGGCCTTCTCTTGTGCAATTCCTGCTGCAACACCCTCTTCAAAACTGCTTTTTTTGGCCTCTTCAAGTGCTTGCGCGTGTTCTTCTTGAAGATCCTCGAGACGCATTTGCATTTTGATAAAATTAGAACTCATATCATCGGCTTTTTTTAACAGCGACTCTATCAAATCATCCTTGGCACTCGTGGTCTCGCGATGTGACTCAACCGCAGGACGAGGCTCATAGCTTTGCTGCAATTCCAGCTCTTCGTGTGCTTCGTGAAGTGTCCCTCCGCTTAAACTGGAAAGAATTTTAAATTGATACTTCCCTATTGAATGATTGTCCAAGTTTGCTTTGGTGATTACAACGTCTTCCATTATCAGTCCTAGTCGATCATCTCTTCAGTTGCGCCCAATTCGAGAACTCCCTGCTCTGCCAATGCTTGTACGGCATCCACAATTTTACGCTGAGCGGTCTCAACCTCTTTCATTTTAACCGCACCCAAAAATTGCAGCTCTTCCACAAACGTATCTTTTGCACGCTGAGACATGCACGAATAAAACTTCTCTTTGAGATCTTCAGGAGAGCTTTTTAATGCCAACATAAGATCGTTTTTATCAACCGCTTTCAGAATTTCTCGCACCGCATTCACATCGAGATTTGAAATATCTTCAAAGGTAAACATCATCTCTTTAATCGATGCCGCAAGCTCTTGGTCAAGTTGCTCGATTTGTGTCAAGGTCTCTTTGGAAACTTTTGCTCCCAAACGGTTAAAGACATCCGCAACGGCACGAGGTCCGCCCACTTCAACTTTATAGCTCGCCAATGACTCCAGTTTGGACTCTAAGACCGCGCTGACCCTTTTGATAATGGCTGGAGAGATATCTCCAAGCTTTGCCATACGGATAACCACTTCACTGCGTAAATCGGGCTGAAAAATATACAACGTTTCTGCCGCAGCGGAGGGATCCATGTGTGCTAGAATAAGGGCAATGGTTTGAGGGTGTTCGTTGGCAATAAAGTCTGCAAGCTGTTGAGGCTTAATTTTAGAAAGATAGGCAAAATTTTGCGAACTTTGCATCGTTTTATTCAACCGTTCTAAAACTTTTTTTGCCTCTTCTGGCCCGAGCGCTTTATATAAGATCTCTTTGGCGTACTCCAATCCGCCGGAATTTAAGTACTGATTGGATTGTATAATGGCATAAAACTCTTCCAAAACTGCCGCACCAATATTTTTTTCAATGGAATTATTACTGGCAATGTATTTAGAGACATCTGTAATCGCTTCGACGCTCATACGGCCAAAAATTTGTGCCGTTGCTTCCTCGCCTAACTGAAGGAGTAATATAGCTACCTTTTCTGCCATTCCCATCTCTTCAAAATGCGCCTGCTGCTGTTGGGTCAAAGTCATTTTATTTTCCTTCTTTCTATGCGCCGCGTAAAGGGGCCGACTCTTCATTGATTAACGCTTGAATCAATGAAGCAATCTCATCGGGACGATCTTCCGCAATCTCACGAATCTTCTCAAGGACGACATCGTATTTAAGTTCATCTTCATTGAACCCTTCGCCAAGCCCCAACTGATTTTCAACTTTTTTACGCATTTGCTGTACTTTTTCGACGAGATCTTCATCTTCATCGTCTTTGATATCCAATACCGGTTTGTCGTAAGCCTCTTCCTCTCGAGTAAATTCCAGCATACGGTCTGCAAATGGCAAAATGACTTTTTTATATGCGATAAAGAGGATGATAATAACAACGATATATTTAAGAATCGGCATCAAGGGTTCAATGTACACCTTCATGAATTCGGAGGTTTTGGAAACAGCGTCTTTGGATCCCATACTCCCTTTTGTCGCTTGAAACTCAAAATTTCGTACCGTTACCAAATCCCCTCGGGCATCATCCACTCCGATGGATTGCTTCACCAACGACGTGATGGCATCAAGCTGCGTTTGATCCAGCGCCATGTACGCTATTTCTTCGCTGTTCTCTTTTTTAGGCTCATATTTGCCATCTACGACCACAGCCGCCGTGATCCGTTTGATCCGAGCAAACTCCATTTTAGTCGTTGAAACGGTTTTGGAAATTTCAAAATTGGTCGTCCCTGCCGTTTTTTCATACTTCTCACCGCTTCCCAAAGTACTGTTAAGCTCAGGGACAGGGCCGATATTGCTCACAGCCCCCGGAACACCTCCAACTGCAACAGGAGCAGTACCCTCACGTTTCTCTTCTGAGGTTTGCTCACTTCGAACCACATTTTCAGGATCGTATTTTTCAGATGTAGAGCTTTGCTCCGAGAAATCATATTCAATCGTCACTTTGGCAACTACACGTTCTTTGCCGCCGATAAAAGGGGAAAGGACATTGATGATTTTTTCTTCTTGCTTTTTCTCTTCTTTGGTTTTATACTGCTGCTGCATCTGTGAAAGTTCGCCCATCATCGACTCTGCATCGCTGTCTCCCAGACTTTCCCCTTCAGAATCAATCAAGGTCACATTTTCTGTTTTTAGCTTTGGAACCGCTGCTGCTACGAGCTTTTTTATTCCGCGTATTTGCTTGGGTGTCAGCTTACGATCTTCGTACAGCTGAACCATGACGGATGCGGATGGAGGCACTGCTTCAGAAACAAAGAGGGTCTCTTTAGGCAGAGCCAACGAAACACTGGATTTTTCTACGGGAGAAAGCGAATCGATTGAGCGTGCCAGTTCACCCTCCAAAGCACGTCTAAACTTGACCTCTTGATCGAAATTGGTTGCACCGAACTCTTGTTTATCAAAAAGTTCGAATCCGACATGCCCCTCTTTGGGAATCCCCATGGAGGCAATGGTGATACGCTCTTTGTAGACAACGTCTTTGGGTACCGTGATTACGTTTTCTCTAGGAATTTTATAAGGGATTTTGTCTTTTTCAAGCTGCGCTACAACTTGTGCCGCATCTTGCGGGGTCAACGATTCAAATAAAACCTGATATCCCTCATCATTGCCCGCTTTAGAACCATCTGAAGTATACACCACCAAAAATATCAAAAATCCGACAATCCCCGCCACTGCGGCACCGATTATCATTTTTTGCGCTTGGGTTAGCTTAGCAAATACAACAACAAGCTGTGAAAAAAGTGCTTTAAAATCCATTCTTTTGAATGCCTACTTTACAATAAAGGTTCTATGAGGGTAAAGAATCGGTCATTTTGTACCGACGTACCAATGGTGACGCGAATTGCATTCAATCCATAACTACTTAAATCTCGTACAATCATACCCTTTTTTAATAATTCTTGGGCTATTTGCGATGAATTTTTCTCGCTTGGAAGCGACAATGTGACAAAATTCGTATAACTGTTAATAATATCAATCTTTTTTGACGCTGCAAATGCTTCATAACGAATCATTTGTTCAAAATTATCGGCAATACACACCTCTACAAAAGGCTCATCTTCCAGTGCCACCGATGCTGCCTCTAGAGAGAGAGTGGTAACATTAAACGGTGGGCGGACTTTATACAACGCTTTGATAATCGGAGCACGTGAGATGCCATATCCTACCCGCATTCCTCCTAATCCGTATGCTTTCGAAAACGTCCCCAAAAAAAGGACATTATCAAATTGAGCGATTAACTCTCTCGGTTCGACCGATTTTGATCCGTCTTTAAATCGTGCGTATTCCATATAAGCACCATCCACAATCACCAACGTCTCTGAATCGACTTTTTGGATAAATTCTTCGATCTTTTGGGCATCTAGTGCATCTCCCGTAGGGTTATTGGGTGTGCACAAAAAGACAATAGAGGGTTTGTGCTCCTGATAAAGCGCATAGAACTCTTCCATATTGTGCTCACGCGAAGCAGTTCGAATTATTTTTGCCCCCACTTGCTTGGCATAAATTTCATACATCGCAAACGTGACACTGTTCATAAGAACCGATGTCCCCTCATGCGCTTTAGCATGAATGGCAAACTCAATAACTTGATCGCTACCGGCCCCGATAATCAGCTCATCGGTTTTAATCCCGTATTTTTTGGCAAGCCCATTTTTGAGTTTGACCATCGAATCATCGGGATACAAGGCCATATTGTCGATAATGGCCTTCACAGCCTCTTTTACTTTAGGGGAGCATCCAAAAGGATTTTCATTGCTTGCCAGTTTTACAATATCTTTTTTATCAATCCCATACTCACGAACGACCAGCTCGATGGGCTTGCCTGCTTCATAGCTTTTAATTGAATCCAATGTGCTGTTAAATGTCATAATTCTCCCTTTACATAACTTCCCAACCATGTCACTTCGTCGGCGTGTTTGTTGACTATCTCTTGAACGCTATCTTCGTCGATATGACCGAAAAAATCGATGAAAAACCAATATCCAAAGCCATCATTATCTCGCGCAGGACGACTCTCAATTTTACTGAGGTTGATTTGCGCTTTATTAAAATCTTCCAAAAAGTGGAACAAGGCTCCTGATTTTTGAGCATCTTTCAGCCGTACCAAAATGGAAGTTTTATCTTCACCGCTGGGGGCATTTTTAAAATCACTCAGGATAAAAAAACGGGTCGCATTATTGGGTGCATCCTCAATATTTTCAAACAGGGTCGGTATCCCGTACAATTTTGCCGCGATGTGAGAACAAATGGCCGCAGCTTCGGGATCTTTTGAAGCCAAAACGGCTGCTTTTGCCGTCGATTCAACGGGAATATGTTCAATACGATCCAAGCCGTGCTCCAGCAAAAACTCTCGGCACTGCCCGAATCCTTTGTCTTTAGAGTAGATTCTTTTGATCTGATGGAGTTTTTCAGCTTTGCTCGCAAATGCCATGTGTATGGGCATATACAGCTCTGCTACGATTTTAACACTGCTTTTGCCCAGCAAATCCAGCGTTTCTCCCACTACCCCATCACGACTATTTTCGATGGGAACAACCCCAAATTTTGCACGTCCTGCTTCGAGTGTTTTAAAAACGGCATCAATCGAACCCAAAGAGAGATAATCACTCATGGCTCCAAATCGCGATTCCGCCGCTTGATGGGTAAAACTCCCCTCAGGTCCCAAATAAGCAATTTTCTCAGGAAGTTCCAAATTACGTGCTACCGCGAAAATCTCTAAAAAAATCGCTTCAATCGCTTGTCTGTTGAGCAATCCTCCGGCCGCATAGCTTTGTCCGCTTAGACGATCAATAATCGATTTTTCTCTCTCAGGACGATAAACAGCCCCCTTGTTTTGGTGCTTGATCTCCCCGACACGCTGCACCACTTCCATACGACGGTTTAGAAGTGTTATAACCTCATCATCCAAAGCATCAATAATCGTTCGGCACTCTTCCAAAGTATTCATACGCTCTCCAATACGGCTTTGATATCTTCATAAATAGCATGGGGTTGCACCCTAAGCTGTGGCAATATTTCCGCTGCATTGCGGTACTTTCCGCTCAACACAAACACCCCTCGCATCCCAAGTTCTTGCGCCGGAATAAGATCTCCCGTCACATCATCGCTGATCATCGTAATCTCTTCAAATCGGGCATCGGCTTTTTGATACGAAAGTAAGGACAATGCCGATTCAAAAAACGCTCTACTTGGCTTACCCACGACACAATAGTGTGTCGATGTTGCACATTCCAACATCTTTAAAATCGCTCCGACACCGGGATAGCGCTTGTTGTTTTTCACATACAGCGAGGTTTCATGCATCCCGATCAACTCACAGCCACCCAAAATAAACTCAATCATTTGAGCGTATTCATCCGCTTCAAAGTCCTCTTTAATCGCGATCAAAACGACATCCGGGGAAGCATACTCAAGGGCATATCCCATTTCGCTCAAAACAGTTAAAAACTCCTGTGATCCATAGGCCGCAATTTTTTTCTCTTTTGAAATACGCTCTTCAAGGACCATCAGGGGATCCAGATAATGATTGCCAGGAATATTCAGACCAATACTATTTAAATAGTGTAAAAACGTCTCACTCGAATATTTCGTGCTATTGGTAATCACCATATAGGGGATTGAGGCCCCGTTTAAATGATCGATAAACTCTATGGCACCACGGATGGGCAGTTTGGTATTATCATCGATCAACGTCCCCTGCACATCAATAAAAAACATTAGAGATACTCACGCTCTAACGCAATCAAATCATCAAAAGTTTCACGGGCACGAATAAGGCGAGCTTCTCCGTTTTCATAGGCGACTTCCGCGGAGCGCCCCCGTGTATTGTAGTTGCTGCCCATACCAAAACCATACGCGCCTGCACTGTGAACCACCAAAATATCATCGTGTTCCAACGGTGGCAAAGGGTACTCTTTGGCTAAAAAATCACCGCTTTCGCATACCGGACCCACAACATCAGCAAGACTTAGCTCTCCCTCTTTTTCAATCGCTTCAATACGATGATACGCTTTATACAAACTTGGACGCAGAAGATCATTCATCGCACCATCCACGATGACGAATCGTTTGGTTCCATTTTTCTTTTCATACAAAACTTTAGTGAGAAAATATCCTGCATTCGCCGTCAAAAATCGTCCCGGTTCACAGATGATCGTCACATCAAGACCTTTGAGTGCTCCCAAAATAGCCTGAGCGTAATCATAAGGGGTTATCGTCACTTCATCATTATAACGGACACCCAGGCCTCCGCCAATATCAAAAAACTTGAGATTGATGTCAATGGCTTCGAGTGAGCGCATCAAATCGGCTACAATCACCGCCGCCTCATAGATAGGCTCCAATTGGGTCAATTGACTGCCGATATGAAAATGAATACCCACCGCTTCCAAAAAGTCGGAATTTTTGGAACGAATATACATCCGTTTTGCTGCATCAATTTCTACCCCAAATTTATTATCATGCAAACCGGTCGAAATATAGGGATGGGTCTGCGGATCGATGTTGGGATTGACTCGTATGCTGATGCGCGCTTTAGTGTTGAGTTCTCTTGCGCACATTTCGACACGGCCAAGCTCTGCTTCACTCTCGACGTTGATGTATAAAATATCACTCTCAATCGCTTCACGAATTTCATCATCACGTTTACCGACACCGCTGAAAAGGATTTTATAGGCCGGAACCCCTGCCATCAATGCACGACGCACTTCTCCGATGGAAACACAATCTGCACCCGCACCCAAAGATGCAAAATGCTTGATTACGCTCAAGTTTGAATTGGCTTTGATAGCATAGGCTAAGATTGATTTTTTTCCGCGAAAAGCCTCTTTAAGAGTCTCAAATTGTGTTTTCATCGCATCAAAATCATAAAGATACAACGGTGTTCCATGCGCTTGCGCCAGAGATTGAAATGGGATCACGATTCCCCTTTTTGTACAGAATTTATTCGCGATTTTATCCAAAATTGACTTAGATGAAGGAGGCTCACGAAGGCTAATACGCCGATGGGGAGCAAAATACCTGCCTCAGGCGAAAGGGTTTTATTATTAGAGAGTTCACCTGTCATAAACAACAGCCCCCATACAATCAATGTGGCCAAAATGGAGCCAAAACTGTACAAGGATAAATTGGCAAACCGTGAACCAATGGGAACATACGCATAAATCAATACAATCATCATCAATGCGAACCACGGGGTGGCGAAATTACGGTATAACGAACTTTTTACCTTAGAAAGATCGATATTTTGGGTACCTAAGAGCTTCATGGCATCCAATGCATCCGAAATAATATAGTTCACCTTCCCCTCATAAATCTGATCTAAAATTTTAGGCCTGAAATCGTGCAATACTCGAAGATTTTGAGCCTCTTGAGTCACAACACCCGGCCCTCTCAAATCCAATCGTGCCGGCGGAGTGATAATTTTACCCTCTTTAATATTCCAATAGCCGTTTGCATAGTGTGCCTCTTGGGCCAAAATTGCCTCGTCTAGCTTCCCCTCTTTAAAGGTAAAAATACGTATATCGTGTGCTTCTTGAGTCATCGGATTGAGAGTACCGAAAAAGATATAGTTCCCCTCATGGGTAAAAAACAGATTCTCAGTCGGGATTAAAAATTCGGAGGACTCCCGTAAATTGTCAGCATACTCATTGGCCCGCGCAAACGAAGTAGTATGCGCTGCAATATAAATAAGCAGCAAGGTGCTAACCGTAAAAAAAACAGGGCTTAGCACTCTAAACCGTGAATATCCAAGGGCATAAAACGAGGTAAGGGCATTGGAACGTATCAAGGAAACAATCATTGCAATAAAAGCAAATACCAACGAGATGGGCAGCATCATATCCAGGGCATAAAGCCACTTATACAGCGCGTATATGATAATCAAGTTGGCCGAGTTCGGGAGAGATTCGCCGTTATTCATCATATCAAAACCTAGCATAAACCCGCTCAAAGCAATCGTTATGATAAGACAGTAGCGCAGATACATAAAGGAGAGTGTTTTAAAAAAAAGCATTTTTTATTGTACCTCTAAAGCTCTGACAGTACACTTGGATGCGACCTCTTCAAGGCTCAGGGTGAGCAAAAGTTCTACCGCATCTGCAGATTTTTTGATCCACTCATCCACAACTTTTTCTTCATTGGGATAAAACGGATGGAGAACATAATCGGCAACCTGGGATTTATGCTCAGGCTTTCCGATTCCCATACGAACCCGTATATAGGAAGGGGTAATGGCAGCATCCGTCGATTTAAGCCCATTATGGCCGCCATGACCACCGCCAAATTTAAAACGAAGCGCTCCGAAAGGGAGATCCAAATCATCATGGATCACTAAAACATCGTGGATTTTATAGAAATTTTTAACGGCTAGAATCGATTTACCCGAGAGGTTCATATACGTGGTAGGTTTGAGGAGAAAATGTTCACCCATTTTAAACAACTCCCCATAAAAGGAGCTCTTTGAAACATCGTGAACCGTATGACGCTTACGCAGTTCATCAATAACCCTAAACCCGATATTATGCCGGGTAAGAGTATACGCCGTTCCAGGGTTACCCAGACCGACGATAAGCATACTTATTTTGCTTTAATGATACTTAGAACTGATACACGGTCGGCATCGGTAAAAGTAACGTTTTCAACGCGTGCTACGTCACGAAGCAAAACAGAATCACCCAAATCAAGAGGTGCTACGTTGATTTCGATAAAGTTAGGAACGTTTTCGATCGCTGCTTGAACGCGAAGACGTTTTTTAGCAACAAACAACATCCCTTTGTTTTTCAAACCGATTGGTGTACCTACTGGTTTAACAGGAACGTGATAATGTGTTACAAGTCCAGCTTGTGCAACCATCAAATCAACGTGCAATAAATTTCCAGAAACAGGATGAGACTCATACCCTTGAACAACAAGGTTCATCTCACGTCCTGCAATACTCACAGGAAATGCTACACTCTCTTTATTACGAACCGTACGGATAAAATCGTTCATTTTGAACGCAGCGTTGATATTCTCAAGCCCTTTTCCGTAAATGTTTGCAATAAGATAACCATCACGGCGAAGCGCTTTTGTTGCAGGCTTGCCAATACTCTCTCTAAGAATGCCTTCTAGCATAATGTGTCCTTTGGAAATAAAATGAGGCGAATTATACTTAAAAATTGTTTAAAGTATTATAAGAGCATTATTGACTCTTTATCTTTTTAGGCCGAAAACTTCGCTCTCTTGAAACTCTTTTGGTTCATCGTCTTCACCCCTGTGGTTTTTATCCACCGTTCCGCTAAGCCCTTCCATTTTAAGTTTCAAATCCGATGGTGATGTTGCATAATTAAACGCCTCTTCACGCGAAATACGTCCCGCTAAATATAGATCCAATATCCCCTGATCAAAGGTCTGGGATCCATACAGATCCTTGCCCTCTGCAATGGTATCGGGAATTTCTATATCACGGTTTTCCATAATAAGCTGTTCGATACGAGACGTTCGTACCAATATTTCCAATGCCGCAACCCGTTTTCCATCCACTGTAGGAATAAGGCGCTGAGAAATAACACCTTTTAATACAGATCCAAGGGTCATACGAACACGATTTTGCTCAGATGATGGAAAGACCGAAACAATACGATTGACCGTCTCTTTGGCATCCAGCGTATGAAGGGTAGAGAAAACCAAATGCCCTGTATCCGCAGCATGAAGTGCAATCTCGATCGTCTCCATATCCCGCATCTCTCCGACCAGAATAATATCAGGATCCTCACGCAGAGCTGCCCGCAACGCTGAACTAAAACTCATTGTATCTTGCCCGACACTGCGCTGGTTAACAATACATTTACGATCCTTATGAACAAACTCGATCGGATCTTCAATGGTGATAATGTGCTTACGCTTATTTAAGTTTATCTCATGGATAAGCGCAGCAAGAGTAGTCGATTTACCGCTTCCCGTAACACCCGTCACCAGCACCAGTCCACGCTCCATTTGGGAAAAGCTATGAACAATTTTGGGAAGACTCAGCTCATCAATAGTCAATATTTTTACAGGGATGAGACGAAATACTGCCGAAATCCCTTCCATTTGAAAAAAAATATTAATACGAAAGCGGGTATTGTCATCAAACGGATAGACAAGGTCGAGTTCTTTTTTCTCCACCAACTCATGGAAACGGCTGCGCAGCAATTCTTTGGCAAACGTCAATGCATCAGCTTTGGATAATATCTCTCCCGACATGGGAATGACTTCGCCATTAACACGGGCTCTGACTACCCCATTGGCTTTAATATGCAAATCGCTTCCGCCTGCATCGACCATACGGCGTAAATATCCCCGCATCTTTTGCAAAATTTCATAGTTAAGCTCTTCTACATTAATGTGACTTTCTTCTGCTGTCATAACCTACTCCAATGCACTCAAGATTTCATTAAAAGCACTCTTAAAGGCATCCAACCCTTCTTGAATCTGTCCTTCAATCACGCTATTCATATCTACCCCCGCTTGATAAACTTTTTGTTTATGCGTCTGAATTTTTTCTTCTGATAGGGGAAGTTTTATCATTTTATCGCCGCGTGCCACATACGCCTCGATCGTTGCAATCGGTGCGGTATTGACACTGTTTGTGGCAAGCAGTTCGTCAATATAATACGATGCTCTTAAATCATCCCCCTTAACGCCGGTACTTGCAAACAATACACGGCAATTTGGGACATTTAGCGCTTGGACTTTATTGTAAATTTCTGCCGCATTCATAATCCCCATTAATCCCGGTTCTATCCCCGATGCGATCAATTTCTCATCAATAGCACGGTCAATACGACTCACAAAAACACTGATAACCGTACTGGCTACCGACTTGGCTTTTTGAGCCGCGGCGGCAAAAGCAGAGGCACAAGCAATCGCTTGATCAGCTGAAAAAATCAACGTTGCATTCACCGGAATACTGCGAGATGCCAGTACTTCCATCGCTTCGTACCCTGCAGGGGTTGCAGGAACTTTTATCATCACATTCGGGCGTCCAATACTCTCGTACAATCGTATCCCCTCTGCAACGGTTGCTTGAGCATCATCGCACAAAAAAGGATCAACCTCGATACTGACATAACCATCATCTTCTGCATCGTACAACGGTCTTAAAATATCCGCCGCCTTTTGGATGTCAAAAAGGGCAACGGCTTCGTATTTCTCTTTAGGGGAAAGATGAGAGAGGGTTGAAAGCTGCTCTTTGTAGGCATCCGATGTCAAGATGGCGCTTTTAAAGATAGCCGGATTGGAAGTCGCTCCGTTGATGATCCCTTTTGCAATCAGTTCTTTAAACCCTTCGTCCAAAAAAGTCCGCTCAATAAAATCAGCCCATAAAGAAAAACGAGAAGTAGGAATGTACATAAATGGTAGCTCCAAACGTTAAAGTGAAATAATTATGCCGAATAAATAGTTAAAATAGTGGTTAACCTCACGGCATCAACTTGCAATATCATTTAAAAATTGCGGTTTTCCGGTATGAAAGCCCTGTACATAGGTTATTCCCAACTCCGTCACACTGCGCAATATCTCTTCCGACGCGACAAATTCCGCAACGGTATCGATACCGATACGGTGTGCAAAATCAACAATCGCTTCGACAACAATTTTATGACGTGCATTTTCATTGATTGATTTAATCAGTGAGCCGTCGATTTTGAGGATATCAACATTCAGTTTAAGAATATTTTCGTAGTTGGAATAGCCTGTTCCAAAATCATCGATGGCAATTTTAGCTCCCAACGCTTTCATCCGAGCAATAAAGGATGCAACCTCATCAAAATTTTCGATCCCCTCCGATTCAAGTATCTCAAAAATCACCCGATTCGCGGTACCCGTTTGAGCAAGAATATGTTCAATTACCGTCACCGTGTGCTGATGCAGAATATCGCTACTGGAGAGATTGATCGAAAATTGTTCCTTTCGTGTGGCAAAAAGGGTACACGCTTGATACACAACCTCTTGGGTAATATGGTGGTACAGTTTTGTTTTTTGGGCAATAGCTAAAAAGTCATTGGGAGCGATAAGAGTCCCGTTTTCATTGCGTATGCGAACCAAGGTTTCATATTTTTCAATTTTACCGCTTATACAAGAGACAATAGGTTGATACTGGCAAACAATACGATGCTCTACCAATGCTTGGCGAATCAAAGCGGACATGGCCATATTAGCTTGATATTGGGCTTCGACCCCTTCAGAGTGATCGTATATCGAAACAGTATGCTTTAGTCCTCTTGCTTGATTGAGTGCGACATCCGCATGGATGAGGGGTTTTTCACTATCGATTGCAATACCGACCGTCGCTCGTACATGAACCGACTCTTCTTCGATGATAAAGATTTTTTCACTCAGTAAAGAGAGCAAATTTTCGATATCGTGACGAAATTGTTCGGCTGAAGTCCCCTCTTTGAGGCGAAACGCAAATTCATCACCACCGATACGATAGGGGTGCAGCTTCATCTCCTGAAGCCATTTTCCGATTTGACTCAGAAGCGAATCTCCCGTATCAATCCCAAAAAAATCGTTGATCTCCTTGAAATCGTCAATGTTAAGAATGGCCACGCTGCTGCGATTTGCTATGGAAAGCTCTTCTTGCAGTTTGAAGCGGTTTGGAAGACCTGTCAGATTGTCATAATAAAGGTGATGTGTTGCTTCACGCGTTTTTTCTGCAACTTGGATTTCTAAATTGTTGTTGATCGATTGAAGTTTTTGGGAATACTCAAAAACGGTCAGCTGCATGGCTTCAAACGCATGAATAATTTGGGTAAATTCCTTCTGTGCATAGGGGATATCAAAAGTAATCGATTGTCCCGGCTTAAAATTTCGTACTGTTTTTGCGATGCGTTGAATAGGCAATAATAGACGATTGATCCAGATCAGCATCAGCCACAATATCCCAAATACCCCCAATAAAAGCCATCCATACAAAGTATAAAAACGATGCATTACCTTGACAAATTCCTCACCTGAATACGTAAGAGAAATAGAACCGATAGGCTTTTGAGAAGTAGGCTCCATCAGAGATTTCGTAATTTTAATCGAATCATACACCGACAGAGATTTATTCTGACGATAATTTAGGAGGGTGTTTCCCTTTAGATCGGAAACGCTTAAAGCAACAACCTGATCTTGCCCTATGACGGAAGAGAGTTTATCCTGTATATCGTTGAGATCTAAAAACAATGACAAGGCTACCGATGGCGCCACCGTCTCAATCAATAAAGCCGCTTTCTCTTTTTGCGAATTCATAGTCAGATCACGAACGATGGTAAAGGTGACAAAAGCAATCGTTGCAAAAACAATGACGGCAGCTGTGATCAGTGTCATGAAAATTTTAGTTGAAAGCCTTGCATTTTTAAAACGGTTCATTCAACCAACTTCGCGATTTGAAATAAGGAGCTGTGAAAATGAAATTTTGCTGATTTCAACACACGTTTATTCAGATAAATCACCGTTGTACGTTCGATGGAAATTGAGCCCAGTATCCCAAGGTCAAGTGCATTGGGATCATACGAAAAAGTGGGGACACTGTGCGAAACTCCCCAAGAAGCCACATGCTTGATAGAAGTATTGTCCATCTCGATCAAATAGGCAAAGGCAACATCATTACGGGTTAAGAGCTCATCGACAGAAATCGCGACTGCTATAAAGGGAAAAGATCCGACTTTGCCATTATGGTAACTAGTGATCTCTTCCGCGATTTTTTTAGCACTGCTTTTACGATTCCCGGCATAAATGACTCCTAAGATTGCTTTATCCCCTGTGTTGTGCGATGATACTTGCGTGTCTAAAAACATAATTTTAGGAATCATCCGAATATGGGCATTGAGCAATAGCGGATCTTCTGCTTTGGCGCTTGAGAGCACTAGGACCAAAAATAGAAGCAGACGTATCAAAATTTCCATCCCGTTTTAATCCAAAAACTGCGATCGGCAATCGGATAATCATCCGTATAGGTTAATGCAGGGGAAGGGTAACGCACGATCGTATTACCGAGATTCTTAACTACCCCTTGAGCGTACCATCCCTTATTCGTATTCATATCCCATCCTAACGCGATATCGAGCGTATTGTATGAAGCTAAATCATCACGCACATCAATACTACTGCGTTTTTTACTTCCGACGTAATTCCAAATAGTTCCCAGCGACCAGCCATTGGAGAAATCGTAGGAATAGGCAGCTTTAATCAAATGGGACGCCGTATTGGAAAGGTCACTTTCGATTCCACTGTTATTTTCGGCTTCCCCGTCAATATAGCTGTAGGAGAGTAAAAAGGTATCGTCCAGCGTCATTTTTCCGTGCAATTCCGTTTCAAAACCCTTTATAGTACTCTTGCCATAGTTTTGAAAAATTCCGCTTGAATCACGGACAATTTGATCCGAATTCATAATATAAAAGAGGTTAAGCCCTGCGGTGAGGTTCATATTGATTTTTCGTACATACTGAGTCTCTATCGACTGTACCGATTCGTACGTTAAGCCCGGATTGCCGGTTCCGTAAGGGCTGGGAGCAAGATACATCTCTTGAAAAGAGGGGTAACGCTCCCCCGACGATGCCATTATTTTGAAAATATCGTTTCTGGTGGGCTGATACACAACCGCTGCTCGACCATACAGATGCGATTTCATGTCGGACGTATCGATGATTCCCATCGTCAAAGCGACAGCCGTTGCATCGTTCAGAGTAACCCGATCGGAGAGGTAAAGATTGGTCGTTTGGCGTTTTGCGCTCTTCGCATCGATAAATGCAAGAGGGGTATTGGAATAATCAACGATTCCCATTGTACTATTTTTATTAGTCGTGATCGAATACGAATCAATCGCTTCGCACCATGTTGATTCAACGCCGGCAGTAAGACGATTAGACTCAATTCCATCATAACGAAGCGAAGCTCCCCCGTTGATACGGCGGCTTTCAATCATCAAAGATGCCCAATAGCCACTATCTTTAAATTTGATTAAATAATTAGGAAGCGCGTATGAAGCACTATTTGGAGGAAGCGGATAGGTATCGCTTTCCCAGCTGTTTTCCATTATGGAAGATTTAAGACTCAATGTCAGATCGCGAGCCAATGGAAGGGTATATTTCCCCTGAAGATACCATGATGGCTGCTGAAGCTTCCCATCTGGATTGGGGAGAATATTGAGATTCCCAAAAGCGCTGCCGCTTTGATAATCATTGTATCTCCCTTGTAAAATGAAGCTCCCATTTTTATAGGTGATCCCAAAACCGCTTTGTTCCATCCCCAATTGCGCATACCCTATACGACCGATCAAATCTTTAACAGGTATAGGCGTTTGCTGATCATGGCGTTGGGTAAATACATCCAGAGAGAGTTTCCAATCCT
>JBBQNL010000006.1:0-67064 GCA_038329855.1 Campylobacterales bacterium
CCAAGGGGAGTGGCATACCTCGTTTGAAAAAGATGATATCCTCGAAAAAGGTGATATCCTCGTTGTCCTTGGAAACAGCATTACCATTGAAGCGCTCAGCAAAAAAGTGTAATGATTTTCATTTCCATTCTTTTGCTACAATGGCAAATATAAAAATATCTATATGTTCGAAGGAAATTATGATGAAAAATTTATTTTTGCTCCCACTGCTGCTTTTAACTTTCTCAGGCTGTAGTGCAACATGGAGCGGATTTAAACAAGACACGGCCGCAGCAGCGGAATGGAGCAAGAAAAAAGTAAATGACAGTGCAAGCTACGTCAAAGAAAAAACGGAATAGTCCCAATTCTCAAAAAGAGTGCTGGAGAGCTAATCCGACGTATTTACCTTCAGCAGTAGAATTATTGATTACCGGCGACAAAATGTATTGATCGGTCACAAATGCTCCAATAGCGGAACCTGCTACGTGCGAAGCGATATCGAGCAATTGCCCTTTCACATTGGCGCCCAAGGCCATATTTATACTTTCAAATATAATCATACTGGCACTGCTTATCCCAAAGCCAATCATCCCTCGATTCTCTTTATACTCCGGATAATAACGATCAACTACCGCTGTAATACCGCCAGCCATTACAGCTCCGCCAATAACATGACTCATTTCACTGTTCAAACTGTCATTAGCACTCACACTGGAAGCGCCCATCAATACAATAAAAACCATCTTATAAAATTTCATATTTTCTCCATACTTATTTTTTGGTATTATACGCTTAAGGAACTTTTATGCTATTTAATTTTTTATGTTTATTATTAATCGGAACTATTATCGCAGCTTCTGAAATTTCTCTACCGACACAATGGGGCGAAAATGTTACAGGAGTGGTAACACGCTTTCACAGTGACAAAAAAGAGATTGCGTTAACGTTTGATGCCTGCGGGGGGAGCGTCAAAAGCTCTCAATACGATGATGGACTGATCGAGTATTTACGTGCCAATCACATACCTGCCACCCTCTTTATCAATGCTAGGTGGATCGATACCAATCCTGATATTTTTATGAAGCTCTCGCACAATCCTTTGTTCGAAATTGCCAACCATGGAACAGCACATAAACCGCTCTCTGTCGAGGGAAAAAGTATTTACGGTATCCATGGTACGACCTCTGCCGAAGAAGTCATCGCCGAAATCCAAGGAAACAATCAAAAAATAGAGAAACTTACCGGGAAACGCCCTGGATTTTTTCGCTCAGGAACGGCCTATTATGATGAGCATGCGGTTAAACTTGCTCATTCTCTGGGAATGGAAATCGGCGGCTTTTCCGTTCTAGGGGATGCGGGGGCAACCTTTAGCGCACCAAAAGTAACCCAGCAACTTCTAAATGCCAAAAGCGGTGATATTATCCTCCTGCACATGAATCATCCTGAAGGTGGAACCCGGGAGGGGATAATCGAGGGGATTAATGCGTTGCTAAAAGAGGGATTTACCTTTGTACGTCTAAGCGATGTGAAAAAAAATCTCGTAAAGATTCCCTGAATATTACTATAAAGGTTAACGCCAATGCGCTTTCAAACACGATAAAGGCCACAAGCTTAATCGTCGCAAAAAAGTTCAATCCAAGGACAATAAAAATAGGGGCACTTTGATCGATCATAAACAGCCCAAACAATACATGAATCAAAAATTGTTTTTGCTTTTCACTGATTGTGGAGATAAACCCTAAAAAATGAAGCGTTCCCATCAGCGCAACGGAGATAAAAAGGGTATGAGGTGCGAGCGTTTCAAGAAGCCCATGGAGTGATTTTTGCGAATAATACAAGGCGATATCATGAGGGTTCCAGCCAGCCAGAACAATAAACAATGCTCCGCCTAAAATCGACTGTAAAACGACCAGAACACTAAATAAAAGGGCCAAAATACGTAAGATTTGATGGTGCATTAGAATTTTTTACGGATTAATAAAATCAAAATATCCAACGCACACCCGCTCATCAAGAGATGAAAAAAGACAAATCCTCCCCACGAGACAATAACACCAACACTTCCTATCCACAACGAACCAATAAGCCCTATTCCGTACAATACCAGTGCCGTAATACCCAAAAAAAGGACCGTGAGCTTAAATACCTTGGACCTCGACGTACGAATCAAAAGAGCAGCAATAAGAATAAAAATAAGAATAAGTCCAAAGAGATCCGTATGCAAGGAGAGCAATAAATCACTCATGAGAAGAGGCTCGATAAATTCCGCTTCATTTCCCAAAACAGTATTAACCCACATCGCAGGCGTCACTCCAAAATCAATCCCCTTGGCAACCGCATTGAGAACCAAAGCAACAAACAAGAAAATGACCATCCACAACACACTGACATAAAGTACATGATTATCGATAATTTTTTTTGAAACAATAAACTTCATTGTTTAGGGCTTTGCAATATCCAGCAGTGCCAAAGCGGCACGTGCCCCATCAGTAATCGCACGCGCGGAAAGGGTAGCACCCGTTGTCGTCGGAATGTCTTGATTGAGTTTGAGAACATTGCCACTGCTTTTTTGATCAAACACATTGAGCCATGTTTTGGTTGGGAGATATTCTATAGGTTCATTAAAGGCGACGATTTCGATCGATTTTATTTTGCCGTCGATGCCAATGAGATAAAGAGCAATGGCCGTTTTTGTACGGACCTTTTTGTTCATCAGCACGCCATATCCTATCGTTTTATCCCCATTTTGTGCGAGATAAAGTCGATAAAGTTTGGAGTCGATTTTTTGCATGGAACGTTTGGAAAGTTCCGCTACTTGAGCATCGCTGAGAATGATATTGTGCATCTCAACCGATTTGGCATTGAACGCCCGTTGTGTCAGAGAGAGCGGATCGCCCAATACTTGGGCGAGGCTAAGGGTTGATAATGCAAACAAAAGTAAAACAGTTTTAATCAAAAGATAAATCCTAATCCGAGTGAGTAGATCCCTTCATTGGCATACTTGGTTGTATCCGCTGAGTTTTCATTGTGACGCAACATATACTCAGCTTTTACTACTACTTGATCGTGAGGAAAGTAGTTTAAACCATACGTATAACTTGTCGTCGTTCCAAACGATCCCCCATCGACCATTTCAGTCGCAAGATTGTAGTTTTCGTATTGAAAGAACACCGGAAGCCGATCACTCGTTTGCGCAAATATGGGTAAGATATTATACTCTAAATTCACATAACCTCCGCGTGCACTCTCTGGCATATCGGCTCGGTAAGAGTCTGCATGGCTCAAATGGCTTTCGGTGTAGAGCGCACGGACCTTTAACCCTTCATTTTGATAGACAGCATGCACATCAAACAGGTTCATTTGTCCTTCTTCTGATTTTCCTGCTACTTTTGCATTGCCTGCTTTGCCGGTATATCCGCTGACTCCCACTTGCAAGCCGTTAATGCCGTTGTAATCCAAGCGTGCGACAACCGCCATGTTGTCCATCCCTTTATCACTCTCATTTCCGACACGCGCTTTACGAATCCAATCTTTATCTGCCAATGGGGTTGTAAGGGTAGCGTTGTTCATATCTAACGCGGTAAATGCCCCGACTTGGTATTCAAAGGTATCGGTTTTACCGTACACACTGAGTCCTAATTCATGCCATGTGGACGGGATGAGCTGCTTCTCGATATCAGGACGCTGGACGGTGTTAAACAATGTCGGCTCATGATAGAGATTCACGTATCCCATCGGAACGAGTTGATGACCGACACGGACGGTTGCCAGCGGATCGAGGATAAAGTCGACATATAATTGTTCAATGGCTACTTGATCGCCATGCTCAAATTCTATTTCGGAATTTAGGATAATGCTATCACTAAATTTATAACCGATATAGGGGATAAATCGATACGTATCGCCGTAAGCATCTTTGGTACTTCCCGCCCCTACGCTGTCATTGTATTTTGAATAATACACCTCTCCATATCCCCCAATAGAAAGAGGATTTTTAGAGTAATAGACCTTGGAAGCCGCAGGGCTCATCCCTTGAATCGCTTTATCCGCATCAATGGCGGTAAACGACGTTTGATTTTGGACATTGATAAGCTCCGAGGTAAGCGTATTGGTTTGTTCCGCCTGTTTTTTGTCATTGGCTTCCAACGTGCTCAAACGTTCACTAAGAATTTTCAGCTGTGTTTTTAGATCAGAGAGTTCATCCGCTGATACTACAGTAGTAATGGCCATAGCGGCAACAGTACTTAAGATGAGATTTTTCATTTGATATCCTTTTATGATAGTGATTATTAATTGCGAAAGTATAGAATAAAAAGCTTAAGATAGTATTAATAATGAAATCGATTATCATTAACTAAAATATTTCCTACATTCATGGTAAACTTCGTAGAATGAAAACGTTGCTCATTTTATTTTTTTTAATCAACTCATTGCATGCCCAACAACGGACGCAAGCGCATATGGGCACATTGATCAGTGTCACCGTTGCGAAAGAAAATCTCAGCGATGAAGTTTTTGCCCTTTTTAGTGATTTGGACAATCGCCTCTCGACGTACAAACGTGATTCGGAAATTTCACGGCTGAATCGTGATTGCGATCTCAATGTCTCCGATGTGACACGTAACATTTTGGAACGTTCCATACAGATGTCACGTCTAAGCGGTGGTGCGTTTGATGTGACCATCGGTTCCGTAACTCATGGTGCCTATCGGTTTGGATACGAGAATGAGCATCTACCTTCCAAAACAGAGCTAAAAGAGTCGGAAAAATTGGTCGGTTCACATCGGATAAAAATCGATGGGAATCATGTCAAACTTCTCCCGGGCACGATCATTGATTTAGGTGGGATCGGCAAGGGGTATGCCGTTGATTTGGCAATGGCTACGCTTCAATCCAATGGTGTTAGCAAAGCGATTGTAGCGGCATCAGGCGACATTGGGTGTTTAGGTGAATGTGTAATCAACATTCAAGATCCGTTTCATACCAACGGATCAATTGCAACCATCACATCACAAGCAAAACGTTTTGCAGTGAGTACGAGCGGTAACTATGAACGCTACATCAAAAACAAAACCCATAACCACCTCATAGATCCAAAAACGGGACAATCCCAACAACAATACGCTTCCATTACCCTCATCGATACAATAGACAATACCCGTATCGATGCACTGGCTACGGCTGTTTCGGTGATGGATGAAAAAAAAGCGATGATCTTGCTGGAGAAACTAAAGATTGGGTATGTGCTCATACACAATGACGGGACAATGATCAAAAGTGTAATGCCAAAAGGGATTAGATTAGATTTCTACAATTAATGTTCCCCATTGAAGGGGAAGAGGCCTATTTTTTATTTTTAAACATCTCATATCGGTACTGCGTCATAGGGGTATCTTCACGATTCCCCCACTCTTTCATCGACGCATCGTACAAACGGATATTTTTGTATCCAAGTACTCCGTTAAGGACAAAATAGTTAAAGGATGTTTCAAGTCCTCCGGTACAATAAACGAGGACTTCTTTGTTTTTATCCAATTCATACCCCTCTTTAAAGAGACTTTCCAACATTTTTTTGTCTTTTAGCATATACTCTTTATCGACAGAATAGTTCCACGAGTAGCTCATGCTTCCCTTGATATGACCATTGCGTTTGACAGTAGCCGTAGGAGTGACACCCAAATACATATCGCTAGGTCGCGCATCGATCATCGGAAGTTTTCCGAGATGATTTTTCACGTAGCTAATATCAGCGATTTTAGAAGTATCGATTTTTGCTTTATATGCGCTTGGAGCAATTTGCGGTTTTTCTTGTGTCAGGGAGAGTTTGCTATTTTTCCACCCTTTTAATCCGCCATCCAAAAGTGCCACATTTTTGATTCCGTGATAGTTCAATGCCCAATAAATATAGCTGGTTTTGAGAAGATCTTTGGGCTCATTGATGGGCGAGTAGAGGACAACATCCGTTGTTTCATCGATTCCCAGCGCGCTAATCTCTTTTTCAATCTCAGTAACAACACGGACAGAGAGGAACGTTCCATTATCAAAACGCCATTTAGTGATGGACGTATGCGCCGCACTGGGAATATGTTCGAGCTCATAAGCACCACCCTCCGAAACTTCGATAATACGTATATTCGCATCCTTTTGATGTTCACTGAGCCATTTTGAACTCACCAACGGTTCGATAGCCAAAAGAGAGACGGTAGCTGTAATAAATGCCACTAATATTTTCATGAAGATTCCTTTCAATAATTAGATCAATAATAGAGTGATTTTAATTAAGCAATGATTTTTTTTCTTTATTACATCATTTACCCTAACTTATGCTACAGACAAAAGCCAACTGCAGCGGGTATAACTCATGTTCCTCACGCTATAATCCCATACTTTTTTACAGGATTTTTTTATGGAAATGATTCTAATACTAGCAGTTGCCCTCGCCATGGATTCGGTTGCCGTTTCGATAGCAATGGGCTCAAAACACAAAGAGCTTCTTTTACCCAGAATTCTGGTTGTTGCCGCAATTTTTGGATTATTTCAAGGGGCGATGCCCTTGGCCGGATATCTAATCGGGATACGTTTTGCCCAGCATGTACAGGCCTATGATCACTGGATCGCTTTTGTTTTACTTGCAGGATTAGGTGGAAAAATGCTGTATGAAGCCTACAAAAATGAGTTTGATGAGGAAGTGACCATTCTCACCAATAAAACGCTTATCACCTTAGCCATTGCCACCAGTATCGATGCCATGGCGGTTGGGGTCACCTTCGCCTTTTTGCAAACCGATATTTATACAGCATCAGGGATTATTGCGCTTGTCACCTTCGCGCTGTGTTTAGGTGCGGTATATATAGGGAAAAAACTGGGATCTCTTCTTGAATCCAAGGCCGAAATGCTGGGCGGAATTATCCTCATCGGTTTAGGATGCAAAATTCTCCTCGAGCATCTTGAAATACTTTAATAAAATATTACCATCCGTCACTAGCATGATTATCGTGTTTTGATTTTTTGTAGCGCGCAGCATTCACTCTCTTTTCCAGCTGATTTTGCGCGTAAAACAGTTCCTCTTTGATCGTTGCAATTGCTTCATCGCTGTTTCGAAAATTTAGAATCTTTTGACCCAGCCCTTCAAGCTCCATGTATTCATCTTTGTAGAGCTTGACAGCTTCATTTTTCTCTAAAAAACGGAAATTCATATCCACTTTTTGGTCATACTGCTCTTTGGTCGGATTGTCACTTTTTGCCAAATACGACAATATTCCATTGACAAAACGACCAAGCAGTCGAATATAACGGAGTCGTTTTGCATTTTCTTCTTTTGGTGCGCCCATAGTACCTTCAATTAACGGTTATTGGTTACAATTATATCTATTATTTCTATGAAAAGGTTTTTTATGCAAAAATGGTTACTAGCACTACTGTTGGCAAGCGCCTCTTTGATGGCAGATTATACCGTACAGCCCATCGATCAAAAGCTACTTGACACCAAAATCAAAATTATCGATATCCGTACTCCTGGTGAATGGAAAACGACTGGTCTGGTAAAAGGGTCCATCCCCATTACCTTTTTTAATGAACAAGGCAATTACGATATGGATCTCTTTTTAAACGAATTGAATAAAAAAGTGAAAAAAGGGGAACGTTTCGCCCTCATTTGCGCCAGCGGATCTCGCACACACGTATTGGGGACTCATTTGGGAAATAATATGGGTTACAATGTCATTGACTTGCAAGGCGGGATCCAATACGCAATCGCTAAAAAAATTACGATAGAACCCTACAAGCCCAAGCCGTAACGGCTTGATCTTCAATTATTGCAAAAACTCCAAAAGTTCTATGTATTCTTTCTCGATCGTACCCAGACTCTCAAGCATCCGTATCTCATCGATCCCGGGATTTTCACTCAAAAACTCGCGGCGCCATTGTATATTATCCTGCAGCTCTTTGAGTCCTGTCGTCAAATACTCGGTCATCTGATCGATTTCTGCCCCGCGAAGAACACCTTCGGTATCCGCTTTATAAAACAATAAAGGGAAATCTCCCATCTCACCCGAGAAACGAAAATCTTCGGCAATGTTGTGAATGATCGCTTTGATCCGTTCACCCTTAATAACCCGTTTGGACATCTTTTTCTCCTGAATTCTGATTCGCTTATTCTAGTCCTTTTTGGTATAGGAGTTGCTTAGAATAATCATCTATACTCCAAAAGGTACATCCCGATTTATGGAATCGTTGCAACTCAAAACAAAACTGTTGTATTTGCTTCTAAGTGTAGCGCTTGGGCTCATCGTCGTTGGACTCGTCGGCTATTTTAATCTCCTTACGATGAAAAAAAATGTCGATACCCTCTATTTTGGCTCACTTATCCCCCTAACGGAACTAAGCTCCATGAATACGGCCTATCATCATGAGCTGGAATCGAGTATCTATCGCTGGAGAGAAGGGCTCATCGATGACGAATCGTTAGCCAACCGTATAACTCTGGGACTTGAACACACCGACCGAATGTGGGCGAGCTATCTTACCCATCACAAGCGCTCCGATGAGCTCCCCTATGTTCATTATACTCAAACGCAAATCGAAATCATAAAGCGCTATTTTGAGGAGATACGGCAGCTTGCCCTCAATCATACACGCCCATCGTCCGTTTCACTAAATACCCTATCCTACAACACAACCTCCATTCACAACACCCTCTCAGGCCTCATCTCCTATGAAATTGCGGTTGCCGCTTATGAACGCTCCGTTCTCATGGCGCATCATCAAAATTCTTTGATGCAGCTTACCATGATGCTCGCCATCATACTCATCGGCGTCATGACGTTTGCGTGGCGTATTTTTACAAAAGTCGAGCAGCAGCAGCTGCAATTGTTTGAATCGTCTGAAGTTCTTAAGCACTTGAACTTAAAACTTGAGCAGGCCTCCTATACCGATTCTCTGACGGGTATTTTTAACCGCCGATATTTCAATCTGGTTTATGAGCGTGAATTCAAACGTGCCTTACGTGCGAGTAAAAACATCACCTTTATGATGATCGACATCGATTTTTTTAAACAGTACAACGATACCTACGGACACCTCCAAGGAGACGTCGCATTGCAAAGCGTTGCAAGAACCCTAAAAATATCCCTGTTGCGGCCGGGTGACTTTGTATTTCGTTTAGGCGGTGAAGAGTTTGGTGTCATTTTAACGGAAATCGACGCACCTAATGCGCGTGAAATGGCAAGCCGGTTAGGATTTAATATCGAATCGCTTGGGATGGAACATAAAGGGAATAAAAAAACGGGGCTTTTGACGATTTCGATAGGGGCCATTTGTATCGTACCCACCGAGAGTATGAACAATGAAGCACTGCTGCACAGCGCGGATAGCAACCTTTATGCGGCAAAAGAGCGGGGACGAAATACGGTGGTCTTTACAACAACGTTATGATTTAGGCTTTTTAAACCCAAACCCTAGCTTTTCCAACTGTTCACGAACCTTTGGAGCAATGTCCCCTTGAAACTCCATCCACCCCTCTTTGTACGTGCCTCCGCAGGCGAGTGATTTTTTAAGAGCAGAAAGGGTCTTTTGGACCTCTTCGTCGCTCAGGCTAAAAGGGCCGGTCAGTGTCACGACTTTTCCTCTGCGCTTCTCTTTTTGAAAAACAAGCCGATGCTCGGATACCTCTATAAGCACTATAGCTTTGGAAATTTTTCCCTCATCAACACTCCACCCCTCATCCCAAGAAGGAGAGAGATCAAGAGTAAGCTTTTGCCCTTTAGCCATCGGTCTTTCCTATATAAACAAACCGCTTCGTTCCATCTTCAAGGACTCCGTCAAACATCTCAAGAGGGCGTACCCAAAGACCCATCTCGCCATACATAGCACGATATACAACCAAGGCTTCTTCGGTCTCGGAGTGATGTGCAATGCCGATCACATCGTACTCATTTCCCTTGTAATGGCGATAAAGCCCTATCTCAAGCACGAACAACCTTTTGGACTAATGCACTGATACCTTCCACATTAAGCTTACCGCTGTTTGCCATCATCAAAATAGGGTTCAGGCAATAACGATTATTATCATAAACAGCGACAATGATTTCATCATCCTCTTGAAGAAAATTCGTCTCCCCGAAATGGGTATAGCGGGTTGCTCCAATGCTGATAATTGCCTGTGTCGGAAAGCCTGCCTCTTTTAAATACTCATTTATCGGTTCTAAAGGCCCCATCGATGTTTGCGTATTGATTTGATTCATCATCCACTCGATAAGCTTTTCATAGAAGTAGCTGTATCCTTTGAGCTCCACATCTTCGCCATAGCGCATCAGCATCCCATCACGTCTCAAAAAAGAGGCGATTCGGTAGCTGTCCATCACGCCGCCGGGTGCAAAACTATCAATGGGAATAAGGGTGTCGGATAATCCTTTCGAACATTCTCCCCAGTTCTTCTTATGGCTGATTTTAGGAGCTCCCTCGATACGAAGGGAACAATCGTTGTAGGCGCCAAAAAATTGTGGAGCAATAGCGGTTACTTTACCAGCTGCATCATACGTCAATTCACAAATAAGGGCCACTTCTGGCTCGATTTGGACCTTGCACGACTCTTTTGGAAGGACCATTTTACTTGAACTAAGAGGATAAACTCCTAAAAAATCGTTTCGGTTGGGGATATAAAAAGGGAACATCCCCTTGGGGCCGTTTGGATCCTCGGTGATAACCTCTTTGAAGTCAGCACTCTCGCCCGCTTGCTCGAGATGTAGGGCAAAGTTTCCGGCGATCCCAAGCCCTATGTAGTTTTTATAATTGTTCATAATTCTATCTCCTTCGCGGGAATGACAAAAAGCTTATAAGCTTCCACTAACCTTTGCCTCGGCAAACTCTTCATACGATCCTGTGAAGTCCGTATAGGTTCCATCGAGATGCAACTCAATAACACGTCCGGCGAATGCATCAAGCAACTCACGGTCATGGCTCACACACACAACATTGCCCTCAAACTCATGCAACGCTTCACCCAATGCAATAATCGCTTCAAGGTCAAGGTGATTGGTAGGCTCATCGAGTACGAGGAAATTTCCCCCCTCGAGCATCATCTTGGAGAGCATCATACGGTGCTTCTCTCCCCCAGAGATTTTCTCAACACTTTTCTCTTGCTGCTCGCCGTTAAAAAGCATACGCCCTAAACAGTTACGAATTTCCGAAATTTCACGCTTTGGATCGTAAGCACGTAACCAATCGTAAAGCGTTCCTGTCCCTTTGATTTTATCGGCAGTATCTTGCGGAAAATAGCTAGGCTCAATCGTCGCTCCCCACTTTACCATTCCTTCTGTGGGCTTGATCTCTTCCATTAGAATTTTACACAGCGTCGATTTACCCGCACCGTTGGCACCGATAATAGCGATTTTTTCACCCGGGGCAACTTTAAGATTGATATTATGTAAAACATTGAGATCACCGTAGCTGTGAGAAACATTGATCACTTCAAGTGCTTCGTCTCCCATTGGACGTTTAGCTTTGAACACGATACTCGGATCACGGCGGCTTGATGGCTTGATGTCTTCGATATTAATCTTGTCTAACTTCTTTTGACGAGAGGTTGCTTGTTTTGCTTTGGACGCATTGGCAGAGAAACGGCGCACAAATGCTTCGAGCTGTTCTTTTTCTTTTACTTGTTTATCACGATCTAGCTGCATTTGGTTTGCCATGAGAGTAGAGGCCATATACCAGTCATCGTAATTTCCGGTAAATTCACGGATTTTTTGGAAATCGACATCGAGAATATTCGTCACAACTGCATTGATAAAGTGACGGTCATGCGAAATAACAACCATGGTCCCCTCATGGCGCTGAAGCTCACGCTCCAACCATCCGATGGTTTCAATATCCAAGTTATTCGTCGGCTCATCGAGGAATAAAACATCCGGTTTTGGATAAAGAACCTGAGCCAAAAGAACTTTGAACTTTTCCGAAGATGGGAGTGTAGACATCAAATCATTATGATGCTCCACACTGATTCCGACGTTTTCCAAAATTTTTGCAATTTGAACATCGTACTCATAGGTCGGGTCTTCTTCAACACAGATCATTTCCAGTTCCGCAAGACGATCATTGACCTTATCATCTTCAAAATCACCCGTAGCGTACAGATGCTCTTTCTCTTTAATCGCATCGAAAAGGCGTTTATTCCCCCACAATACGGCATCTGCAATGGTATAGTCTTCAAATGCAAACTGATTTTGTCCCAATGTACCGACTTTCAAACCCGGTTCGATCGAGATATCTCCCTCATATTCTTTAATCTCACCGCTGAGAATTTTTAAAAAGGTGGTTTTCCCTGCGCCGTTGGCTCCGATGAGTCCATAACGCTTGTTACGGTCGAGTTTGAGGTTGATCCCCTCAAACAAAATCCGACTTCCAAAACGCATTGTTAATTTTGTAACTTGTACCATATGATAAGCTCTCTTTTGAGGTATATAAATGGCGCGATTATATCCAAGTGCATCTAAGAAGACGCTTTTGTCGCCAACGCATTTTTGTTCTTGCATCTGGCTTTCGATTTTCAATTTGCATTATTGTTAATATTATTCCTCGTGATTTAACGATTGTTTCACCTTTTTTAACATTAGCCTAAGATTGGAGCAGATAAAATAGTCTTAAGGATTATGCTGGTTATAGTTCGATTTTTCTCACGGAGCACAAAGTGACACAAATTTATGTCGGGAATATTCCCTACGGCAAAGACGAAAATGATCTTAAAGATCTTTTCGGAACATACGGTGAAGTTAGTTCAGTTAAATTCGTTAACGACAAAGAGACAGGACGTTTCCGCGGTTTCGGTTTTGTTGAAATGGTCAACAAAGATGAAGCAGACAAAGCAATCGCAGCACTTGAAAATAGTGATTTTGGCGGACGAACGCTTCGTGTTAACGAAGCACAGCCACGCGCTCCACGCCCTCCTCGTGAGCGCAGCAACAACTGGTAGAAATATCACGATTGCAGTTCAAGGGGATAAACCCCTTGGATACCACGCGGCAAACACGTACCTCTTTTTTCTTTTTTAACAATCATTCATTACTCTTTGCTCGATAAATTCTAATTTTGGATACATACAATGACCTTTACATTAACCGATGATTTCATCGAATTGACGAAACTTTTAAAAACGTTAGACCTGGTAGACTCAGGCGGACAAGCCAAAATGCTCATCGAACAAGAGCAGGTGTTGCGCAACGGGAAAATAGAAACGCGCAAACGGGCAAAGATAGTCAAAGGCGAACAAATACAAATTGGCGATGTCATTATCGATATCAATTGATTATTAATAGAGTTTTAACTATAATTGCCCATTAAATTATATGCGCACCCAAAGGTCAGGAACGTATGAAAAATAAAAAGATGATGGTTGTCGGGTTTATCAGTGCAATGGGGCTTAGCCTTGCCCTCTCTACTTCACTGATTGCTAAAAGCGATACACAAGTCCTCCCATCTGAAGCCTCTGCGGAGGCATCACGGCTTCAGTCTTTAGCAAAATTCACCAAGGTGCTCAGTATTGTCGAACAATACAATGTTGAAGGGTTGGGAGTCGATCAACTAATCGACAAATCTCTTCAAGGGCTCCTTTCCAATCTTGACGCGCACTCCAACTATTTGGATAAAAAAAGCTTTGATTCTCTCAAAAGCCAAACGGATGGCGAATTTGGCGGGTTGGGGATTACCGTCGGAATGCGAGATAATGCCCTAACGGTCATTGCTCCCATCGAAGGAACTCCCGCCGATAAAGCAGGGATTAAAGCCGGAGATATTATTTTTAAAATCAATGATAAAGCAACACTCTCAATGACGATTGATGATGCGGTTGGTCTTATGCGCGGCAAGCCTAAAACGCCGATAGATTTAACCATTGTCCGCAAAGGTGCCGGAGAACCGCTGAAATTTCACATCATACGTGACATCATTACCGTCGAGTCGGTTTATGCCCGCACCATTGATGACAATATTCTTTATATACGTGTTACCAGTTTCGATAAAAAAGTAGCCAATGATGTCAAAGCTGCCATCAAAAAACACGCATCCAAAAGCAAAGGAATAATTCTTGATCTGCGCAATAATCCCGGAGGACTATTGGATCAAGCAGTCGAACTGACCGATTTATTTGTGGATGAGGGCGTCATAGTCTCTCAAAAAGGGCGCAATAAAAGCGACGATATCAGCTACAGTGCTACCAAAAAAGCGACGATCACCAATCTTCCTCTCATTGTACTGGTAAACGAAGGATCAGCCAGCGCTTCAGAAATTGTAAGCGGTGCCATACAAGACCTAAAGCGCGGTATCATCGTGGGAACAAAAACATTTGGCAAGGGGAGCGTTCAAGTCGTCATGCCCATTACCGATGCCGAAGCTATCAAGCTGACCATTGCACGGTATTATCTTCCAAGCGGACGGACTATACAAGCTGTCGGCGTTGTCCCTGATATCGAAGTCGATGCGGGTGAAATTAAAAAGAGAGAAAACGGTTTTAATATCAAAGAATCCGATCTCAAAAAGCACCTCGAAAATGAAGCAGAAAAAGGGGATGGAATGGTTGATGTCACCGAGACCAATGCTACCAATAAAACGGTCATTACCAAAGATCAGCTCACAAAAGACCTTCAACTCAAAGAGGGTGTTGGTATTCTCAAAGCCCTCATCATTACCAAAGGAAAATAGTCATGGAAAAACGCGAACTTATTTATGAAGGAAAGGCAAAACGCCTTTTTAACACCGAGGATGCCAATTTGGTCATTGCAGAATTTAAAGACGATTTGACGGCGTTTAACGGTGCAAAAAAAGACAGCGAAGCAGGCAAAGGTGCATTAAACAATAAGATCTCAACCGAACTTTTTAAAATGCTTGCCCAAAACGGGGTAGAGTCCCATTTTGTTGAGATGCTCGATGATACCCATATGCTGTGCAAAAAAGTCGATATTATTATGATCGAAGTAATTGTTCGCAATATCGCAACGGGAAGCCTAAGCAAAAATCTTGGTATCGCCGATGGGACCGTCCTCCCCTTTACATTGGTCGAATTTGACTACAAAAACGACGAATTAGGAGATCCGAAACTCAACGATCAGCACTGTTTGATTTTGAACCTCGTCAACAATGAAGCGGAACTGGATCAATTACGTGCCATGGCTCGTCAAATCAATGATATTTTACGCCCCTACTTCCACACAAGAGGATTGAATCTTGTTGATTTCAAACTCGAATTTGGACGTGATGCGAATGGGAAAATCATTCTTGCAGATGAAATCAGCCCTGACAACTGCCGTTTTTGGGATCTAGAGACAGGCGAAAAAATGGATAAAGACCGTTTTCGTCAAGGGATGGGCGGACTAAAAGTTGCCTACGAAGAAGTATTAAATCGAATTTTGGGATAATGAATATGAAAGCAATCGTCAATGTATTTTTAAAAAACGGGGTTCTAGACTCACAGGGAAAAGCGGTTTTGCATGCACTTAGCGGTCATGGTTTTAGCAGTGTTACCGATGTTCGTGTCGGAAAACAAATCATTATCGAGATGAATGAGAGCGATGCAGCTTCTGCCAAAGAAAAGGTGGCGCACATGTGTGAAGAGCTTTTAGCCAATACGGTTATTGAAGATTATGAGATCGAGATTCAAGCATGAAAGTCGGCATCATCCAATTTCCAGGGACCAACTGTGAGTACGATACACAGCATGCGTTCGAAACGCTAGGATGTGAGACACAAATTCTTTGGCATAAAAATGACGCAATCCCGGAAGGAACCGATCTCGTTGTCGTAGCAGGGGGATTTAGCTATGGGGATTATCTCCGAAGCGGTGCCATTGCCAAAATGAGTCCTATTATGAAAGCGCTCAAACAATACGCGGCGCAAGGGGGAAAAGTTTTGGGAATCTGCAACGGTTTTCAAGTATTAACGGAAACGGGACTCCTTCCGGGAGCCCTTAAGCGCAACGAAGGGCTTCATTTTATTTCACGCCATCATCACCTCAAAGTTGTTTCCAATAACAATACGTTTTTGCGCCATTGCACAAATGGGGAGGTCGTTAATATCCCTATCGCGCATCATGACGGAAATTATTTTATTGATGCACAAGGTCTCAAGCAGCTTCATGAGCATGATCAAATACTGCTGAAATACACGGATGAAAAAGGAGAGATCAGCAATCCTAACGGTTCGGTTGAGAGCATTGCCGGTATTTGCAATGAGGCTAAAAATGTCTTTGGTCTTATGCCACATCCGGAACGAGCAATGGAGACCCTTCTTGGCTCAGACGATGGCCGTCGTATGCTAGAGGGCTTTTTGTCCGCTTGAAATACTTAACCCTCCTTTTATTACTATTAGCGCAAACTTTATTTGCAGAGCCCTCTGTCTTAACGCCAGGAGAGCCTGTGGCAGCTGCTCCCCAAGCAATTGTACCCCTGGAAACAACAGATGAAGCAGCCAATATTGACGAGCTTTTTTCCAATGCGACGAAAGACACCAGCGGTACGGTAATCCTCACGCATACCAAAACACCGTCAACCCTTTATATCGGTGAAATTTTTCCCCTTACGATTAAATTAACCCCTACTGATATAGCCTCCGGAAATATTGAGTACACGCTTCAAGGCGAAGAGGGGATCCGTATTTTCAGTCAAACCCCAAGCCGCAGCGTCAAAGAAGACGGGGTGTACGATACCTTTTATTTTCTGGTCCAATCAAGCAGTGTCCGCCTCCCAGATGTCAGTGCGACGGTTACATCCACAGGGACTGTCTCCAGTGTTTTAGAGGGGTCATCGCTGAATGCATCAACGCTCAATCCTCCTTCGACCTACGCTAACGTTTTGGCTGATTCATTTAAGGTCATCGACTATAAAACAACGGCGTACAATCAAGAGAGCAACATTGTTGTTTTTACCGTAAAAGCCACACGTTGTAATATTGCCACCTTCTCACTTCCCAACGCGATCAAGCAAGGGTTTGAATCCAAGCTTCCCAATGTCGCGGAATCGACCATGACCTATTATGCCATTATTCCAAACAGCGAGCAAACCTTAGAATTCACCATTTTTAATCTCAAAAAAAACCGATATGAGTCTATCAGTATCCCGATCGTCGTCGATGATGATGCCGTATCCACTCAAAGCGATCTCTCCCCTACCGATTCACGCCACACCGAGCTCAAAGTCGGTGCAGCGGCAATATTTGGTGTTATCTTCATCGCTTTATTCTACTGGAGACGCTCAAAATGGTATTTGTATGCTTCGGTTCTCCCTCTTTTTTACGTCGTTTTTGCACTCCTTCCAAATTCAAGCGTTTGCGTAAAGAAAAATTCTCCTGTCTACCTTTTACCGATTAAAAACGGAACTATTTTTGAGATGACCCCTGAAGAAGAGAAACTTGAAGTAGAAAATACGGTGGGGGAATTTACCAAAGTTCACCTCAAAAATAATAGTAATAGTATTGGCTGGGTGCATGAGAAAGATCTTTGCTCGAATTAGATGGCTCTACGCCATAATCATTATCTTCAGCGGAATGGCGCTGATGATTGTTACCTTTTATCTTCTTCCCAAGCCTTATGCCGTGAAAATCTCTTCGTGGTTTATACGCTTTTTGATTTTCTCTCCCGTCAACGTCAAAGGAAAATCCGATCCCAAAGCACAAATGTTTCTCATTAATCACCAAAGCGATATCGATATAGGGATTATGGAAACAATCACTTCGCATGATCTTGCATGGGTTGCCAAAAAAGAGCTGTTTGAAATTCCTTTTTTCGGTCTTGTTCTTCGCCTTCCAAACGATATTGCCGTAGAGCGTGAGAGCAAAACAGCCTTGGTAAAAATGGTCAAAGATGCTAAAGAGCGTCTGGATCAAGGACGCACTATCACAATCTTTCCCGAAGGGACACGAAGTGAAAGCGGCATTATGAAGCCCTTTAAAGCAGGTGCCAAGATGGTGGCGGATAAATACTCGCTCACCGTTCAACCCGTGGTCTTGATCGCTACCGCTTCCTATTTTAGCAATAAGCGTCGTGATTTTCTCCCCGGAACCGTCACGGCTGTTTTTCTAGACTCATTTGTTGCAGACAAAGCAAACCAGGATTGGCTGAAAAACACCCAGATACTAATGCAAAAGGTGTATGATGATGAGCTTTCAAACCATCCTCGCAATCGGTAGCGGTGCATTTATCGGTGCTGTTTTACGTGCCTATTTAAACGGTGTTGTCAATCACCATCTTCCTCATGCCCTCCCCTTTGGGACCCTCTCCGTCAATCTGATCGGCAGTTTTATCATAGGGGCTCTTTTTGCCTATTTTAGCTATACAACCTTCTTTAGCATCCATGCAAAATCCTTTCTCACAACGGGATTTTTGGGAGGACTTACGACTTACTCGACCTTTGCGATGGAGACTTTTTTACTGCTAAGCGGCGGGCATATTGTAATGGCGATGGCGAATATGGTACTTAATACCTTTGGCACCGTCGCCATGGCGGCGTCAGGCTATTATCTCTCCAAACAATGGTTAAGTTAGGGTTATAATCTCATCGGCACACCATTGCGCCAAACTGGGATCGTGCGTAATCAGTAAGACGCCCATTCCGTCCAAATGATTGATGATCAACTTCATAATATCCAACTGATTAAGATTATCAAGCGCCGAAGTTGGCTCATCGAGTAATAATAATTTTGGTTTCATCAATAAAGCCCTTAAAATTGAACAGCGCTGTAATTGACCGCCGGACAGTTTATGAGGGAGTGCATCCAAATGCCCCTCTTCCAATCCCATTTGCTCCAGTAGTACCCTATATCCCTCCATCGAAACGACATCTCTAATTTGTTCACGAATCGTATAAGTAGGATGAAAAGAGCTGTAGGGATCTTGGAAAACCTGGGATACTCTTTGCGAAGTGATGTGCCCGCTATGGGGTTTTAATTTTCCCAATATCAGCTCAAACAAGGTCGATTTACCGACACCGCTTGGACCAACCACGACTTTGACCTCCCCGCTCTTCAGCGTCAACGAAAAAGAGTCAAATATTTTTTTATCGCGTGTGTATCCAAACACCAATCCGTGAATATCCAAAACATTTTGGCTCAACGAATTTGCCCTTTGCCGTAGACTTTGTATTTATAGGTCGTCAGTCCCTCAACCCCCATCGGTCCACGGGCATGAAGTTTATTGGTACTGATTCCCACTTCGGCTCCAAATCCAAAAGCTCCCCCATCGGTAAAGCGTGTTGAAGCATTGACATAGACCGCCGCCGCATCAATAGCATCCATAAAACGTTCCGCTGTCGTAATACTCTCCGTAATAATCGCTTCGGAGTGGCCAGAACCAAAACGGACGATATGACTAATCGCACCCTCTACGCCATCAACCACACGAAGGTTGAGAATATTGGCCAGATACTCCGTATCAAAATCTTCTTCGGTCGCTTCGGCAATATCAATGATCTCTCGCGTCAGTTCACACCCTTTGAGCTGTGTATTTTCCCGTTCAAATGCTTCTTTGAGCATCGGCAATAACGTTGCAGCAAGAGCTTCATCCACTAAAAGTGTTTCCATCGAATTGCACACGCCCGGCCGCTGTACTTTGGCATTGAGGGCAATTGCAATCGCATTCTCAATATTCGCCTCTTTATCAATGTAGGTATGGCACAACCCTTTATCATGTTTCACGACAGGAACACTCGAATTTTGACTCACATAACGGATCAATCCCTCGCCACCGCGAGGAACGATCAAATCAACGTATTTATCCATTTTGATAAGCTTTGCGACCCCTTCACGTGAAGAATCGGGCAAAAGCGCAATCAGCTCTTTAGGAAGATTGTGACGCATTAAAACGGCTTGCAGGACTTCAGCAATAACGGCATTCGATGATTCCGCCTCTTTCCCCCCCTTTAGAACACACCCGTTGGAGCTTTTAAAACACAACGCTGCGGTATCGGAGGTGACATTGGGACGTGATTCATAGATGATTCCGATCACCCCGATGGGGATGCTCACTTTTTCGATTTTAAGTCCCGCTTCGGTAACCCACCCCTCGAGAACGCGTCCTACTGGATCTTTGAGTGCCGCTATCTCTTCGATGGCCACTGCCATGGCTTCAATTCTCTTCTCATCGAGCAATAAACGCTCTTTCAGTGAACTTGCCAAATTTTCCTCCTGTGCACGACGCATATCAAGGGCATTGGCTTCGAGTATACTCATCGTATTGGCACGTAACGCTTCTGCCATATCACGTAAAATACGATTGCGATCGCTTCCACTCATTGTTGCGACAATACGGCTGGCATGTTTGGCTTTTTCTAAAAATTGTTCCATAATGATTCCCTTTTAATTAGGGTTATTATAACAAAGGAGTGTTAAGAAGAGAGAAAAGAACTTTCGCTATTTAGTATTTATAGACGTGGACAGATAAGATAGAGAATATCAGAGATACACTCTAATATCTTGCATTAATCTATCTAAATGCCCCTTGTACTGGTCGAAAAGGCTAAAGTAGCTCTGTTCGTGCGTATCATCCAGAGCTAGTTTCATATTTGAAGCAATTTCACCCAGTGGGTGCGCACCGATATTTTCAGCTACCCCGATAATATCAAGAAGGTATGCACTAGCCGCTTGAAACTTATTCGCGCGTAAAAGTTCTCCTAACCTATCCGAAGAGTCGGCATAATCAGTCATAAACTCCGATAAGATTTCACGGTAAAAATTCTCATCTCCTCCACACGTTTGAACTCCTTTCTCGGTATCTAAATTTTTTGTCCTTGCAGCGTCGATAGTCTCATCTTTATGAGTTTCTTTACCTGTATAGGCATAGATGATTTTGTATAGGGATTCCATTCTAAGAGGCTTTGCCAGTTGTTCAGACATTCCTGCATTCTTCATTTTTTGTATGTCATCCGATGCAATGTCTCCACTAAGCGCTACTACTAAGATATGGTCGTACTTAGGATTTGCCCGAAGAATACGTGTTGCTTGAAAACCATCCACTCTTGGCATGTGCGCATCCATCAAAATCATTAAAAAATTTGTGTCATTTTCAAGTATATCCAAAGCTTCTTGACCATCATTTGCCATGACTAGCTCTATACCGCTTCCAGCCAAAAGACCCAAAAGAACTTTTTGGTTGATTGGGTTATCTTCTGCAACCAATATTCTCTCACCGGCGAATTCAGAAAAATTCTGTTTAGTAATTTTTCCATGCTCAGGAACAGATCGTTTTTGGATTGTCTTATCGCTTTTTCTTCTACTCGTTACGTCTTTAAGTGTATCTTCGTGCGCTGGTGTGATGATTCCAAAATCTTCTTCTTTTCCGTGGTAGGAAATTTCTGGAAGTGGCTCTTCTTTTATCTCTGCAACTACTTTTACCTTCTCTTGGGTAGTTACTTCTGGTATATCATTGTTTTGTGATTGATTACTAGGAGTTTTCGGGGTTGATCTTCGTTTTAAAATAAAGTACAAAACCAAGACAATTGCTGCTATGACTACAGTGACTATAATCTCTTGTTGAAATTCATTAAACATCAGATACTCTTTTTTTCTTTAATCATACATCATTTTACTTATAAAAACAATCTTGGTTTTCCGAAAACAGTTTTATCATTGACACGATAAATGTGAAAAAAAAGAAATAAATTAAGAGTGGAAAGTCAGGGATGTCCCTTCTACTGGCTCAGTATGAACGAAGAACGCACACAAGTGTGCGTGGGCACTCTGCCGAAGAGAACCTAGGGTTAACGTAGCCAAACGGGGGTTTTACTCCCGTGGCGTATAAAATAGACTTACTCGATTTCGGCGTCGATGACGTCATCATCTTTTTTTGCAGAAGGAGCGGCTTCACCCTCTTCTTTTTGTTTGTACATTTGCTCTGCCATTTTGTGGCTTGCGTCGGCAAGTTTTTTCGTTGCGGTTTCGATTTGCTCTTTAGAAGCATCTGTATTTTTAAGGACGGCCTTGAGCTCTTCAAGAGCCGATTCTATCGCCGCTTTTTCAGATGCGTCGATTTTATCTTCCATCTCTTTAAGAGATTTTTCTGTTTGGCTTGCAAGAGCGTCTGCTTGGTTACGAAGGTCTACGATCTCTTTGCGTGCTGCATCTTCGGCTTTGTGGTTTTCTGCGTCTTGGACCATTTTATTGATCTCTTCTTCGCTCAATCCGCTTGAACCAGAGATAGTGATGGACTGAGATTTACCCGTCCCTTTGTCGGTAGAACTTACCGTTAGAATACCGTTGGCATCGATATCAAACGTTACTTCGATTTGTGGTACGCCGCGAGGTGCTGCTGGGATGCCGGTAAGCTCAAACAATCCGAGTGATTTGTTATCACGAGCAAACTCGCGCTCACCTTGACCGACTGAGATAGAAACGGCTGGCTGGTTGTCTTCTGCTGTTGAGAACACTTGTGATTTCTTAACAGGGATAGTGGTCCCTTTTTCGATAATCTTCGTCATAACACCGCCAAGAGTTTCGATTCCAAGACTCAATGGTGTAACGTCAAGCAAAAGGACATCTTTAACGTCTCCACGAAGAACGCCACCTTGGATCGCGGCACCGGCTGCTACAACCTCATCCGGATTTACACCCTTGTTAAGTGTTTTACCGCCGAACTCATCTGAAACCATTTTTTGTGCGATTGGAAGACGTGTTGATCCCCCAACCATGATAACTTCATTGATCTCATTGTTGCTCATACCGGCATCTTTCATCGCCGTTTTGATGTGGCTGATCGTCTCTTTGACTAAATCATCGATCATCCCTTCAAATTTAGCACGTGTCAATTTAACTACCAAGTGTTTTGGACCCGATGCATCGGCTGTGATAAACGGTAAGTTAATCTCTGTCTCTTCCGCAGATGAAAGCTCTTTTTTAGCGTTTTCAGCCGCATCTTTTAGACGCTGTAGCGCCATTTTGTCGGCTTTAAGATCAATACCGTGATCCGATTTAAATTCATTTGCCAAGAAATCAACGATTTTATTATCGAAATCATCTCCACCCAAGAATGCATTACCATCGGTTGAAAGAACTTCGAAGGTCCCCTCAGAGATCTCAAGAACCGTAACGTCAAACGTTCCGCCCCCTAGATCGTAAACGAGAACTTTTTCATCCCCTTTTGAATCCAAACCGTAAGCGAGCGCAGAAGCCGTTGGCTCGTTGATGATACGAAGAACATTCAATCCTGCGATTGTTCCTGCTTCTTTAGTTGCTTTACGCTGTGCATCATTGAAATATGCAGGTACCGTAATAACCGCATCGGTTACCGCTTGACCCAAGTAGCTCTCCGCATCCGCTTTCAATTTAGAAAGGATTTTTGCAGAAATCTCTTGTGGTGTATACACTTTACCCGCTACGTCAACCGCAGCCATACCGTTTTTATCGACGATTTTATACGTTACTTTATCGTGTGCTTCTTTTGCTTTTTCCTCATTCATCATGAGACCCATGATACGCTTGACCGAGTAGATCGTCTTATCCGGGTTTGTGATCGCTTGACGCTTAGCAGGATCTCCTACTAGAATTTCACCCTTATCGGTAAATGCGACAACCGATGGAGTCGTATTCTTTCCCTCTTTATTAGGGATAATTTTCGCTTCGCCGCCCTCATAGACAGCAACACATGAGTTTGTAGTTCCTAAATCGATTCCAATTACTTTTGACATTTTATTTCCTTTTATTTACTTTATTTTAAATTCGTTTTTTCTTTTTCGACGCCGATGCCGAAAGCATCGGTGTGCTTTAGTGCCTTAGCGGCAAGCGTAGACCATCGGGGCTTAGCTCCGATGGTCGTTCAAATCAATTTGCTATTACGACCATTGCATCACGCAACGTTCGTTCTTTATATCGAAACCCTTTTTGAAACGTGTTGACAATGTCACCGCTCTCATGATCAGGACTGTCGACACGCTGTACCGCATTGTGAATATCCGGATTAAACGGCTCATTCTCATCGACTGCCGTCACTCCGTGTTTTTCAAGAACACTTAGCAACTGTTTCATTGTGAGTTCAACACCCTCTTTGAGTTTTTCAAGCAACACGTTTGCATCCGCTTCAATCGCTGTAGCACTGATCGCCATAGAGAGCGAATCGACTACCGGGATCAAATCTTTTGCAAATTTTTCGTTTGCGTACTCAAGAGCACTATATTTTTCACGCTCAAGACGCTTTTTGATGTTATCAAAATCAGCATGTACGCGAGCGTACTTGTCTTGCAAGGATGCTAATTGAGCTTGAGCGGTTTCCAATTCATTTAATGGTTCAGCAACGCTCGTTTCATCTTCATTTAGAATGGCTTGTTCTTCACTTACCACTTCTTCATTTATTTCTGTTGACATAATGTTTTAAAGCTCCTCTGTTGAAATCCGATGATATTATAATGCATTGAGTCACTCCTTGTCAAGAGGTATATGAATTTTTTTAGTAAGAATAGTTTAGTCTATTGCTATCAACTCTAAAACTTCACTTCTAATGCTATAATAGTAGAAAAAGAATAACAGATGACTTTTTCACCCAAACGCCTTTTAAGCAGTGTTGCTCTTTTATTATTTGCTGTGTATCTCTATTTTACTCCACCTCCTTTTGAAATCACACATCAAGCATGGGTACTCTTTACCATCTTTATCTCTGCCATTTTAGCCATCCTTTTTAACTTGCTCCCCATCATCACGGCATCCATTATTGCCCTTGCCGTAAGCGTCCTCTCCGGAGTCATAGAACCTTCCAAAGCCTATGCCGGATTTTCTGAGAGCTTTATTCTCCTCATTGTTGCGGCATTTTTAGTCTCTCATGCCGTTCATAAATCCGGGCTTGGCAAACGCCTTTCCCTTCATATTATCCGTCATTTCGGTCACTCCACTTTAGGCCTTGGGTACAGCGTGATCGCCACCGACATTCTCATCGCCCCTGCATTTCCCAGCAACACGGCCCGCTCAGGAGTGCTCTATCCCATCGTCTATGGTCTGGCACACGATTGTGACTCAAAAGTGGGCAATGGAACCCAAAAAAAAGCCGGAAGCTATCTCATGATGACCTCAATGGCGGGAATTACCGTCTCTTCTGGACTTTGGCTTACGGCAATGGCGGTCAATCCGATCGGGGCAGGTATCGCCGCAGCAATGGGGATTCATATTACTTTTATCTCTTGGTTCCTCTATGCACTGGTTCCCTCTTTGATTGCATTTGCCCTTATCCCCTGGGTCCTCTATCGCATCTATCCCCCCGAGCTTCGTGACACTCCGGGTGCTCCGCAAATGGCACGGGAGGCTCTTATTACCATGGGGTGCATTAGCCGCAACGAGTGGATTACAGGGGCCGTTTTTTTAGGGATGCTGGTTCTTTGGTCGCTCTCGGGAGTTTTCCCTATCGATAAAACTGCCGTTGCGTTTGGAGGACTTGGGATACTTATGGCAACGCGTGTCTTTGGAATCGAAGATTTTAAAGCTCAGGGAGAAGCCCTCAGCACCCTGATTTGGTTTGCGATTCTTTTTGCTTTAAGTACCCAATTAGCCGAACAAGGGTTTATGAGTGCCGTAGCCAATCATTTTACCCTCTATCTGACCGGACTTTCTTGGATGGCGGTTTATCTCTTGCTCATCATCATCTATGTTCTGATCCACTACCTTTTTGTCTCCCAAAGTGCCCATTTGCTCGCCCTATTTGGAATTTTTCTCTCCATAGGCATTGCAGCAGAGGTTCCTGGAGAATTGATGGCGATGATGCTCTTGTTTGCGACCAATTTCAATGCGACCATCACCCCTCAAGGCTCATCGTGTAATGCTATTTATCTAAGCTCCGGCTACATCACCGCACGTGAAATTTACATTTATGGGGGAGCCATGACGCTGCTCAACCTCATTATCTTTTTAGGCATAGGAACACCGTGGATACTCTTGATCAGCCAATAAACCTCACTGAATCTAAAAAGACTTTACGTCGAGATCGTATTCGCACGTTTACTGTTGTAATCCTTATCCTTGTCGCAATTGTGATTATCCTCTATTCAGCTCTTTTTACCCAAGGTGGCAATCGGCTCGTTGCCCCTTTGGTTCAAAATAAGATCGAATCGATACTCCAGCAGCCCATCACCCTCCAAAGATTTTTTTTAAATTACAACCGTTTTGAGCTTAATTTTTCCGATGAAGCTCACAACCGGGTCCAAACCCACGGACGCTATACTCTTTTTCCCCCTCATATCGATGCCTTTTATAATCTTGATCTCTCTACTCCTGCGGGAATCAACACCCTAAAAGCTCCCCTGGATATCAACGGTACGATCAAAGGATCCTATCACCGTCTGGCCCTTTCTGGAAACGTCAAAGTTTTTCAAGGTGACGTTGCTTACAACGCGACTCTTTTGTTCACCAAACTCGATTCCATTGAACTTGAACTGCATCAAATCAGCTACCAAAAGCTCATGGATATGCTGGAGTATCCTCACGACAGCGATACGCGCTTAAATGGAAATCTAACGGTAAACGGACTCAAAAAACGCACTATAAAAGCAACTGCCACCCTAAAAGCCACCACTCATCGTTTCATCTCCTCACCGATCATGGAAGACGACAATGAAAGTTTTGATTTTTGGTCTCTGCTTGCCGATGAAAAGGGGAAAATTGCCCCCTTTACGATCAATGCGGATATTAATGCCCAAGTCGATGAGCTGGGGATCTTGGAGCAATTTGCCTCGTACCCTCTTCGTACAAGTGCCTCACTCAATGCCACGCTCAAAGGGACGCAACATAAACTGCAAGCCAATGCACACGCCAAAGCCGTAAAAGGAGATGCTCACGCTACCCTTGATCTACACAATCTTCTCCCATCACAGCTTACTATTGATGTCAAACACGCGGATGCGTTCACCTTCTTTAAGCTTCTCTCTCTCCCCTCACCTATTACGGGGAATCTTGATGCGCATGTCGATACCAATTTTTCCGATGCAATCCTCATGCTTGAGGTTCAAAAAGGTCATACCCAGAGTTCTGTTCTCAAACGCGAGTACGGTATCACCCAACCCGATATGGTATTTGATTCCACCGTAAAAATGACAATTTCACCCAAAGAGCGCCATTATTCGGGATCTTTCAAATCAAATTTAGAAAATCTTCGTATTAACAATTCTCCCAATCACGATCAAATGCTTCAAGAACTCTTACGCCAACTGCAACAAAATAGACCAAAAGGGAAATTTTAACCCCTCGGCCTATAATCACTAAATGAAAAACATATCCACAGCCCTCGAATACCACGACCGAACCAAACATCGACCGCAAGCGTATGCTGCAAGCCTGGGATATATGGACTGGGCAACCCAGCCAAATCCTTTTCGCCGCTATGAGGGAACGGATCTGATCCCCCTCACCTTTAGCGATGCTACACCCCCGTATCATCTCCTTTTTGAGCCTAATACTCTACCCATAGCCCCTTTGTGTCTTGAATCCCTCTCTCAACTGTTACGCTATTCTCTCGGACTTGCAGCTATCAAAAGTCAGGGAGGCTCCTCATGGGCCCTTCGCTGTAACGCCTCCAGCGGCAATTTGCAACCCAGCGAATGTTACGTCATTGCCCCGGCGATCAATGGGATCAGTGCCAAAAGCACGTTAAGCCACTATGCCCCTCGCGAACACGCGCTCGAACTGCTGCATACGTATGACGAAGAACTTCCGGCAGGAACATTTCTGGTAGCACTTAGTTCCATCATCTGGCGTGAAGCGTGGAAATACGGAGAACGCTCATGGCGCTACTGCCAGCTCGATGCAGGACACGCATATCAAGCACTTAAAATCAGTGCCGCCATGCTTGGATGGAAGTACGAGATTCTAAGTGTTGAGACACAGGAGATTTCACGTCTGTGCGGTCTTGATCAGCTTGAGCGATTTAATGAGTATGAACATGAAAGCCCCGATATGCTGTTACGCTTTTGCGCATCCGACGAAGCGATCCTGATTCCCAAAACACCCAAACTCAACACGCACGCCAATGTTCTTAGCCCTTCTCATCACGATTGGCCTGTTTTAACAATCATTGACGAAGCCACCCAAGGGCTCTATCCGATTACCACACCCCTGCATGCCCCGCGTCTCATCCCCTCTCCTACTCTATCTGCCGGAGAAATAATCTTAAAACGTCGAAGCGCCCAAGCCATGGATGGTTCGAGTATTACCCAAGCACAGTTTCGCCAGATTTTGGACAGTTCACGCTTTTGCGATGAGACAAGCGATGTCCATTTTATGATGTTCGTTCATCGCGTAGAAGGTCTGGAAAAAGGGCTTTATGCCTTTATCCGAGATGGAGAAGATTTAGATGCACTCAAAGATGCGATGGATTCAACCTTTGATTGGGAGGATTGTGATGACGGATTGTATTGTCTCCAAAAAGGGGATTATCGCGGTGTAAGTCAGCGTATTTCCTGCAATCAGGAAATCGCCAAAGAGGGAGCCTTTAGTTTCGGGATGGTATGCCGATTTTCCAAAGCACTTGAAACACACGGTGCGATCGGATACAAAAATCTCTATCACCAATGCGGTGCCATCGGTCAAATGCTCTATCTTGAATCAACCGCATTGGGTCTTAGTGCGACGGGGATCGGATGCTTTTTAGACGATGAATTTCATGCACTGCTTGGTCTTCGCGATCAACGGTTTCAATCGCTCTACCATTTCACCATCGGACGTGCCATTGTGGATACGCGCATTACGACCCTGCCACCCTATTAAACTACTATCGGTTCTCTGCATCTGTAAGGGTCAGACACAGAATCACTTTTTTACCCTGCATTCCGAGTGTCTCCACCGCTTCGGTGAGGGTGGAACCTGTCGTGACAATGTCATCCACCAAAATTACCTCGTCATCTTTAAAAGGCAACGTTTTGAAATTTCGGGGATTAATCAACCGTTCTTCTATGGTTTTACCTGCATACTTATAATGATTTTGCGCCCGAAGCTTTCCGTAATAGGGTTTGATCGTCGATGATTCTAACGCCTTGTTGAGTACCGCAGTGTGTGAATATCCGCTTTTTGAATGGTCATCAATCCCCAAAGAAGCGACCTTGTTTTCATAGCTCCATTCACGTGCAAATTTTGAAAACGAATTTTTAGCCAAAAGGGAGTAAATATAAAATCCGACATCGGTATGTTTCATGAGCAACAGCGTTTCGATAGCGTCATAGGGATAAAAAGAGTAGACGGGTATGGAACCTAAAATTTTGCGTTTATGAAGAATGGGGGAGAGAAGAGAGGTTTGACAGTCAGAGCAGATATGTGAAAAGCTAAACGCTTCACATACCATACATCGCATCACTAGTCCATTTTAAGAACAGACATAAACGCCTCTTGCGGAAGCTGTACTTTTCCGATTGCCTTCATCCGCTTTTTACCTTCTTTTTGTTTATCAAGAAGTTTGCGTTTGCGGGAAATATCTCCGCCGTAACATTTGGCCGTCACGTTTTTACCCATCGACTTAACAGTTTCACGGGCTATAACGCGATTGCCGATACTCGCTTGAATCGCTACTTCGAACAGTTGTCGCGGGACGATCTCTTTCATATTACTGACCAATGCCCGTCCGCGATACTCCGCAGAAGAACGGGGGACAATGACACTCAATGCATCCACCACCTCCCCAGCAACACGGACATCGAGTTTAACCAAGTCGCCATCACGAAACTCGATCGGGTCATAATCAAAACTCGCGTACCCTTTGGAGGTTGATTTGAGTTTGTCGTAAAAGTCCACAACAATCTCATTCATCGGCATCACATAAATGAGCATGACACGAGTCTCATTGAGATACTCCATCTTCTCTTGCATACCGCGTTTGTTTGTCAACAAAGTAATAACATTCCCCAAATAATCGGTCGGCGTAATCACCGTTGCCCGGACATAGGGCTCTTCAATCTTGTCAATGGTCTGCGGTTCTGGAAGTTCGCTTGGATTTTGTACCTCAACCATCGTTCCGTCGGTTTTATACACTTTATAGACAACCGATGGGGCCGTAGCGATAAGATCGAGATTAAACTCACGCTCCAACCGCTCTTTGACCACTTCCATGTGAAGCATTCCCAAAAATCCGACCCGGAATCCAAAACCAAGAGCGATCGAAGTCTCAGGCTCATAGCTCAATGAACTGTCGTTGAGTTTTAGCTTGTCCAATGCATCCCTTACCGCTTCAAACTCATCCGTATCGATCGGGTAGAGCCCCGCGAATACAAACGGTTTAGCCGGCGCATACTCCGCTACGGGTACTTTGGTTGGATTTTTTGCATCGGTAATAGTGTCTCCTACGCGAATAGACCCCACCTCTTTGACACCCAATACGACAATCCCGATTTCGCCGCTTTTAATGCTTTGCGTTTTTTGACGGCGAAGGGGATGGGGATACATCAGCTCCAATACGGAGTGATTTTCGTCATTGTGCATCAGTTTGATCATCTGACCCATTTTGATCTCACCGTCAAACACACGCACAAGCGCCATAGCACCCTGATACGCATCAAACCACGAATCGTAAATGATCGCTTTGGTCGTCGCGTTTGGATCACCTACGGGTGCAGGGATACGATCGACGATCGCATCGATCAACTCACGAATACCGACACCCGTTTTGGCCGAAATCAACAATGCATCCGTTGCGTCAATCCCGATGGTTGCCTCAATCTCCTCGGCCACACGCTCAGGTTCTGCCGCGGGAAGATCGATTTTATTGATAACAGGGATAAGGGTAAGATTGTTTTCCATCGCCATATAGACGTTAGCTATGGTTTGTGCTTCCACCCCTTGTGCCGCATCGACGATCAGAAGTGCCCCGTCTGAGGAGGCGAGAGATTTGCTCACTTCATAACTGAAATCAACGTGGCCTGGAGTGTCGATGAGATTGAGGATATAGTGCTGTCCATCTTTGACATAATCCAAACGGACACTTTGTGCTTTGATTGTAATCCCACGTTCTTGCTCGATGTCCATCGTATCCATCATCTGCTTGCCCAGTTCACGCTCTGTGACAGAACCGCACTCTTGGATAATACGATCGGCTAATGTACTCTTACCGTGGTCAATGTGAGCGATGATTGAAAAGTTACGGATATTGTTCAAAATCTAAATCCCTGTATACATTCTGCCTCATTATGAGGCAAGCTTTAGTAGCCCAAGCGGCTAGCGTAGATCAAGGGACTCTGTTCCTTGATCGGACCTATTTTATGAAAACAAACTATTAACGCTCTCGTTGTGATAAACACGACGGATTACTTCGGCGAACAAAGGGGCGACGCTTAGCACTTTAATCTTATCACTGTGCCCTCGAGGCTCCAACGTATTGGAAATCACCAGTTCATCGAGTTCGCCGTTGTTGATATTTTCATACGCATTGCCGCTTAGTACGCCGTGCGTAGCACATGCCATAACCGAGGTAGCTCCCCGTTTTTTAAGGGCAGCCGCCGCTTTTACCATCGTTCCTGCGGTATCGACCATATCGTCGATCATAATAACGTCTTTTCCCGCAACGTCACCGATGATGTTCATCACTTCCGACTCATTGGCCTTTTCTCGTCGTTTATCGACGATAACCATCTCAAGTCCTAGCTTTTGGGCAAAATAACGGGCACGTGCAACTCCGCCGATATCCGGAGAAGCGATTACCGGATTTGGCAAATTTTTAGAGCTGATATACTCTTGAAAAATAATAGCCCCATAGAGGTTATCGACGGGAATGTCAAAAAATCCTTGGATTTGGCCTGCGTGCAAATCGATCGTTACAACACGGTCAATCCCTGCCGTTTCAAACATATCCGCAACGAGTTTCGCCGTAATAGGAACACGAGGAGCTGCTTTTCGGTCTTGGCGTGCGTATCCGAAATAGGGAACTACCGCCGTAATAGAGTTTGCTGAACTTCGGCGAAGTGCATCGGTCATAATGAGCAGTTCCATCAGATTGTCATTACTGGGAGCCCCGGTACTTTGGATGATAAAAACATCACGTCCACGGACACTTTCGCTGATTTGAACATTGATTTCGCCATCGCTAAAACGTTTAATCTCGGCTTTCGAGAGAGGAACCCCGAGGGTTTTGCATACTTCTGTCGAAAAAGCTTGACAGGCTGAACCGCTGAAAATTTTGTATCCGCGCATGGGTAATCCTATTGCTGTTTTATTAATGCGATTATAGCAATTCATCACTTAGCGGGAGCTAATGAGTATCGTCATCCTCGGGCTTGACCCGGGAAATCTATGAAAGATCCTACGTTCTGTAATCCGCATTTATTTTGACATATTCATGCCCCAGATCACACCCGTACGCCGTAAAAGTTCCCTCACCCAGTCCAATATCGCAATGAATCGTAAAAGCAGCTTTTTGCATCACAGCCGCCGCCAACGGCTCCAGTTTCTCATCAAACAAAAGTTCACCTTTACGATAAACGCATACCTCATCAAACCAGATGCTAAGAGCCGCTTCATCGCACATCACGCCGCTTGCACCCACGGTCGAAGCAATACGTCCCCAGTTGGGGTCTTGACCAAACAGTGCGGTTTTTACGAGCAACGAATTCGATAATGCTTTGGCTGTAACTTCCGCCTCATACTCATTCAAAGCTCCTGTCACTTTATAGGTCACAAGCTTCGTTGCCCCCTCACCATCACGAACCATCTCTTTAGCTAAAAAGAGCATAATTTTTTCCAGAGCCTCTTTAAATGCCGCTGCATCAAATGCACCGCTTTGTCCGTTGGCCATCAGTAAAACCGTATCGTTGGTCGAGGTATCGCCATCCACACTTGCCGCATTGAATGTTGTATGGACACACGAATCCAAAATACCCTGCATCGTCGGCTTGTCAACTAGCGCATCGGTAGTGATGAAACACAACATCGTGGCCATCGCAGGATTGATCATCCCAGCCCCCTTGGCCATTGCCCCGATACGAAACGAATTTCCGTTATCAAGAGTCACTTCATACGCAATGCGCTTGGAAAACGTATCAGTCGTCATAATCGCTTCGGATGCGGCAACCCCGTCGGTGCGAGAGAGATCAATCCCAAGGGCCCCTTGGATGATTTTTGCTTTGGGCAATCGTACGCCGATTACTCCCGTTGAGCTCATGACCGGATTTTGAATCTGAGGAAATTGTAATTGCAGTGCATCCAGTACCTCATCAATGTCGGCAATTCCTGCAGGACCGGTCATCGCATTGGCATTTTTGGCGTTAATGAGGACAAAGTTTCCTTCAAAATCCCCTTTTTGTCGAAAATGACGGATCGGTGCTGCCGTCATCTTGTTTGTCGTAAAAACCGATGCGATGGCACAAGGGGTCTTAGAGTAGACAAATGCCAAATCTTTTGCCCCCTCTTTTTTGAGGCCAATGGATATTCCATCCGCATAAAAACCGTGTGCGGCACATACCCCGCCATCAATATTTTCAAGTGTAGCCATCAAAAATCTCCAAAAAAATAAACTGCAGTATTATAATGCGTAAAGCCTATCGGTAGATTAAAAGATGAGGAAAAGAGATAAAGAGGAAATAAAAAAATCGGGACAAATCCCGATAATTACGAAAAGACTAAAAAGAGGGTTACGAATCTTTTTTAAGTGTACGAAGCTCAGAAGCAGCAATACGAAGTTTTTTTGTAGTACCATCTTCAAGGGTAACACGTACCGTGCGAAGGTTTGGCAAAAAACGACGTTTTGTTCTGTTTTTCGCGTGAGAAACGTTGTTCCCGCTCATTGGGCCTTTACCGCTAATAGCACATTTTCTTGCCATCTTGGGGCTCCTTGCGTAAATTTAGGTTGCGAATTCTATCCCAATGAACCCAAACTTTACCTTAAGCAATAGATTACGACACAACTAAAGCTTCCTTTAACGAAGAAACATTACAATAGTAAGAAAATATGGGACACCCAAGCCGCATGATTACCTCTGAAGAAGTTTCTCGCTACATTCAAAATATTCCACCGGCGCCTGGCGTTGTACGTCAAGCATTGGAGTTTGCAAGAGCCGGCGATCTAACCAAAGCGGCCAAAGCGGCTTCGGAAGATCCGGCTCTTCGTCAATACCTAAAAATACTCGTCAATCGCCCCCTCTATGGATTTAAAAATGAGGTCAGTGACGTTAGCCAAATTTTCAGTATTCTTGGGCTCTCTCTAACCCAACAAACTCTCTATAATTACCTGCTAAGTCTGATCACACCCAAAAAATGGGAACTTTTTGCTCTCACCAACCATCAATTTTATGATTTGCAAGCCTCTCTTGGAAAACGGTGGGAAACTATTTTAAAACACCTCAATGTCAATGATAAAGAGGTCCAAAGCACCATAGCCCTCATTCCGGCAACGATTATCGTCTGTGAAGCCCTTTTTGCCTCTCGAAAAGAAGAAGTGACGCAGCTTCGAAGCGTCAAAGCACTTGATTTTAATACCATATTAAAACGCCTCAGCGGTCGTGATCTTTTTGATCTGGCAGGAGACATTGCCTTGATGTGGGAAATGCCTCAAAGTTCTATTTCACTGATACACAGCGCCTCAGGTTTAAAAACGGATACTACTCAAGAGGAAAAAGTATTAGCGCAATGGATGCATCTGCTTCTTTTTTATGAACTTTCCCAAAGCGTCTACGTAGCAGCCGGACTCAATGAATTTATCGATTTCCAAATCGATTTTGTTCAAGACATTTATGAATCTTTTATGAAAGTGATGGCGTAATTATGCGAGCGGTAGTCAAAGGGCGTATCGGAATTTTTCATCTTCAAGGCTTTTTGGATGGAAATAATGCCCCCTCTTTTTTGACCATTGACGATATCAAAGCCACCGAAGTCCTAAACATAGACATGTTGCTGGTATCCCTGAAAAAAGTCATTTTCTTCAACAAAAATGGACTGGACAGCTTTGTTAAGCTTCTCAACAATATACGAGTCCAAAAGCATATTGTCGTAGGATTTTGCGATTATGATCACAAAAAATTCAGCGCTATCAATACCTTCTATGGTGACGAACTCAGCTTTTCGCTGTTTAAAAGCGAAAAAATTGCCGAACTCTTTGTATCAAGCAATAAGAACGATTCCAAAACGGTTTTACTTTATAATGAAGATCCTTCTCAACGCTCGGCAATGGCCATCGAGCTCTTTGATTACGGACACAATCCTATTATTGCTCAAAGCCTAAAAGAATTTGAGGAAAAGAAATTAACCCCGGAACTCTACTATGCCATTATCGAAGATACATTTTTGGGCCTTTTCGGTCAAAAAGTGGCCACTCGTGTCACCGGAAATGCAATTATCTATACCATCGCTAATTTTTTAGATGCGGAAATTACCGATACCTTTAATATGGCCTACCATAACAATTCGCTCAATGTTGGATTTCGACTTTTCATCTTTGATGCCCACAAAGTCGTCTCCATGAACGTTCACGCCCTCAATTTTTTCACCAAACTGGCATCTGCAGGTGCTGAATACAACGCGACAATCTGTTTTGTCGGTTTAACGTTTGAAAAAACACCTGAAAGCTTTAAAAATGATCTCGAAGATGCCGGGATGGTCTTTTTTGATACGATGGACAGTATCCTTAAAAACAAAGAGCTGCTAAGCGACCTTGGCGGAGGTGGCGGAAATTCGACTAAGCAGCAACGTGCCCTTAATAAATCACTGGTGAATGAGCTCCCTCGTTTCATTGATGCCACTGTCTCAACTATTGCTATGATGACAAATGCCCAAGCGATTAAAAAAAGTGTCACCATTCAGCCCCTTACCATCCAAAACAGCGCCGATCAAGTCGCCAGTTCCATTGGCTTTTATGGGGATCTTGATGGACTTCTGATTCTCGTTTTTCCTCGCACCATTGCCCAAAAAGCATGTGAACTTCTTATCGGTTCCGATGACATTAGTGAGGAAGATGTACTGGATTCATTGGCCGAGTTTGTCAACATCATCGGAGGACGCGTCAAAGTACTCCTAAGCGAAACGAAAAAGCGTCTTGATATCACATTACCACGAACCTACGCCAATATCGATACCTTGCTGGAAGTGGTCGATACCAAAAAAGGGGTGCAGGTTGATTTGAGTTTTGAGGGGCAGGATTTTATCTTTTTCCTGACACGTTAAAATTACCACAGTTGTCTTTATGAGCGTATCGTAGCCTTTTAGAAATGCGACGTCACGCTGTTCCTCGCAATGAGTTAAAAATAAAAGCTCTCTCCAAAACCTTTTTCGCTAGAATGGCACAAAAATAACGAAGGCTTTTATGATGCTCGTTGCACCTAGTATTCTCTCTGCTGATTTTGGTAACCTAGCGCGTGATGTCCGTGCTATTTGTGATGCGGGATGTGATTTTGTGCACGTCGATGTTATGGATGGCCATTTTGTTCCCAACATGACCATCGGACCCGTTGTGGTCAGCGCGATTGCAAAAGCTGCTACCAAGCCTCTTGATATCCACCTCATGGTTGAAAACAATACTTTTTTTGTGGATCTTTTCGCCCCTTTAAAACCCGCCTATATCTCCTTTCACATCGAAGAAGAAAAAAATCCTCACCGCTTAGCACAATACATCCGTTCACTGGGGATCAAACCTGCGGTTGTTTTAAACCCACACACTCCGGCCGAAGCCATCGAATATCTATTGGGTGATTTGGATATGGTCCTTGTTATGAGCGTTAACCCCGGTTTTGGAGGGCAAAAATTTATCCCTACAGTGGTCGAAAAAATCAAGCGCCTCAAAGTCCTACGTGATCGTATTAATCCTAACTGTCTCATAGAAATCGATGGCGGCGTAGGAAGCAGCAATATCCAAATGCTCAAAGAAGCGGGTGTGGATGTGTGCGTCGCGGGAAGTTATGTATTTGGCGCTCAAGACTATAAAACAGCAATAGAAAGTCTGAGAGTCTAGGCATGCAATATACTCTGTTTTCTCCAGCATTCATGCTGGAAGCTTTAGGGGATTGCAAAGGACATAAATGTCCTTGCCACCTAAACGGGCTTTGCTCGTTTAAGTGTTAATGAGAGAATATGAAAGTTAAAATCTGCGGCATTACCAATTATGAAGATGCATGTTTAGCCATTGAAGCCGGAACCGATGCTCTTGGATTTGTCTTTTATAGTGAATCTCCCCGATACATCTCGCCCAAAGATGCGAAGCTCATCATCTCTAAGCTTCCCCCTTTTGTTGAAAAAGTCGCTCTTTTTGTCAACGAATCCGCTGAAAATATCCGTTCTATCTGTCTAGAAACAGGCTGTACTCTTGCTCAAATTCATTTTGATGTGTCCGATGATTTTTACGACGTGCTGCACTTCCCCTCTCTCAAAGTGATTCGTGCACAAAACAAAGAAGACATTCTTAACCATCCAAATGACTATCGTCTCGTCGAGGCCTATTGCGATGCCTTTGGAGGGAGCGGAAAACGACTCAATATCGAGTGGTTTGACAACATTGACTGTTCCAAAATCATCTTGGCAGGCGGACTTGATCCCGACAATGTCACATCGCTCAAGCGCTACGGATTTTATGGGGTGGATGTAAGCAGCGGCGTAGAGGCATCCAAAGGGAAAAAAGATCCTCAAAAAGTGGTTGATTTTATCAAAAGTGCAAAGTCGTGAATCGATTGGATCAAAAAATACTGAACCGTCTTGCAAAACAGGGTATTGATTCAAATGAGTTTGAAGCCCTCATGGGAAGTGATCTGGCTCTTGAAATGCTTCGGGCACAGGGGATGAATATTATCCTTGATGGAACTGTTTATAAATTTAAAAGCGCTCTAACCACTGTGGATGAAACGCTTTTTTGCATCGTGGATGTCGAAACCAACGGCTCAAAAACGGCTCACCATCAAATCATCGAAATCGGTGCCGTCAAGTTTCAAAACGGTAAAATTATCGATACCTATGATAGTCTCGTCCATTGCACCGAAATCTCTAACGCGATCTCTGAAATTACCGGTATTCAAATAGAAGATACCCTCAATGCCCCCAGTCTTTCCAAGGTGATGAGCGAATTTCGGCTTTTTTTGGGGGATGCTATTTTTGTGGGGCATGATGCCAAGTTTGATTATAAATTTGTCTCTGCGATGATGGATCGTGTCGGATTGGGTGTTTTGCTCAATCGACAGCTTTGCACGATTGATCTTGCGGAACGTACGTTTGAATCTGAGCGTTATGGATTGAGATATCTCAATGATCTTTATGACTTACATATCGATGCGGTACACCATAGAGCACTCTCTGACGCCATCACGACGACCAAGCTTTTAGAGCAGGTACTGCCGATGATTTCAAAAAATATTCATACAGCCGAAGAGTTGATTGCATTTTCAAAAGAGGCTACGAGGATGAAAAGATTGAAGCCGATCAAAGAAGAGAAAAAAGAACTCTCTTAGCTCATAATTTTTTTGCGGTAAGCTTATCGGGCGATAAATCACCCTTCGACAAGCCCAGTGCGGATGAAAGAGTTATTCGCTATAACGCCCAACGCCGACTAGACGTTTATAACGCTGTTCAAGACGTTCATCATCACTGAGCTTACGCAGTTCTTTGACTTGAGAGAGAAAATACTTCTTGACCAACTCTGCCGCCCCTGCTTTATCGCGGTGCGCTCCGATGAGAGGCTCATCGATCACGTCATCGATCAAATCAAGCGCTTTTAAATCTTCACTGGTAATTTTTAATGCCTTAGTCGCCGCTTCAACCTTGGAAGGATCATTCCATAAAATAGCCGAACATCCTTCCGGAGAAATAACACTAAAGACCGAATAACGCATCATCGCAAGCTTATCCGCAACACCGATGGCCAATGCTCCGCCACTTCCGCCCTCGCCAATAACGACAGAAACCGTAATCGTATTGAGATTGGAAAGCTCCAGAAGATTGCGGGCAATCGCTTCACTTTGATTGCGCTCTTCTGCCCCAAGCCCAGGATAGGCACCGGGGGTGTCAATCAGCATTAACACCGGTATATGAAATTTTTCTGCCATTTTGGCCATACGCAACGCTTTACGATACCCTTCAGGATGAGGCATACCGAAATTTCGCTTGAGCTTATTTTTGGTTCCGCGCCCTTTTTGCTCACCGATAATCATAACCCGCTCGTCGCCGATCATACCGAGATAACAAACAATAGAAAGATCATCCCGAAAATGGCGATCCCCATGGAGCTCGTATTTTTTGTCAAACAGAAAATTAATATAATCAATCGCGTAAGGGCGATCCGCATGTCGTGCTAACTGCAGCTCTTGATACGGAGAGAGATTCGCATAGGTCTGAGCAACTTCTTTATCCAAATCTTGTTTGAGAATAGTAACTGCATGATGATCGTACCGAACTTCTGCTGCAATAATGTCTTCTTGGATTTGGCAAATTTTTTGTTCAAAATCGAGATAAGTAGCCAAGAAAAAACCTTAGATTTTTTTGAAAATAACAACACCGTTGGTGCCGCCAAATCCAAATGAGTTGCTCATAACCACGTTAAGTTCTGCTTTACGAGCTACATTAGGGACAATATCCAAATCACAATCGGGATCCGGCGTATCGTAGTTGATAGTAGGGGGAATAATACCATCGCGCATTGCCATAATACTCACAACCGCTTCAATACCGCCTGCAGCTCCCAGACAGTGGCCTGTTTGACCTTTCGTCGAACTAATTGGAGGACAGTTCTCAGCTCCACCAAATGTCTCTTTAGTTGCCATAGTCTCATACCAATCGTTGTACTTAGTACTGGTTCCGTGCGCATTAATGTAATCCACTTTTGGATTTCCTGCCATTTTCATCGCCGCTTTCATCGCCCGCGCTGCACCCTCACCACCAGGGGCTGGAGTGGTGATGTGATTGGCATCACCGCTCTCACCAAATCCGATCAGCTCTGCATAAATACGTGCTCCACGTGCAACTGCACTCTCATACTCTTCAAGCACCAGCGCTGCTGCACCCTCGCCCATGACGAATCCCGTACGATCCGCATCAAAAGGACGAGATGCTTTTTTGGGTTCATCATTGCGCGTTGAGAGAGCTTTCATCGATGCGAATCCGCCGATACCGACACCGCAAATCGCCGATTCTGCCGCGACGACCAACATTTGGTCCGCACCGCCGATCATGATCGTTTTTGCCGCTTCGCTAATAGCATGGGTCCCTGCTGCACAAGCAGTTACACTTGAAAGATTTGGACCTTTAAGGCCGTGTTCGATTGATACGAATCCACCGAGCATATTCACAAGCGCAGAGGGGATAAAAAACGGAGAGATACGACGAGGACCTTTGGTTTCCAAGATAATAGAATTGGTTTCAATCGCTTGCAATCCGCCAATACCGGCTCCTGCACTGATACCAAAACGGTCTTTGTCTAGATTATCACTCAGTTTTGCATCGAGCATCGCTTCTTGCGCGGCCTTAAGACCGAAGTGTATAAAGCGATCCGCTTTTTTAACCTCTTTTGGATGCATAACCGTTTCAGGATCAAACCCTTTGACTTCTCCTGCAATCTGTACACTGTGCTGTGACGCATCAAAAATAGTAATCATATCGATACCGCATTCACCTTCGCAAATCGCTTTAAATGAACTCTCTTTATCGTGACCAACTGCGTTGATCATCCCCATGCCGGTTACTACTACTCGTTTCACATTTTCTCCTGCGTATCAATGGTCTTAAACGATGGCTTAAAAAAGCCAACAGTTAAAATCACTCTTATCTTTAATGCTACACAAAAACGAATTCATCCGTTTTTATGGCAAGGACTAAAGTCCTTTGCAATCCCCTAAAGCTTCAAAAAACAAATTTTTTGAGAATTTAGAGATACATCATCAATCGTGATTACTTTTTGCCTTCGATGTAGTTAATTACATCTTGAACGGTTTGAATTTTTTCCGCTTCATCATCAGGAATTTCAATATCAAATTTCTCTTCAAGAGCCATTACCAATTCAACAACATCAAGGCTGTCAGCGCCAAGATCTTCTACGAATTTAGAATCCGCTTTTACTTCGTCCGGGTTAACGCTGAGTTGCTCAACCACTACTTCTTTAATGTCTTCCAAAAGTGCCATAATAGCTCCTGTTCATATGAATAAAATCGCAAAATTATAACACATTTAACTTAAGTGGGGAAGTTTCCCCTTTAAGTTTGTGTTACATATACATCCCGCCGTTAACTTTAAGGGTTTCCCCCGTGATATAACTTGCATGATCGCTTAACAAAAAAGCTGTTGCTTCTGCTACCTCTGCAGCATTTCCAAAACGTCCCATTGGGATTTTTGCCGTAAATGCCGCTTTGATCTCCTCTTTGAGCTCATCAGTCATGTCGGTTGCGATGAAACCCGGAGTAATACAGTTATAACGGATACCGCTGGTTGCCGCTTCAATCGCGAAACTTTTAGTCATCGCAATCATTCCCCCCTTGGATGCCGCATAATTGGTTTGTCCCGCATTACCGGTTTCACCGACGATAGAGGCCATATTGACAATACTTCCAAATTTTTGTTTGCGCATCGCTTTCATCGCTTCACGACACCCAATAAATGCGGAGGTGAGATTGGCATCGATGACACTGGTGAACTCCTCTGCTTTCATGCGCATTGCCAATTTATCGTTCGTAATCCCCGCATTGTTGACCAAATAAGAGAGTTCACCGTCTGCATCGATGATGGTTTTGACCGCATCTACAAACGCCGCTTCGTCACTCACATCAAATCCGATGACCGCCGCTTTTCCGCCGGAGGCTTCTATCTCCTCTTTGATCGCATCCGCTGCAGCGGCACCACTGCGGTAGTTGATCCATACTTTTAGACCATACCCTGCCAACACTTTTGCGACTTCTGCACCGATTCCTCGGCTTGAACCCGTTACTAATACGTTTTTACCTGTGAATTTCATTTATTTATACCCTTTTTATATTATTTTATACGCCATAGGAGTAAAACCCCCCTAGCTACGCTAACGCTATGTTTCCTTCGGCAGGAAGCCCGCGCACGCTTGCGTGCTTTCCACCACCCTTCACATTTTATATCAGTGGTGAATCCATCTCGGATGGGATTTCAAGCCCCATCAGCTTCAAAACCGTCGGTGCGACATTATTGAGTGCTCCCGCATGGACATGCTCTACTCCCTCGGCCATGACAAAACACCATACTTTTCCCACCGTGTGGTTGGTTAAAGTATTTCCGGCATCATCACGCATCTCTTCACAGTTTCCATGATCGGAGGTAAGTACCATCGCATACCCCTGCTCTTTTGCCGCTTCGACAATCCGTCCAAGCTGCTCATCTACGGCTTCCACGGCTTTGGTGGCCGCTTCAAAATTTCCCGTATGCCCTACCATATCCCCATTGGCAAAATTGACCACGACAAAATCGATCCCCTCGTGAATCGCTTTTACTACGACATCTCCTACTTCAGGAGCAGACATTTGCGGCTGCATATCGTAGGTCTTGACTTGCGGGCTGGGGATGAGAACACGTGTTTCATTTTCATACGGTTCTTCGATACCGCCGTTAAAGAAAAAGGTCACATGGGCGTATTTTTCGGTCTCAGCCGTATGCAATTGCCGCTTTCCTGCACGAGAAATCACTTCTGAAAGGGTATTGATCGGTGCATCTTTAGGAAACAGTACCGGATAGGGAAAATTCTTATCGTACTGTGTCATCGTTGCAAAATGGGTAGGGACAAAACGGCGCTCAAATCCCTTAAACTCCGAATCTCCCAAAGCTGTGGCAAATTGTCGCATCCGATCGCTTCTAAAATTAAGGGTCAAAACCGCATCCCCATCCAAAAAGCCTTCGTATCCATCAAAAGCAGTGGGGACAATAAACTCATCCTTTTCACCCTTGGCATATGAGTTTTCGATGTAATCGGTAACGCTTTGTTCACTTTTTGGACTCGCATTGACAATAGCGTTATACCCGCGCTCAATCCGATCCCAGCGGTTATCCCGATCCATTGCATAAAAACGTCCGCCCAACGAACCGATTTTAATGTTGCGACGCCCATGCGCTTTGATCGTTTGGACAAAATGGATGGCAGAAGTAGGAGAAACATCCCGTCCGTCACTAATAAGATGTAACCACACCTCTTTCCCCGCATCGGCGGCAATCTCTGCTACACCGATAAGATGATCGATATGTGAATGAACCCCGCCATCGCTCATAAGGGCGATCAAATGGAGACGGTTGCTTGTGTTCAATAAAGCACGAAACACCTCATTGCGTTCAAAACTGCCCTCTTCCAAGGCCAGAGAAATTTTGACCAGATCCTGATACAAGACACGGCCGCTTCCGATGGACATGTGCCCTACTTCCGAATTTCCCATCTGCCCTTCGGGCAAACCGACACTTAACCCGAATGTATCGATCAAAGAGTGCGGAACATCCGAAAACAGCTGATCATACGTCGGTTTGTGCGCAGAGTGAAAGGCGTTAAATGAGTGTTTGGGAGAATATCCAATCCCATCGGTAATGACCAAAACGGTTTTTTTGCTCATTTTGCCTCCTGATTAATCAAACTTTTGAGTAATTATATTAAAATGTCACTTGCTTTACAATTTTGTCATCAAAGAGTCTCTTGCATGTTATATTGGTTTCATCAACACATAGGTATAAATATTCTCCAATACATCACGGTTCGAGCAGGACTCGCATTTTTTATCGGTTTACTACTTACCCTCTTTTTTATGCCCCGCTTTATCGCGTGGGCGCAGCGCTCCGCCAAAGTGCAGCCCATCAATGAATACGTCAGTGCCCACCAAGGCAAAGCCAAAACGCCGACCATGGGAGGGATCGTTTTTATCGCCTCTACCGTTATTGCATCACTGCTCACCGTGAACATTATGAACCCTTTTGCCATCGGCGGATTGCTCACCCTGGTCTTTTATGCTTATATCGGGTTTACCGACGATTGGGGGAAAATTCGTGGCGGTGATAATCTATCCGGCCTTAGTGCACGCGCCAAATTGGCCCTTCAGCTCGTTTTTGGTCTTATGATCGGTGCGTTTCTCATCTATTTTGCCAAACTCGAAACCGGTTTTTATGTCCCTTTTGTCAAATCCAGTCTTTTCGATATGGGCTATTTCAGTATCGGTTTTTGGGTTTTGGTTATCATTGCGACTTCTAACGCCGTCAACCTCACCGACGGTCTTGATGGCCTAGCAACTGTCCCTTCGGTATTTGCCCTCCTCTCGCTCAGTGTCATCGTCTATGTTGTCGGTAATGCTGCCCTCTCTCATTATCTTTTGATGCCTAAAATCCCTGCGGGAGAGGTGGTTGTCATCGCGGCCGCTCTTATTGGCTCTTTGATTGGCTTTTTGTGGTTCAACTGCCATCCGGCCCAAGTCTTTATGGGAGACAGCGGTTCACTGACACTGGGTGCATTTATTGCGTACATGGCGATCATCGGAAAAAGTGAAATTTTGCTTATCCTCATCGGTTTTATTTTTGTCATCGAAACGGTCTCGGTCATACTCCAAGTGGGGAGCTATAAACTTCGCAAAAAAAGGGTCTTTTTAATGGCACCGATTCATCACCATTTTGAGATGAAAAAATGGGCGGAGAATAAAATCATCGTCCGATTCTGGATCATCGCGATGCTCTCCAATATTCTTGCCCTCATCACAATGAAGATTCGCTAATGGAGAAGATGAACATCGCCTGTTTCGGATACGGAAAAACGACCCGCGCCATTGCTAAGGCGGTGGGACCTTGTACTTTTTTTGATGACAAAGTGATCAAGCCGTTCATCGACGAAGAGGGAAATCAGCTCAGACCTGTCAATGAATTTGATACCCGCCTTTTCACTCACGAGATTCCATCACCCGGCTTCCCTCCCTCACACCCTCTCATCCAAAGCGCCTCCCATCTCATCAGTGAATACGATTTTTTCTCCCAGCAAATGCCTTTTTCCATCTGGATCAGCGGAACGAACGGCAAAACAACCACCACGCAAATGATGGAACATCTCTTAAGCGATAAAAAAGCCATTAGCGGCGGAAACATCGGAACACCGTTGGCGGATATGTCGCCCCAGGCTCCTATTTGGATCTTAGAGACCAGTTCCTTTAGCATGCATTACAACAAGATCGCCCGCCCCAATATTTACGCTCTTCTCCCCGTCACACCCGATCACGTCAGCTGGCATGGAAGTATCGAGGCGTATTTCGATGCCAAACTCAAACCCCTCTCGATGATGAAGGAGGGAGAAGCCATCATTTTGCCTAAAATGTTTGCCGATGCTCCGACAAACGGATTTAAAATTCTCTACGAAACAGAGAAGGATTTGGCCAAGTATTTTGGATTTGATGCCAACCGTATCAAGTTTAAAGGGGCATTTTTGATGGATGCCATGATTGCCATGGGAATTGACAAAATTCTCTATGATCGGGTTGATTATGACAAGATCAATGCGTTTATCCTCGATCCTCATCGCCAAGAAGAGTTTCGTGATGCCAAAAACCGCCTCTGGATCAATGATTCCAAAGCCACCAACATTGATGCCACTCTCGCGGCATTGCGTACCTACAGCGCCTATCCCATCCACTTAATCCTTGGAGGGGATGATAAAGGGGTTGAACTCGAAGATCTTTTTATCCCTCTTAAAAACTACGAGCTCACCATCTATGCCATCGGTGCCAATGCAACCCGCCTTCAAACCCTCGCCCAACAATATGCCATCCCCTGCCTCTTGTGCCATACGCTTGATATAGCCGTAGAGGAAATCAACAAAAAACACAACCGTCATAGTGTCGCCATGCTCTCTCCTGCAGCAGCAAGTCTCGATCAATTTAGCTCTTATGCGCAACGAGGCGACCTGTTTAAAGAGCTTGCCCTTCGTTAATGCACCATTTAAACGAACTTAACAGCGATTAAGCTTATTTTTAAGCTTACATCGCTATACTTGCACTCCACAAAACGTGGCTAATTAGCTCAGTCGGTAGAGCAGTAGACTGAAAATCTGCGTGTCCTTGGTTCGATTCCGAGATTAGCCACCACCCTATTACTTAACTTCCCTCACTTTTACATCAACCAAGCAAAAAATTTGTTATAATGTACACAATAAAAAACAACAATTCTGTAAAAACTCAAAGAGGAGTGATGCAAATGACAAAAAACGATATTTTGCAAAAATTGACTCATGAGAAAGAATACATACAAAAAACATATGAAGTTGACAAAATTGGGCTTTTTGGAAGCTATGCAAAAGATATGCAAACACCAAACAGTGACATCGATATCTATGTCGAATTTAAAAATAAAACCTTTGATAATTTAGCAGGTCTCTGGAACTATTTAGAAGATATGTATCACACCAAAATCGATTTATTGCATAAACACAAACGAAGTAAAGGTGCGATTTTTGAAAGCATCCAAAAAGAAGTGATCTATGGATAAAGCCGCTACAGCTGAACTCATTGATTTTATCCTTGAGAGCTTGAGATTAATCAAAAGACGATTTAATGGTATTAAATCAAGTGATGATTTTTTGGATAGCGATGAGGGTCTTGATAAACTCGATGCGATATCCATGCGTTTACAATCGATCGGTGAAGCATTAAAAAACTTGGACAAGCGCCAAAAAGAGCTGCTACTACTAGTTGCCGATAAAGAATATTGGAGCAAGATCATTCGAACAAGAGAAATTTTGACGCATCACTACATCGATATCGACGCAGAGACAATTTATATGATCTGTGATGAAAAATTAGAAGAGTTAGAGCAAAAGATTTTAAAACTACAAGAATACATCAATTAAAAAATTTGCTATCATCTATTATCCTCATCCATACAGCATCCAATTTTTCAAATACCCTTTTACACAATTTCATAAAAACACTTAACAACAAGATTAATTAGATACAATGAGAAAGATACCGTTATAGGTAAATAGATTAACTGTTAGGAAGCCATTATGAGTTTACACAAAGATCATTCAAATTTAGAGAGAATCAAAGAGGCGATTGAGAAGTCTGAACATCTAAGCGATGAGGATAAGTCACAATCCGTAAAGCATATCGAAGAGTGGATTTTAGAAGACAAGGCGGAGGGAATATTTTATCAAGAACTCATAGAGCTGACAAGCGGGGTTAAGCCTATACTCGCGGAGTTAGGGCTCATTTAATCCTATGGACTATTCCGCTGCACTTCTTATTGTCATTGGGGGGTTGGGAACACTGTTTTTCACCCTTTTTTTACTGAATGAATGGCGAAAAAAAAGATTATTGCATACATTAGAAACTCTCCCCTTCTCTGAGCAGTATGAGGTTATATTAGCCAAAATGCCCCATTATCAGAAACTCTCTGCCGCCGATCGGATACAAATTCAGCACTCAATACTGCACTTCATCTATACGAAAGAGTTTCTCGGTATCGATTTAGAGGTGACGGATGAGATAAAGGTGATTATTGCTTTTTACGCGTGTCTGTTGTTGGTGCACAAAGGGACACCTAATTGTTATGACAATCTTCAAACCATTGTGATCTATCCCCACTCGATTGTGAACAAGCAAGTGAAATCGTATGGCGGTATCTATACCAAAGAACAGTTTATGATCGCAGGGCAATCCTCGAATGACACCGTGGTAATCACCTGGCATGAGGCCAAAAGAGAAGCGTATCATATGCGTCATAATAATGTCATCATCCATGAATTTGCGCATGAGATTGATTTTATGGATGGTGAGATCGACGGTGTCCCTCCAATCGAAAACTCAAAATATGACGGATGGGTCCATATGCTCGCCAAAGAGTTTAATGCGCTTCATAAAATCTCACAAAAAAACCGGGGTTGGGGTAAATATAAACTCCTTGGCTCTTATGCCGCCAGCAATGAAGCAGAATTTTTCGCGGTCGTTACCGAGCGTTTTTTTGAAGCCCCGCTTTCTCTTAAACAACATTTTCCGGAATTGTATAATGATTTTATGGATTTTTATCAGATTGATACCGTAACGATATTTGGGTAGTCCGTGAGCTTATCCGCTTTTTAACGTGCCTGCTATTATCTAATCTTCAGTCTTGGTCTGTTAGAATTCGCTTGTGATGCGGGAATAGCTCAGTTGGCTAGAGCGTCAGCCTTCCAAGCTGAATGTCGCGAGTTCGAGTCTCGTTTCCCGCTCCACTACTTATACTTGTTTACTTTTCCATATCTGATATCCTTCTTCTGCTTTTATAAACTCATTGAGCAATTCATCAAACTGTTGGTTATAGGAATAGTTTTTTTCCTCTCTGGCATACTCTTCTATTCCGGAGGCCATCTCACTGATCGTCGTGTAGCGCAATGTACTGGAACTTCCTTTTACCGAATGGGCATGCAGGGTCATCTCTTTGTAGTCTTGTGCATTTATCGCTGATTTTAATTTTTCGAGGCTTATTCGTACGCTTTGAAAAAATTTATCGTTGAGTCGTATGAGGATTTCATCTGATACTCCCAATGTAGTTTTTAGCTCTAAAAAAGCATACTCACCTGGCTTCGAATCCTCTGGCTTATGGTGGTCTGAAACGGAAGCAGCATCGCTGTGGATAGCACATCGGACCAATACGTCGTGTAATGCAGTGACGTCTAAAGGCTTGGTGAGATAATCATTCATCCCTGCGGCAAGAAATCGCTCACGGTCTCCCTCCAGAGCATTGGCGGTAAGGGCCACAATGGGAACATCCGGACGGATTTGCCTGATACGACGGGTGGCTTCCAACCCATCCATAACGGGCATATTGGCATCCATTAAAATCAGATCATAGTTTTTTGCCGCTGCCATCTCCTCCGCTATTTCGCCATTATTCGCAAAATCAGCCTTGATACCGTACTTATGAGTAAGCAATTCATCAATCAGGATTTGGTTGACATCGTAATCTTCGGCCACGAGAATGTTAAGAGACAACGGCGTCTGAGCCGTTATCTCCTGAAGTGTGTCGGAACGATTTTCAGAAGGGGTGCATTTTATACTTTTGAGCTTGAAGCCAAAGGTGCTTCCCTCACCCTCTGCACTTTGCACTTCAAGCACTCCACCCATAAGGCCTACCATAGCATACGAGATCGAAAGCCCCAATCCTGTCCCGCCAAACTGACGGGTGGTAGAGGAGTCGGCCTGAGTGAATTTTTCAAAAACTTTCCCCTGTTTGGCCAATGGTATCCCTATGCCCGTATCCCTCACGTAAAAGTGCAGGACTTGGTAGTCCGCGGTATCTTCTACCACTTCTACTCTGACAAGGACGTTTCCTCCTTCAGGGGTAAATTTGAGCGCGTTGCTAATGAGATTGGTCATAACCTGCTTTAATCGAAAGACATCAAGTTTCAAACACTCATGCAGCCGATTATCGAGACTGAGCTTGTAGTCAATTTTTTTCTCATCCGCCAACGACATAAAAAGGGGGAAAACGGTATTCAGCTGATGGGTTGGATTCATCTGCGTCAGTTCAATCTCGATCTTCCCTTCTTGAATTTTTGAAAAATCAAGAATATCATTGACAATGTGCATCAGGGTGTCTATGGAGTTTTGGATAATGGAAACATAATGACGCTGCTTTGGATCAAGGGAAGAGTTGGCAAGCAGCTGGACAAATCCTACAATACCGTTAAGGGGCGTTCGTATTTCATGACTCATATTGGCAAGAAAGGCCGATTTGATCTGCTCTGCTTCTTCGGCTTTCAGCAGGGAGTTTTGAATCATTGTAATATCTTCACAAATGCCTATGTGTTCGACGATTTCCCCATTTTCATTGACAATGGGGCATATCGATAGATTCACGTAATACGATTTCCCTGTTTTGGTACGGTTTTTCAGGGTGGTACGAAAAATATCTCCGTTTGAAATCGTATCAAACATCTCTTTGAAAACCGAAGCTGGGGTATCGGGATGACGGATGATACTGTGCGGTTTCCCGATAAGCTCCTCTTCACTATAACCGTTGGTCTGTGTAAAACGGCGATTGACGTAGGTGATAATTCCCCTGCTATCGGTCTTTGAAACAATCAAGCTCTCATCCATCGCATGCTTGTACTGTTCGAGAAGCAAGATTGAGCGGTTATAGCGATACACATACCACATCAGCAGCGCCAACAAGAAAGCAATAACAGACAATAGCGCCAAAAACTGATTCCATTGTGTCTCAAACATGACATGGTCCGGGGTAATTTCAACCATATAGGCGCTATGCGTTCCCCCTATTTCATTCACCGGCTTCAATACTAGCAGGGCATGTTTACCCTTGTAGTTTAATTTAACTCCTTGAAGCTTCCCTTCCTTGAGTACATCTTGTATCTTCTCTTTGTTCTCAGTGAGCAAGGCGCGCAGCTCATCCTTCTCAAATCCATTCACCCCTTTTTCCAGTGCACTCTCTTCATCTTCAAAGTAATCCGAGCTCATGAGTGAATATCTGTAGTGTTTGGCTACATCAGAGGCCTCTGTTTTTTTCAACACAATTGAGCGTTTTACCAAAAAAGTATACGCTCCCGGGCTTTGATGCATCGCCAGTTTTTTCAGGGCTAAAAATGGATACGCAATTTCAACCGTGCCTGAAAAAGATCCCCGATAAAACAGCGGATAGACCGTACGAAATCCATCAAAAAATTTTCCCGTTTCAAAAGCTGTTATTTTCTTTTGTTCATCTTGTGATTTTACGATACTTGGGCGAAGTATTGTGATGCAATCACCGAATTTTTCCGGTTCATGCACCCGTAAAAAAGCAATTTGCTCCGGTAAATGAAAAAATAGGACACGAATGTCAAACTCTTTCAATGACTCAAACACCTCTTTCGTCCGTCCATACAATTCACGGCGAAGCACCTCTTGCATCGCTGAATCACTGTGTGCCGCTTCATACATGATATTAGCAATTTGCGGAGAGTCTAAAAACATCCCATAATAATTATCCATCATCTTCTGCTGCATCAGTTGATAACTTTGAATCCTCTGATCAAATTCATGAACATGCTTTTCAGTATAATTTTGCGTGAGGGATTCATACCGAGCATAAAGGATTATACTTGCCACCGCCATAAGCGTCATATAGGCAATAATAAAATACGTATATTTATATTTAAACCATCGACTCATGATCACCCTTTGGGTTGATATTTAAAATACTTTCTATTTCTTCATCAACTGTTTTCATCAGCCCTTCAAAACGGTGATACAACTCTTTATAATCACCCTCTTTTTCATAATGAGCCAATGCTTCCATTTCGCCGGCAATCTTTTCGACGGAATAAAATCGCATATTCCCCGCCGATCCTCGGATCCTGTGGGTAATGTTTTCAATTTTTTTAAAATCACTCTGGTCGACGGCGGCTTTCAATTCGACCAAACTACTATTAGAACTGCTTAAAAAAGAGAGGAGAAGTTTGTGTATGATTGGTTCGGGGAGAGCAAGTTCTTGTTCGAGCAATGGCATATTTACAATCACATTGGGATCGGATGGTTCAGTTTTTTCTAAGATGGCATCATGATTTTGAGTGCACAATAAATACGTTTCGAGTATGGTTTCAAGCTTCTCAATGTTAATGGGCTTAGAGAGGTAGCCGTTAAATCCGCTCTCTAAAAATTTCTGTTCATCCCCCGCCATGGCATTGGCTGTCATCGCAATAAGCGGGGTAGATATTCCGAATTCTTTAATCTTTGCTGCCGCATCCAACCCGCTCAAAACCGGCATGTTGATATCCATGAGAACAAGGTCATACGAGTTGCTCTGAAGCTCAGCAATCGCTTCTTGGCCATTTTCCACAATCAGAAAATCAAGATGATATCGGTTTAAATACTCTTCTATAAGCATTTGATTTACCTCGTTGTCTTCTGCCAACAGAACCTTTCCTGTAAATTGTCTGAACAACTTTTGCGGCGGCATCATCACTTTCTGGGGAACATTGCATGTTTTAAGATCCAGATCAAAATAAAAATGGCTTCCTAATCCTGCTTGGCTTTCAACCTTTAAGATTCCCCCCATAATAGAAACAAGTTTAGCGCTGATCGTAAGCCCCAATCCTGTCCCTCCAAATTGACGTGTCGTAGAATTGTCCGCTTGGGAGAATGCTTCAAAAATATTGATCTGCTGTGAGGGGGATATACCGATGCCATTGTCTTTGACCCCGATACGAATTTGAGTTTCGTTCTGGTAGACTGCATAAAAGGTGACATGCCCATTTTCCGAGGTAAATTTGGCGGCATTGCTTAACAAATTGGAAACCACTTGCTGAACGCGCAAAAGATCGATGACAATTTCCGTATCCATCAACGGATCGATGATCACCTCAAATGTAATATGTTTTTCTCCCATCCTTGGAGTAAAAAGCTCAGCCATATTGGCAAATTCGACAAACGGATTGATCTGGGTGCAATCAAGCTCAAATTTTCCGCTCTCTATCTTGGAAAAATCGAGGATATCGTTCACAATTCCCAGCAAGGTTCGAGTGCTGTTACTGATAATACCAAGGTAACGCTTTTGCTCTTCATTAAGGCTGCTTCGTGAGAGCAAATCGGTGAATCCCAAAATGCCGTTCATGGGGGTTCGAATTTCATGACTCATATTTGCCAAAAAATCCCCTTTAATCTTGGCTGCCAACATGGCATCTTCTTGGGCTTTATGAAGCTCGGTAATATCTTCACGCAGTCCGATGTATTCGATAATACTCCCCTCATTATCCAAAATCGGAGCAATCGTACTTTTCACTGTATAACGGCTGCCGTCTTTGGCTTGATTGTGGATGATACCGTGCCATATTTTTTTTGCTTGAATCGTTTCCCATAGCTCTTTATAGATACTTGAGGGCATAGCAGGGTCACGTACAATATTATGCGGCTGTCCGACAAGCTCCTCTCGGGTGTATCCGCTGATGGCACAAAACATATCGTTCACATAGGTAATAGTTCCGTTTGTGTCTGCTTTGGAAACAATCACCGAGTCATCGACGATTTTTTTGTACTGATCGAGCAAAATGGTGCTGTTGGTAACCTCTTGTTTGAGCTCTTTGGTATGGGCTGCCTCTTCGAGTTTAGCCAGCAGTGTCTTGATTTGGAGCGGTTTGGGTAAGAATGCGGTAATCCCCTGCTCGATCGCTTCGATCAACACATCCAGATTTTTAAGCCCCGTCGATAAGATAAAAGGGACATGACGGTTATGGGCACGCACCAATTTCAAAAACTCGATACCATTCATAACCGGCATATCGATATCACTGATGATCAAATCGGGTGACTGCCTCTGATAACACTCATACCCCTGAGATCCATTGGAAGCAGTAAACAAAACATCCACCCGACGAGATAAAATGAGAGAGAGCTGTTCGATGATGGAAGGCTCATCATCGACGATCAAAACGGAAATGGGGAATTTTCTTCTCTCAATCATTTTAGCTTTCCTCTCATTTTAAGCTTTCGACCAAAGGAAGAAAGATGCTAAAACATGCACCCAACTCACAATTGGCCACCTCCAGTCTCCCTTCCATATTTTGCTCAATAATCATTTTGGACATGTACAGCCCTATTCCGGTCCCCTGCCCCTCTTCTTTGGTCGTGTAATAGGGTTCAAAAATCCGATTGATTATCGAATCAGGAATACCGCCCCCATTGTCTTCGATGCTCAAGTGCATCCAATGATCTTTTTGACCGATCGAAATACGGATCCATTTATCAATATCTGCCTCGTCGCCACGATGAGAACACAGCGCATCTTTGGCATTGTTTAAAAGATTTAAGATGACCTGCTGCAGCTCATTACGATATCCATCCACAAGGTAGCTTCCCGCTTCAAAGCCTTCAAAATCAAGACGAATATTATGATTTTCCAATGTTGTTCCAATAATATCGATCGTTTTGTGCACCGCAACGGCCACATCAAAATGTTCTCTGGCTTTATTGGGGTGAAAGAAGTTTCTAAAATCATCAATCGTATTGGACATAAATTGGATTTTATCCATTGATTTTTTGGTCATATCGCGTAAATATAGCTCGTTTAGCTCACCATGCACATTGGCATCTTCCAAATCTTGTATCATCAGGCCCAAGGTGTTCAGAGGCTGGCGCCATTGATGGGCAATGTTTCCGATCATCTCTCCCATCGCCGCCATTTTAGCCTGATTGAACATCAGCTGCTGCTGATCGAGATTGATTTGAGCTTGTTTTTCGACTTCCTCTTTGAGGGTATATTCGTTTTGCTGCAGCTGTGTGATATCGTGTCCGATAAACACCATCTCAACGAGTTTTTCCTGTGTGTCAAAAATTCCCGACACGGTGGCAGAGACATAACATTCCGTACTGTCAAATTTTTCAAACATAAAAATATAATTCACCGGCGGTTCTGAAGGGGAAAGCTTTTGAAGCGATCGAAATAAATTTAACGTAGGATTTTTGACAAACTCTTTGAGGGCAATCGGACTAAATTCTTCGGCTGTGCGTCCAAAAAGAAGCTGTGAAAAACGCTCATTGATGTATATGGCACGCAAATCAGGTGAAAATTTCAGGTACAGCGTAGAATTAATAATCGCATCGTGGTACAGATCAAATTTACGTCGTCCCTCTGCAATTGTTTTTCGCTGTTTCACCTCATTCATCATATTATCGATTTTAAGGAGCACTTCTTCCACAATATACGGTTTTCGGATCAGATCTTTGACATCATGCTTGATAACTTTGGCAATCTTGTTGCTGTCATTGCTTCCGGTCAGAATCATCACGGGAATATCTTTGGTCTCTTTTCTCCGCCGGATTTTGGCCATAAGCTCAAATCCGTCCATAATGGGCATTTCCAAATCGGCGATCAAACCATCGATGGGGTATTTTTCCATCTTGACAAACGCGTCTTTACCGTCGATTGCCGTTAAAACTAAAAAGCCTCTGCTGGTTAAAAGCAGTTCCAGATGATTACGGATAAAATTCGAATCGTCTACAACCAAAAGAGTAAAGGCGCTGTTGATCTCCACTTGCCGAATCATTCTTCGTACCGCATCGATGATGTCGTCAAAATAGCGATCTTTGATAATGTAATCAACGATTCCAAATCCGAATATCCGATCACGGCGAAATGAGTCCCGATCGGTGGTCATCACAATGACTCTGGCATCCGCATGTTTTGCATACGGCAAAAGCATCTCTCCCTCAGCATCAGGGAGAATCAAGTCCAGAAGAATATAGTCAAAACGATGCGATTGGATCAAACCGACAGCGGTTTGAAAATCAAATGCCTGCTCCACATAATGACCATCTGCCAAAAGACTTTTTTTCAAATTGTCATTAATGAGCTTTGAATCTTCAATAATTAAGATATTATAGGTCATCAATCATTACTCTTTGAAACTTTGCACGACACGATTGCGGCCGCTCTCTTTTGCTTCATACAAGGCGGCATCGGCTGCTTGATAGAGTACTTCGACATCAATATCATTAGCCACAGCAACTATGAGACCGATTGAAGCCGTTACCACATCGGCGGCAGGGTTTTTACTGTGTTCGATTGCGAGAGACTGAATCTCTGCTCGTACATTATCTGCAAACACAAAGGCCTGCTTGGCATCTTCAGGCAGGAAGAACATGGCAAACTCCTCGCCTCCCATACGAAAAGCAAAATCCGATGCCCGTTTGCATGCTTCTTGCATAACGCCCCCTATTTTAATGAGGACATCATCCCCGCCTTGATGTCCATAGGTATCGTTATACTCTTTGAATTTGTCCACATCCAAAATCATAAAGGCAATCATTTGGCCGTTTCTCTTCGCTTTTTGTATCTCCAATGGGAGCGTTTGGGTTAAATGTCGTCGGTTAAATAGGTTCGTCATCGGATCGCGGATGGAAAGATCTTCAATTCTTTTTTTGTCTGTGATGTCGGCTCGAATAGCACGATATCCGATAATCTCATGATCACCGTCATATTTTGGGCTGATATACACTTCGACCCAATATCCGCTGCCGTCTTTATGGCGATTGAGAATTTCACCATGCCAAGTGTTTCCGGAGCGTATCGTATTCCACAGCTCTGTATAAAACTCTTTTGGCATACTGGGATGGCGGACGATGCTGTGAGGCTTTCCAAGTAACTCTTCTTTTGTATAACCTGAAATCTTTTCAAATGCACTGCTGACATAGATTATTTTTCCATTAATATCCGTTTCAGAGGTGATGACATGTTTATCGACCGTGTCAATGTAGGATTGCAGCTCATCTTGTTGGCTTACCAACTTCATGACATTGATCACTTTGGCATTAAACTGCTCTTTTGAAAAAGGGGTACGCAAGATATCATTGACGCCGTTTTTAATAAAAGAGGAATAAACCATTTCATTATCGCTTGACGTTAATCCGAAGAGAATCACATCTTTGTTGACACGATTTTTTCGTATCTTTGGATCCTGTCGAACCTGTTTTACAAATTCACTTCCATGGATATCTGCACGTTCATTATTGACGGTAACAATGGCTATTTTTTCATTGCCGCGTAATATGTCAAGACATTGTGCCGGATTATCGACAATAATCGGAGTACACAACAGCTGCTCAAAATAAATCGATAATAGCCTCTGCATGACACGATTGCTTTCGAGGATAAGGACTTTTTTATTTTTGAAAAATATTAATTCTTCAGCCAGCGTAATGGCTCTGTTCATCTCTTCGATACTGTCTTTGAACAAGTAATCTACAATCGGAAGCTGAAGCATCTTTTTACGCAGATCATCATTCATAGAAGCCGTCATGATGATGGTCGGGATTTTTTTTCTAAGTGTCAGCTTGACGGCATCACCGTGTTCACAATCGGGGAGCATCAAATCAACAATGGCCACAAAAAAGTGCTCTTTCTCCAGCACCATTTCTGCCTCAGCATAGGATGAAGCGGTTACACACGTGAACATATGCCCAAGTTCTGCTCGGTACTTCAGCGCGTTTAAAACCGTGAGGCTGTCATCAATCAAAAGTAATTTTTTCATCTGTTTCCTTTTATGCCGCACATTTTTTTTATTCTCATTTACAACCCAGTAAGCAATATTAACTTTTCTCAAGCCCCATGCAATTTGTTCATATGCTCTTCGATTAGCATTCGTCGTCCAATCCTTCAAACTGTTGATAAATGACTCGCACCTGACCGATATTGGCAATAAAAAGATCCGCCAAAACAGGATCAAAATGCTCCCCTTTTTCTCTTTCAATCAATGACATCGCTTCTTCAAAGCTCCACGCTTTTTTATACGGACGTACCGAAGTCAGTGCGTCAAACACATCGGCAATGGCAACGATCCGTGCATACAGCGGTATCTCTTCTGCTATAAGGCCATTTGGATACCCTCTGCCATTGTATTTTTCATGATGAAATTCGGCTACGATCGCCCCTGCCGCCAAATAAGGGTTGGTGCTGTTTTTGAGAATATTGGCACCGATCGTACTGTGCAGTTTCATCCGATCAAACTCCTCATCGGTGAGTTTTCCGGGTTTCAACAATACGGAGTCTTCGATTCCGACCTTGCCAATATCGTGCAGGGGAGCGGCATAAAAGAGAATCTCCTGCTCCTTTTCATCCAGACCGTATGCCTCTGCGAGCATTTTCGAATAGTGTGACACACGGGCAATGTGGCTTCCTGTCTCCGGATCTTTGTACTCGGCGGTTTTGGAGAGCACTTCCAGTGCTTCGAACTGACTCTTTTTGAGCTCTTGGGTTGCTTTTTCTACTTCGATGGTGAGCTGTCGTGCAAACTCATTTTGGCTTTTCATCGAGTTTTTAACATGGATGATATTGGTAAGTCTCAGCTGAAATTCTGCCGTAGAAATAGGCTTTGTCAAAAAGTCATTGACCCCTGCCCCTAGCGCATCAAGCTTCAGAGTATTAGCACCGTTTGCCGTAATCATAATGCTCATGATCTCCGGATGAGCAACCTTGATCGCTTTGACAAGATCCAAACCGTTCATCTCCGGCATATTAAAATCAACTAAAATTAAATCGACAGGATTCTCATTCGCCCACGCAAGGGCCTCTTTAGGTTTAAAAAAAGATATCGGAGCATGTCCCATCTCTTTTGCGATTTCTTCGAGCAACATTACATTTACAGGCTCATCGTCAACAATTATAAGTCTCAATTCATCGCTCATAAAATATTCCTAGTTTATTCTCATTAAAAATCAACACTATAATACATTATGCACTATTAAATTATACTGCCAAGCATAAGTATAACCTTTCCAAACCGCTATAATTCTATTACCAATTCAAGCCAAAGGATTCTTTTGCCTATTCTTTTTCTCTTCCCTTTTTTACTCTCCACCTCTCTTTTTGCACTGGTCAGTATCGCACCTGTAGACATCGGTTCCAAACCCGGGTTAAGCGGTAACCTTTCGGGATCTTTGAGTTCAAAGAGTGGGAATACCCAAAAAGACGACTATTCACTGGGGCTTCGGGTGCAATACGATCAAGCGGCTGATTATCTTGCATGGGGGACGTTTACCTATGACTATGGAACCTCCAATGGAACGAAAAACGAAGACAAGACATACGGGCATCTGCGCTACATCCACGCCCTAGATGGGAAGGAGTGGTGCGGTGAACTGTTTGCACAGACCGAGCAAGATAAATTCAAAGATATCAAGACACGCTCTCTTGGCGGAGCAGGGCTACGTTGGCGTTTTTTTAATTCGGATGATTGGGGCAAAGGATACGCGGGTCTTGGCGCTTTAGCGGAAGATATAGCGTATACCAATCCGGAACTTAATAGCAATGAAAAAAACACTCGTATCAATAGCTATCTGGCCTACAGCAAAAGCTTTATGGGTTCTTCAAAGTTAAACTATATTGGCTATTTTCAACCAAAGTTTGATCAAGTATCGGATTACATCTTGGCGCAAACGCTGGAGCTTATCATACCGATCTACGGGAAACTCAATTTGAGCTTGAGTGCCAAGCACTCCTACGACAGCCACCCCCCAGTGGAAATAACAAAAAAAGATACGGCCTTTATGACAACCCTTGTTTGGGAATTTTAACCCGACACGGCTAACGATTAAAGAGAAGTACACAACTCCAAAAAAGCTTCTCCGTATCTCTCGAACTTCACATCCCCTACCCCGCCTACTTGCAGCATCTCTGATTTATTCTGGGGAAGTTTTACCGCCATATCTTGCAGTGTTTTATCGCTAAAAACGACATAAGGGGGAACGCCGGCATGTTTGGCAATCTGGGTTCTAAGGGTACGCAATTGCTCAAAAACAGACTGATTTTCCCCTGAAACATACGCTGTCTTGGATACGCCCGAAGAAGGTTTTTTCTCTTCCAATCGCTCTTTTCGAATCATCACCGGGAGAGATTTTTTGATGATCTCCATTCCGTATTCATCCAATGAAACAACTCTAAACTCACCCTGCCTAAGAGCCTTTAGCTCAAGGAGCCTATCCCCTATCGAAAGCCACTGACGACGGCTTTTGTCTTTGCCTATTCCATAAACAGAGAGGGTGTGATGGTCGTTTTGCTCTATTTTTTCGTTCACAGCACCCATTAAAATATCGACAACGTAGTGTAGCCCGAATCGCTGTCCGCTTCGATAAACGCATGAGAGGAGTTTGAGCGCCTCTTGAGTGATCTCCACACTCTCTTTGTCGGGTTCCAGACAATTGTCGCACCGTGTATTGCAGGCGTTAGCACTGTCATCGAAATATTCGGCGATGAGCTGATGACGGCACACCTGTGATGAGGCAAACTTCGCCGTGGCTTCGAGTTTTTCAAACGCCAAGGTTTTATAGGCAGACTCCGCTTGCGTCTCTATCATCCGTTTCCGATCCAAAAAATCCGACGTCGAAAACAGCAGCAATGTCGAAGCCTCCAGTCCGTCACGCCCTGCTCGCCCAATCTCTTGATAGTAGTTTTCGATGGTTTTTGGAAGCGAGGTGTGAACGACGAATCGGATGTTACTTTTATCAATCCCCATCCCAAAGGCGACGGTAGCCACGACAACTCTGATCTCATCGTTCAAAAAAGCCTGATAGGTCTCGTTTTTTTGCACCGTCGGCAATCCCGCATGATAGGGTTGCGCGGGTATTTTTTTGAGGCTCAGAAATTTCGAAAGTTCTTCCGCCTCTTTTCGGGTAAAGGTGTAGATGATGCCGCTTTCATTGTCGTATTTGGATAAAAATGCCATCAGCTGTTCCCGTCCGTTTCCGTTTCGGTTGCGCGCCGTGATCGTGAGGTTTTCTCTCGATACTTTGGCCCGTATTAGTATCGGGTCTTGGAGCCTAAGCTGGGAGAGAATATCGTGCTCGACCAAATGGGTTGCTGTCGCCGTAAACGCAGCTATGGGGACCGAGGGGAAAAGCTCCCGCAAACGGTACAGCTGCCGATAATCTTCTCTGAACTCATGCCCCCACTCACTGACACAGTGGGCTTCATCGATGACGAAAAAATCGATCGGAACATCTCGTAAAAACCGGACGAATTCCGAGCTTTTCAGCCGCTCCGGCGCCACATACAAAAACTTGAGCTTTGCACCAATAGCGTTTTGCATCGTGGTTTGGATCTCTGACGCGGTTTGCATCGACGAAACCATCGCGGCTTCGATCCCAAAAGCCGACAACGCCGTTATCTGATCGTGCATTAGCGCCAAAAGAGGGGAAACAACCACCGTAATCCCCTCCATCAAGAGCGAAGGAAGCTGATAGCACAGCGATTTTCCAGCTCCCGTGGGCAAAATCATCATCACATCACGTCCCGCTACGATGGCATCCACCGCTTCCTCTTGAAACGCCCTAAACGCCGTATGTCCGAAGACACTTTTGAGTACCGTGAGCTTTTTATCCTGTGTTACGCTCATGCTTGCCAACGCTCTTGTACGATGAAGATATCCCCTCTCTCGCTGTGAATACTTAACTCTGAATCATTGATATTGCATTGCAATTTCATCGAGCGTTCGTGCAATGCTTCGATCCCTTCCATATTCAGATGAATGATACTCAGATTTTTGAACCGCTCCAGCGTCGCACTGTTTTGACGCCACCACGCTTCGGCACTTTTACGATTGTAGGTATATACGATGACGGTGCTGCTTCTGCCGCACGCTTTTCGAATCCGTTTTTCATCAATCTGACCCAGCTCAATCCACAGCTGTATCTCTCCGCCGTAGTTCTTCTCCCACATACTGGGTTCATCTTCGGCACCGATCCCTTTTGTGAGCAGCAGTCTGTCACTTGCATTGAGGGCAAAAACAACCAGACGGGACATAAGCCGCTGTGTCGTTTCAGACGGATGCTGTGCCAATGTCAGTTCGTGAGTTTCATAGTAGTTTTTGTCCATATCGGCAATACTGAGTTGGACTTTGCAGACCGTCGAACCTATCGCCATCATGACTCCTTTTAATAGCCGGTACTATGCCATAGCATTGCTTTGAAGAGATTTGAAGTGGGATTGCAATACAATGTTCTTTTATTGGAAGGGAGAGTTGCATGCATTTTTCTAAAACTGCCGAATACGCTATTCGTGTTTTATCCTATTTGCATCACCACAATGAAACATCGCACTCGGTCAATGTCTTGCATCAAGAGCTTAAGTTACCCTATAAATATCTCACCAAAATGGTAACTGATTTAGTCAAAAAAGGGTTGGTTAATGCTTCACGCGGTCGGGATGGGGGAGTCACTCTGGCTAAAAATGCAAACGATATCACCCTTTGCAACATCCTCGAAGCCATCGGAGAACCATTGGATTCCCAACGGTGCATCTTGGGATTTGAAACCTGCGATGCTCACAACCCCTGCGCTTTGCACGATCAGTGGTCTAAGCCCAAAGAGATGATCGAAACGATGCTCACTACTGTCACCCTGGCTTCCCTCCTTCATGACAAAGAAGCGAAACTGTAAGACCGATTCACAGTAAGAGTCTTTAGAGTACTTTGGCTTTGATTTTTTCGACACCCAAAGCAATGATCATAAGAGTGATCAGCCCGATCAAAAGCGGTTCAAGCAGGTAAAAGGTAAGATGCCCTTGCGTCACAATCAAGAAATTTGCCCCCGCAGGAGGATGAACCGTTTTGGTCCAATGCATAAGCATCATCGTTACTCCAAGGCCCATTCCGATTGCTAACCAATCCCCGTTTGTATAGACAAGGATTAAAATACCCATCAACGTTGAGATGAGATAACTGCTAAAAATATTGAGAGGTTTTGAAAAGGGGCTGTGAGGGGCACTGAAAAGTAAAACCGCCGTCGCCCCGAAGGGAGCGATAATCATCATTGCATGGGCTTTTTGTGCGATCAAACCAATCAGAGAAAGCCCTATAAAAGCACCCCCTCCAACAATAATACTTTCAATAAAATGGGACGATTTGTCGTTAGTTGTTTTGTGCATACAATTCTTGTTCACGCTGCATCAAAATATTGGCAAGAAACGTATACGCCTCCACCCAAGCGTTTTTACGCTCCTCGGTAAATGCATCACCTAAGACATCTCCCATTGCCGTGATCAACGCATCGGCGACCATAGGATAGTGCGCAGGTTTAACCTGTGTCATGACATGAGATTGCGCCATTTTTTCAACGGCAGCTCCTAATACGCCAAGATTATCAATATTTGCCGCAAATGCCGCAATCGCACCGGCGAGTTTTTTGTGCTGATCTTTATCGGCTTTCATGAAAAGAGGTTTCGTTTCCGGATATTTTGAAAACAAAATTTCGTACATACGTGTCGTTACATTTTCAGATTCCTGATTGATTAATGGGATCGTTTCTTTGACAGCGGTGATGGTTGATTGAGATAAGCTCATGGGAATTCCTAATTTAAATTTGACGAATTGTACTATTACTACCTTTAAGTAGTATATTGTTTGCCAATTACACTTTTTTTCTCTCAAACTTAGGCAAGTAACAGCCTTTACATCTCAATTGTAAAATAAATTTAAACGCTTTCAAAAGTATGGCTCAATAATTTCCCAAGGGTTTGGTATAATTAGCAAATAAACCGATTACAAGGAACGACTATGGCATATATCATGCAACTAAAACATTTAATCCAAACCGAACTCATCCCTGACGTTGAGGATCACATTGACGAACTGTTTGAGGGAATAGCCTCTGCCAAAGATGCAACAACGCAAGAACGTGCTGATCTCGAAGAGATGCAAGCCCTGCGCGATGAATACAAAGAGCTTCTCAAAGAGCTCAACAGCGGTGATATCGACGAAGAAGAGGCTGAACAGCTTTATACGGAACTTACCGCAATGCGAGAGGGGAGCGATGAAGATGATGACCTCGATTTCGAGGATGATGACGAAGACGAGGATGAAGACGATTACGATGAGTTTGATATTGATAAAGAAGATGATCAGTATTAATGGCGAAGTATATTTTACTCGACACGGAAACAACCGGTGCCGGAGAAGATGATCGCGTAATCCAATTAGGGTTTATGGTCTTGGACGGGAAAAATGTTCATGTTCATAACGACTTGTGTTCCAGTCCCGTTCCTATCGGATATGGAGCGATGGAAGTTCACGGTATCACCCCGGATCAAATCGAAGGAAAACCTTCGTGCGTTGAGACCTCAGCCTACAAGGCTCTTGAACAGCTCAATACTCCCGATAACGTGATGATTATCCACAATGCCCCCTTTGATTTGGGGATGTTGGCAAAAGAAAATTTCACCTCAAAAATGCGTCTTATCGATACTCTTCGTTGTGCAAAACATCTTTTTGATGAAGAGGAAGCACACCGATTGCAGTTTTTCCGTTATCGATTGGGATTGTACAAACTTGAGCAAGCCGAAGCGGATACACTCGGCATCGTGGTCAAAGCGCACGATGCGATCGGAGATGTGTTGGTTCTCAAACTTTTCCTCACCGAACTGCGCAAAAAACTGACCGAACGTTTCGGTGCGGTCAATCCCATCGACAAAATGGTGGAACTCACCCAAACCCCTGTTTTGATCACCAAACCGCTAAAATTTGGCAAACACAAGGGCAAAACCCTCACCGAAGTGGTCCAAGCGGACAAAGGGTATCTATCATGGATGCTTGCCAATATGGAAAATCTCGATGAAGATATGAAATACAGTATTGCTAAAGCGCTAGAAAGTTAATTTTTTAGCGCAATACATAACTCAGCGGAACGCTGATCCGAACCGACTTCGAAGGTTTTGGAAATTTGGACGCTGTTTTTTCGATCAATCCTGCAGCATCTTCATCTAAAATCTCAAATCCTGAACTCTCAATGACTTTTATATTCCCCACGCTTCCATCCGCATCCAGAGTAAACGCGACGCGCACTTCCCCTTGCATTTTTAACTTTTGCGCCATTTTCGGATATTTGAGGTTTTGAAGCAATAGCCCTCGTATCTCCCCCAAGTGAGCGTTTAAAAACTCTTTTTCAACATTGATAGGAGGCGGTACAGGTGCTGCGACAGGAGCTTTTGGTGTTTCGACAACGGTCGCAGCAGGAGCTTGTACGACGGGTGGAACAGATGATATTTGAGCTACCGGACGAACTGCTACAGGAGCTATTTTTGGAAGCAATGGCTTGGTAATCATCGGTGCAGGTTTTTGAACAGGGGTAATAATTTGTTTTTTCGGTACAACAGGCGGTGGGGTTACGATACGGGGAGATGGTGGCTGTGCAACAGGTGCCACAAAAGAGGTAATATTAATCTTTAGAGGCTTGGGGGCTTGCTTTGGCTTATCCCCAGTGAGCCAAAAGAGAAAAAGTCCAAACGCTATCACGTGAACGAAAAGAGAGATTCCCAATGGACGCAATTTAAATATCATGTGCGAATTATACCGCTTAGTGCTTTTAGATTGCTTGAGAGCACTCCACCAAAACGCTGTTCATATTGTGTTCAATCGCATACTCAAGCAAATAAAATAGCTCATGAACCATTTTAAAATCCGTATCATAATTACTTGCAGTCACGATGCCAACATAGATCGGTATAGAAAAAAATATTCCCTGAAAATGAGTCAGTAAATTGTTGGCCGCTTTCATCCCGCACGTATCACTCGTACAATCAAGTATGACTGCACAGGTATTATGATCCAAAATGATAAAACGATCACTTTGACGAATATGTTGGGAAAGAATACTAAGATCAATCTCTTCAGGCGTATGTCCGATTGCAATAGAATAGTTGACCTCATAACGTCTAAAACGATAACTAAAATCTTTAACCGCTTGCGTCAGCTTTTCTTTCATTAAAGAATGCTGTCTATTTGAAAAAGTGACCATCTAACCAAGCCTAATATTAATTTGATTTGATTATATCATACGTCATACATAAATTTGCCTCAAATGAGGCAAGCTTCAGCAGCCCAAGCGGTTAGCGTAACCAAAGGTATGCATTCCTTTGGTGTTAAAATAAATAATTTAAAAGGTTGTTTTGGTTGAGGTGGAGATTTCACTCAACCGATACGCCGCATCGACGTGGCCGCTGCGCATCGCTTTTTTCCACCACCCCATTGCTGCCTCTACATTTTTCTCAACCCCTTCTCCGTAAAAATACATCATACCCAGGTAAAATTGTGCCTCATCATTACGCTCATAGGCTCCAAGGGGATAGAGAAGCAGATACGCTTTTTCGTACTCTTGCGCATTGTATGCGGTAATACCGTCGCTTAATGGGTCTGTCATTGATAATCCTTTAAATAGTCGTGTTATTATAGCAATGCCCCCTATTTTTTACTCTGATGGACTATAATACGCGAATGAACTACGAAGAATATGCAGGAAAATCGGTATTGCTGTTGGGGAAAACCCGCTCGCTTAACCAAGTGGAATTTGAAACACTGTTGAAGCTTCATGCCATGAATGCCGTTAAAAGTTTTGATGAAGATGTTGCTCTTGTTATCGAGGGAAAGATGATGAATCCGCTGGAGATTCAAGAGAGCGAACGACTGTACGAGCTGCAAGCAGCACCGATCGTCGATATCGTCCCGATTGAAAAATGGCTGTGTGCCTCCATCGAGCCAAATCGTTTGCTTATGAGCCTTAAACTTTCACATGACCAAGAACGGCTGGTCAATTTTATCAAAAATCCCCATATCACCGACGAGCTTTTTTTTAAACTCCTCAAACTGTATGATTGGAGCAGCGAAGGATTCTTTGATAATGATTCCAACCGTGACGTAACGGCTGCGATTATCGGACGGTTTTACCTCGATTTGGAACGAAACCACAATGTCCAATACGCTATGAGCGGGCTGGCCCATTTGGTCGAAAAATACGGGAATGCAGAACTTATCACGGCGATTTCACAGCTTCAGCCCATTGCCAAAGAGCTTAAAACTCCAAATGACACCTCCCTGCACGGGGTCCTTGATGCGATAGCATTGCACAGCGATACCCCTCCATCTCTTCTAAAATCATTGCTCAAAGAGCGTGCCCATTTGATTTCTCATCGTGAGCCGTTGGAACTCGAAGAAGAGCTTTTAGCCCTAGGCAATGAAGAAGTCAGTGCCACTTTGGCTCGTAATGTTACATTGTCACGCGATGGAGCAAACCGTTTAGAAGAAAAATATCCCGAAGTGATTGCCCAATTTTATCCTTTGGATGGCGAACGATTTGAACGACTCATGATAAAATACAAAACATTTCTCGCTTCGAATATCACACTGACTTCCTCCATGCAAACGGTTTTAATGGACATGAATAATGAGGCTGTTTTTTCGGTACTGGCTCAAAACAAAGCACTTTTGGCAGAACATATAGAGACTCTTTTTGCCATGAACCTCTACGGTGAGCAATTGGCCTCCAATCCGTCACTTTCTCCTCGACAGCTTGAGATGTTGTATCAAACCAACAAGGGCGAGATTTTAAAAACATTGGCCTCCAATACCTCCACCCCCGTAGAGATACTCTATCAACTCTCCCTCGATCAGCGTTATGAGCGCAGTGTCAAGACGAACGCTTCTTTTGGAAAACACATACAAACCTACAATATAGGATGGAACTGATGCGCGTCAGCGAAACAATCACGACGATGAATTCCCTCATCGAGTCAAAAATTCCCACTTTTTTATGGGGGGCACCGGGTATCGGAAAATCTTCGATTGTCAAACAAATCGCGCAAGATGCCGGAATTGAATGCATTGATTTACGCCTCTCCCTTATGGATCCGACCGATCTAAAAGGGATTCCGTTTTATGAAAAAGAGTCCCACAGTGCCTTATGGGCTCCGCCTTCTTTTTTGCCTCGCACAGGGCGAGGGATTTTGTTTCTCGATGAGCT
>JBBQNL010000007.1:0-63787 GCA_038329855.1 Campylobacterales bacterium
GACCTCGTGTTGCACGTGAAGAGCCTGTAGAAAAAGCAAGCAGTACCGGTAAAGGAAGTGCTTTTGGGAATAAAAAACCCTCACCGAAAAAACCGGGCGGACGGGGGAGATAGTCAAGCCGCCTGGGCTTGAGATGAATTAATGACTGTGTTGATATTCTAGTATCTCTTTGATTTCTGCTGGAGATGCTGCATGGATATCCAAAACAGTCCCCTCAAAAATGAGATCCTTTCCTGCAAGAGGATGATTTCCATCAAGGGTTGCCTGCTTCCCTTTGATCTCTTTGACTGTATAGATAATGACATCATCGCAATCTTCTTCCATGTATCCATCGATCTCCATTCCGACGGTTAAATCTTCAGGAAGCTCACTTAAGTCTTCGGTAATAACCAATTCAGGATCATATTCACCGAATGCTTCATCACTGGAGAGAGCTATTTTGAAAGACTCTCCAATTTTTTTACTCTCTAAAGCATCTTCGACCGCTTTAAAGATTTGACCATAGTCACCTTGGAGATAGATGAGGGGTTCCGCTTCTTCATGAAGGAGATTTCCCTCGCTGTCGTTGATGTGATAATCGATGGTGACGATACAGTTTTTAGTAATGGTCATTGATTTTTCCTTTTAGGTATGGATGGGAATGAGAATGGGGTTAAACGCTTTGGTCGAAATTATAGCGTGTCCTCCTATACACAAGGCTGAGGCTTCATGAGAACTTACAACCGCACGTACGACCGAGGAACCGACCAACAAAGTGACGATGACAGCAGGAGAATCCTCTTCGATGGTTAGCACTTCTCCGATAAGTTGAAGTTTACCGCTGAGGGTTTGGGGGCTGAAAAACTCCATGGGTTTGTCAATACGGATAATTTTCCCCAGTTCGATGGATGCCATTCTATCGGAGAGTTTAACCGTTTCAGAAATATCATGGCTTACGAGCAGTGTTGTAACGCACAGTCGTTTATGTAGACGTGCGAGCTCATCTTGGAGCTTTTGGCGCATCACAGTATCCAACGCTGAGAGAGGCTCATCAAGGAGTAAAATTTTAGGATGGCGCACCAATGCCCGAGCAAGGGCAACCCGCTGTTTTTGTCCCCCTGAGAGGGTAGAGGGGAGGCGCGAGCTGAGATTGGTAAGCTCAACGAGTTCGATCAGCTCATCGACGTTGTTCCGCTGTTGAGCGCTTTGGGCAGCAAAGAGGAGATTTTCTCGAACACTCATCGTTGGGAAGAGAGCATAATCTTGGAAGACAAAGCCTATGCTTCGACGTTGCGGCAGAAGATTGATCTTTTTAGTACTGTCAAACCATATTTCACCGTCCACTTCGATTGACCCGCTATCAGGTGTCTCTAATCCTGCTATTAAACGCAATAAGGTTGTTTTTCCTGCTCCTGATGGACCAAAGAGGGTCAGAAATTCACCGTCATTGATTGTGAGCTCATAATGAGCCTCAAGAGATCCTTCGACAGAGTCGAGATGCTTTTTAATATTAACTAATATCATCGTATCCCACCCAGTGATTTTTTATTGAGGGTGTAGACGAGAAGCAATATTGCAAAGGTCACGGCAAAGAGGGTGAGGGCGTACTGATGCGCTAAAGCAAAGTTGAGCGATTCGACTTCGTCATAGATCGCGATGGAGGCGACACGGGTTTCGCCTGGGATATTTCCGCCGATCATCAAAATCACCCCGAATTCCCCGACCGTATGGGCAAAGGCAAGAACGATGCCTGAGATAAGCCCGTGCCGGATAGAGGGGAGAATGACCTTCATCATCGTCTCCAGTTTCGATTTTCCGAGGGTGTAGGAGGCTTCGAAAATAGAAGGGGAGACTTGAGTAAGGGCAGATTGGATCGGATGAACCATAAACGGCAAGCTAAAGAGGACAGAGCCGATCACCAGCCCCTCAAAACTAAAGGCCAATCGTATTCCGTGTTCGGTTAAAAAACTTCCGAGAGTAGAAGCAGGACTGAATGCGAGGAGGAGATAGAACCCCAGTACCGAGGGGGGCAATACAAGAGGCATCGAGACAATTGTCTCAATGATACTTTTGAATTTCATACGGCTAAAGACCAAAAATGCAGCCAGGGGAATTCCGATGGCCAAAAGGATGAGTGTCGTTACTGCGGCGAGCTTGAAAGTCAGTGCCATCGTACTTAAGAATTCAGATTCCATGTTGCCCTCGCAGGAGTGATATTTCGGAGGGCTGTACCATCCAGCTTACATCATCACCATTAGTGATGCCAAGAAGCTCAAACGTGAGGGTAGGAACCAATGCAGTGAGGGTCGTCTCCTGATAGAGGAGGGTGATTTGAGATAACACCATACCCCGTTCGATTTTTTGAACCGTAGCGCGCTGGATATTTGCCGTAGTTTGGGCCGCGTCTTTTAAGAGGATCACTTCGGTCTCTTTGAAGGCTAATGTGGCAGGGGTATGGATTAACTCGTCTTTATTTGAGGGTTCAGCAAGGAGAAGATGAAACGCGTCATCCCCTACAGCCACACGTATGCAGGAGAGGTATTGGGATGAGGTTATATCGGTAATTGTAGCTTGTAGGGTATTCATAGTGCCTCTAACGTAATATTTTTGTTAAATAAGATCATTGTTTTGTTTCCCATGAAATAAATGCCCATTGAACCGCTTTGGGGTGACGTCCTTCTTGTGTGATAATACTTTCATAATATTCTTTCGCCTTTTCAAGCTGCATATCATCCAATCCTCCAAGACTCCAGCGAAGCGATTCGACAAACTCATCCGCACTGCCGCTTTGGATGCTGCCACGGCTTGTGGAGATGTAGTTGATGGAGGGGAGATAGCCGTTTTGGTAGAGGATAATCGGGATATACCAAAAATCGGGCTTCATTTTGATTTGCTTGCCGATGGCGTTTAGTATCTCCAAATCGACGAAACTTCCCCCAACTTTGGATGTGAGATAGCATCCTTTGCATGCATACGAGGACATTTTGAGAAGAGCTTTTTCCATATCGGAAACTTCCATGCTTCTTGATGCAACGGCAATATCTACAGGCGGCAGAATACTCCAATCATCCTCCCATCCGATATGATATGTTTTAATATTAGAAATACCTTCACTTTTGGCGTAAGCTTTTAGCTCCTCGAGCATTTGGGCAGAGAAGTCGATGGCGATTACCTCTTTGACCTTTTTGGCCAAGGGGATACTCAATGCACCCGGCCCGCATCCGATGTCTAAGACCACATCATCCCCTGTAAGTGCCATCCGTGAGATAAAATCGTTGACATATGGGCTGTTGATCGTGGATGAAGCCATGTCTTTGGATTTATCATCCCATTCGCTGCTGCTTTTGCTTTTAAAGTCAGTGATGGCTTTATGCTTGCGGTACATGTCGGCAAAGTCGATGGGTTCTAAAAACATTATTTTCCTTTTAAAACATTATTGTACGGCAAAGCCGTATTTTTTGAGGATATCATTGGCCTCTTTGGTTTCAAAAAAGGAGATAAAATCTTTTGCTTCGGGATTATTTCTAATCAATACATATCCTTGTACGAGTTCGGGATGAGCATTTTTTGGTATTAAATAATAGGGTCTCTCTTTAAGCGAGGGGCCCGAAGCAATAGAGAGGGCTAGTATAGCTATATCGGCTGCTTGGGTTTGGACGTATTGAGCCGTTTGATTGATATTTTCACCGTAAATAAGCTTATTTTTGATTTGGTCGTAGATTCCATAGTGTTTTAATGCAGCGATTGCGGCGCGTCCGTAGGGGGCATGATCGGGATTGGCAATTGCAATTTTTTTTATTTTGGGTGAGAGCAGTGTTTCCATCCCTTTGGATGTGTCAATGGTGTTGCTCCACAATACGATACGGCCGATGGCATAAGGCTTAACCTCTCCGATAACATTACCTGAAGCTTTGAGTTTTTTTGGATAGTCGATGTCAGCACTGTAATAAATATCATAGGGGGCCCCGTTGGAAATTTGGGTGAATGCTTTTCCAGATGAGCCGAACATGGTATTGATCTTGGTTTCACTGTGACGGCTCATATAGATTTTAGCAATCTCATCGAGTGCAAATTTCATATCGGATGCGGCGACAATATTGACCTCACTTGCAAATAAGCAAGTTGTTGTCAATACAAGAGAAGCAAGGAAAAGATTGAGTTTCATAAAAAACCTTTCTTTATTATTTGATATAACGATAATGGCAAATAAAGCATTGCAAAAAGTATTCTTTTAAATAGGTGACAATTTCGTTATATTTTTTAAGATATAACGTATTATAGAAAAATAAACTTAAAAAAAGTTACAAAAATGCTATAAGCCGATAATGATATGTAACGGTGAAATAACAGCGTAGGCAGTCATACCGATTTGTAAATGTTGCAGAGCATCCTGTTTTTCAAGGGCGATTAACAGGGTACCACCCATAAGACGCAGTGTGATCTCGATATTATCACCTGCAGACTCCAACGATTCGATTGTTCCCGTGAGAATATTATCCGCGGTATTGGAGGCAGGGAGAGTGGTGAAAATTTTTATGTCGCTGGATTTGATAATTGCGTAAGTATCACACCCTATTTCAAGACCCATATTTTCTACTGATTTGGCGGTGATAGTGGAGAGGAGGGTGTCATCGCCTTGCAATGCAAGGGTTAGCGTCGTATGCAAGCCATTTGCTTGAATCTCTTTAAGAATGGCCGGGAGCTGATTTCGTGCGCTGGTGGTGAGAAAAGTTCGGCCAAGGATTCGGGCGAGCTTTTCGGGATCATTGCCTGCTTCGGAAAAACGGTCGATAAATTGACGGTGGAGTTCGTTGAAACGGTAAAACGTCGCGATGAGTTCTCGCGCATACGGGGTGAGTTTTGTCCCTCCGCCCCCACGGCCGCCGGTAGTTCGTTCGATGAGCGGTTGATCGGCTAGGAGATTCATCCCATTAATACGCTCCCAAGCTGCCTTGTAGCTCATTTTCATCTCTTTGGCGGCAGCATTGATGGAGCCGGTCTGATCGATCCGTTCTAACAGTTCGATCCGTCCAGCCCCCAAAAAACTTTGGCCTTCTTTGGTGAGCCAAAAACGTCCGTCGATTTTCATAGGAGTTTAATTTTCTTCGTTATTCTCATTGGTTTCATTGGATTCAAAGTTGAGCAGTTTTTTAGTCATAGTGACAGGGCAAAAGAAAATAATTTCAAAGAAAGGGTTCATCAGTGTGGTCTCTTCATCGGGCATGTCAAAGGCGTGAAATTCAAACCCTTTTCCATCGGTTTCACTGTTCATTGAAACGGTAAACGTCAATGTCCCCAGCGCACGAAGCATATTGGTGACATTTTTGTACGATTTATGCTGCTTTGGAGCCATTAAGTTTGGATTCTCTTCGCTTCTAAGATTCATTTGGAGACTCAAAAGAGCGAGATTGTCACGGTGAACGCTTTTATTCCATTTGATCACCCCTTTTGGAAAACGCAAAAGCGGGGTTTTGGAGATAAGTGGATGAGGTGAGGTGTGGCGTAAAGTTTCTAAGACTTTTAGAAAAGCGTTTTTACCGCCGATGGAAGCGGCATACGCCAGCAGTTGATCCCGAAGAAGGATTTTTTGATCATCAGGGAGTTTATGAAAGTTGCACATACTTGCTCTTTAAAATTAAGGTGTGATATTGTAGCGTTATTATGCTTGACCCCTTCTACGAAGGGTAACGTGTCTAAATCAGGGTTAGTATTGAAAGCTTTGAGACATATATTTTCTAATGGTATCGAGCTCTACCGCTTTATCAAGAAACAGTGAATTGGCCAGAACCCCTTGCTCAAGCAGCATATCCGATCCGTCTTTATAGGGGAGTTTTGCCTTTTTAACGGCACTTAAAAATGGGGTTTCTTTGCCGTAAATAACGTCAATGGCCCCTTTGGCGGATGAAAGCAGGGGTATTAGGAGTTCTTCGGGTATGGGCAGCTGCGTATCGGTGAGTCCTGCTGAAGTCGTGTTGATAATGAGATCGAATGCTCTTGGGGAAAATGTTTTCCAATCATATGATTCAAACCCTTTTTCCCTAAAATACTCCAAACGGCCGCCGGAGCGGTTGAGAATCGCTGGTGTTATAGCGTTGTGACGCAGCGCGATTGCCAGTGCTTTTGCCGTTCCTCCTGCTCCGATGATGAGGGCATTGGAGAGTTGACCAAACGATTGTATGGCGGCAATAAAACCATCCGCATCGGTGTTGTAGCCAATGAGGCGATTGTTTTCGAGGACAATGGTATTGACCGTACCAATTTCTTTAGCAATGCCACGCACTTCATCACACGCAGCAAATGCAGCTTCTTTATGAGGGACAGTGATATTGGCACCGCTGAGCGCTTTTTCAAGAAAAACATCACGCAGTTTTGTACCATCGTTTAGAGGAGTACGAGTATAGCATCCATCGATTTTCAAACCCTTAAAAACGCTGTTGTGCATCAGCGGCGAGCGTGAGTGGCTGACGGGGTCACCGAATATCGTAAAAACTTTCATCACGAAGGGTCAATTAAATCTTCAAGGGTACTAGTCAGTGCTCCCAGCTTGTTGGTCACTTCCAGATATTCGAGCTCATGGACAGAGTCCACCACGATACCGGCTCCAGCTTGAAGAATAATTTGATCTTCTTTGATGAGGGCAGTACGGATGGTGATCGCGCTGTCCATATTGCCGTCAAAACCGAAATAGCCGATGGTTCCGCTGTAAAAACTGCGCTTGACCCCTTCGTATTGGGCTATGAGTTCCATGGACCGGATTTTAGGTGCTCCCGTCATAGTCCCGGCAGTAAAGGTGGCCGCGAGAAGATCAAACATGTCTTTGTCCTCACGCAGTGTTGCGTGAACGTCCGATACGATGTGCATCACATGCGAATAGCGCTCAACGTGCATCATATCCTCAACCCGTACGGTTCCAGTGGCAGCAACACGTCCCACATCGTTTCGACCCAGATCAATGAGCATCAAATGCTCTGCAAGTTCTTTGGGGTCGGAGAGGAGCTCTTCTTCGAGTTGGGCATCACGCTGTTTGCTTCCGCCGCGTTTGCGTGTTCCAGCGATTGGGCGCAGTAAAATATCCCCGTCGTTCAGTCGTACCATCACTTCAGGAGAACTTCCCACAATGCTAAAATCACCATACTCCATTAAATACATATAGGGTGAAGGATTTTTGATCCGTAACACACGGTAAAAGCTGAATGGATCGACCTTGGCATGACGAATATAACGGTTGGTCATCAATATTTGAAACACATCACCGCTTTTAATCATCTCTTTTGATTGATCAATCATCTCAAAAAAGTGCTCTTTGGTGTGGATAAAATTTCCGCCCCGGTCGTCTTGTATCGGAGTCAGCGGGGTGTAGTGATACAATGATTTTAACGTATTTTCCAACGTTAAAAACTGATCTTGATACTCTGAAAGTGAACTAATAAGAGTGATCGTAGAGTGCTTGTGCGAAACAACGGCAACCAGTTTTGGTAAGATGAGATCCATATCGGGGATATGGGTTTGATCTTCCAAATGGCTCATGCAGCGTGTCAGCGTCGGCTCGAAGACTTGAACCATATCGTACCCGATGTATCCGATGAATCCATCGATGTATCCGATTTCCAGCTCTTTTGCTTTGGTATGGTAATACTCAAAATCGATACCGCTGTAGTAGCGTTTTAAAAAGGCAAAAGGGGATTCTTCGGAGGCGGTGGTTTCATGGTGTGCGTTCGTGTAGTGAGTTAACGAATTTTCGTATCGAAGACGTTCTCTGGCTCCAAGTGCAATAATAGTATAGTTGCCGTTACTGTTCCCGGCACTTTCGAGCAAAAAAGAGATCTCATCAGGGAAAAGCTTTTTAAGCTTTTCATAGACGGCTATGGGAGCGAATTGATCCAGAGTAAAACGGTGAGAATCGATCACATTATCCCTTTATTTTGAATGCTTTTGCTTCAATGTTTTGGCGAATATTGCCCATAGCATCTTGCACGGCCTTCTCCCCTTGGAATGGACCTACTAGTACCTTGGTTGTATTGCCAGATTTTTGTGTGGTATATTTAAGTCCGCTTGCATTGAGGCGATCAATAAGGCTCTTGTTTGGTTCGTTGGTAAAAGATCCCACTTGGACAAAATAAGTACCACCTGTTTCAGCAGCAGGTGCTGCCTTGGCTAGTGCAGTGACAGCTTTGGTATCAACTTTCGCTTGAGGAGCTTTAGAAGCAGCTACGGCTGCAGTCTCTGCTTGCTTTACGGGGGCAGCTGTTTTAGGTTGAACAGCTTTTTTCGGTTCTTGTTTTACTTCTTGCTTGATTGGAGCCGCTTGAACCTTTTTAGGGGCGGGCTTTTGAGCGATAGTCGGTTCTGAGTATGTTTTTTGAGAAACTGCTTTAGGGGCAATTTTTTGAACTGATGGCACTGGAGCTGCTGGTACCGGAGCTGCTGCTACAGGTGCAGATTGAACCGTTGTTTTTGCAGGAACAGCCGTTTGAACAACCGGAACACTGGCAGGGATATTTTGCAATGACTCATCTTTGATTTTTTGAGCCACTTGATCCAAACTTTGTTCACCCATGCTTCCGTTTCCTTCTTGCAACACTTCAACCGGCTCAAACAGAGGATCATTGATGATTTCAGTTGGTGCACTAGGCTCTGGCGGAAGAATCGCTTGTGGCGATTTTTTTGTTTCATCGTTTTTCAGTGAATTCATAATAACCAAAACGATAATTAAAATAAGGGTGAGTGTCGCGATTGCCAAGAGCAGTTTTTTACTTCCGCTTCCATTGCCGCCCTTGTTAAGGATAATGTCGTTAAGTTCGTTTTTTTCTTCCATTGTATACTCCTGATTTATTTACATGTGCTTCGACCACGAAGCGCCGCGCTCTTTTGCGTACACTTCGTAGGGGAGGTTGAGAATGTTGTATTCCGGCGGCAAATCATCCGCAGGAAACATTCTCCATTGCTTTGGCTGTTTTGCTGCAAGTTTCATCGATAGCATTTTACCCAATTGAATCGCTTCTTGCAGTGTTGTATGCCCTTTATGGATGTAGACGTGCAAATGACCCGGTGTTTTGGTTTCAAAAGCGGTAAAATTGATAAATCCCTCTTCCCGAAGCAATAATTGTGCCTTATGATAAAAGCGTTGTGTATCGGTCCCATTGTAATCAATGACTATATTTTCAACTTTACCGAATTGGTTAATTAGAGAATGGGCAAGGGTAACTTGTTTTTTGAGATGCTGATCGATGAGCGATTGAGTCAGGGGTTTGGAAATTTTTTCGTATTTATTGAAAAAAGTACGCCCTTTAAATTCGAGTTTATCGACCATCGTATCGTGTTTGAGCCAATAATGATCGGAGAGCATTTTTATGAGTTTCATATCCATCGATGTCATAACTTTGGTTCCTTATGGACCCGTCTCGTAAGAGACGAGAGATTGGATAAATTAATAGGTAGACTGCTTATAAATGACAAATCCGCGTGCCAAAGTTTGAAGCTCTTCTTTGATGGCTTTTTGCTTCTCTTCGTTTTCAATATCATCCAAAACATCAGCAATTTTGTTGGCAATGAGTTCAAACTCTTGCTCTTTCATTCCGCGCGATGTGAGGGCAGGACTTCCGATACGGATACCAGAGGTAACAAACGGCGAACGTGTTTCGCCCGGTACTGTATTTTTATTGACGGTAATTCCTGCACGCCCAAGCGCTGCATCGGCTTCTTTACCGCTGAAAGATTTATTTAAAAAAGAGACCAAGATGAGATGGTTGTCTGTTCCGCCGCTAACAATGTCATATCCGCGTTTCATTAAAACATCGGCTAAAATTTTTGCGTTCGCTTTGACTTGTTTAGCGTATGCTTTCCACTCAGGAGAGAGATTGTATTTAAAACCAACCGCTTTTGCTGCAATAACATGAACCAATGGTCCCCCTTGAAGGGCTGGGAAGATAGCCGAATTGATCTTCTTGGCAATATCTTCATCATTGGTCAGGATCATACCGCCGCGAGGACCTGCTAGCGTTTTGTGGGTTGTCGTCGTGACAATGTGTGCGTGCGGGAAGGGGCTTGGGTGTTCACCGGCACAAACGAGTCCTGCAATGTGAGCGATGTCGGCAAACAAAATTGCTCCAACCGCATCAGCGATTTCACGAAACTTAGCAAAATCGATCTCACGAGCATACGCAGATGCACCGCAAACGATGATTTTTGGCTGTACGATTTTGGCAATGTCCAAAACACGGTCATAATTGATACGTCCGTCAAGTTCTACCCCATACGAAAAACTGTGATAGTTTTTACCGGAAAAACTGACCTTGGAACCGTGGGTCAAGTGACCGCCGTGGCTGAGATCCATACCCAGTAATTTATCACCTGCTTGGAGGAGGGCTGCATAGACTGCACCATTGGCGGATGAACCTGAGTGAGGCTGAACATTCGCAAAATTACAGTTAAAAAGCTTACACGCACGGTCAATGGCCAGTTGCTCCACACCATCCGCATATTCGCATCCGCCGTAATAGCGTTTGCCGGGATACCCTTCGGCATATTTGTTCGTAAATACACTCCCCATCGCTTCCATAACGGCAGGCAGGGTAAAGTTTTCAGACGCGATCATCTCCAAATGGTCCGTTTGACGTTCGAGCTCTTGCTCACATAGGGTGAAAATTTCGTTGTCGTATTCTTTAAGAAAGCTCATCGTGTTCTCCGTTGTTAAGATTAGTATATTGGGGTTTCATAGCCGGGAAGAGTAAAACATCCCGAATGGAATGCTGATTGGTAAGCATCATGACAAGGCGATCTATACCGATTCCTTGACCTGCTGTTGGGGCCATACCATAAGAAAGGGCAGTCACGAAATCTTCATCCATATCGTGTGCTTCATCATCACCGCACGTTTTGGCGGCCATCTGCCCCTCAAAACGCTCTAGCTGATCGATAGGATCATTGAGTTCGCTAAAGGCATTGGCAATCTCACGCCCTGCAATAAACAGTTCAAAACGGTCGGTCAGTTCTGGACGCTCGTCATTGCGGCGTGCCAATGGAGAAATTTCAACCGGATAATGGGTGATGAAAGTCGGGTTGATCAATTTTTCTTCGACAAATTGATCAAATAATTCTCCTTGAAGCTGCCCTAGATTCATAGCAGGTTTGGTTTCCAGATTATGAGATTTTAAATAATTCAATATTGCTTGTTTGTCATTGACGACATCCACAGGGACCCCGCCGATTTGCGTCAAACTTTGGATGAGTTCTATTTCGGTGAATAGGTCAAAATCGATTTCCAACTCTCCATACGGGAGACGTTTTGGAAGATTGAGATGATCAAACAAATATTCAAAGTACTCTTTGGTTAATACGATTAAATCTTTATAAGTCTTAAATGCCCAATAAAACTCAATCGAGGTAAATTCGGGATTATGGGTTGCGTCCATCCCTTCATTGCGGAAATTGCGGTTGATCTCAAAAACCGCTTCAAATCCACCGACGATGAGACGCTTTAGGTAAAGCTCCGGAGCAATACGTAAGAAACGGTCCACGCCAAGGGCATTGTGATGGGTCATAAATGGCTTGGCATTGGCACCGCCCGCGATAGGGTGCATCATAGGGGTTTCAACTTCCAAAAAGCCTTTGTCTTCAAAAAAACGACGGGTAAGGCTTACCACTTTACTGCGGATATGAAAGGTTTTACGCACTTCGGAGTTCATAATGAGATCGAGGTATCGCTGACGGTAACGCATCTCTTTGTCTTGAAGCCCGTGAAATTTCTCGGGTAATGGAGAAATGGCTTTGGTTAAAAGGGTCAGTTTATCTGCATGGAGTGACAGTTCCCCTTGCTGTGTCACGAACGGGTAGCCGCTTACTTCGATGATGTCACCCACTTCGATGAGTTTTTTAAAGACATCATTGTAAAAGTTTTCAGGAAGGTTGTCGCGTGCAACGTAAATTTGGAGCATACCGCTCTCGTCTTCAATTTTGATAAAACTTGCTTTTCCCATCAATCGGTACAGTTTGATTCTTCCTGCAACCGTATAATGGCGATGCTCATCTCGCTTCTCTTCTTTTTGTGCAAGATCCGAATTGACATTGTGATATTTCTCAATGGTGGTATTGCGATGAGAGTTGTTGGCATAGGGATCGATCCCAATCTCACGAAGTTGATTGGCTTTGTCGATTCGTTGAACGACGTATTGATTGTCAAATGTCACGTTAAATTTCCTTATTTTTCATTTGGCATGTTTTACAAATACCGTAAATTTGCATGGAGTGCTCTTGCATCAAAAATCCAAGCTCATCGGCGATGGTTTTTTGTCGCAACTCAATTTCTTCGTCGACAAATTCGCTGATACTGCCGCATTGGGTACATATAATGTGATCGTGATGATCTTTCGCGCCCAATTCGTACTTTTTTCCCTGAGCTCCAAAAGAGAGGGAAGTGACGATTTCAGAATCCTCTAGCAGGGAGAGGGTTCGGTATACTGTAGCAATCCCTGTATTTAAATCGGGGTGCTTTTCTTGGATAAGATGGTGCAGTGCCTCTGGGGTGAGGTGTTCATCGGAATTGTAAAGCATTTCCAAAATCACTTCACGCTGAATGGTAAATTTCAAACTGTTGGCTTTGAGGAGCTGTTTAAAATCACTAAGCAGCTTGGCGTATTCGATGGTGCGTTCGGTAAAATCAGTGAGTGAACTCATAGCGCCTACTTTTTTGTTTTAACGGATGAAGAATTTGTGCCATTCTCATCGCTTTTATTGGCGTCTAACAACCCTGTAACATCATCGGTTTCGATGTGCAAGATAAAATTTCCCGTTGCAAACATAGGTTCAAAAAAGATACTTGATTTCATCTTTTCTCCAAAATTTTCACGAATGGCGGTAACACTAAACAAAGCATAAACAATAACCGATAAAATAAAGAAAAACTTGCTCGCACCGACCACAAATCCAAGGACACGATCAAGTGATCCCAGACCGCTTAAAGAGCTAAGACGTTTAAATCCCGCACCCAAAGCAACCATCAAAAGCCAAAAAATACCGACGGTAAAAACAAAACCGATAAGATTGACGGCAGAAGCGGACTCAAAATTAAAAAGGGTATCATTGAGAAACTTTCCAATCGCACCCCCCACATGGGATGCTACAAACAAACCGCCCACAATTCCAATAAGTCCAAACAGCTCTTTTGAAAAACCGTTTAAAAGACCTTTTAGCCCCAATAACAGTATGATCGAGCCAACGGCCATATCGAAGTAGTTTAAATCCATTACAGTTCCTTTTCCATTCGGTCTTTGCCGTTGTTCTTAGCTCGATAAAGGGCGGTATCTGCACGCTGTATGAGGGTATCCATCGTGTCTTTTTCGTGCATACGCGTTAATCCCAGACTGAGAGTAACGCTGATTTGTTCATTTTGAAACAGAGGTTTGTTTTGGCGGCAAAGATTTAAAAGACGGTTTGCGACGAGCTCTGCCCCTTCAAGATCTGTTCGATTCAGTAAAATGATAAACTCTTCTCCGCCATAACGGTAGACTTTGTCACCGTCTCTAAGGGCTTTTTTGAGTAATTTGGAAATAAAGATAAGGATTTTATCCCCTGCAATGTGCCCAAATCGATCATTGATATTTTTGAAATCATCAATATCGAGCATCACCACAAACAAATCTGGCGTAATTCGATCTTTGGAGAAAAGTTCTTCAAAATGTTTTTGCAAAGCATATCGGTTGAACGTTTTAGTCAGAGGATCAAGAGTAGAGGTCATCTCAAGAGTCTGGACTTGACTTTTAAGATTTTGAATGATGATGTTTGCACGGCCTACTTCATCGCTAAGATGCGATTGAATGTCGGCAAATTTTTCCGTTAAAGAGTTAAGATCGATACAATCAGGAGTCTTTTGATCGTCTAGAAGTTGGGCATGCCGATCCGTAATTTTTTCAAAAGCTTCATTGGATTGTGCATACGAGTCAATGCTGAGCAGGGTTAAATCTTTATATCCATGCTCTGTGCATGCATTGTAATCGTTGATATCAAGTTCACCGCTGATGCAAAGTTCCAGCACCTCTTTCGTGACGACAGAGACAAGTTCAGCAAATTCGAGAGGGGAAATATTGTGTTGTCGTGTGCTGGCAGATTCTACGTGAGTTGAGAGCTCTTTGCAAAAAACAGATAGGAAATGGTTGATATCAATGGATTTCATCGGCTCTCTTAGGATAAATAGAATACAGTTTTATAGTGATGTAATTATACTTTTTAAAACCTAAAGATAGCTTTTGCTCGGTCTAATCAGTCGATTTTTAGGATAAAACGATAGAATTACCTAAATTAATTATTAACTATGAACCTAACAGTACAGGAGATACAATCATATGAGTACATGGAGCCGATCAAGCTGGAGAGAAAAACCAATAAAACAACAACCCATTTATCCTGACCAAATCTACCTTAACCAGATTGAAGAACAATTAAAAAACTATCCGCCTTTGGTTTTTGCAGGTGAAGCACGAAATTTGAAAAAAAGTCTTGCTGATGTGTGTGAAGGGAAGGCTTTTTTGCTCCAAGGGGGGGATTGCGCCGAAAGTTTTTCAGAGTTTCATGCCCATAATATCCGAGATACGTTCAAGGTAATGATGCAAATGGCGGTCGTGATGACCTTTGCCGGTGGTGTTCCGGTGGTTAAAATCGGACGTTTAGGAGGGCAGTTTGCCAAACCCCGCTCCTCCGATACCGAAACGATTGACGGAGTAACCCTTCCCAGCTATCGCGGGGATATTATCAACGGGGTAGAGTTTACCGAAGCTGCGCGCACTCCTGATCCGTATCGCATGATACAAGCGTATAATCAATCGGCGGCCACGTTAAATCTTCTTCGTGCTTTTGCGTCGGGCGGATTGGCTGATTTGCATCAAGTTCATGCTTGGAATCTTGGTTTTGTCGGACAGAATGAAATGACAAAAAAATACGATGAATTATCACGTCAAATCGATGATTCCCTACGATTTATGGCGGCATGCGGCATTACGTCGGATAACTACAGAACGCTTCGCGAAACCGATTTTTATACCTCGCATGAAGCCCTTTTGCTCAATTATGAAGAGGCGTTCACCCGTCAAGATTCATTAACGGGAGAGTGGTATGATGTTTCATCACACATGTTGTGGATTGGAGACCGTACACGTCAGCTTGACGGTGCCCATGTTGAGTTTATGCGCGGGATTAACAATCCCATCGGTGTCAAAGCAGGACCTTCGATGGATCCTGAAGATTTGATCCGATTGTGTGATGTTCTCAATCCTAAAAATGAAGCAGGACGTCTGAATGTTATCGTCCGTATGGGTGCGGACAAAGTGGCGGACGGGATGCCAAAATTGATTAGAGCAATTGAGCGTGAGGGTAAAAAAGTAGTCTGGAGCTGTGATCCGATGCACGGCAATACTATAACGAGCAACGGATATAAAACACGCCCGGTCGATGCGGTACTTAAGGAAATGAAAGAATTTTTCCAAGTTCATAAATCGGAAGGGACCTACGCAGGGGGCGTTCACTTAGAAATGACGGGCAAAAATGTCACGGAGTGCTTGGGCGGATCGTTTGAGATCACCTCTGAAAATCTTAAAAGCCGCTACCACACCCACTGTGACCCGCGTCTCAATGCTGATCAGTCATTAGAACTTGCGTTTCTCATTGCGGATACCCTCAAAGAGGCACACCGCTAATATAAAACACTACCTTCGAAAGATGCGGGTAGCTTTTATGGACAACAGTCCCTGCCACTTTTAGGGATTTGCCCGAAAAGTGTGTAGTATCAGTTAAAATGAATCAATAAAGCGTTGCAACTCGTCTGGTTTGTTGGAATATTGCATTGCCGTATCTTTGCTGACAATTTTCTTACGTAAGAACTCGACGATCTCTTGCGTCTGGGTTGTCATACCTGTCCCTTGCTGATTGAGCTGCATTTGTGAATACATCTGATGTACTTTATCTTCGCGTATCAAGTTGGCGATGGCTGGATTGGTGATCATGACTTCTTGAGCCGCAATACGTCCCCCACCTATTTTTGGCAGAAGAGCTTGTGCGATGACGGCAATCAAAGACGTTGAAAGCTGCGCGCGAACCTGAGGCTGTTCTTCTCCGCTGAATACGTCAATGATACGGTTGATGGTACTGGGCGCTGAGTTGGTGTGCAGTGTCCCAAAAACCAAGTGTCCCGTTTCTGCTGCGGTAAGGGCTGCAGCAATGGTTTCCCGGTCACGCATCTCCCCAATCAAAATGACATCAGGGTCTTGACGAAGGGCATATTTGAGTGCGGCTGAGAAGCTTTTGGTATCGGTTCCGACGTTTCGCTGAGAAAAAAGCGATTTTTTATTGGTGTGTACAAACTCGACGGGATCTTCAACGGTAATAATGTGGCGTGCTTCATTAAGATTGATTTCGTTTAGCATGGCGGCAAGCGTTGTGGATTTACCGCTACCCGTAGGTCCCGTGACGAGGATTAGCCCTTTTTCCCGTTTAATCAGTTCTTTAAAGATTGATTTTGCGTTCAAGTCATCAAGAGATGGGATGATCGTAGGAATAATACGAAAAGCACAGGCAATATCCTCCATCGTTTTATAATAGTTGGCACGAAAACGGCCCACATCGGGTATGATAATTGAAAAATCCAGCTCATTGTTTTCTTCAAACGCTTTTTTTTGTTTTTCGGTTATGAGAGAATAGGCCATCTCTTCGATTTGCTGCCCATCCAATACGGGTAAATTGAGGGCAACGAGTCGGCCATCAATACGAATTTGGGGCTCTGATCGGCTTACGAGGTGCAAGTCGGAGGATTTGTACGCGACAACACTTTTGAGAAGTTTATGGATATCTAATGCTTGGCTCATGATAAAAAGATTCCTTCGTAGTGAGATAAATTAAAACCGACGATCAGATTTGTACTGTATTCTATCACAGGACGTTTGATTAAACGATTGTCTTTTGCCATCCATTCAATTTTATCCTCATTTGTTAGCGAGAGCGCTTTTAAATTTAACGTTCGGTAAGTAGTCCCTTTGGTATTTAAAAGCAAACTAATATCGGCCTGCTTTGTCCATTCAATAATTTTTTGGGTACCGACAGGAGATGTTTTGAAGTCAATAAATGTGTAATCGAGCCCATGCTCCTTAAAAAAATCAAACGCTTTTTTAACCGAACCGCAGTTTTTAATGCCGTAAATGGTAATCATTTTAGATTACTCAATGATTTTTGGGACAATAAAGAAATGGTCCTGCGCGTGGGGAGAATGACTTAGAATATCATCGTTGATGGCACGATCCACGTTTCCGATGTCTTCACGTAAATACGTCGCAGTGTTGTCCATCGAAAACGTTGCGCTTACACCGTCGGTGTTCAGCTCAGAGAGGTTGTCAACAAAAGAGACGATTTCAGACATTTGTGCAATCATTTCGGCGCGAGCGTCACCGGGTATCTGAAGAAAAGAGAGTTTTTCTAAACGTTGTAAGAGAGTTTCATCGATTTGCATGCAAGACACCTGTAAGAATTAAATATTAATGAGCTTATTGTAGCGAAAAAAGTGCTTTTACGGAATTTTAACAACACTTGAGTTATGATTATTACAAAATAGTCCAATATGGATAAGCAATAGGAGCCCTTTTGAGCCTAAAAGAGAATATGCAAGCCCTCAAAGATGAGTTGAATTCAGAAGAAAAGTTTTTTGAAAATGCCGTGCGTACAGAGCGCTTTATTAAAAAATATCAAAAGCCTATGATTGCGTCGGTAATCATTCTTTTGGTAGGACTTGGCGGATACATGGGCTACGAAGCCTATTCAAATGCAAAGATTGAACAAGCCAATGCGGCCTTGAGTACGTTGCTTATGAATCCGTCGGATCCAAAAGCACTCAAAGAATTAGCCGATAACGGCGGTCCCCTTTACGATGTTTACACGTTGTCCAAAGCGCTAAAAGAGAAGGATGTCAAAGCTCTCAATTCACTTCGTTCATCAACTTCTCTTGAAGTATCCGATATTGCAACGTATGAGAGCGCTGCTTTAAGCAACGATATACAAGGGTTGGAATCGTATTCCAAAAAACAAGGATCGTTGTATCAAGAGCTTGCGATGGTTGAATTAGCCGTTGCTGCGATACAAAAAGGGGATACAGCTTCGGCGAACCGATCACTGTCGATGATTCATGAAGAATCACCTTTGTATCCAATGGCTCAAACATTAAGCCATTATGGAGTGAAATAATGAAATATTTTTTATTGACACTTGGAATTTCAAGTTTATTTTTGTTTCAAGGATGCGCTCAAAAAGAGGTTTATAAGCCTGAAAAAATCAAAGGCGAATGGCGAAGTGCCGGACGGCTAAGTTCCCCTATTGCACAGGTGTCACAATCGGGTGCCGTGTTGAAAAATGGGAATCTTTTAACCCACAAAGGGGAGAAAAAAGTCAAAATCCCTGAAGGTTTTCGTCTTCTCAACGTGAGCGATGGATGGATAATAACACAAAATTCCCTCAATAATTTGGAGTTGATTCCTGAAGAGGGTGCCAGCGAGCACGTTGTATTGGAACTAAAGCGAACGGTGGCTGCGGCAAGTGTTCAAGGCGATACAATTGCTCTTCTTTTTGGTAATAATGAAATGGCGTTGTACTCATTGCAAACCAAAAAGATGACCTTTAAAGAGAGTGGAAATGCCCCTATCGCGGTTGATTCTAGGATTGCCAACCCTTATTTTTTGAAAGATTTGGTTGTCTTTTTGACGTTGGACGGAAAAATTGTTATTGTCAATGATGGTACGAAGCAATTGGTGCGTTCTATTATCGTAGGGTCGGATGAGTATTTTAACAACATCACGTATTTGAATATGATTGAAAACAATATGGTTGCGGCGACAGGGAATACCGTATTGTCACTCTCTCAAAAAGAGAGTCGTGAAAAATACGATGTACGGGATATCGCTTATACTCAAGAGGGAATTTGGCTAACGACCAAGCAAGGCGAAGTGGTAGCTCTTACCCCGTCGTTGCAATACAAAGCAAAGAAAAAATTCCCTTTTGCCCATTTTGTAGGGATCAGTGTTCAAAATGACCGTGTTTACGTGATCGAACAAGGGGGATACATGATAGCCCTGAGCAAAAATTTACTCACTTTTGATGTGTATGATATTGATATGAAGCATGATGATGTCTTTATTGGTGAAGATAGATTTTATTTTAATGATCGGTATATCGAAATCAAATAATGTCATCAGGAGTTGATGCTTTTTTGGAATACATTACCATCATCAAAGCCTTGAGTCCGAAAACCATTGAGGCGTATGGTCATGATTTGGCTGAAATTGAAAGAATAGCCCAAAAACCGCTTTTGGAATTGGAGAGTGCTTCGATTTTTGAAGCACTCTCTTTGACGGCCAACAAGCGAACCCTCAATCGAAAACTTTCCGCATTAAACTCCTTTTTAGACTTTTGCCACCGATCTCAATTTGATTCCAAGCTCTCCAAATTCAGACTCTCCAAAGTACCCAAAACTCTCCCTCACTATTTACCGTTTGAATCGATTATGAGTGCGATTGAAGGGATTGACCGAAGCAGCTGGCTGGGTTTGCGTGATTACGCCCTTATCTTATTTTTATATGCAACAGGAACACGCATCAGTGAGTGTTTGAGTATCCAAGAAGACGACATTGAGGGGGAGTGGCTGCGTGTGCGCCATGCCAAGGGTGAGAAAGAGCGTTATATCCCCATAGCACAAGAAGCGTTACGCTCACTGCGTGCCTATCAAGATGCCTGTCCTTCTCTCAAACAAAGGGCTTTGTGGCTCAACTATCGCTATGAACCCTTAAGCCGTATCTCCGCGTTTAAAATCACTCAAAAATATCTGGGAGTCTCCCCTCATGCTCTTCGTCATTCGTATGCGACTGGGCTGATTTTAGGGGGAGCTGATTTACGTGTGGTACAAGAGCTTTTAGGACATTCATCGTTACTCACGACACAAATTTATACCCATGTGCAAAAACATAACTTGCAGCAAACGGTTTTGGCGCATCATCCGATGGCGAAAGTCCAGTCTCTTAAGTAGTGTTCTTTCTTGTATAATAGCTGACAAATAATAATATAAAGAAGCCCAATGATAAGCCTCAGTGAAATCCGAAACTGCGATCTTAAATCCCAAAAATTTGGAAGAAGAAAGGTAAAAATTGAAAGTTATTGAAGAAATTAAAATATCTTATTTTAGGTCATTTTCACAAGAAACTCGAATTTTTAATCTTAATGATTTGAATATTATTTCAGGTAAAAACGATTCAGGAAAATCAAATATATTAAAGGCTCTGAATTTATTTTTTACAGAAGAAAAAGTTGATTTTTACAATGAAGTAAATTTTGAGAAAGATTTTGCAAAAAGTAGAGCTGATCAATCTAAAGAAAAAAAAATTAAAAAGAAAATCCAAATTTCTATATTATTTAATAGAATAAAGTTCAGTGGTGGAGTTTTACCAAATACATTTTGGGTAGAAAAAGAGTGGGATAAAGATGGAATTTTAATAAATAGAAAAACTAAAGATTACAGTGGTCATCTTATCTATCATAATTCTTCTACTACTAAAGTTGAAGCTTCAACAACAAGCTTTTTAAAAAAGATACATTTTTTATATATTCCTGCAATTAAAGATAATAGTTTTTTTGATTATTTAAAAAAAGAATATCAACAATCTTTAGGTGTAAAAATGTCCAAGTTGACTCAAGTTGATAAAAAGCAAAAACTAACACTAAAAGAATGGATGGAACAGCTTTCGGCAGGAGATATTACTGACTTACTAGGTCAAAAAATTGATTCTGAAGCTGATGGTATGATGAAACATTTTGTAACTAATACAAGAGAACTGTCAGAATCAAATTTTAATATTCCTGAGTTGGATTTTTCAAAAGTTCTTGAAGTAGTTACGGAAAATGAAATCCCATTGACTTCACGTGGTGATGGTATTCAGGCTAAGTTTATTCCACAAATCCTTAATGAAATTACTCGCAATAAGAGTGCAGATATTGTTATTTGGGGTTTTGAAGAACCAGAGAATTCCTATGAATATGCTAACGCTCAACTTTTAGCGGATAAATTTAAAAATGAGTATTCAATTGATAAACAAATATTTGTTACGTCGCATGCTTTTAATTTCATATCTTTGAAAGGTGACAATATATCTTTATTTAGAGCTTGGAAAGAAAATTTTGAAGAGGGAACAAAAATTAAATATATTGCAAATCAAGAAAAATTATTTGATAGTGATGATTCTATTAGATTAAAAGAAGAGCTTGGTATTATTCAATTGAATCAAGAGTTAGAAGAATTTTTTAAAAATAGAGAAAAGGAAAGGGAAGTAGAGTTAGAAAGTTACAGATGCAAATCAGAAGAATTAAATACACAAATTACAAATCTCACCAAGCCGCTAATTATCACTGAAGGGAAAACTGATTGGAAGCATTTAAAAAAAGCACATATTGTCCTTGGCATTGGATTGGATATAGAATTTTGGGAATATATTAATGATATGGGGTATACGTCATTAGATAAAATGATTGAAGAATATCAAAAAATTTCTCATTCAAAAAAAATAATTTTTATATTTGATAGTGATCAAAATTTGATGAATGAAAAATATGGAAGAGAAAAATTCAATATACATGGAAACAATATATATTCATTCTGTATTCCAAAGATAAGTGATGAACTTGAAAAAATTTCAATAGAATTTTATTATCAAGATAATGAACTTAAAACGTATGATAAAGAAAATAGACGATTATTTGTTGGAAATGAATTCTTTAAATCAGGCAATAGCCTGTCTGGTGAATATCAAACACAAATAAAAAATAAATGTGAAACACTCACGATCATTGATGAAAAAGTATTTTTGAAAGAAGATTTAGCCAATCTTCATTCCAAAGCGCTATCAAAAAACACTTTTGCAGAGAACATTCTAAATGAAACAAATGGTTTTGAGAATTTTAATTTTGAGAATTTCAATTTGATTTTTAATGTAATCAATGACATATTAAAAGATTAATTTTTTAATATGGTATATTTCCTCCCATTTTTGAGCGACGGGGTAGAATGAAGCAAACCATGAAAAAAGAAATTTTCTCTTCCGATTATAAATCATTTTTGACTGAAATCAAAAGTCGAATCGCATCCTCACAAATCAAAGCGGCGATAGCGGTCAATGAAGAGCTTTTACGGCTGTATTGGGATTTGGCACAAATGATTCTCATCAAACAAGAAGCTTCCTCGTGGGGAGATGGTCTCTTGGCTCAAATAAGTGCGGATTTGAAGAGTGAATTTCCGGATATGAAAGGGTTTTCGCTTACGAATTTAAAATATATGAAACAATGGTATATATTTTGGACGAATGAAATATCAATTAGCCAACAAGTTGTTGACCAATTATTTAAAATCCCGTGGGGACACCATATTGCGATTATCACGAAGATCAAAAATAGGGATGAAGCTGTTTTTTATCTCCAAAAAACAATCGAACACGGATATTCGCGTTCGGTATTGATTCATCAAATCGAGAGTCGGTTATACGGGCGCGAAGGGAAAGCGATTACGAATTTTAGTATGACATTACCTGAACATGATTCAGATTTGGCTCATCAGACTCTTAAGGACCCCTATATTTTTGATTTCTTGACAATGCGGGAAGATTATGACGAGAGGGAATTGGAAAATTCGTTGGTAGCGCACGTAACGAAATTTTTGTTAGAGTTGGGAGCGGGATTTTCCTATATCGGGCGGCAATATAAGCTCGCAATTGCCGATGAAGAGTTTTACATCGATTTGCTTTTTTATCATGTTAAACTTCACTGTTATGTTGTCGTAGAACTTAAAACAGGGAAATTCAAACCCGAATATGCAGGAAAGCTGAGTTTTTATATTTCAGTTGTGGATGGCGAAATCAAAAGCGAACGAGATAATCCGACGATTGGGATATTGATATGTAAATCGAAAAATGATACCGTTGTCGAGTATGCACTGAATGATATAAATAAGCCGATTGGTGTGAGTGAATACGTACTTACGAAAAGTTTGCCTAACGAATTTAAATCGAGTTTACCGACGATAGAAGAGATCGAGTTTGAATTGAGCGACGGAGTACAATGAAAGAAATAATCTTATGCGACATTGGCAACACAACGGCCGATATTTTTGAAAACGGTGTGCGCCGAAAAATGGCACTTACCAAATTTCAGCCTGAATTACTGGGTGGTGAGGTGTGGTATGCTTGTGTTAATGGCAGTTTTTCTGACATGCTCGGAGATTTACCCAACTGGCACAATATCGTCTCTCTGATCGACTGGGATAAATACTATCCGACGATGGGAATTGATCGGATTATGGTGTGCGAAGCGATTGATAATGGGGTGATTGTCGATGCTGGGAGTGCGATTACGGTTGATGTGATGCGTGATGGGGTCTATGAGGGTGGATTTATCTCTCTTGGGCTTAAAGCAGCGCAAGAGGCATACGCCAGATTGTCGCCGGCACTTGCAACGTCATTTAACTTTGAGGTTGATTTGGATAAAATGGCAAAAAATACTCCTGATGCACTTACGGTCGGCTTTTTGGCTTTGCTTGTTCATAAAGTCGAAAGTCTTGGAAAACCTATCTATCTAACCGGAGGCGATGCGCAGATTTTAGCACGCTATTTTTCCGATGCAATCATCGATAAGGTATTGGTTTTTAAGGGGATGCAAAAGTTGATTAATAAAGGTTCACAATGTTAAGTGTTGCACTGCCAAAAGGGCGAATTGCTGAGGATACACTCGAGATTTTCGAGACGATTTTCGGAAGCAGTTTCAAATTTGATGATCGAAAACTGATTTTACAAACAGAACATTTTAAATTTTTATTGGTGCGTAACCAAGATGTGGCGACCTATGTCTATCATCAAGCTGCCGATATCGGGGTTGTGGGGCTTGATACTCTCGAAGAGCAGGGGCTGGATGTCATTCGGCTTTTGGATTTGCAAAAAGGGAAATGTCGCGTTGCCATCGGGATGCGTGCAGGTGAAAAACCTGATTTTACCAAAAGTGAGATCAAAGTCGCAACAAAGATGGTCAATATCACCAAGCGATATTTTGCTGAACGTGCGGTTGCTGCGGACATTATCAAACTGTACGGTTCGATTGAACTGGCACCATTGGTCGGGCTTGCGGATATGATCGTCGATGTGGTCGAAACAGGAAGCACCATGAAACAAAATGGTTTGGAAGTGGTTGAGACCATTATGGAATCCACGACTCATCTCATTGCCAATAAAAACAGTTTTTTTGAGAAAAAAGGTGAGATCCTAGATATTTACGAAAGAATCAACGCGTTACTGTACCCAAAAAACTGATATTCACAATCGATTGACGATTTGCGTCTATAATACCGGTACTTATATAAAAATGGAGATAGACACAATGAAAAAAAATGTATTAATACTGGTGATGACATTACTAGCAAGCACGGCATTTGCTGAGAGTTTTACCATGACAGAATACGTCAAAGTAAACAGTTCAAATCCTATCTATTCGACGATTACCGAAGAGGTTCCGATGGAACAGTGCAGAGAAGTTAAAGAGGCTGTATCCAATGGAGGCAGTGGTAATTCAAATGTCATCGGTGCCGTTGTCGGAGGAGCTGCCGGAGGGGTCCTTGGACATCAGATCGGCGGAGGACGCGGCAAAACGGCTGCGACGATCGGTGGAGCTGTTTTGGGTGTGCTTGCAGGTCAAAGTATCGGGAGTAAATACAATACGCCACAAGACGATTCGTATCAAATCGTTCGTCGATGTGAAACCGTTTATACGACAAAATCACGTCAAGTCATGGAAGGTTATGTAAACATTGGAAAGTTTAAAGGACAAGATATTCGTGTTGAGAGTGATGAACCTCTTAAGCGAATCCCCGTTATGGCAACGTACAGCTATTAAATTTCAGGCTAAGAACAGAGGTTCTTTTGCCTGAGGTGAATGTCTATTAAAAACGATCTTTAAGATCACCGTTGTATTGGATATCGTTCTTGGTAGCATTTTCATCGTTAAGCCATGTAGGCAAATCGGTTCCTACGGCTTCAAGTTTGTCCCGCTCAGCATTGAGCTCATCTTCGCTGTACGCAAAAGACATATCCGCAGCGATAACATGAGCCATCTCTTGGATTTTGACGAGTTTTACAATCTCCTCTTCAACACCAGAACCTTCAATGGTGACAATTATACGCCCTTTTTCATCATGAAAATGGTAATCGCAGTAATCTGCACTTTTGAGCAATTCAACCACTTCTTCTGTATAGTTCGGGTTTGTTTGAACCACGATGCTTGAAATATTCATAGTTTCTCCAATATTAATATTAGTTTTTTAGGCCGCTAGAGTGATTGCTGTACTTGGGCACACTGAAACACAGTAGCCGCATCCCGTACATTTGTCCGATACGATAGTCGGATGAAACATACCCTCAAAGACTATGGCGTTATCCAAACATGGCTCTTTGCACGAAAAACAAATGGTCTCATGGTGTGATAGACAGCTTAAGCTTGAGATATGGGCTTTTGCTTGGATAAATCGTTTTGAATCATTGAGAACATTTGGCGTACACGCTTCCAGGCATTTGTGACAGTCGCTGCATCCGTTACGTGAAAAATCCAAATAGGGTAACCCTTTCGGGTCTCTTTTGATGATTTTTTCTTCACACACCTTTAGGCACATCGCATCGCAGGTTTTACACGTCTCAAATGTTTCATCCATAACAGCATAAGGAGGCCGTATATGCGTATTCTCTTCTTGGAAAAGTTGAGATATTACACTAAAAAATCCGCGACGTGTCGTGTCTGACATATTAAAGTCCGTTCCCAGCTTTCACACCGATTTCTAAGTTATCGATAAGGTAAGAGCCTTTTTCGTATTTACGTCCTACTGGATCGAGACAATCGGTTTTGAACTTATTCTCAACACGTAATTTGCCTTGGGATTGCGGTGCGTGGCATTGGGTACAGTTAAATCGTCCCTGCCACAATGCCCCTTTTAGGTCTTGTTTAACAATTTTATCATGATCTACTTCGACAAAATGACCATTTTTATCCAATGCGACATTGGGCCTAAAGCTTGTGAAATGGGTTGGCGGGATCGGTGTCGCCTGCACTGCTGTAGCCACATCGGGCATATGACACCCTAAACACGCATTATTCTCTTTGGTTATTTCCCCAAAGTCACTAATGTCATGCGGAATCATAGGTGGCGCGTCCGGATAGGCACGCTGAATTTTTTTGGATGTTCCTGCTGCGGCTGTACCGTACTTGGTACCGTCAGGCTTGGCATTTACTTCACTGTACAAATCAGACGAGCGCATTCCTAATTGATTTTCATCAATGGGCTTGCTTGCTGCTGCGGCATAGAGACTGCTGATTACAATACTCGCAGCAATTACGCTGCTGATCATTTTATTTGTTTTCATGGTTGTCCCCTTACGCTTTGTAAATCTTGACCGCACATTTTTTGTGGTCAACTTGTTTTGAAATCGGGCAGGTATGATCCAAACATACTTTGTTAATAAATACTTTTTCATCGAACCACGGTACAAATACCAACCCTTTTGGAGGACGGTTACGGCCTCGTGTCTCGACAGATGCTTTTACTTTCCCCCGTCGAGATTCTACCCATACCATCTCTCCTCGCTTGACGCCACGCTTCTCTGCATCGGCAGGGTGCATGTAGCACAATGCTTCAGGAACAGCCCGATACAACTCCGGAACACGCATCGTCATCGTACCGCTGTGCCAATGCTCGAGTACACGACCCGTACACAGCCAAATATCATAATTTTTATCCGGTACTTCGGTCGGCTCCATGTAAGGGCGGAAGAAAATTTTCGCTTTATTATCCAAATGTACTTTTTCAGGATTGGTTATCCCTTTGAGATTGCCTTGAGGAATCTCTTTGAATGCATGGCCGTAAAAGGCAAATTCGCCATTATTTGCTTTTTTTGCATAGGGATCATATTCGGCGTTATAGCGCCAAAAGGTCTCTTTGCCATCCACAACCGGCCATTTCAAACCGCGTACTTTGTGATACGTATCGAAATCTGCATAGTCGTGACCATGACCGTCGCCAAACTCACGATACTCTTCCCACAAATATTTTTGCAAGAAGAAGCCGTATCCCTTGAACGGTTTTCCATCACTCCCTATGACGTTGCGTTTATCGCCCTCAACTTCAGAGTTTTGATACCCTTTTCCTACCGGATCGGGCCATTTGTGTGCTTTTCCTTTTTTATTCGCGAACAATACGTCATACAAGGTATCGCTCTCTTTGTACCCCATTGCAATCGCACTGGATAAAACATCCGGCAATCCGCCATCAAGTCCAGGTATGGTTTGTGCGCCCCAAACTTCTTTGATGGTGAATCGTTTGGAAATTTCCACAAATTGCCAGGTATCCGACATGGCATCTCCAACTGGGGTTACTTGCTGACGCCAGTGTTGCGTACGGCGTTCTGCATTACCGTATGCACCCCATTTTTCATACATCATTGCACTTGGCAAAATCAAATCGGAGACTTTTGCCGAAATCCCAGGATATCCATCTGAACAAACGATAAAGTTGTCCATTTCACGTGCTGCATGAATCCAATGCTCTGCATTACCGGTATTCTGGTAGGGATTGTTGACACTGATCCATGCAAACTTCACCTTTCCGTCTTCGAGATCACGATGAATCTGCGTAAAATGGGATCCAACTTTTGGATTGATTGTCCCTTTTGGAATTGCCCAAATATCTTCGGAGCGTTTTCGATGTTCAGGATTGGTCACGACCATGTCGGCAGGGAGACGGTGAGAAAACGTTCCTACTTCGCGTGCTGTTCCGCATGCCGATGGCTGACCTGTGAGTGAAAATGCACCGCTTCCAGGTTTTGCTTGTTTTCCAAGGAGAAAATGAATCATATACGCTTGTTCATTGACCCAGGTTCCGCGTGTGTGCTGATTGAATCCCATCGTCCAGAAGGTCAAACATTTGCGATTTTTCTCAATGTACAAATCTGCCATTTTTTGGAGTTTCTCTTTGTAGCTCTCGATGCTCTCATCCGGGTCCCCTTTGGAGACGTGCGCTACGTAATCCAGTGTATACGGTTCAAGCCCTTTTTTAAACTCTTCAAAGGTAATCTGCCAGTGCTTGTTAGGGTCCATTGTGTTCTTCATCTCCAGCGTATCGCCTTCTTTGTAGCCCAAATATCCTAAACTCACCCCTTCATCGGCTGTGAGCACTTTTGATTTTTGTTTTGCCGCCGTGTCAAGCTCTTTGTCGCCGTATTTCGGATGTTTGATATCTTCACGCAAACCGTATCCGATGTCCACAGGACCCGTTGCAAATACGATATTTTTATTAACGAAATCCCAATCAATCGACTCTGGATGATTGTAAACGATCTCGCGGGCAATGTAGTTTTGAATCGCCAAGTCGGTATTGGGCTTGAAGACGATCTCGACGTCTGCCAAATCCATCGTACGGTGCTTATAGGTTGAGAGGACAACGATTTGGACGTTATCCGGATCACTGAGCTTGCGATCTGCGACTCTGGACCATAGAATCGGATGCATCTCTGCCATATTGGAACCAAACGCAACGATCGTATTGGCAAGCTCAATATCCTCATAGCAGCCTGATGGCTCATCCGCTCCAAAAACGTTCATAAATCCGGTAACCGCCGATGCCATGCACAAACGGGCGTTAGGATCGATGTTATTGGTACGAAACCCAGCTTTTAAGAGTTTGACGGCAGCAATCCCTTCCATCACCGTTTGCTGACCCGAACCAAACATTGCGATACCGGTTGGTCCTTTTTCTTTGAGAGCTATTTTGATGTGTTTTTCCATCTCATCAAATGCACGCTTCCATGTAATGGTTTGAAATTGACCTCGTTTGTCAAATTCTCCTTGTTCGTTCATACGTAAAAGCGGTTGAGTCAGACGATCTGCCCCGTACATGATCTTGGCGTTAAAGTACCCCTTGATACAGTTTAGACCGCGATTAACGGGGGCTAACGGATCACCTTTGACCGCAACGATACGGTCATCTTTGGTTGCCATCATGATTCCGCATCCTGTGCCGCAAAAACGGCACGCCGCTTTATCCCAGCGCCATCCAGCTTGCCCTTTAGCTGCTGCTGCTTCTACGGAAGCAGGAACTGCCATCCCAATTGCTGTTGCTGCCGATGCTGCTGCAGCACTTTTTAAAAATTCTCTTCGTTCCATGGACATTGAAGCCTCCTTGGTTAAATCACTTTTATCTGAACATTTTATGAACAAATCTTATGATTTTCTTATGCTATAAAATAATTAATGCACTTCAAACATTATAAAGAAATAGGAGAAAAAAGGTTTTGACCTAAGTCAAGAGAAGAGGAGAAAATCCTAAAAAGGATTTTTGAGAGCAGAGGCTTTTTCGAGATTGGTTTTGAGCTTTTTAAGACGTAATGAGGTTTGGTGAAGTTCTTCACTGACTTGGATCATAACATCTTCACTTTGATCCATCAAATTTTGTGCTTCCGGGGTTGAAGCATAGAGACTTGCTGTTGCCGCTTCGCTTTTTTCCACTGCATCGCTGGCACTTTGGAGCGCCTCTTCAACGTTACGCATAAAATATTCGATATGCGAACATGCAATCTCCAGCTCATTACCTTTATGGCTGATGTTTTCTGCTCCACTGATAGCTTGTGAATGGTCAAGAAAAGCACCAAAATCGCGTTGTATTTGACGTGTTATGCGTGCCATATAAAGGATTATAGCAAAGGATATCAGTGCCAAAAAGATTTGAATCCGATGTGCCAATATCCGCTTTTCCATCATGAATGATTCGTATTGGTTCACTGCTTTGTCCATCAGTTTCAACGTATGGTCCCCGTTATCATAAATCGTTTTGAGATCGTAAAGATTGTGATCTCCTTGCAAATATTGATCGATCAATCTTCCCATCTGGTCCCATTGGGTGTGTACTTCCATCATGGTTTTATCGATTTCATCATTGGAAAATACACGATACCCTGAGGTCGCAGTACTGAGTTGTTTAAAATTACGATCAAACTCTTCTCGTGCACTTTGAAGCCGCACGTAGGCATCGTCTTCATCGACGAGCAGTCTGTGAAGCTCCAAGACGGTACGCTGTGAAAGCATACGCTGTTTTCCTGCGATATTGATAACCTTTGCATCGAGTTTTTGAGACGAATTGAGCCAAATATCTACGAGTATAATAGTAATAAGATTGAGAGAGAGGATAGCAACTACCCATTTAATTTTAATTGATATGGATTGCATTTAGAGAGCCTCCTTAAAAAAGCGGGTTAAAGCATCTTTGCTTAGGACAACGGTCCGGTGATCTTCTTCGACAATCAACCCCAACCGGATGAATTTTGCCAAAACACGAGAGAGGGTTGCCGGCTGAATATTGAGCCGATATGAAATTTCTTGTTTTTTGAGAGTGTTGTAAAGATCCAGATGGTCGTGCAGCATTTTAGCTACTTTCGCGGTAACGTCATAAACCATCCCCATGTTCATCGTACATTCTACCATCTGTTTTTGATTCGCTAGCATGTTGACGAGATTGATAAGAAGAAATCTATCATTTTTGACCACCTCTTTAAATTCCAAAAGGTCAAAGGAGATGACTTCGCTGGGTGCAATAAATTCAATATTGCTATAACAGCGGATGGTGTTGCAATCGAGCTCTCCGATGTTCGTTAGAAGTGCTTGGTCACTCAGTATATAGAGAAAGATCTCATTCTCAAAGCGGTCTACTTTGTAAAATTTTGCTTCTCCGTTAATCAGAAAATAGACACGGCTTAAATCATCTTCTTCATAGAGTAATATATCCGAAGCAGCATACGTTTTGATCTTACAACTTTCTGCGAGTTTTTTAAGTGCAAGGGGATCGGCGCCCTTGAAAAAGAGAAGACGCTCCATCACTGAAATCTCCAAATTCTACTCCCTTATGAATCGTACTTTATCTTTTATAATATACCTTAATTGTCATGAAATTGCTTGGCTAATATTTAATTTTTTTAATTTATGTGAGAGTGAAGCCAATTCCAAATTTGACTTTTTCCAAATCCACTTCTTTATTGTTTTTTATGTCATAGATTCCCTCAAAACTGTGGGGAAATTGTCCGTTAAGTTCTCCGATTCGTGCACCTGCGGAGGTGGTTTCAGCGTAGTAATAGTCTTTATTCTCAATGGTGAGTTTAGCACCTAAAAAGGGGAGGGTGCTCGTGTCATCCACATGCACTACGACAAAGACATGATGAGGTACATAGACGAATCGATAGTCCAAACCCCGTTCGTTCAGTAATGAAGCAAACAGATTGGATTTGTCATCGCAATCGCCCCAATTGGTTTGAATCACCTCGTTAGCATTACGGCTTGTGTGATCGGTTTTATAGGGGATATGGGTGACATAGTCGAACATTTTTTGTGCTTCGCATCCGTCACGGCCCTTGCATTCAAAAGTCAATTGTTTGGCAAGAGGTGAGAGTTCTCCCGGCTTGGCGAGATTTGTTTTAATTACCATCCCGTTGAGTTGTATGACCCCTTTGTCAAAGAGGCTCACTATTTGAGGAGTGCGGATATAGGGTTGCAGATCCCGTGTTTCGATCAATGTCATCGACATTCCTATATAGACAAACCCGCCTACAGCAGCTCCTACTGTGATGAAACTCCAAAAACCGGCATTGCTCTTAGGTGAAGCAGAGGGATTGGATGGTTTTGAAATGGATTTTAGTATCTCGCGATAAACGAGAATAGCAATAGTAAAAACAATGGCGATTTTTATCCAGAGATTTACATCAGTGGACAACGCCTAATCCTTCACTTTTCCATTGGCTTATTCCCCCTGTCACATTGAGAGGCGTAAATCCATTGGTCACCAGGATGCGAGAAGCCGCGACACTACGCATTCCGCTGTGACAATAGACGATAATTTTTTTATTTTTGACGTCTTGAAGTTTTGAGAGACTTGCACTCAACTCTTGAACCGGGATAAGGGTTGCCCCTGCAATGTGCTCTTGCGAAAATTCCTCGGGGGAGCGGACATCAAGCAGTGCAACCTCCTTATCCTCTTTTAAAAGCGTGTAGGCTTGTTGCGGTGAGATTGATTTAAAATCGGTAAATATCAACCCTTTTGAATACGCAAGATACGTAAAAAGTGCGGCGATAGCAAGAAAGTAGAACATATTGGTGATTTGTTTTTTAGTCATAAAAACTCCATATTTTTTTTGTATTATGCCTGCATTTTTAGCTCAATATACTCAATATTTAAGGTTATGCATCTGCGCTAAATTTTTTAAAAGCTAAAAGAAAGAACTCTATAGGACTTAGATTTCGATTGCAATAATTTTCTCTTTTTCCCCTAGTTCAGACGCTTGCTCAAATAACTCCAGCATTGGCCAAATGCTGGGTGAATAATCGGGATAGGATTTTTGAGAGAGGAAAATGGTCGCTTCTTTGTCGGTTTGGCGGACTAAGAAAGAAACTCCGCACTCCATGATCTTGACCCCGCAACTATTGACTTCATTAATACGTTCAAAATCGATCGAATCACTGACAATCAGCAATAATTTCTCATACGAGAGTGATTTTACCGCTCCCACGCGTAAAACCGAATGAGCCGTCTCATACAAATCGGACAGGGTGGTAATATACCCTTTGTTGTTTCCGACAATGGAGAGATAGGATGCGGGGGTATTGTGCACCGAATTTTGAAATGCGGTGGGGCTTACCGTTTCTCCTGCTGCGATAGCGCGAAGAATATCAAAGGTCTCATTCACCTCACCATACGCATTTCCAATGATAATCGGGATATCCCATGAGCCGATTTGATCGGCCAAATAAAGGGCAATGCGGGCATTTCGGGTCAAACGTCTGCGCAACATCATATCCGGCACGATTGTTTTTTCATTTAAGGTTGCAATTTTTTGTGCGTCTTCGATTTTTGAATAGTTGAGTATTTCAAGATTAATCTGCATGGGGTCTTCCTAACACAATGGATACATTACCGCCGCCAAAACCAAAGGCATTGGAGAGGACGTAGTTCACATCCCTCTTAACCGATGTCATTGGATGAGAAATGGAGCTATTTACGGGTGATTTTAAATTGACACACGGCGGAACAATACGGTGTAAAATCGACATCGCACTAATAGCGGCCTCCAGCGCACCGCATGCCCCTAAGGTATGTCCCGTGACCGCTTTGGTCGATACAACCAATGGCTTATTTGCGAAAATCGTCTCTATCGCAATACTCTCAATCTCATCGTTTGCAAGTGTTCCGGTTCCGTGAGCGTTTATATAGTCGATTTGAGAAGGGTCCAGTCCGGCTTTGGTCAGGGCTTGTCTCATGGCAGCTTTCGCCCCCTCACCCTCAGGATGGGGATGGGTGATATTGTACGCATCACTGCTCATGCCGCACGAGAGTATTTCGACGCACCCCGGGCTCTTGATTCCTGATATGGCTAAAACAGCAATCCCTTCAGCGACGTTGATGCCATTACGCTCGATATCAAAAGGGCGCGTGTTTTCACGGGATGCAATCCCAAGCCGATCAAAACCGTTTACTGCAGAACGGCTCAGCTCATCGGCACCGATAACGACAACGGTTTTATAGAGTCCGTGGGTAATAAGATCAATCGCATAATCGATAGCAACAGAGCTGCTCGTGCAGGCGGTTGAAAAAGAGAGAGCTGACTTAAAACCAAATTTCTCCTGTACTTCACCGGCTATGGAGCGGATGCTCATCTCCTCCACGGGGATATTTTTGAAATTACCGTCGGTAAAAAACTTTTTTTCGGCACGGGACATTCCTCCAACGGAGGATCCTGCCAATAACATCGTCTCTTTGGGATCAAACCAGGGGACTTTTGAGAGGAGCGTCTTAACATTGGCATCCAGTATGTCAAAAAAATCCTCTTCACTCGGAATTTTTCCCAACGGTATACTCACATTGTCAATATACCCGCTCTTCTCAACAATTGCCGATTTTCCGCTAAGCAACGTTTCAAAGATTTCCTCGATAGTCATCCCTGCTGCACAGGCACAGCTAAAAGCATTTAAATATACGCGGCTGTTTTGCTTTTTCATTAAGTCGATCCTTATTTAAGTAACTTTATTCTACCATCACTATCAAAAAGATGAGGATTTATTTCATGCCTGCTCAAACCAATATCCGTTTGCCTCACAAAGAGCCTCTGATTTTTATCGGCTCGCTCGAGAAAGAGAGTGCATCCGAAGTATCTTTCATTACCCATTTTCCCATCATTCCGACCCTGGCTATGTTTTGTGAAGCGGCAGCGCAGGGGAGCACTTTTTTTCCGCTTTCTCCTGATTGCACCATGGGAGTTGTCACCTCATTTCGAAACATTAAACGCATTACCGAACCTCTACAGTCTGAAACTTTGATGACGGTCACTGTCTTGCACACCTTTGGCAACTCCTATCTATTTGCATTTAAAGCATTTGCTCCCAATTCGCAACAACTGCTCGCCACAGGTGAAATAGCGGTGTTTTATACCACAGCTTGACCCTATGTCATCAATGGCGTTCGAACTTTTTTTCCCATCGATGTTTTTTCAATTTTTTTTACCATCACTATCTTGCACTCGAGGTGGATTCCGCCGAAATAGTCATGCAGCGCTTTTTTGAGAGTGCTCTTGTTGATCTTATCCTCTTCTCCTACGAGGTGCAGGGTCAATATTTCTCCGCGTAGGGTGTTGGGATGATACTCGACATATCCCAGTGCTTCGTTAATCCCCTCCATCGTCTCAATAAAACGTTCAATCTCAACAATGGAGAGCCGCTTACCTGCGATTTTAACCAGTTCGGCAGCTCTTCCGATAATCTTAAACCCATTGGGAACTGTTTCAATGCAATCGGTTGTTCTAAAAGGAAAGGGGAGGGGTAGGAACTCTTTGTCGAAAATGTGCTGTGAGAGAAAGGGGGAATGGACGGTCAAAATACCTTCATCGGATGAAACATTAACGTCCAAAATAGGGTGCCATAGTGTCTCGCCTCCTTTGCGAAGAGCGATCCCTCCGGTTTCTGTCGAACCAAAAAGCTGTACGAGACGTGTGGAATATTTTGCTTCAAAGCGTTGTGCTTCATCCGCTTCAAGCGGCCCGCTTGAACAAATAAATAGGCTCTTTGGAAGGGAAATATCCTCATGGATCCTGAGCATCGCACGGATAAAGACGGGATTTGTGATACACAAAGTCGGTTTTTGGGAGCATAGATCGAGTATCTCACGGGGGAGAAAATGCTCTTTGGTGACAATGGGAAGGTTTAGCGCACAGGGAACCGAGAGACCGAATAAAAATCCGTAAATATGGAAAAAAGGGACGGTGACAAGACATTGCTCAAACGTTTCATTTTTCAACCAGCCCGCATGGATTTTGGTTTCGGACATCAGCTCTTGGCGCGTTTTGACAACTCCGATAGAGTTCCCCGATGTTCCCGATGTAAAAAAGAGCGCTGCGGCATTGTCCAGTTGCGGATAGTGTTGGGGGGAGCTGAGGGCTAATGCTCTTGCTTTTTCATCACTGCTTCTCATCGTGGTATCAAACAACAGCGGGATATTCCCCTCTTGCAGTGCCTCCATGATGGTCTGAATTTGCTCCATCTTATCGGCTGCATCGGGGATTAAAAATATTTTTTTTGAATTTTCTGATCCATATCCGCAAAAGGAGAGGGTATCGCTGCCAATCTCTCCATTGTTGGAAATAACGGTTACTCTTGGCATTGAGACTCTTTACCTCGTTGAAAAAATAGGACAATGATCGCAAAGAGTCCCACAATCGTCACCTCTCCGATGGAATGAACCGCCGGGACATCGCTCAAAATCAGTATGCCAAAGCCTGCAAAAGTTGTTACACACGAATAAATGACCGCGCGGATCGTATTGGAAAAATCCCCACGAGAAAGGTAAATTCCATAATCGATGCCGTATACCATGATGAGAAAAAGGGCAAAAAGATGCATGAGATTATAGCTTCCGGTCAGTGCAAACAGTGCCAAAATGACCGACATCGGGAAAAAGAGAAAATTAAGTGCATAGAGAGCACGCTTGCGTGTCACCGCTACAATAATCATCAGCAAACAGACAAAACCGATCCCTAAAAAACCGGTAAACTCTTTAAGGGCATTGGAGGCACTGTGGGAGAGTAATTCCTTGCCATTAATCGGGATCAGAAACGGCAATCTTGCAATGTTGGGGAGGTCATCTGTTTTCACGTAAGCCAAACTCATATACCCTTTTTCAAACTTCACAATTTCCCCGCCAAGCAAACGTAATGCCTCTGGATCGTAGGTATACGGTTCAAGGGATCCCAGCGGCTTGTAGGCATCTGCAAATATTCCGCTCCTGAATCCTGCTTCTTTGGCTGTACTCTCCAGATGCCGACGCAATAATGCAAAATCATACGCATGAATGACTCGGGCCCGCTCATCGCTTTTCGCCTGACTTAATGCGATGTTGGAAATGCTAAAACTTCCGGGAGCATGTTGATTGAGCACCTCTGCATGAAGAAGCAGGGAGTCAACACTTTTGCCTTGGATAATAACGGGAATCCGGTCTGATCCCAATGTCTCTTCAAACAGCTTTTCGGCTGCCAGCAGGGGACGATTTTGATAATCCAAATGGCGGAAATTGGAATCAAACGAGAGAAAAGAAAAAGAGGCCGCTACTAAAATTATAGAAAGAAGTGTAAAAACGGAAGGGGGAATTATCTGCCATTGAAGTACTTTGTCTAAAATACGTCCCTTTTTTGCCTCGGACTCCTCTTTGAAAAATTCCAGCCTCGGGAAGATAAAGGCGAAAACAGCGTACGAAATGGCCAAAGAGAAAAAGGCAAAAGCGGCCAGCTGGGAAATTAGAGGGAAATCGATAAAACTAAGCGATGCCAAACCCGTTTCCGTCGCTGCAAATCCCCAAAAGACGAGCCAATTGAAGCGGTGTTTTTTATAATCATCGTTTAAAAACAGCATGAAGAGATAATCTTCGGCGATGGTTGCAATCCCTGCCCCAAATGCAACGACCAGGATAGAAACATCAGTAAAAATCATTTTGACGATGAGTATGGCCATTAATCCTGAGAGAAATAAGGTGATAAGGCTAAAAAGGAGCATCACTTTGTTTCGAAGCAAGAAAAAATAGACTCCGATTAAAATCAAGACCGTTAATGCCGTAATTTTTTCAACATCGTTTTGGATATAAGCGGAGTTTTCAACGCTGTAAAAATTGGGGCTGAAAACGACAATCTCATTTTGGTAAGAAGCCAGAGCTGTTTTGACTTCATCATACAGCCTGCGTGACCCCTCCATATCTGATACAGATGGGCGGACGGAGGCCATCACGCAGTATCCGTGCCCCGGAACGATCATCATCCCGTCTCTTTGCACTCCGGGCATAAAGGAGGGTTTGGTGAACAATCCAAGAGGATCGCTGGTATCGAGTGCGGTATAGGCGCCGCTGGTTTGCATATTCACCGCCAGTGTTTCCAGCCTCGTTTTGACCTCGTTGCGACTAAGGGGGGTGCTGTTAAAGTCCGACAGGTAGTACCAAGAATTTCCCAAATACATTTTGGCTCGCTCAGGGATATCGGATGCGTCAAAATAAACACTCTCCACTTCCTTGAGATTCGAGAGTTTTTCTTTGATCTCATTGGCTTTTGTTAAGCTCTCTGGTTCAAATCCATGGATCAGCACCAACAGTTTTTTGGAAGAGTCAAACTGGTTGTACAGGGACAGAATTTCAGTGGCATTATCATCAGGAAGGGCTTTGACAATATCTCCGCTGAGGGGATATTTGAGAAAAAGATATAAACCGGCTGTGATGAGTGCTAACGCAATGAGCAGGAAGCGAATACGTTCAAAGTGTTTCAATTTCAATGATATCCTGATTAGTGAAATAAATGATCATTTTACCCATTTCGTCTTGGCGCATCGTAATTTCCATTTTCAAAATTGCCCGTTTTGCTTGCGATTTCGGGGAGAGAAGATAGGTGTTCCCATCTTTGGTAATCTCAAAATAGGTTTTCAATCCGGTAAAGTCTTTGTTGTGGACCGAGCGCATAAAACTAAAATACAAACTCATGTCCATCCGTTTGGAGAGATCGATTACGTGCGTTTTTTTAGCTTCCAAGTCTTCGACGGTGAGGGTTTGCCCCGATTGGGTTAGAATCTTTTTTTCGGGAGAGGTATAGCGGATGATCGTTGCATCGTCTGTGATGATGATGGTGCCTTTGAAAAGGGTCGTTTTGTCCAGGGCGTAAATGTACCGTTTTTCGGTGAACTCCCCTTTTGCCCACAATGATCCCATTAGAACAATCAAAAAAATTATTCCTCTCATTTAGTTTCCTTTCTTTTTTTCTCACACACGATCAAAGAGTGACAAAAACCGACTTCATCGTGTATTTCAGAGATCACCAGCCCTGCTTTGAGGATGCAGCGTGTCAGCTCGCCTAGATTAAACATCTTACTTTTACCGTTGGCCATGGCGGTAAAATAAGGGGAAGTGTTGATCAGACAGTAGGCCGATGTTTCATATTTTTGGCGATCCCACATCGGTTCCAAGATATAAATTTTACCATCTTCATCGATGGAATGGGCAATTTTGGAGAGGATCATCACAATGTCCTCTTCCCCAAAACAATCCAAAAACTGGCTCATCCATGCTGCGTCGTATCCGGCAGGGAGAACCGTTGCGCTTTCGAGCATATCGGCGGCATAGGTATCGATTCGCTTGGCTAACCCAGCTTCCTCAATCGCTTCGGCAGCAACGTCCAATTGCTGCGGTAAATCGACAATGGTGACATGGCATGCGGGGAGAATGTTCGCACACAGGAGTGAAAATCGTCCGGTATTGCCTCCGATATCGAGAAGGTGACGCCGTTCATCGTTGGCGATGATAGCCAAGGCAGCTTCAAAGGCTGAATCAGAGTAAAAATGATCGAAATCAAACCACGCTTTTTTTACTTTTGGAGGCAGAGATGTTAATCCCGGATAGATCGTTTCCCACTCTCCAAAAACTTTTAGACCTGCCGGTTTTCCCGAAGCAATCGCCGTATCCAACTCATAAAGACCCAAATAGTTGACGTAATGGTTGTAATCCATATTGACCCGTGTCATGGGGTCATTGAGAAGAAAATAGCCGATTTTGGTGAGTGAAAAGAGATCTTCCTTTTTGCTAACTACCCCGGCACTGAAACCGGATTCGAGCAACACGGTAACCGCATAGGGAGTCATAGAGAGTTTTTCGGCGATTGCTTGGGCATTTATCCCCAGGCGTTGATCCTGAAGCAATTTGAGGATGCCGCTTTCTCTCAATACTCGGACGGCTTGAAAGACGATGGGAGCGAAGGCTATCTTTTGCGCTTCGTATTGGGCTTGGGCGGCAGACATACGGCTAACATCGAAAAAATGATCCATTAAATGCCTTTCTCTGGTGAAGATGCCGGTGTAATTTGAGAGAGGACAGCGGCCATTGCACTGCGTGGATTTTTCACAAAAATATTGTGATCGTCCCACACATATCCACCTAAAATCGAAGAGATGGCCCGTTTGATTTTTTCAGGTTTTTCGGTAGAACTGAAAATTGTTTGCAATCTGCCATCATACCATGCCCCGACAAACTCACGGAAAACATTGATCCCTTTCATCATGTAGGCCACATACTCATGTTCCCAATCGACGGCTTCGCCTTTGAGGGTTCGATCGATCAAAAGAGCCGCACGGTTTCCCGATTCAAGTGCGAGCGTTACCCCCGATGAGAAAACAGGGTCTAAAAATTCGGTCGCATTTCCCGCCATGCAATAGTTTTTTCCGATCATTGATTTGACATTGGCACTGTAGCCATCGATTTTTCCGACAGGGACAATTTTCGACGATGCAGCAAAACGCTCGGCTGCACCCGGGGTTGATGCAATAATCATGTCCCAAAAAGGTTCATTCTCCAGTCCGAACGAATTAAAATAGTCATCGCTGCAGACAACCCCCACCGAAGTCACACCATCGGAAAATGGAATCGTCCAAATCCAGGCATCGTTGTTTCCGTGGATGTAAATATAAATATACCCCTGGGTTTCATCAGTGGGTCGAATATCCCCTGTGATTCTTGTAAATATGGCACTTCGTGTTTTAAACTCGCTGGGTTCGTCCAATCCTAAAAGACGAGGAAATACACGCCCGTATCCGGAAGCATCGAGGGCGAATGACGCTTTGAATCGAAGAAGATTTCCTTCTTTGTCACGTGCCGTTGCAGTCGTTGTTTCAGGATCAAAATCTGTAATTTCTGTCTCTTCAAACAAGGTTGCCCCGAATCCAACGGCTTGCTTCAAAAGCAAGTCATCAAACTCTTCCCGTTTCACCTGATACGATGTCCCATGCGCTTGACCGATATTTTCGCTAAAATTATAAGACTCTCTAACACCGTTCATCTCGAACGATGCCCCTCGTTTAACCATAAACCCGTGCTGATCGATCGTCTCCAGCATCCCGTTCATCTCAAGCAGCTCATTGCACCTGGGCAAAAGAGACTCTCCGATGACAAAACGGGGGAATGGAAGTTTCTCAACAACGCTTACTTTGTATCCTTTTTGGGCTAAAGAAGCTGCAGCTATCGATCCTGCCGGACCGCCGCCGATGATAAGGACATCCGATACAATCTCTTTGACGTCCATGGATGCCCCTTTATAAATTTTTTTTGATTTGATTATACGGATTTTTGATTTTGATTGATAAAATCGGTCAGGGTACGAACCGAGATAAAAATCTCTTTTGACTGGCCGACATTGTCGATTTTAATTCCATATTGATTATCCAGAAAAATAACCAGTTCAATGGCATCTACCGAATCAAGTCCGAGTCCTTCGCTAAACAAAGGGGCATCGTCATCGATATCATCGGCACTGATGTCTTCAAGTTGAAGTGCTTCGATGAGCTGTTCTTTAATCAAACGGTATTCAATCATATTGTTCTCCAATTATTATAGTTAAAAATAGAGTGTACCTTTTTGTATCTGTTTAAGAGATAAAGATTCACGGTACGATTAACCCATCATTGGCTATAATCCACAAAAAAGGGGTCACAGAGAATGATTAAGCAACGAGGCAGCGGTACGGGTTTGTACATTGTGTATCTTTTTTTCTATTTTTTCGGATACCCAGGACTGCGTTTTATCCTCATTTTTGTCGTTTTGTATTTTTCTCTGACAACCCCTGCCATTAAACGCTCTATGCGCGAATATTATCTCCTTTGCACGGGAGAATTTAATTTTCGTATCTATTATCACCATCTTTTTAGCTATGCCCTTGTTTTTGCCGATCGTTTTTTAAGCAAAAAATTCTTGGAGCGCTATCATGTGGAGGTTCAAAATGAAGAGACATTTTTTTCCAGCTTAGAGAAAGGGGGACTCTTTTTGTTTTCCCATGTAGGGGACTGGAGTATATGCGAACGGCTCCTTTCTGAAAAAAGGATTACGGTTAACATCGTCATGCAAGAGGTGATCAAAGAGAGCATCCAAGGGTTTGGAAAATTCATGGAAGACAAACATAACAACACCCTCAAAATCATTGATCTCTCGGAAGGATCGATTCCGGTGGCGATTCGCATCGCGAATGCTTTTCAAAAAGGTGAAATTGTCGCGATGATGGCCGATCGTTTTTTAACGAAACAAGGGGGTGTTTCCGTTATGTTGTTTGGGAAACGGGTTATAATCAACAAAAATCCTTTTGAAGTCGGATATAACCGCAATGTCCCCTTGATTGTACTGTTGTCCTTTCGAGAACGAAACTATCATTACGACGTGAGCTACACTAAGCTGTCCCCCTATGATCGCACCCTCCCCAAAGAAGAATCGATTGCCAAAGCCGCTCAGGAATATGCGCAGATCTTAGAAAAAGCGTTGAAGGAACATCCCGATCAGTGGTTTAATCTGTATGATTTTTTTAAGAGTGAAACGGTGCTCTAGGAGAGTTCGATCGCCTCTTTCATCTGGCTCATCTTTTCCCAGACACGCTGCTTATACTGCTGAACATCCTCACCTTGGTAAGGTTTCATCGGCTCCATAATCCGAATTTTTATCGTTATTCCTTGGACTTTTTGCCATGAAAAATTTCCTTTTGGAACCAGATGGCGTGTCCCTGAAATCACAACCGGGACAATTTCAACTCCCGACTCCAAGGCCAGTGAAAAGGCCCCTTTTTTGAAAGGAAGCAGTGTGCTGTCAGCGCTTCGAGATCCTTCTGCAAAGATCAAAACATTGCTTTTAGCCCGCAAGTTTTGAAGCAGCACATGAAGGACATTGATCCCCTCAACCACCCCTAAAAGGGAAGAAATGGGGCGTAAAAACCAGATGAAAGGGCTTTTTTTGTTGGTTAGATGGTATAGATCGGTTATGTAGGTTCCCATGAGTGGATAGTCGAGCCAAGATTCATGACTGGCAACATAGATGTACGTATGGTCTGCATGATAGTTTGGATTGACTTGCAGATCAATCTTTCCGATACCGGGGGCACAGTGAAAAAAGATTCGAAACATTGCAGCGGTGATGCGCTGAAAAATAATATGGGGCTTTGGTTTTTTCATGATCCGCATCATAAAATACGCTGCAATTGCGGGGATGAATCCAAGAAGAATCACCCCGATAAAAAGACCATATCCCCAGATGTTGCGAATCCATTGGGGTATTTGTCTTCGATAAGCGAATAAAAGCTGCAATGCCATCGCTGTCCCAAAGAGGAGATACCATCCTGCAAAAGAGTACAGTGCCCACAAAAATGTATTGTCTTTTAGCACAAAATATAGATGCAGTGAACTGTTGACCCCCAATACACCAATCCAAAACCAATGAGAAACAATTACATCTTGGTACTCCAAGCTCTCCAGAGGACGTTTTTTGAACTTTTCTACCCATGCAATAAGGAGATACTTTTTGGTGACAACGGAGGTGATGAAATAGAGTAAAAAAAGGAGAGAAAGGAGGAGAGGATATAGTTTCAGTGCAATAAAATCTCCTGAAATCCAAGCACTGATTCCCAGCACAGTTAGGATGAGAGGAGAGATGAATTTTTTACGTTCGCTTTGACGAAAAATCAAAAGGATATTCCAGAGACCTCCCGCGATAACCAGAGAGATACCCACGGTTGCTACAGGTAAATAGTAACACGCCAGCAGGATGAATGGAATATAGAAGAACGAGAAAAGCATTATTTTGAGAAATGTTCTTCTAATTGCCCCACGATATCGCCTACGGTTGTGATGGACGAACTTTTGTCGCGCTCAAAATGGAAATCATACTCTTTTTCCAACGCACACACCAAATCAAACATATCCAAGCTGTCGAGTTCCAAATCTTCCACTAATGATTTTTCAAGGGTAATTTCATCCGGTTTTTTTTCAAACTGCTCGACGATAATTTCTTGAACTTTTTCAAATATTTCAGTATTCATCCTTAAGACCTTTAAGAGTGGAATTTTTTTAGTATGATCGAGGTATTTATCCCCCCGAACGCAAAATTATTGTTCATGACAGCCGTAATGGGTGCCTCACGATGGGTGCGAATATAATCCAAAGGGGCACATGCCGGATCGATCTCAACGAGATTTTTATTGGCAGGTAAAAAGGAATCATTCAGTGCCATGAGGGATACAATCGTTTCAAAGGCCCCACCGCCGCCGAACATATGGCCCGTATACCCTTTTATGCTACTGATAGGTGTGGTATTCCCAAATACCCGATGGACTGCAATCGATTCGGAAATATCCCCTTTGGGTGTTGCCGTTGCATTGGCGTTAATATACCCAATATCGCTTGAATTTAGCCGAGCGTCGCTCAGGGCATCACGCATAACCGATTCCATGCCTCGCTCGGAGGGGAGGGTTATATGGCTTCCGTCACATCCGGTCGCATACCCTGCAACTTCACCTAGGATCACGGCACCTCTGGCTTTGGCATGTTCATACTCTTCCAGTACCAGGGCGCCAGAACCTTCCGAGACGACCAAACCAGAACGTCCAATATCAAACGGTCGTGATGCCTCTGTAGGATTGTCGTTGTAGCCCATAGCAGTTGCTCCCATACTGTCAAAAATCCCTGCTTCGACGTAATGCAGACCTTCTGCACCTCCGACAAGCATGACATCGCTCATCCCATATTTGATCGATTCATATCCGGCTCCAATGGCTTGTGAAGAGGCGGTACAGGCTGAGCTAGTCGGTATGTTACGTCCGATGATCCCAAACATTACCGCCAAATTTGCTGCCACGGTATGGCTCATGAAGCGTAAAAATGCGGTAGCGTTTTGACGTCCAAACCCGCTGTTATGTGAAACATCTTCAGCATAGTCAAACAGCGTCTCCAGTCCTCCCATGGCAGAACCAAATGAGATTCCCGTTCTGGGAGCGGAAACTTCGTATGGGGTGAGACCGCTTTGTGCAATGGCCCGCTTTAGAGATAGGGCGGATATCATTGCAACTCTGTCCATGGTACGGCGATATTGCCGCGGGATCTCGCTAAAATCATTTTGTTCTACAACCCCGGCTATCCTGGCGGATAAACCGTTGGCGCTTTCCCATTCGGGCATGGCCCTTACGCCGCTTTTCATCTGCTCAAAACTGCTGCGTAAATCGGTCAGATTATCACCGATGGGAGAATAAAATCCGATTCCTGTAATGACAACCCGCCGCATTATCGGACCATCCCGCCGGAAATATTGATCACTTCTGCCGTAATATACGACGCTTTATCTGCGAGGAAAAAAATAACCTCTGCCACTTCGTCCGGATTGCCGAATCGCTTCATGGGAATCATTTTTTCAAAATCTTTTTCATTAAAATCCGCCGTCATCTCTGAGTGGATAAATCCAGGGACGACACAGTTGGCACGAATTTTGTACCGCGCGACTTCAAGGGCTAAGGATTTGGTCATCGCAATCATCCCTCCTTTAGACGCCGCATAGTTTGCCTGTCCCACGTTTCCGACGACTCCGGCAACCGAGGCGACATTGATAATCGCGCCGCTTTTTTGTTTTTGCATGGCTGGAAGAAGTGCTTTGGTCACATAATAGGTGCCTGTAAGATTGGTTTGAATGACATCATCCCAATCGCTGTCTTCCATCCAAAAAAAGAGTTTATCTTTCGTTTTACCCGCATTGTTTACCAGTACATCGACCGTTATCCCCTCTAATGCACTTCGGACGCTCTCGGCCGAGGCAATATCAAAACCGATACTCTGTGCATTTTTCAGTTCTTCGACAAGTTCATCAGCTTTGGCTTTGTTGCTGTGGTAATGGAGGTAAACGAAATAGCCGTTAGAGGAAAACAGTCGCACGACAGCTTCGCCGATTGCCCCCGTAGCTCCGGTTACGAGAACGGTTTTCATGCGAATTCTCCCTGAAGAAGAAGTTCTCTTATTTTGGCAATGTCACCATCGAGTCTTCGATCTTCCATCAAAGGAGGTGAGATAGCACGAATTTTTCGCTGCAGCGCTTGGGCAAATGGCGAGAATTTATCCACTCCCCGAATATCCATTGCCTGGGCTATTCCCAACATCGCGATGGCTAGCATCGATGAAAAATCGACAATTCCATCTTTTAATCCCAACGCACTGGTGGTCCCCATACTCACTTTGTCTTGGTTCATCGATTCGGTTGAGCGTGAAAAGACACTCGCAGGGAGCATCCGCATCATCACATCGGCACTGAGTGAACTGAGGGTAATTTGCATCGCTTTAAACCCATGATGATAAGGTTCACTGGAAAGCTTTAAATTTTCGCCCAAACCGCGATTAAACTTATCATCCACCAAAAGGGCGAATTGTTTATCCAGCAAATCCGCCATATTGGCCAGACATATTTTCAGCGTATCGGCCGCATGGGCCATGTAGCCGCCGTAGAAATTACAGCCGGTATAAATAATCTGCTCATCGCAATTGATAAGGGGATTATCACTCACCGAGTTGATCTCTGTCTCCACCCATTGTTTGGCTTGTGCTAGGTTATCCCATGCCACCCCTAAAACTTGAGGGATACATCGTATTGAATAACGGTCTTGGATATTATGGTGTTCTGCATCAAAAAAACTTTTATAGCGCGAAAGGCGATCATGCACTAGCGTTGCACCTACTAACTTTTCTCTCAGGTTCGAGGCACATTTGATTTGCCCTTCAAAAGGCTTAACCTGATGGACAAACGGTTCCAGAGCAGTCGTATCGGCTTCCATCGCCTCAAATAATCCGGCCGAAAAGCTCTCCAACCCTCTAAGCAACCGTTCGAAATTTTCAAGCTGACTTACCAAAACCCCCGTCATAACGGAGGTTCCGTTCATAATGGCCAGTGCTTCTTTGGGTTTAAACGTGTAGGGTTCAAGTCCGCACTCACGCAGCACTTCGGCAGAGGGGCGGATTTGGGAGCGATAAATGACTTCTCTTTCTCCCGCAAGAGCTGCCGCAATGTAGGACAATGGGGTCAAATCTCCGCTGGCGCCGACTGATCCTTTGGATGGGATGGCGGGGAGAATACCCAGTTCGAGAAATTTCAGCATCGCTTCCAACAGCTCGATACTCACCCCGGAGTATCCTTTTGAGATACTGATTAGACGGACCAAAACGATGTTGAAAATCTCTTTTTCAGAGAGGATGTCACCGACACCGCATCCATGAAAGCGGTACAAATTCACCTGTAACGTTCGTGCATCTTCGTATACAAGATAGTTTTTCCCCGAATCGCCGTATCCCGTCGTCACCCCATAAATCGGATGACCGTCGCTAATCTCTTTTAGCAGAAGTTTTTCCGCAGCCGCAATTTTATCTCTAAAAAGTACGCTTGTATCGAGCTTTACTTCGGAAGCATTGGCTACATTCTCGAAGGGTATAAATTGATCATTGATGATTACTGTCATATTATTTTAGTATCCCTTTTAGTAAAAATATTCGTGATAGAACGAGTTTCGTGTGTAAGATGACCATAAAAAGATTATCTTTTAGTTTGTGAAAATGGGTCACGCGGGACTCATCGTACACGGTTTTTACCATCACTTCAAAAATAGTACCGCCGTCCCATAAAAACCGGACGATATTTTCGGTTTCAAAATCATATCGAATGGCAGCAGAGGAGTAAAGCAAGCACTCCACCGGATAAAGCCGAAATCCGGTTTGGGTATCCGATACCCATGTCCCGGTCTCCACCCATACCCAAAAATTCCCTAGACGTCGTCCGATGGAGGAGGATTTAGGGGGATTGCAGGTTTCAAAATCACGCACACCGATTATCAGCATGTTCGTATTTTTTTCTTTCTCAAAAAGATTTAAAAACGATGGGATATCATCTGCAAAATGCTGCCCGTCTCCATCCATGGTCAGGCAATATTCAAATCCTAACTCTTTGGCTTGTTTCGCACCGCTGCGAAGCGCGATCCCTTTGCCTTGATTGACCGGATGACGTACGATGACTATGCGCTCCTCTTTGTGCAAAAGGGTTTCAACCAAAATGTCAGAGCCGTCATCTACGACGATGATGGTCAGGCCAAATGCCCAAGCTTCGTGAACAACATGTGCAATCGTTTTAGGGTTATTGTAAACGGGTATAACGATACAAAGTTTATCTAATTTCAAGATAGATCTCGCTGCATACATGCTCCTGTTTTAGTAGTCTGACTTTTATCCCTTGAGGGCGCTTTTCCAAATTTAGGGTTAAGGTATCTAACGGCTTTAAAGGTTCCATGAATTTTGATCGACTGATTTCGCTAATGGTTAAGTCAAAAATTTCCGCAATAATATCCACTTGCAAAAATGCAGGCAAAAGGGGATTTCCCTCGAAATGAGCCTTAAAAATAGGATGGGTATCATCCGCTAAAACGATAATGGCCTGAGTCTCTTCTTTTTTTATGAGAGTGTAAAGTTGGTTGGTTAAGGTATTCATCCCATCCTAAATATTTTATTATATGAAAATTTATTAAAAGTATACAATAATCTACCTCATACTTTAATGAGATTTTTATGTCATATATTTTTGATGGATTATAGCAATAGTGCTTCGCAAAATGGTTATAATCATCTTTATGATAACCAATAATTTTTTAACGTTTGATATCGAAGAGTGGTTTCATGCTAACTACGACGGTATCGATTCCTCTCAGTACGATTTTCAATCGACCAATTTAGAAAAAAATGTTGATCAACTTATCGCACTATGTGATACATTTAATGTAAAATCCACTTGTTTTATTTTGGGTGATGTTGCTTTGTCTAAACCTCATATTGTTAAAAAGCTCTTTGATGCAGGACATGAAATCGCCTCACACGGCAGTTCTCACAAGCTTGTTTATCCCATGACACCGGATGAATTTCGTACAGATATCCAAGCATCCTCGGAAATATTGGAGCAAATCATCGGTGAAAAGGTCGTCGGATTTCGCGCCCCCTCATGGTCGGTGAAGCGCGATACTCTCCCTTGGTTTTATAAAATTTTAGCAGAGGAAGGATTTGCTTATTCCTCCTCGGTGTATCCGGCTAAAAACACTCTTTTTGGAATCGAGAATTTTTCGGATACTCCTAACTACCCCACCTCTTTGCCTATTTTAGAAATACCGCAAAGTGTTATGACTCTTTTTGGAAACCGTGTGGGGTATGCGGGAGGGGGATATTTACGATTTTTTCCAACGTGGCTTATAAAACAGGTAATGAGAGCCAAAAACCGCGAGGGAAAAAGTGTTTTCATCTACGTGCACCCTAGAGAAATAGATGTTCATCAGCCAAGGTTAAAACTGGGGTGGATGGATGGCTATTTTCATTATCAGGGGATTGCCGGGTGCGAAGAGAAATTAGTATCGCTTATAGAAGAGTTTTCTCCCAGTTTTATTCGAATGGATGCGTATGCCAAAAAAGTATCAGCCGGAGAGATTTTAGTTTAACACTTTAATTTTGTGATAGCGAAGGGTTAAGAGCGCAAATAGCCCTCCCAGTATCAATCCACCGAGAACATCTAGAAATACGTGCTGTTTAATGGCCATCGTCGAATAAATAATTCCAAAACACCAAATTCCGTTCAGCCACAAAAGCGATCGATGCGCATGCATTTGTTTGAGCTCCCGATCAAACCAAAAGAGAGAGAAAAATGCGGTTGCAACGTGCAAAGAGGGAAAAGCATTTCCGGCAGTATCGATCGTTTTTAACATAGAAAACTCAGGATAATGAGCCCAATTGATACTGCTTTGAGGTATCGAGGTCGGGAAAAGGAGATAAACAATGATACCTGCGAGACAAAGACCTCCTATATAAGCGCCAAAATATAACAACTCTTTTTTGGTTTTCATGAGTGCCGGTACCAATGAGACATAGACCCATAAAGAGAGATAAAAATAGAGAAAATAGGGCTGAAACCCGATGTTGTTATCCACAACGGTAAATGGCATTTGGGTAATTAAAAAATAGGGATTTTTGAGAATGTACAGATAAAATGAAAAAAAGACAGCCATAAAGGTCATTGTTCCGACGGCTTTTAAGCACCAATGTCCCCATACGCGGGCTATTAGATTCTTGGAAAACGATACTCCATCTTCACAATCTTGATTCCCGCATATTTTCATAGTTAATCCATCTTTTTGGTCTTGAATAAGCGTACTTACCATCCAAAACTTTTAGTTGATTGTATCATATAATAGAGAATAAGGCATCTATAGGTTTTACAGAGTCTGCAGGAGCGGCATTGCTGGTTACAGAACTCTTATGTTGATGAAAATCTATTTAAAACGTGTATTACTTTTATCGGATTTGGCAGGATGAATACTTACCGAACAGGTCATCCCTGCTGAGAGGGTCATCCCTTTCGGCACTTCGTCGATGTGGATACGAACCGGTATACGCTGCGCCAATCGGACCCAGGTAAAAATGGGATTGACATTGGCCAAAAGGCGCCCATCTGTGGTATTGTCTCGATCGGCAATCCCTCTAGCGATGCTTTCAACGTGCCCTTTGACGGTAAATTTTGTCCCCAGCATCTTCATCTCGGCTTTATCTCCGACATGAATAAGAGAGAGTTTATGTTCTTCAAAATAGCCATAGACCCAGAAGGAGCCGCTGGTAATAATGGCGAGGCGTTTTTCCCCCGTTTGAACAAAATCCCCTTTTCGCAACAAGAGGTTGGATACCCATCCATCCGTAGGTGCACGGACAGAGGAGCGTTCAAGATTAAGCTCTTGAGTTTCCACTTGCGTCATTGCCTCTTCGTATTTGGCATGGGCAATTTGGGCATCATAAAGAGCATCGTCACGGTTTTCAGCCGATACGATCTCATCGTCCGCAGCGCTGCGTCGGGCAGATTGCCGTTTTTTCATCTCATACTCGGCTTTACGCGTTTGGGCAATGGCTTGTGCTTCATGCAACGCGTGGCGAAAACGGACCTCATCGATTTGATACAGGAGGTCCCCTTTTTTGACAAACTGATTGTCCACAACGACGACACGGCTAACCAACCCCCCGACATCCGGTGCAACCATAACAACATCCGCACGGACACGACCATCCCTTGTCCATGCACTGTTCATATAGTTGTCCCATAACATCAGACCTAAAAAGATTGCCAGCGAAACCACCAAAAAAGTGATGGCAAAGCGTAAAAGCTTTGATACTTTGTTATTTTTATTCATTTTAGCACCTTAACGATAAATTAGTAAACACGGGATCGTGAACAAACAGACAAATACGGCCGTTCGAAACAGTCCCGGATGCCAAACATGATTGTAAATGCCGGCATCCGACATCACACGGTCGATGAAAATCTGCACAACGGCACTTATAACGAAAATAGGGAGTAGGGTCGGCATCTGTATCCCGAACAAGGTTATATCTAATGGCATGAATCCTCCGTGACCACCGGAAAGGTTTGGGAGTTGAGCAAAACCGTACGTATGAGGGCAAATTCAACGATGAGTATCTGCACGCGTTTGAACTGAGCTTTCTCGTTTGGCATTTGCATTAAACGCAACTCTTGAAGCATGCTTTTTAAGGTATTAAGAAGCTGATCCCGCTGGGATAGTGACGGTGTTTCAAAATACTCTTCGAGCGATTCCAAGGCAATATCGATACTTTTAGTGTGATAACGGAGATAAATCCGTTGAAGAGTGCGTCGGATTGTCAAAATTGAGCGTCCGATCTCAAGAGTGGACAGAAGCCATTCAAACACGAGACGGCTGGAGCGCATATTCAGTCTTCCCTGCGTCGAAAACTGCTGTACTAAATCACGTCCCGTAGTTTCGAGGGCACTACGCTCTACATTCAATGCTCCCTTGCACAGACTCACAATTTGACGGCGTAATATTTTCGCAACCCTCTGCTGTGTAAGCGAACAGGACCAGAAATTCACCAGTACATACGCAAGACCGCCGAAAACTATTCCTATCAAAGCCGCCAAAGAACTCTCCAAATACTTGGTTGGTTCGATTTTATAATAAGGATCAAGGGCGCATTGACTCATAAACATGAAAACAAACCCGAAGGAAAAAATGGCTAATTTCGGTCTTGTCGTCATCCATCCAATGAATGCTAAAGTCGGAGAAAGGAGCAGCCCGAGGGTTAAAAGATCGGATGTATACGCCGGTATCAGATAAAAATCGTAGAGTGCTGAAACAAAGAGTGCAACAACGGCTCCTTTGAAAAAGTCTTTGACCCCATCGAGTGGGCTGGGCATTGTTCCAAGCAGCAGTCCGATGACAACGGCCATCGTGATGGTCAGGGTAGCGTAGGGCCATGCGGTTAGTATCCAAAAGAGCATGGTTAAAAGCAACACACCGCTTCCGCGCAAGGCGGCGAGCCCTACGAGTACATTATCGGTATGGGTTGAAAACTGTACCATCCGACTGAGCTCGCGGGATCCGTTCCCCGATAAACGATGTTTGAGTAATGAGAGGTACGTGGCGCAATGGTTGTGTAGCTCATTTAAGAGGCGGATGATCAAATGCGCTGCCGATATAAATTCATCTTCTCCCTCTGTGTGTGTCAATACATAAAGGCGTTTATTCTCTAACACTTCTTGGATTGTTTTTTTTGCCTCTAAAAGTTCTTGAAGTAGATTCTCCAAATCTTTTGGTGTCAATAGTGTGTCTGGAAGTGTTGTTAAGACGGATGAGAGAGGGGCATAAAGAGACTCTAACTCACTTAATATTTCGTTTTTTTCACGATCTTTTATTGACCCTATGATACTTTTAAGGGAGTGAAACGTTGTAGAGAGATTCATATACTCGTGGTTAAGATGCTCATAGTGCTGCCGTTCTTTTTGGTCGGCCCCGCTCTCAAAACTGCTGTTGATCCGTACCGCATTGAGTCCAACAACCCCGCTTGAAAATCGGCTGACGGCCGGATTGGTATCATCGAATGTACCGAAAAGCGATTGGGGATCAGACAAGGTAGAGAGGACGTTGAGGAAGCGTTCCTGCTCACTTGCGATTAACGAATCCAAGAGGCGACGGGGAAAAAGTATATCGCTGACGAGTGTTGCACACATGATACCGATAACGACTTCTGAAAAACGTGAAACGGCGATGTCAAAAACCTCAAGCGGTGTCTCGATCACGGGAAGTGCCACGATACAGAGTGTGTATCCCGCCAAAACAAACCCGTAAAACTGGAAATTGCGATATTTGAATCCCGCAGCGGTGGTAAGACCTATCCAGAGGGCAAAAAAGGCGATAAACCATATCGGATCCTGCGAAAACATCCCCATGAGCACCAATGAAATGCCTACCCCCGCGATCGTTCCCAAAACACGGTAATAGCTTTTGGAAAATACCAGTCCGCTTTGCGGCTGCATGACGATAAAGACGGTAAAAATAGCTGTACGGGGATCGGGCATGTTCAAGGTCATCGCAATCCACAACGCTAACAGCGCGGCAATGGTTGCCTTGGCCATATAGATAAGAACGGGAGCATCGATTGAGAGCCACTCCGACAATATTCGCTTCCACGAAAAGGTTTTAAAAGAGGTTCTAACCATATTAGCGGATTGCATTGGTGTCCCCATTATCGGTGTAACCGCCCCCTAATGCTGTGATCAGATGGATTTGATTTAACGATTTTATTTCGTCTAGTGAGAGGGCATCGATTTCCCCCTCGAATACTGTTTTTTTAGCGGAGAGATAGGGGAGTTTATTATTCAATCCTAACGCGAGTCTTTTGCGGCTGATGGCCTCGTTTGCTTTTTTAGCGTTGAGCTCCTCATGGTGAAACTGCTGTTGTGTTTCTATCAGTTTGGCTTGTTTGAGTAAAACAACGACTTCATTGGCTGCTTTGATAACAACACTGTTATACTCATAGACCGAACTGTTATAATCGCTCACACTGTTTTTTAAATTGGCTTCTCTTTGCCCCCAGTCCAGCAACGGAAGGGATAACGCAATTCCTCCCGATGGGGTGAAAGAAGAGTGATCGAAAAGCTTTATCCAGCTAAATGAGGTAAAGCCGATGAGTCCTGATAAGCTGATATTGGGATAAAATTGGGCTTTTGTCTGTTCAATCGTATGGCTTTTGCTTAAAGCCGTGTATTTTGCGATAGCAACATCCGGACGGTGGGCGAGAAGATTGAGCATGATCTCTTTAGGTAAGGGGAGGGTGAATGTGTCGTTAATATGAGGAATTTTTAGGGTATTTGCATAAGAAGGGAGAAATCCACCCAGAATACACAAAGCCTCTTTTTTCCCTTCAATCACACGATTTGTTTCGGCGATGCGCTGTGATATATGAGCAATGGAACTTTTTTTCTCATTGATCGCTACGGCGTCGATCAACCCCATCCGATATTGCTTTTCAACGATTCTCAGCTCATCGCGGGTTGTGTGATCCATGGCGTTTAATACGGCAAGCTTACGTTCGTCATAGTTCCAGGAGAGGTACGTTTCGCACATAGCGCTCGTCAATGCCACTTTGGAGGCTTCAATTGATGCTCTTTGGGCTAAAGCACTATTTTTAGCGGCCATAATATGGGAGCCTCGTGAGTTCCAAAAGTCAAAATTGTAATCCAGTGCTAGTGCGGGTTGATACTGCGTATACGTACCGCCGCCCAATGGTGGGGGAAAAATGTGATTTTCACTGAAGCGTTCTCGAATGACGCTTGCGCTGGCAGAAAGTTGAGGCAGGTTGTGCGATTGAACCGATTGGATGATGCTGTTGGCTTGTGCGTACCGTGCTTCAATGCTTTTAAGGGTCGGTGCGTTGGATAATGCTTGCTCGATTATGGTACTGAGCTGTTCATCCCCGTATCCTTTCCACCATTCACGTACGAGATGAGTATTATTATCGTCGAATAGGTTGATGCTCTTTTTTAAATCGATTGTTACGGCTGTGTCCGTGAGTAGAGCTGCCTTATCGATCTTGGGCACACATCCGGTTAAGAGTAAAAGAAAACAGATACCTATCGGTATTTTAGGGGACACAATGAATCCTTTAGGGCGTATCATACATCAAAGCGATATTACTGCATCCATCTGCTTCACCGCCATGGCAAGCTTGTGTGTAGAGTGAAACGGCTTTGTACTTATTTTGTACTAGACCATCCCCTTTTTCATACAGTCTACCAAGTTGGAAGCACCCTTTTGAATTGCCATTGTCACACGCTTTTTCAAACTGTGCAACTGCTTCTGAATAGATTTTATTGTCTAACGCTTTTATACCATCTTGGTACGTATCAGCAAAACAGGGAGCTATAGTTCCCATTGCTATAAGGTATAGTGCAGCTTTATATATTTTTGTCATAATATAATTCCTTTTTGTGTTGCGTTTAACTGCGAGATGTGGTATTTTTGAGATTTTCATAAATCAGTTGAAGCATGTTGGAAAGCTCCTCTTTTTGCTCAGCAGACAACCCTTTTAATGCTTTATCCATCACATTTTCTCCCATTTCAACAAGTGAGTTTCTAAGCTTTTTACCCTCAGGAGTAATCGTGACGATATAAGCTCTTCGGTCATTTTCTTTGGCTGAGCGCTTTACCAACCCTTTGAGTTCCAATTTATCGAGCATAAGAGTGAGATTAGATTGCTCAAAATAAGTGTCTTGTGCCAACTCCTTTTGAGTTAAGCCGTCTTTTTCACATAAGCGAATGAGAATAACTCGATGGGCATAGGAAAGAGAGTACAGTTTTAGCTCTTTTTCGAATTCATTCTTTAGGACATTTCGTGCTTTGGCAATCAGAAAACCTATTGTCTTGTCGGATTCAAAACTCATAATAATCCTTTTGTAAAATATTTTAGCATTTTAAAGGAATTGAACTTAAATACTTATTATAATAACTATTATGTATATAATCTAATTGCGGAACGAAATAGGTATTGTCATTTTTTTGACATCCAACGGCCGATTTGGATACACTTAAACAACTTTATGGAGTAGGGAATTGCTAATGAAACAGATGATGCAAATATATCGGGATAATCGAGAAGCGGTAGAGGGATTTTTACTCACAACGATCAGCGACAATCCGCACCAAGATTTCGATGAGGTGCAAGTTCGTAGCTTTTTCAAACGTCTGCCTTGTCTAAGCGATATGTATGTGATGGATGCAAAAGGTGAGCAGATGACCCCAACATGGCGTCGCAGTGGGAATGATATGACGATGAAAGGGACCGATAGGGGATATTTTATCAACCGTATTCAGTTTAACGAAAACGGCAACTACATCTCAAGCCCTTACATCTGTGCCAACAGCGGACAGCCGAAAGTCTCCGTTGCACGCAAATACCCTGATGGAAAAATTGCCGTATTTGATTTGGATGTTGTTGCGGTATTAACAAAAATGCATTTGATCGACAGCAACCGACTTATTTCCAAACTCTCCGTTTGGGTTTACGCATTGTTGGGTGGAGGATTGGTGCTGTTGGCCCTTTTTCTCGGTATCTACGGTTTGATCGGATTTGCCAAAGCCCTTATGAGTTTCGGTGACGAAACACTACAGCATGTGTTCAAATCGATTATCGGGATAACCCTTGCGATCGCGATTTACGATCTGGCAAAAACCATTCTGGAACAGGAGGTATTTTATCGCTCATTAACACTCGAAGAGGGGAGTGAATACAAAACGCTGACCAAATTTCTGACTTCAATTATCATTGCCCTCTCGATCGAATCGCTGATGGTGGTATTCAAAGTGGCGATCGACGATATCCGTAACATGCATTACGCTTTTTATCTCATCAGCGGTGTCGGAATTTTGATCGTCTCCATGGCGATCTTAAATTTTGTCAGCCGCAAGAAGCAAGGGCACGAGTAAGTGCTTGATATAACCTCCACCGTCTCAATTCCCGACTCTGAAATCGAGATCACCGCGATACGCTCCCAAGGCGCGGGAGGACAAAACGTCAATAAAGTCTCTACCGCAATTCATTTGCGCTTTGATATCAATGCTTCCAGTCTCCCCGATCTCTACAAAGAACGTCTTTTAGCGCTCACCGATCACCGTATCACCAAAGACGGTATTATCAATATCAAATCCCAAGAGTCCCGAAGTCAAGAAGAGAATAAAGAGGCGGCACTTGAACGGCTCAAAGAGCTCATCAAAAGCATTACGGTAGTGCAAAAAAAACGCAAACCGACTAAACCCACGAGAAATTCGCAGAAAAGACGGATGGACAGCAAAAAGAAGCATGGGAATATTAAAAAAATGCGGGGAAAAGTGAATGGCGGGGAAGGGTAAGTATCTAAGAGAAATAGTATTTTCTCGAAGACGCGTTCTCCAGACTTATTTTCTAAAGTCCAATACGGCTTCAAAACTGCCGTTTTTATCAACACTGTTGAGTTTTAAACCTCGATATTGGGCTATTTTCTCTAAATTTTTCACCTCTTGTTCGTGTTCTACTATGACGGTAAGTGTTTCGCCCTTGTAACCGTTGAGAGTGGATTTGACCTGATGCATCATGTCGGGAATGGGAAGAGAACGGTGTGGATCAAGGGGCATTCCACGGGTATCAAGAACACCATTTTTAAGATTTTTCGGTACTTGATACTCATCCATAAGACGTTTTGATGATGCTTTCCAGCTGGCTTTACTCAAGTTTGTAGGACCAAAAAGTGCACAGTGGCAAGTACCGTATTGGGCAATCTCATCCTCAATGAAGGTACAAGGACACATCATCTTTTTGTTTAACGCTTCGTCGGAAGAGGGCTCAAAGCAAGGGCAATAACGCTTGCCAAAAGTCGCTTCCATTTCGCAAAGATTACTTTTGAGATTCGTTAGCATCATCCAACTCGGATTAAGGGCATAATTTTTCTGCTTAGCATACTTTTCTAACCACTTTTGCTGCTTTTTGGCACTTTCTTTGTATTTGAAAAAGTCTTTGAAAAAACCAATCATCATATTTATCATTTGTATCCCTTATATTATTGACAATTATAGATCATTATTATTGAAAATCATATTTTAGGATCAAGCGATATTTAAAAATCTAAAAATACATTTCCATACACGGTACCTCTCTAGCATGAAAGTTGCAATACAAAGAGATTCATGCTTGGGAGAATCCTATGGTCAGCCGCGCAAAAATCAAAGAATTGATGAACGAGAGTGCCTGCTCTCACAGCAAAGACAAAAAGCCGGGAGAGGGGTGCGATAAACCTAAACCCGGACTTGCCACGGGGGGATGCGCTTTTGACGGGGCACAAATATCCCTTTTTCCCTATGCCGATGCGATCCATTTGGTTCATGGTCCTCAAACGTGTTTGGGTGCATCTTGGGAGACACGAGAGACAAAAACGTCATATGAGGGACGTGATCATACACAAATGGGCTTTACGACGGGAATTACGACGAACGATGTCATCTTCGGAGGGGACAAACGGCTTGCCGGTTCGATCGATTATGTGATGGAGCATTATAAACCCGAAGCGATTTTTGTCTATTCGACGTGTGTTACAGCGTTGGTCGGCGATGATCTGGACATGACTTGCAAACAAGGGAGCGAAAAATACAGTATTCCCATCGTCCCCGTCCATGCTGCAGGATTTGTCGGGAGTAAAAATCTTGGATCGCGGCTTGCAGGGGAAGCGGTTTTAGAACATCTGATCGGGACAAAAGAGCCAGAGTTTACGACCCCTTACGACATCAACCTGATCGGGGATTACAATGTAACCGGGGATATGTGGCAATATTTGCCCCTCTTTGAAAAAATCGGCATCCGAGTCCTGAGCTCCATGAGCGGTGATGGTCGGGTAGGCGATATTCGTACCGCGCATCGGGCAAAACTCAATGTTATTGTCTGTGCCAAATCCCTCATCACGTTGACGCGAAAAATGAATGAGCAGTATGGTATTCCATGGATATCGGTCTCGTTTTACGGCAAACGGGATACGACGTTTGCTATCCGTGAAATCGTTACCGCACTGGGATGTCCCGATCTCATCGCACGTGCTGAAGCAGTGATTTTCGAAGCCGAAACTGAACTCGAAATGGCACTTGTGCCCTATCGTAAGATGTTCGCAGGGAAAAAAGCGGTACTCAACACCGGAGGGAACAAGGCCTGGTCTATTGCTTCGGGTTTGCAGGATTTGGGGATTGAAGTCGTGGCTACCAGTGTGGCAAAATCGACACAGGATGACATTGATAAAGCACGTGAGTATTTAGGTGAAAACGGGGTTCTTATGACAAAACCAGCCTCCGAGCAAGGGAAAATCATCGATTCTACCGGAGCACATATCCTCCTCGCCGGAGGACGAAGTCTTTATACGGCGATTAAGAAAAAAATCTCTTTTATCGATGTCAATCAGGAAAAAAAGACGAGCTACGGCGGATACGGCGGATTGCTCAATCTGGCAGAAGATTTGAAATACGCCTTTAAAAATCCTGTTTTTGCCAATGTCGGAAAACCTGCTCCATGGGAGACAAACTAATGGACTTTTCACTCAGTAAACATGAACATAAACCATTACAAGTCAATCCGATCAAACACTCCCAGCCTATGGGGGCAACCCTTGCTTTTTTAGGGGTTAAAGATTGTATGCCTCTTATGCACGGTGCTCAGGGGTGTGCGTCGTATACCAAGGTCTTTTTTACCCGCCATTTCAACGAACCCATCGCCGTGCGCAACACTTCGGTGAGTGATATTACCGCCGTATTAGACGGTGGGGATTACTCGATATTGATGGCGATAGAGAATATCCAAAGCAAAGAGAAAAACATCAAGCCCTCTATGATCGGTTTGCACACGACGGGTCTGACCGAGACGAAAGGGGATGACGTACGGGGCGTGGGGATGCATATAGAAATCCCATACGTTTTCGTCAATACTCCCGATTATGAGGGGGGAATGGAGAGCGGTTGGGCGCTTACGGTTATGGCTATGCTTGAACAGCTTACCGAGTCTGCCACAGAAGTAAAATCTAACAAACTCGTCCTTTTGCCCCATCTGAGTATGCAGCCTATCGAGGTTGAAAAGATCAAAGGGTTGTGTGAAGATTTCGGTTTTGAGACGTATGCATTACCGGATCTCTCGACCTCCTTGGACGGCTACTGGGAAGAGGCTCAGGGGAAACTTTCCAATGGGGGGATTACGGTTGAGGAAATACGTTCTCTTGCCACGTGTGCGACAGTGATTACTATCGGGCAATCGATGAAAAAATCGGCAGCTGTTTTGAAAAAAAAGAATCCCTCTATCGAACATCTCCATTTTGATCATCTAATGGGATTGGATGGGTGCGACAATTTTGTCGCAGAACTCATGAAAATACGACATATCGATCCTAAACCGCTGATGAAGCGGTGGCGCGCACGCTTGCAAGATGCGATGCTTGATAGCCATTTTCTGATCGGAAGCTCTCATTTTGTGATTACGGGAGAGCCGGATATGTTGGCAGGTATGTGTGCGTTGATCCGAAGTGTCGGGGGAAGCATTGATGCTGCGGTCTCGACGACGTTTAGCGAGGTGCTGCATACCATAGAAGCGGATAATGTCTTCGTCGGAGATTTGGAAGATGCACGGAAGTTTTTTGAGGGTGCAGATATGGTGATCAGTAATTTTCATGCAGAACGAATCTTGCACAGTTATCATCATACGGCATTGGTGATTCGTGGATTTCCGAATTATGAAGAGTTGGGTAATCAGCTCAAAAATGATCAGCTGTATGAGGGAAGTACGTACTTTTTATTCGAGATCGCAAATCATTTACGAAAGGTCAAACATGAACACTAAGATTATTGTTGAAGGAAATGGGACAATGGACAATGCTTTGAGAGTTGCCTTTGCAACCAAAGATATGGAAGAGATCAATGCCCACTTCGGCGGAGCAAAAGAGTTTGTCGTGTACAACGTCTCGCAAGAGGGATATGAAGTCTCTGAAGTGATTAAAACGGATACATCCGAGCTCGAAGATGATGATAAAACGGATTTTCGTGTTCGTGCACTCAAGGGAGTGAATATCATGTATTGTGAAAGTATCGGGGGGACAGCAGCGGCAAAAGTGATCCGTGCAGGAATTAATCCTATGAAAGTGAATGAGCCAACTCTGATCGAAGATGTTCTCAAAAGCTTGGTGAATATGATTAACGGTAATCCTCCTCCATGGGTTAAGAAAATTATTCAAATGCAAACCGAACACGATGTGCGACAAGACCGTTGGGCCGAGGGTGAATAAATATGTTCAGATTGTCTGCATGTGACCTTCCCGCTGAGGGAAACATAGCGTTAGCATAGTTAAGAGGGGCTTTGCTCCTTTGACGTATAAAAAATATTTAGGAGAATAAGATGGAAGCAGAAACAACAATGAGTCCTTTTGGGGTTGAGTTAATACGACAAATTCGTGCACTGGATCAATTTGGAAATTGGTCACGAATCACGGATGAGGAATTACTCATCAAGAAATACGTCAAGACCAAAGAAGAACTCAAAGCAGTTCCGGTTATTGCAGATATTGATGAGATGATGATCAATGATATCAAAATGATTTACAAGGCGATTGCATTATCGTTTGAACGCAAAACCGGGATTGTTTGTAATGTCATCATGGAAATGAGCCATGAAGGGTTTGGACGATGTGCGATTCTTAGTGATCGTATTTGTATTATTGATAAGTATTTTAAAGATGCTCATCGTTTTAGTTTTCGCAGTCTTGAAGCTCTCTTTGAAGAAGGGGATAAAAATTTGGAACGTGCATTGAAGGTGTATGAACAATACAAGCCGTGCATGATAGGGGTGTAATTATGTCAAAAGTAGGTATTTTTTTCGGTAGCAGCAGCGGTGTTACGCGAGCAGCAGCAGAGCTTTTATCTGAACAATTTTTAGGTTCAGAACTTATCGATATGGAAGAAGATTTTGATGGGATCGAGCAGTTTGAGGATTTTGATGTTCTGCTCATCGGTTCATCGACGTGGGGGCAGGGTGATGTTCAACGTGATTGGGTCGATCCATTGTTTGACCTTACCAATGAAAGCCCTGATTTAAGCGGTAAAAAAGTAGCTTTTTTCGGTGCTGGAGATCAGGATAAGCATGGAGAGCATTTTTTGAGTGCACTAGGAAAAATGCATGATCTTTTTGTTTCTCTTGGTGCGGATGCGTATGGATTTACATCAACGGACGGATATGACTATAAATTTTCACTGGCCTTGCGTGATGGAAAATTTTGTGGACTTGGAATCGATGATGTTAACCAAGAGGATTTGACTTTAACACGGGTCATAGGGTGGGCAGACCAACTTAAAAATGAGATGGGACTATAAGGAGATTACGATGGGAACGTTAGACGAATTTCAAAAGATTACTGATACTGAAGAATTTTTCGAGTTTTTTGATCTTGCTTACGATGAGCGGTTGGTGAACTCAAAACGGTTTCATATCATGAAAAAATTCGGTGAAATGGCCGAAAAAGCCAAAGGGCACGATATGGGTAGTGATGAGAAATTGCTCGAATATTATAAGTTTGCCCTTATCAGCGTTTACAAAAATTTCGAAAATGGTTATAGCCCTTCGGCCGCAGATGTGTGGGAGATGTTTGATAAGCCCAGTGCTTGCGGAACGTGCTCAACCTCCACGAGTTGTAATGATGTAGAGGAGGTGAGTCATGGAGTCCATGCCTGTACAAGCCAAGCAACCATTTCTTTCTGAGGAAGAAATCAGTTTGGAAGATCGAAAAATTTTGACACTGGAAGAATTGGATCGCGTACCTGATGGATCGCAAAGAGGGCATCAAGCCAATCTCTATAAGATGTCGACGAAAGATGAAATTCTTTCAGTTTTTAGAGTCGGGCAGAGAGTTCGATTGACTAAAACCATCCGAAATGATGGTACGTATCCGCACTCACGTAACGGTGACACTCTCATCGAAGCGGGAGCAGAGGGGTACGTTCGCAAAATTGGCGATTTCTTGCAAACTATACGCGTTTATGAAGTGAATTTTATAGAAGTCGGTATCACTTTTGGATGCCGTGAGGCGGAACTCGAAAGTGCACTCGAAGATGATGGATATGATGAGGTAGCCGAAGAGCTAAAATGGCTCAAAGAGCATCGGGCACAAATAGCGGCAGATAAATTGGCGCAATCTCAAGAAGGGGAGGTGTGATTCACTTTTTGGGATATGTGCAGACTTTAACGATACGAAATGCCATGAGCGTATCAATAAAGAAAATATCAGGAGGAGGAAAGAATGGTTAATGTCATTTTTTGTGGATTCGGCGGAAATCAGGATAAACGTGTATTTGCGAAAGCTGGAGATTTGTTACTGCGTGTTGCAGAGAGCAATGGAGTAAAAATCCCGACGGAGTGCAAAGACGGTATGTGCGCAAGCTGTGCTGTGAGAATCGAGGATATCTCCAATGATGAGATCATCGCTTCAACGGAAGAAGATTATTCGTCTAAAGGACAAGCGGTTTATATGGATGATAAAGAGCTTGAAACGTTGATCGGAATGGGTGCTATTAGTAAAAAAGAGGCTCAAATCGCTCAACAATTCAATCGACCGACTCCGGTACGTTTGGCATGCCAATGTGTGATCAAAGAATCAATTTTGGTCAAACCCTATAACTAAAGTAAAGGAAATACTATGACAACACGTGTAGAAATTATAAATGACTTTTTGGCAATCAATGTCAAACCGGGTAAAACGATTCAAGATATCGTAGAAGCTTCAGGGAGTGCGTTACCGTTTGGATGCCGTGATGGCGAGTGTGGTACGTGTGTTGTGATGATCGAGTCAGGGATGGAGTTTATGAGCCCTATCAATGACAAAGAAAAAGCGGTACTTAAAACAGTAGGTGAAACCAGTGCAAAAGCACGTCTCGCTTGCCAAATGAAAGTCGTACAGCCAAATGGCATGGTGCGTATCAAGTACTAAAATATGCCCCTATAGGGGCAGAATTTGCCTCATTTTTAATCACTTACCTCTTCGATAAATCCCTATAATTTTACCTAGAACAAAATATGCAGTCTATAGGTATAGATTTATTACTTTAGGTGGATGACGATGCAAACAACGCTCTCTTATAAACAAAAACAACTTCCAAGACTCTCCATGCAAACATGGTTACCACTGCTGCAATGTTCACTGAATGATTTAGAAAAACATTTGCAAGTGATCAGTAATGAAAACCCTTGTATTGAACTAAAATCAGGATTTGAAGAGTCAAATGCTCAAGCAGGTGGGGCAGCGGCGTATGGCGCATTTCAAAATTATGTTTCCAATGCGTCGAGTGATCAGATCGAATGGCTGAGCATCTCTTCCACTTCACTCTATGAAAAGCTCGATGAGCAGATTGTAGCCCCTTTGTTTCCGACACCGATATCTCAAAAAATTGCCCGACAAATTATTTTTTACATTAAT